>NZ_JADHDV010000009.1 GCF_016820515.1 Pseudoxanthomonas beigongshangi | reverse complement strand
GTGTCTACAGAACTCTGGCCGGTCCAGAAAGCTCTCAACGCACGCCCATAGAATTTCTTGTTGGCGCTTTCATATCTAAAAACCTAAGCCACTATTTGCATTCGCCCACATGAGAAATCCGCCAGAGAAGACGTATTTCTCTCACTCTCCCCCAGCGTCCATCTCTTCAATTGGCTCCCAGAGCCCTCGAAAAGGAAAATCCGGCTCAATCAATCGCCATTTTTTCCCAGTCGCAACCTCTTTGAACCACCTCCCCCCAAAAACCTCTCCACTTCCATAGTTCGGATCGCAGGAAATTTCCTCAGCAAATCCATCTCTCACACAGCCATCCAGATACGATAGAAAGCGATG
The DNA here is from genome assembly GCF_016820515.1 of Pseudoxanthomonas beigongshangi. GTDB lineage: Bacteria > Pseudomonadota > Gammaproteobacteria > Xanthomonadales > Xanthomonadaceae > Pseudoxanthomonas_A > Pseudoxanthomonas_A beigongshangi. The sequence continues at coordinate 158,528 of NZ_JADHDV010000009.1, read as the reverse complement.
ATATTCAGACATCGAATTGAAACCGTGAATTGAGTGCCATTGATATTTATTCATCACGAATCCATTTTGGATCGACCTTTGGAATATATATCTGATTCCCACCCCCGACCAAGCCCCTCTGCGCTGCAGCCGCGCCTTCATATATCCGGGTACCTGCGGGCACATCAGCAGTAATAACTCTTGTGGCGGCATTTCCCCAGTTCTGATCCAAGGCGGAATCAATCACCGACTGCAAAGGCCCTTGAGGCTTTATGGACGTCCAAAAGCTACCAGCCGGATTTCCTTTGTCGGATATTACTCTATACAACGTCGTATTCGATTCGAGAGTTCGTGCGGTATAGCTAGCACTCCTAAAAGTATTCGCGACATCGCGTGAAAGAGGCCCAGGGTTTATTGGCCCATATCTAATAGCACCCGTCACACCGGCTGCCTCACCCAATCCCATCGCAATAGTGGTTGTCGTTGCTGGATTGGCCAACGCAACCATACCCAGTTCCCAAGCACCAAAGCCTAAAGCCGGAGCCGAAACAGCGGCCAAAGACACGCCGATCGCGGGCCCAAGCCAATCCTTGTCGCTGCGAGGAGGGGTTTTAAGATACGTACCGGCCTGTTTTGAAATCACCTCAAAATCACGTGACCATCGCCCATCGGGATCTGTGAATCTGTATGGATTATTGTTCGCGTACCAGTATCGANACCTCAAAATCACGTGACCATCGCCCATCGGGATCTGTGAATCTGTATGGATTATTGTTCGCGTACCAGTATCGATTGAAGTTGGCACCCGGACTGGAGTACGCCGTCACCGGGTCCACCGACAGGAACCGCCCAATAACCGGGTCGTAGTACCGCTGCTGCATGTAGGTCAGCCCGGTGGCCGCATCCTGCACATGCCCGGTGTAGCCTGGACCATCGTTCACTGGCTGGGTCAGTACCCGCCCATAAGGCTCGTACTCGTTGCGTTCGACCACATTGCGACTGGCATCGGTCATCAGCACCACCGAGCCCAGGGCATCGGTATGCACATAGCGCACCGTCTGTGCCTGTGCGCCAGCCCAAAGGCTCAATAGCATCAGGCAGAGCAATGTCCCCAAGCCTGCTTTCCATCGCGCATTCATCTTCATCCTCTCACTTCCCGTGATGGCACTTCCGCGTGGGCTTCATACGTGACAACTCAGCGTATGTAAATCTCGTAAATTTCGCAGCCGTAAACCCTGACATCCAGTCGGCGCTGGCTGATGAGCGCCGAAGTCAGCGTGGCCAGCAAGGCGTTGCCGCTGGCCTGGTTGTCGTAGAACTTGTGAACCGGCTGCGGAAGGTTGCCGCACTCGGTGCCGCGCTTTGAGAACCACACATAGTGGGCGGCGGTGTTCTGGTAGGTTCCGATTTGCGTCACCAGAACGTCGCTGAGTACTTCCAGCGGATAGACCGGCGGCTCGGCGGCCGCCGCCATCAGTTCTGTATTGACTGGCGCGGGTGCCGCCAGTGGCGTGGCATCCATGCGCGGAGGGGTGTCTTGCACCTGCGCCAGTGACGGGGCCGCGAGGGTGGCCAGCAGTGCCAGGAGGGTGGATTTCATTCCATTCAACATGAGGTCTTTTTCCAGGTGTCGTCAATCAAGGGCTGAGCAGCAGTTGGTACAGCAACAGCATGGGATTGTTGGCCTGGTGTTTGACGCCAGGGTTGGCCACTGCCGCACAGACGCCAGCGGCATTGCATGACAGCACGCGATAGCTGTAGCTGCCCGAAGGCCGGTCCAGCGAAGTCCAGCCCGGCGTGGCGCCGTCGTACACGGCAGTCCAGGTCATGCCGTCAATACTCTCTTCGACGACGTAGCGCACTGCACCCGACACGGCCGACCAGTTCACATAGGTGGTGGCACGTACCGGCAGCGAGGCCGGCCAGTCCACCTCGGCGACCAGGCTCCCCCCCAGTTGGATGTAGTCCGTGGCTTTGCCCATGCGCTGGTTCTGTTGGTAGCGCAGCACACCCGCCTGGTCGTAGAAGGAGAACAATGCTCCTCCCGCCTGCTGCGAGCGGGTGCGCCGACCGTGGGCATCGTACTGATAGGATTCGGCGTTCCTGACTTCGCGCAGTCGATTGCCGTAGTCGAAAATATGGGCGGTGCCGTTGCGATTGCCCAGGTTGCCTTGCACGTCATAACCCAGGCCGATGACCGTGGCCCCCGCACAGCCACCGGTCTTGACATTGGTCAGACGCCAGGAAGGGTCATAGCAATAATGGTGGTCACGCCCTGGCGCCACCACGCGGGTCAGGTTGTCCAGCACGTCATAGCCGTATTGGGCGACACCGAACATGGGAGACTCGACGCGCACAAGACGGTCCAGACCGTCGTATTCCATCGTCCGGTTGCCACGCTGGTTGCGGCCCGCAGCACCGTCTGCAATGGCAGTCAGGTTGCCGTTCTTGTCGTAGCTGTACCCATCCCGCAACAACGCGGTGCCGCCATAGGCATCCTGGCTGACTTCCGGCAACTGCCGCGCGTTCTGGGTCAGCGTATGGACGATGCCGTTGCCATAGCTGAATTGCTTGATGGCGCCGTTGGGGTAATAGCTCACCGACTTGGCATAGGTACCCGTCTGGGTCGGCTGGCCCAACGCATTTGGAAGATAGGCGACTGTTTGCCCACTCGGATAACGCACGCTGCTCAGGTTGCCACTGGTGTCATAGTCGTAGCCCAGCGTCCAGGTAGCGCCATCCGCGCGCGCCAGCGCTTCGGCCCTGGGCAGTCCACGCCGGAAGTAGGCGTAGCTGTTGTAGGTATACACCCCGTCATTCAAGGTACTGACCTGCTTGACTTGTCCCCCCGGCCAGTACTGCCAGCGCTGGTTGCCCTGCCCATCCGGGAACGTCAGCGAGTTCAGACGTTGGCGTGCGTCGTAGCTGCGCAAGACCCAACGCCCCGACGCCGCGGCCAGCGCCGTGCTGCATTCGGCCAGACTCGACAAGGTCAAGCCCGAGGCCGAACCGATGAGCAGGCCAGCCGCGTCATAGCCCATCACCGTTGTACCGGTCTCCGGCTCGACCATCTTGCACAATCGCTGGCGCTCGTCATAGACATAGCTTCGTTCCAGTACCGGCTCGCCCACGCCACCGCGCCGGGTGATGCGGGTGGGCTTGCCCCAGGCGTCGCGGGTGATGTCGGTAATCGCCCCCAGCGGCTGCTGTTCGATGCGTATTGGCCAGTCATAACTGGGCTGGTCATAAGCCTGATAGGAAGTGATGCTCACTTGCCCCTTCGGGCTGGTGACTTTTGTCTTGAATCCAGCCTCATAGGCCGTGAGCGTGGTCAAGGGTCCCGATTCGCTGTCCTGGCTGACGGAGGTCACCCGTCCCAGCGCGTCATAAAAGCTCCAGATGCCCTTCAAGGCGCTGTCGTTGATGCTGGTGAGGCTACTGACCGGATAGGACTGGAACTCCAGCTGCCCCTCCGCGTCGTAGCGCTTGACCACCAGGCTATGCGTGGCCGCGATGGTGGTCCCGTTGGTATTGTCGAATTGCTCTTCCAGCACCGGCCGCCACAAGGCATCGAAATGCTTGACGCGCCGCGCCGCGCCGGTATCCACGATCTGAATCCAATAGCCAGCCGGCAGGCCATAACGTCCCACGGCGCTCGGGGCAAAGCTCTGTGTCGTACGGGCCCAGGCGCTGTTGTTGCAAACACCGGCGGTTGTCTCCGACGGATGGGTGATGCTCGCCAGCCGGCCCATCGCATCGTAGGTGTAGCAAGTGGTATAGCCGCCCTCGTCCGTGACCGAGTCGATCCAGCCATTGCCATTCACCACCGCCGACTGCGTTGTGCTGTCGGCATAGGTGATGGTCTGCGGGATACCGCGCTTCCAATTGGTGAATGTGGTGACGTTGTTGTTGCCGTCCTTGACCGTCCTGAGCGTGCCCAGCTGCCCCGTGTCCACAGGCGAGGCCACATCGTAAGTAAATACCTGGGGCACACGACCGAACTCACTGGTCTGCGTCGGCAACGCCTTCCAACCATAGACGGTGCTGCTGGTCTCCACCCCGTTGGTCGTCGTCCGTTTGACTTGCCCCATTACCCACAACGCCGGATCGTCGTAGTACTCGATGGTTTCAGTTTTGCTGTAGGTCTGTGCCTCGCCCGCCAACGGCAACGCCAGCAACATCCCCAGTACTGCCCGCTTCATGCCCCGCCTCCATGCCAATCGCACATCACAAAACGACATTGTCCTATTGCGGAGCGCTGGCCTTGTCAATCTTCAAGGGCCGGACGAATCCATCAAAGCAATACCTTCCTTCACAGTCGGCCCTGACCCTCCAACTGTGGTTGATCCCATCCACCCACTCAACCTTCTCGATCAAAGGAGCATTCAAGTTGTCATGGCCATCAAACATGCCAGTGCCCGTAGGGAACTGTATCCCCACGTACTCCGGAAAATTCTGATTCGCGGCATTCTCAAGATACTTGTAGCTGATGCGCCGCAAGACAGTGGAACCAGCCCCCGACTCCTCTTCGATTACCTTTCCAAACGTCTTTGCAAAACCAAACTTGTATCTCGTGAACTTCCCGGTCGAGTCCGACACCACCGTGCGCGCCTGATATGGTGAAGTCCATCCCGGCTCGTAACTGTAGTTGCGGACATAGGTTGAAAGTCCAGGGCCAGACACCGTCATCTTGTAAAGAGATGCCATCTGGTAGACGGAGGGGTACGGCACAATTGGCCCGATATCGGATCCACCTCCACCAGCGACATGCTGATAATAACAGCGCGCTTCGCCATGATTTGTTCCATGCAATATCTTGCGCAAGTCGAATTTCGCGGTAGCCCCTGAAGGACTCCTTATCGATACATAGGCGGCATCACCATATCCGGGCGCGACAGACGTCGACTTTGTTCCTACGTTTATTCTGCAGATCGCCCAAACCTCCAGCGGCCGATACCAATTGATGCTGCGCAAGTTGTTGGAGATCTCGTACCCCCAAGAACTCCCGTCTGGATTGGTCACAGTGCTCAATGAGCCAAGATTCCCCTCATACGCATAGGTCCAGGTCCGTCCGAATGAGGAAACTTGCACCAATCTCCCGCCGGAGTACCCGAAAGACATCACTGTCTCGCCATTGTGGACAATTGAACTCAGATGAAACGGGTTGTCAGCGTCAAATTTGTATTCAGTCTTGTTCCCGAACCTGTCAATGACTTCAGTCGCATACAGGAACGATTGCATCCTTGGAACAGCCAGCGCCACCCAGCATCCTTGATGCGTTGCGAGAGCGGATTCAGGCGACCGATAAATGTTCTGACTCGCACCCGAGCAGGTGCTGTCGTTGATATTTCCCGCAAACCTTTTTGCAAACCAGTTGAAGTGATAAATCGTGCCGTTGGGCAAAGTCACCCGAAAACCCTCTCCGCGCCCATTCTTCAGCGTATCAAGGCACGAAATCTTCCAATGGCTCGGCGTGGTGCCCACATAGCTTCGCCCGTCCTGTGGACTGGCTGTTCCACTTATGGATTCCTTGACGGATTCCATTCCATGACCAGGAACATTGATGCTTATCCCGGAAAAATAATATTCAGGCCTGTAGGTGACCTGGAAAAAGGTTCCGACCCCATAAATGGTGGGTAACTCACCAAGATAGGTACAGCGTTTGAGGCGACTCTCATCATTTGACCAATTTGAACCTGGCCAACTATCGCCGTAACCAGCGGCGAATATTCCCGTCATGTAAGGAATATCAAGCTCCCATGGCGTTGCGGGCATACTCGAAAAATCAGTGCCGCTACCCAACTCGTCCGTGCTGAATTCCGTCGGACTCAGTTTCCGCCCGAAGGTTATTGAGCCAGAATTTGTCTGGACGACCACATCCGTCGTGCGGAAAGAGACCCCACCGTCCTGGAGATTCACGGACTGACCAAAATCCTCAACGGTCATCGGCTCAATCACTTGAGCCGCTTTTGTCCGACTATTGTAGTTGTCTATGACGGATGCTCCATACGCGTTGGAGCACATGAGAATCCCGGCGCATATCACCGTCCTAAGCTTTCTTTGCATGTCATTCCCTTTAAGATTCTTCCCCTACCCAGAATCCTTGTTGATCCGCCGCGCCTGCCTGGAGGCGTACGGCATGCAGCCCCGGATTCATCGGCCCCTTGCGGATGATCTCCATGACTCTCCCCGTGTCGCTCCCGCATTTTCCTTGATCAGGGCACCTGATTGGCAGTTGACAATCGATCTTCCTGCCTTGTCAACCATCCAGAGCAAGAGCCAGCCAACTCACTTTAATTTTTCTTTTGCAAGACCTCATTGTTGGATGCAGGCGTCCATCCGTGTTCATCCCCAATTCGACGACACGATACTGGCAAGCATCCCACGAGGAGGCGCCTGGCCAGCGAAGGACTATCATCCAGCGCTGCGGTGAACCCGTGTACCGTTCTTACTCACGAAGACGCGCCAATGCTATCGCCCCCCTGTGTTGCGTGGCTAACGCACTGATACATACCCACCTGGCACGCCCTTCGGCGACAGCACCACCTGCCACAGCTGCGAGCGCCGGCTGCGGAATGTCGCCATCGAGGCAGCCAGATAGAAACGCCACATGCGACGGAAACGTTCGTCGTAGCGGGCATCCAGATTTGGCCAGGCGCGTTCGACGTTGGTGCGCCACGCCTGGAGGGTGCGATCGTAGTCGGTGCCGAAGCTGTGCCAGTCCTCCAGCACGAACAGGCCTTCGCTGGCCTGCGCGATCTGCGCGGCGGACGGCAGCATGGAGTTGGGGAATATGTATTTTCCAATCCACGGATCGGTGTGGTTGACCGAGCGATTGGTGCCAATGGTGTGCAGCAGGAACAGGCCGTGCTCCGGCAGGACGCGGCGGGCGATTTCGAAATAGGTGCGGTAGTTCTTGACGCCGACGTGTTCGAACATGCCCAGCGAGAAGGCGGCGTCGAAGGGTTCGTGCAGGTCGCGATAATCCTGCAGGCGGATCTCGATGGGCAGGCCCTTGCACAACTCGCGGGCGTATTCGGCCTGCTCCTTCGAGATGGTCACGCCGACGCCGGAAATGCCGTAGCGTTCGGCGGCGAACTTCAATGCCTCGCCCCAGCCGCAGCCGATGTCCAGCACGCGCATGCCGGGTTTCAGTTGCAGCTTGCGGCAGACCAGATCCAGCTTGGCCGCCTGCGCGTCGTCGAGGTTGACGGCCTGGCGCCAGTAGCCGCAGCTGTAGACCAGGCGCGCGCCGAGCATGGCGTGGTAGAGATCGTTGCCCAGATCGTAATGGCGCTCGCCGACCTCGCGGCTGCGGCGGCGGGTCTGCGGGTTGAACAGGCGCGCGAACAAGGCGTCGCGGATTTCGCCGGTGCCGTGCACGCGCTCGTCCAGACGTGCGTTCAATACGTGGAACAGGAAACCATCCAGCGATTCGGCATCCCAGTCGCCATCCATGTAGCCTTCGCCCAGGCCCAGCGAGCCCTGCGCCAGCATCCGCGCGTAGGTGCGCGGTTCGTGTACCTGGATATCCCAGGGCCGGTCGCCGCCAATCCGCACATCTGCTTCCGCCAGCAGTCGTTCGACCCGTTGCGCGAAGCGTGACGTGCTCATGGCAGGCCCTGTTGTGCGAAGCCTATTGGGCGAACAGCCCGCTGTAGGCGGGCGCCAGGTGCGGACGCAGCACCGAGGCCGGGACGTCCACGGTCTGGGTGCCGTCGGCGTACGGCCCCACCTGGTAAGGCGGGAACACGAAGCGCAGCGCGCTGATGTGGCCGGTGGTGTCGAGGACCGGCACGAACTGGGCGAAGTTCTCCGCCTTGGGCTCGGTGCCGTCGTCGATCATGCGCGAGGCGTTCTTGAGCACTTCACTGCGTTCGGCCGGCTCCAGTTCGTCCGCATCCGCGCGCAGGGTGACGCCGGTGAGCAGTTGTTCGCGCACGTAATCGCTGATTGCCTGCCAGCCGGCGGGTTTGGCGATCAGATCATTGGCCGACAGCAGGTGGTTCTGCTGCGGCAACCAGACGAAGCGCGCGATCAGCGGCTGGCCGTGGGCGCCGCCGGTATAGCGGCTGCCGTCGGCGGCGACCGCGACGACCTGCGGGGTTTCCAGCAGCTTTTCGAAGCTGAGCGAGAGTTCGTAGGGCGCGGTCGGCTTGTCGTTGCCGAAGCCGTCCACCGCTTCCATCAGCTCACCGCGGGCGGCGTGCGCGTAATCCGACAGCGCTTTGGCAAGACCGGGGTAACGATCGATGCCCGGCGGATAGGTGATGCCGACGACGTAGCGCTCGTTGGTCTCGATGACGTCCTTGAGTTCGACCGGCGCTTCCGGCGCGACGGGGCTGGTGGCGGGCGCTCCGGCTTCGGGCGTGGCGGCGGTCGGCGGCTGGGCGGCGTCGGGTTCGCGCTTGCACGCGACCAATGCCAGCACCAGGGTCGCGGCCAGCAGGGAAATGCGATGGACCTGTTTCACGTCAGGGGCTCCTTCCACTCAACGAGGCGACAGTTTATGCCGCGTCGCAGCAGCGCTCCAGCCCCGGCCGCGGGAATACAGTGTTCACGCCAGCAGGGTCACGCCCGGAAAATCACGCCAGCAGGTCGGCGTACTCGGGGTGGCGCTGGACGTAGACCGCCGAGTACGAGCAGGCCGGCACCACCTTCCAGCCGGCGGCCCGCGCGTGGTCGAGCGCGGCCTTGACCAGTTGCGCGGCGATGCCGCGTCCGCCGATGGCCTCCGGCACGCCGGTGTGCTCGATGACCATGCGGCCGTCGCGCAGGCGGTAGATCAGTTCGGCCTCGTGCCCGTCCACCGAGGTGGAAAAGCGCTGGCCATCGGGGTCGTGCTGAATCGTGATGTCCATCACTATCTCATTGAATATTCGGGGGTTCCATTCTGCCCGCGTGGCCGGGAATGCGACAGAAGCCGACGCGGCGCGTCACTCTTGGTCACGTCAAAAAGCTGACGGACAGCGCTATTTCACAGTGTTTTCACTCCGGGCACCGGGTTGGCACGGTCTGTGCGTAATCCCCGGCAAGCAATCCGGTAGGGAACACCCATGAGCGCCAACGATCATCCGTCCGAGACCGCATCCGTCGCCAGCGATTTCACCCTGCTGGAAGGCCTGTTCCAGTTGACCGTCACCGGGCATACCGAGGACTGGGAATTCGAGCGCCTCAACAATGCCGTGTACGAGCGCCTGCTGTCCAACTACGCGCAGGAAGAAGTCGGCACCATCAAGCTGTCCAAGACGATGATGGCGGGCTGAGGCGCCGCCTCGCCCATCTCCGCATCGCGCGGCTTCCCGGTTCGCCTGCGCAACCGGGAAGCCCCGCCGGAAAGCCCGTTCCGGGCCCGGCCTCCGGCTTACCTACTCTTCTCCACGATGATCGCGCTTGCCCTGGTTGCGGCGATCACGGGCACTCATGCTGCCCTGGATGGCCTTCATCCGGCTTTCGGCGGCGTGCAGATCCACCTGCTTGGCAGCGGCGCCGGATGACTGGAAACCATCGGCCTGCGGCGGGATGCCGCCGTGGGCCTGATCCAGTTGCTGCCAAGGTGCGGGTTCGCGATCCTGCTGCTGTTTCTCGGCCAACAGTTCGCGGGTGCGCGCCAATGCCTGCTCGGGACTGATCCGGCGCTTGCGGGCGGTCGCGCGCTTGCGGGGCGCGGAAGTCGCGGTGCGCTTGCGCGTCACCTTGCTGGCCGGCGCCTTCTTCGCGGCGGTTTTCCGGGTCGCTGTCTTCTTCACCGCGACCTTCCCGACCGCGGCTTTCTTCGCGGCGGCTTTCTTGGCGACGGCCTTCTTGGCCGCGACCTTCTTCCGCGTGACCTTGCTGGCCGCCGTCTTCTTCGCGGGCGCCTTGGCCCGCTGGCTGGCGGTTGCCTTGCGCGTGGCGGTCTTCTTCGCGGTTTTCGTGGTCTTCCGCACGGTCTTGCCGGCCGTTCCAGCGCCGGCCTTGCGGACGCGGGCGCCCGCCTTTTTCGCCGTGGCCTTGCTGGCGGTCTTTGCCACGGTCTTCCGGGTGGCCTTCTTCGCGGTCTTCTTTGCCGCTTTCTTCGCGGCCTTGCGGGGCGTGCTGCGTGTACGTGTTGCCATATTGCCTCCACGGGTGTGGTTCACCCGTGGGATAACACAGCGGATCTTCAGATCAGGTGATTGGCGCCGCCGCGTTCAGCTGCCGAAACGGCTCAGCTGGGCAAGGAAATGGTTCAGCACCTTGGGCTCCATGGCAATCATGAAGAGCACGCCATAGGCGGCGCCGGCCAGGTGCGCGCCGTGGTTGACGTTGTCGCCGCCGCGCTTGTCCATCCATATGCTGTAGGCCACGTAGAGGACGGCGAACACGATCGCCGGCATCGGGATGAAGAACACGCCGATCATCGCCCACGGATTGATCAGGATGAACGCGAACAGCACCGCCGACACCGCGCCCGACGCGCCCAGGCTGCGGTAGTTGGGATCCTTCTGGTGCTTGAGGTAGGTCGGCAGGATCGAGACCACCAGCGCCGACAGGTAGAAGCCGATGTAGACCAGCACGCTGCCGGTCAGCTCGGTGACCACGCCTTCCATGATCCGGCCGAAGAAGAACAGCGTGACCATGTTGAACAGCAGGTGCCAGATGTCGGCGTGGATGAAGCCGTAGGTCACCAGCCGGTCGTACTGCTTGTTGCGGTCGATGGCCGGCGGCCAAAGGATCAGGCGGCCGGCCAGCGCGGGCGTGCGGAACGCCAGCAGCGAAACCACCGAGGTGATCAGGATCAGAATCAGGGTAATGGGGGCTTGCATGGGGGATTCTCAGACCGCGCGGTAGTTGTCCTGCATCGGATAGCTCCGCGCGTAAAGGGCGAACACGAGCGCCGCCAGGAAGGCGAAGCCGGCGAAGAAGAACATCAGGAACGCATTCTCGCTCAATCCGGTGCTGGCGATGTGGGCGGTGACGGTGTCGTTGCGGACGCCGGCGTTGGTCAGCAGGACCCACAGGCTGCCGAAGGTGCTGGTCAGGTACCAGAACGCCATGATCACGCCCTTCATGGCCTGGGTCGCCTGGCTGTAGGCGAATTCCAGCGCGGTCGCCGAGACCAGGATCTCGCCGAAGGTCAGCAGCGCGTACGGCAGGATCTGCCAGGCCAGCGAGACGGGGTCGCCGCCGTCCATCCACAGCTGCAGGGTGCCGGCGACCACCCAGGCCAGACCGGAGAACGCGATGCCCCAGCCCATCCGGCGCAACGGCGTGGGCTCGAAGCCGAGCTTGCGCAGGGCCGGGTACAGCACCAGGTTGTTGAACGGAATGAGCAGCATGACCATCGCCGGGTTCAGCGCCTGCAACTGGCCGGCGTCCTTGATCAGCCAGCCCGGCCACCACCAGACACCCTCGGGCATCACCATTTCCTTGCCCTGCAGGACCCAGGTGGAGGCCTTCTGGTCGAACAGCGACCAGAACGGAGTGACCAGCGCGAACACGATCAGGATGCGCAGCACCGCGCGCACGCTGTCCACCGCCGCATCGGGATGCCGGCCGCGCGCGCGTTCCAGTTGCATCGAAGCGCCCCAGCCGCCGAAGGCGATCAGCACGCCCAGCGCCAGGCACGCGGAAATGACGAATCCGAAGTCGTCCGGCCACCAGCCCGGCGCCAGGCCGAGCATTGACAGCGCCCACAGCACCAGCAGCGCCACCGCGATGACCACGCCCGCCATCGCCACCAGATATCCCCAGCGCCCCTCGCCTTCGCGGCGCGCGGCCAGCGCGGTGCGCACCACCCGCAGGAACGAATCCGGATCCTCGCCCGAGGGCGGCACGTTGACGTACTGCTTGCGCCCCAGCCAGAAGATGAAGGTGGCGATGAACATCAGGACGCCGGGGATGCCGAACGCCACCGCCGGTCCGTAACTGTGCAGGAACAGCGGCATCAGCAGCGAGGCGAAGAACGAACCGAAGTTGATGGTCCAGTAAAACGCATCAAAGACGATCTTGGCCTTGTTCTTGTTGCTCTGATCGAACTGGTCGCCGACGAAGGAGACCACCAGCGGCTTGATGCCGCCCGAGCCCAGCGCGATCAGGAACAGGCCGGTGTAGAAACCGGTGCGATGACTCTCGAACAAGGCCAGGCACGCATGGCCGGCACAGTAGATCAGCGAGAACCACAACACCGTGTTGTACTTGCCGAAGTAGCGATCCGACAGCCAGCCGCCCAGCAGCGGGAAGAAGTACACGCCGATGACGAAGCTGTGGAAGACGTCCTTGGCCACGCCCTGGCGCTCGGCCTCGGGCAGGTAGGCCAGCAGGATGCTGCTGGCCAGGAACTGCACCAGGATGTTGCGCATCCCGTAGAAGCTGAACCGCTCGCAGGCCTCGTTGCCGATGATGTAGGGAATCTGCCGAGGCAGTCGGCCGGCGGTGGCTTCGCTGGAAGTGGTCATCCGGTGTTCCGTTGGCAAATTGCGGGAAGGTTACCGTATCCGGTCCGGGGGGTCGAACCTCCTTGGTCATGCTGGGCGCGGCCGTTTCAGCCCGGCATCATGCGGGGCTTTCGCCCCTCCGGATACCGCCCATGATCCGTCCGCTCCACGCCGCCATCCTGCTCGCCCTCGCCCTGCCCGCCCTGCCGACGGCCTCCGCATCCGCCGCCACGGCGGATCTGGCCACCGTGTCCGAGCAGTTCGGATTCGTCCGCACGGGCCGCTACGAGGAAGTCATCGCGCTGTGCGATCGCTTCGCCAAGGCGTATCCGAAGGCGGTGCGCTGCATCGAGTTCGGCACCACCCCGGAAGGCCGGCCGATGAAGGCGCTGGTCGCCTCGACCCGCGGCGCGTTCACCCCGGATCAGGCGCGCCGGCAGAACCTGCCGGTGGTGTTGATCCAGGGCGGCATCCACGCCGGCGAAATCGACGGCAAGGACGCCGGTTTCCTGGCACTGCGCGAGGTGCTGGAAGGCAAGGCCGCCGCCGGATCGCTGGACAAGCTGGTGTGGGTGTTCGTGCCGGTGTTCAACGTCGACGGCCATGAGCGCTTCGGCGCCTGGAACCGCCCCAACCAGCGCGGCCCGGTGGAAATGGGCTGGCGCGTGACCGCGCAGAACTACAACCTCAACCGCGACTACGTGAAGGCCGACGCGCCGGAAATGCAGGCGATGCTGCGGCTGGTGCAGCAGTGGGATCCGCTGGCCTACGTGGATCTGCACGCCACCGACGGCGCCCAGTTCGAGCACGACATCTCGGTGCAGGTGGAACCGGTGCACGCCGGCGACGAGGGACTGCGCGTGGCCGGTCGCGCGCTGCGCGACGGCGTGCTGGCGGATCTGGCCAAGCAGGGCTCGCTGCCGCTGCCCTACTACCCGTCCTTCGTGGTCGGCGACGATCCGAGTTCCGGCTTCGAGGACAGCGTGGCTCCGCCGCGTTTCTCGCACGGCTATTTCCTGCTGCGCAATCGCATCGGCGTGCTGGTGGAAACGCATTCCTGGAAGGAATATCCGGTGCGCGTGAAGATCACCCGCAACACCATCGTCGCGACCCTGGACCAGATCGCCGCGCACGGCGCCGACTGGCTGAAGGCCGCGCAGCAGGCCGACGCGGCGGCGGCGAAGCTGGCCGGCCAGCCGGTGCCGCTGGAATGGGCGGCCAGCAAGCAAAGCCACACCGTCGAGTTCCGCGGCTACGAGTACACCCGCACACCGTCGGACGTGTCCGGCGCGCTGATGACCCGCTACGACGAAACCAGGCCGCAGATCTGGAAAGTGCCGATGCGCGACGATCTGCATCCCTCGCTCAGCATCCCCGCGCCGGGTGCCGGTTATCTGGTGCCGGCGGCCTACGCCGGCTGGGTCGGCGAAAAGCTGAAGCAGCACGGTATCGAGTTCCGTCGCGTACCGGCGCTGGCGAAGGAAAATGTGGAGGCGTTCCGCGCCACCCGCACCCGTTTCGGCGCGCAGCCGGTGGAAACCCACCAGCGCCTGACCGTGGAAGGCGCATGGGCGCCGGAAGCGCGCGACGTGCCGGCCGGTTCGCTGTTCGTGCCGATTGCCCAGCCCAAGTCGCGCCTGCTGATGGCGCTGCTGGAACCGCAGGGGCCCGACTCGCTGGCCGCGTGGGGCGAATTCAACAGCGCGTTCGAACGCAAGGAATACATGGAGGACTACGTCGCCGAGGACGTGGCCCGCAAGATGCTGCAGGACCCGGCGGTGAAGGCGGCGTTCGAGCAGAAACTGAAGGACGATCCGGAGTTCGCCAGGAATCCGGGCGCGCGCCTGGAGTTCTTCTACCGCCGCCATCCGGCATGGGACGAGCGCTTCAATCTGTATCCGATCTATCGGACCAGTCGGGTTCCATGATGGTCTGAGGGGCTTCGGCCTTCATGGCCCCGCAGGAATCCATGCACATCGCGTCATCCCGGCCAAAGCCGGGGTCCGTGTTCGAGGAACAACAAAGCAGCGGAGCAAGCTCCGCTCTACCGATGCGTAGAGCCGAGCTTGCTCGGCTGCCCTTGCCAGGAACCCGCGGCCGCCCTACTCGACCTTCATGATGCCGCGTCGCGGGGCGATGTTGCCCAACGTGTTCGCGGTGACCGGCGCGCCCAGCTCGATCAGGACTTCGCGCTGCTGCGCGACCGGCGTGCGCAGCGTCTTTTCCTCGAATGCGGCCAGCGCGCGGAAGGCCGGCAATGCCAGCGCGCGTTCGACGAAGGCGGCCGTGCGCGGCCAGAGCGCGGCGTCGATCTGGTAGCGCACGAACGCGGCATTGCGGAAGAACGCGGCGATGGCGATGTCGGCCGCGCCGACCTCGCCGAACAGGAAGCCTTGGGCCGGCAACTGCGCTTCCAGGTAATCCAGCGCCTCCGGCAGTTCCTCCTCGCGCGCCTTGCGCACGACCTCCTCGTCCGGGGTCTCGTTGAACAGGTAACGCTTGACGCCCAACTGGTAGAACATCCGCCAGATGATCACCTCGCCCAGCCGCGAGTCGGCGAATTCCTCCAGCCAGCGCGCGCGGGCGCGGTCGCGCGGCGCGGCGGGATACAGCGACGGGGTCGGTTGCAGATCTTCCAGGTATTCGCAAATGACCGTCGAGTCGTTGAGGACGAAATCGCCGTCGATCAACACGGGGATGCGCCGCAGCGGACTCAATCGCGAGAAGGTCTCGTCGCCGATGAAGGGGGCGAACGGGTCGATCCGGTAGTCGATGCCCTTCAGTTGCAGGCAGACCAGCACCTTGCGCACGTAGGGCGACAGGTAGTTGCCCAGGATCGTCACGGGTTCGCGCATGCGCCGGCTCCATTGGAAGTGCCGCGAGCCTGCGGGCTGCGGCGGGCCGGGTCAAGCCTCAGCCCAGCGCGGTATCCAGCGCCATCATCAGGCAGAAGCCGATGGCCAGGCCCAGAGTGGCGAAGCCGCCGTGTCCGTGGCGGTTGGATTCGGGAATGACGCTGTGCGCGACCGCGGTCAGCATCGCGCCGGCGGCGAAGGCCAGACCCCACGGCAGCAATGCGGCGGAAATGCCCACCGCCCACGCGCTCAGCACCGCCGCCGCCGGTTCGACCACGCCCGAGAACGCGCCGATGAACACCGCCTTGGCCCGCGCCATTCCGGCACCGGCCAGGATCAGCGCCACCACCAGTCCTTCCGGAACGTCCTGCAGGGCGATGCCCATCGCCAGCCCCGCCGCGCCCGGCAGGTGGCCACCCGCCGCGACGCCCACCGCCATGCCCTCGGGCACGTTGTGCAGCAGGATCGCGAACACGAACACCAGCACGCGCGCCGGCACCAGCGGCGTGTCGGGATGCGCTTCGACCGGTTCGTCCACCAGCACCCGGTCCAGTCCCAGCAGTGCCAGCGCGCCCAGCAGCAGGCCGCCGCTGATGAGTGCCGCCGCGCCCCAGCGTCCGTAGCCGATGCGTTCGGCCGCTTCCAGTCCGGGCAGCACCAGCGAAAAGGCCGTTGCCGCCAGCATCACCCCGGCGCCGAAACCGAGCAGGCCGTCGGCCAGCCGCTGCGGCAGGCCGCGCACCACCAGCACCGGCACCGCGCCCAGCGCGGTGGCCAGTGCGCACAAGGCGCCGCCTCGCCAGCCGGCCGCCGCGCCCGTCGCATCGGCGGGCGCCGCCGCCAGCGTCCACAGGCTCGCCGCCACGATCGCCGCGGTGGCGACCAGGTACGGCCAGGCGTTGGCCTGGCGGAAAGCCAGCGGTTGCAGCACGCGATTCATGGTCGGCGGGCTCCGGAACGGGCGCGCACGCGCGCCCGGCATGCGTCCGATACTAGCGCCGCTGCGGTCACGCGGCCATTCGGAAGCGCCGATGGCGGTGTTCGATGCGCCCTATCGCCCCGGCGATGGCGCGTTCACATGTACTTCCAGTTGCGCGGCTTGCCCTCGACCAGCCACTCCACCGACTGGGCGATGCGACGCTGGCGGGTGTCCTCGCGCTTGGCCTCGGTCACCCATTCCACGTATTCGCGCTGCTGGCTGGGACTGAAGCCTTCGAACGCGGACAGCGCCTTGCGTTGCTTCTTCAGCGCGGCGAGGAAATCCGCCGGCGGTTGCGGCGCCGGACGCGGCGTCGCCTGCTTGCGCGGCCCCGCCGCCTTGACGCCTTCCTCGTTCAACTTCATCGCCTTGCGGATCAATGGCAGCAGTTGCTTCTTCGGCGGGATGTCGGCCAGCCGGGTCATCTTGCCGAAGCTGCCCATGCCGTCGCGCGGCACGCCTTCTCCGACCACCAGCGCATGCTTCCAGAAACCGAACGAGGCGTGCTGCTTGAACGCCGCCATCCCGCACAGGATGCCGCCGGCATACACGAAAGTGGGCATGCCCCACTTGATCGTTTCCTCCACCTGCGGGCACGCCTCGTGGACGATTCCGCGCAGCTTCTCCAGGATCGGCTGCGCGAATTCGGCCGACCTGGCGATGTAGGCGTCGATGCGGGGATCGTGCCGGGCCATGGGATCGCTCCGTGGGACGTGGCGCCACTCTAGCGCGCCGGGTGCCACCTCGCGCGCGTCCGTCACGGAGGGTGAAGCTTCGCGCGACTATCCTGCCGGTTTCATCAAAGGAAGGAACAGGACATGGTCTCCCGTCTCGCGCTCCCCGCGGCCCTGCTGCTCGCCCTGGCCGCCTGCCAGCCGAAGCCGGCGGGCGATGCTCCCGCCACGCCCGCCGCGACGGCCCCTGCGGCGGCGGCCACCATCACCGGCGCGGCCCGCTATCGCGAACGGATCGCGCCACCGCCGGGCGCGGTGCTGACCGTGCAGTTGATCGACAACCAGTTGGCCGACACGCCGACGGCGATCATCGCCAGCGCCGAGATCAAGGATGCCAAAGGCCCGCCGTTCGCTTTCGAACTGCCCTACGACGCTAGCAAGCTGCGGCCCAACGGCAGCTACGGCCTGCATGCCAGCCTGCGCGACGCCGGCGGCAAGCTCTGGTTCGTCACCGACACCCGCACGAGCGTGGTGCCCGGCAGCGGCCAGCCGGCCAACCTGTCGATGATCCGGGTGGCCGCGGAACCGGCGTCCGCCGCGCCGCTGAAGACCCAGTGGCAGTGCGGCGACCAGCGCATCGCCGCGACCTTCGACAACGGTGCGGCCGACAACGTCACCCTGGACGTGGACGGCAAGCCGCTGGTGCTGCCGCATGCGGTGTCCGCCTCCGGCGCGCGCTATGCCGACAACGCAGGCAACGAGTTCTGGACCAAGGGCCGCGAAGGCATGCTGACCCTGGCCGGCAAGGACAAGCTGGATTGCAGCCAGACCGAGACGGCATCGCCGTGGGATGCGGCGCGCGAGCGCGGCGTCGCCTTCCGCGCGGTCGGCAACGAGCCGGGCTGGCTGGTCGAAGTCGGCGCCGGCAAGGCGCCGTCGCTGCATGCGGAACTGGACTACGGCGAACGCAAGCTCGATGTCGCCTCCGCCGAGGCCACCGCGAACGGATTCCGTGGCCGCACCGCCGATGGCGTCGACGTCGCCCTGGTCGCCACGCGCAAGGCCTGCCAGGACGACATGAGCGGACAGGACTTCCCCGCCACCGCCGAACTGACGGTGGGCGACAAGACCTATCGCGGCTGCGGCCGCTTCCTGGCGGAGTGATCGTCATGCCGCGCCGTTCCCGCCATCGTTCCGGGTTCCGCAAGCCCGCCATCATCATCACTGTCCTGCTGCTCCTGGTCGCCGGCTGGTTCTGGCAGCAGCAGCGCGCGCGCCACGATGCGGTCGGCGAGGCGCCGCCATCGATCGCCGCCGATGCCGGCGGGCCGGGCGCGCGCGCCGAACTGCCGCTGCCACCAATCGAATCGACCCGGGTGGACGCGGCCGCCACCGCGCCGGCGGTGCCGCCACCACCGGCGCCTTCGGCGTCCCCGGCGCCGGCCTCCGGCGACGCCCAGGCCGGATTGCCGGCGTTCCTGCCGCCGGAGGCGCACCGGACCCTGGCGCTGATCGCGCGGGGCGGACCGTTCCCGAACCGACAGGACGGCAGCGTGTTCGGAAATCGCGAGGGTCGGCTGCCCGCGCGCCAACGCGGCTACTATCGCGAATACACCGTGGACACCCCGGGGCTGGATCACCGCGGCGCGCGGCGCATCGTCACCGGCGGCCAGCCGCCGGTGGAGTACTACTACACGGATGATCACTATGAGACTTTCCGCCGTTTCGACGTGCCCGCGCAGGTGAACCGATGACCGACTCCGGTTTCGACCTCGGCCTGGGCGACGCGCGCCAGGCCGGCGTGTTCTTCGTCACCAGCGAGGATCTGGATTCCCTGGGCGCCGCCGGCCGGGACGCCGGGCTGGGCGTGCGCCGGGTGGACCTGTCCGGCTGCGAGAACAAGGCCTCGCTGATGCTGCGGCTGGCGACCCAACTGGATTTCCCGGACAGCACCGGCCGCAACTGGGACGCGCTGTCCGACAACCTGCGCGATCTGTCCTGGCTGCCGGCGCCGGGCTACGTGCTGCTGCTGGATCAGGGCGCGGAGCTGCGCGAGCGCGACGAGGGCGTGTTCGACACGCTGCTGGACGTGCTGGACGAGGCCGCGCAGTTCTGGACCGCGCAGGAAGTGCCGTTCTGGGCCTTCCTGGCGCTGGACGAGGACGATTTCGAGGACATGGACGCGCAGTTGTCCTGATCCGGCCGCGCGCCGTGCGATCATGGCGCATGAGCGAATTCAGCACCCTGCCCCTCCTCGACGGCCTGCGCCCCGGCGTCGAGGCCCTGGGCTACACCCATCTGACCCCCGTGCAGGCCGAGAGCCTGCCCGCCATCCTGGCCGGCCGCGACGTGATCGCCCAGGCCCCGACCGGCAGCGGCAAGACCGCCGCGTTCGGCCTGGGCCTGCTGCAACGGCTCGATCCCGCCTTGGTCCGCGCGCAGGCGCTGGTGCTGTGCCCGACCCGCGAACTGGCCGACCAGGTCGCCCAGCAGATCCGCAAGCTGGCGATCGGCATTCCGAACCTCAAGGTCACCCTGCTGTGCGGCGGCATGCCGCTGGGTCCGCAGATCGCCTCGCTGGAGGCGCACGACCCGCACGTGGTGGTCGGCACGCCCGGGCGGGTGCAGGAACTGATGCGCAAGAAGATCCTGCACCTGGGCGGCATCCGCACGCTGGTGCTGGACGAGGCGGATCGGATGCTGGACATGGGCTTCGAGGAGCCGATCCGCGAAATCATCGGCAGGACCCCGCCGGACCGGCAGAGCCTGCTGTTCTCGGCCACCTTCCCCGAGGCCATCCGGACGATGGCGCGCACCAGCCTGCGCGACCCGCTGGAAGTCACCGTGGCCGCGCCGGAGGACGCCCGTACCGGCATTGAGCAGCGTTTCATCGAGGTCGAGCCGGCGCGCAAGCAGATCGCCCTGGCCGGCCTGCTGGCGGCGGAGCGGCCGGAATCAGCGGTGGTGTTCTGCAATACCCGCAAGGACACCGACGAGGTTGCGGTCTCGCTTCAGCATTTCGGTTTCTCCGCGCTGGCCCTGCACGGCGAGATGGAGCAGCGTGACCGCGAGGAAGTACTGGTGCGCTTCGCCAACCGCAGCTGCAACGTGCTGGTCGCCAGCGACGTCGCCGCCCGCGGGCTGGACATCGACGACCTGGCGGCGGTGATCAACTACGACCTGCCCAGCGACGTGGACACCTACATCCACCGCATCGGCCGCACCGGCCGCGCCGGCCGCGACGGCCTGGCGATCAGCCTGACCACCCCGCGCGAGCGGCCGCGCACGGCGGCCATCGAGGAGCGGTTGGGCCAACCGCTGCGCTGGGACCGCGCGCTGCCGCCAGCGCCACGCGCCGGTAGCGCGCCCTCCGCCGCGATGAGCACGCTGCGGATTGATGCGGGCAAGACCGACAAGCTGCGCCCGGGCGACATCCTCGGCGCGCTGACCGGCGACGCCGGCCTGCCGGCCGCGTCCATCGGCAAGATCGCCATCTTCGCCACCCGCTCCTACGTGGCGGTCGAACGCGGCAAGGCCGCGCAGGCGCTGGCCCGGCTCAACGCCGGCCGGATCAAGGGCCGCAGCTTCCGGGTGCGCCGGATCTGAGGCGCGAGCGGGACGCTGGCCGGGGGATTCGGGAAGGGCTCGCGGCGGGACGCCGCTCCTACCGCGGGGCTTGGCGTTCCGCGTGGGTAGGAGCGGCGTCCCGCCGCGAGCTCCTAGCGGGGTCTTTGCAAACCGCTCTCCTTGCGGGATCTCCGCGAACCAGCTTCGCCCGAATCCCCACGGCGCCCCCCAAACAGCGGGCACAAAAAAACGCCGGGGTTCGCACCCCGGCGTTTCTGCTTTGACGCGAAGGTCAGCGCTGGATTACAGCGGCTGCACCTGGTCGGCCTGCATGCCCTTCTGGCCCTGCACCGCCACGAAGGTGACCGCCTGGCCTTCCTTCAGCGACTTGAAGCCGGTGCCCTGGATCGCGCGGAAGTGCACGAACAGGTCCGGGCCGCTCTGCGGGGTGATGAAGCCGAAGCCCTTGGCATCGTTGAACCACTTGACGGTTCCGGTCTGACGCTCAGACATCTTTACTAACTCCTGAAACATGGTTTGGGTTGAAAAATCGCGGCGCCGGAACGTTCCGGACCGAGACTGAGTTTGCAGGCGTTGGTAAAGCGGGAAGATGTAGCAGATGTATCTACCGCATCAGGCTCACGATTCACGGTGACCCTGGCAAGCACAGTTCGCGCACTCTACCGGGCCTGCGGACCAAAAGCGACAGGTTTCCGACGCTTGGTGGTCCTTTTTCTTCAGTTTCGGTGGTTTCAACGGTTTTCGGGGCCGGATCCGGCCGCCGGACCCGTATCATGGCGCCCCCTTCCGACCCGTTCAGCCCGCCCATGGCGCTCAAGGCCACCGTCGTCAAAGCCGACCTCCAGATCAGCGACATGGACCGGCACCACTACGCTTCCTACCCGCTGACCCTGGCCCAGCACCCCTCCGAGACCGATACCCGGCTGATGGTGCGGGTGCTGGCGTTCGCCCTGTTCGCCGACGAGCGGCTGGAATTCGGCCGCGGCCTGAGCACCGAGGAGGACCCGGACCTGTGGCGCCGCGACTACACCGGCGACGTCGAGCTGTGGATCGACCTGGGCCAGCCGGACGAATCGCGCATCCGCCGGGCCTGCGGACGCGCCCGCGACGTGGTGGTGGTCAATTACGGCGGCCGCGCGGCGGATCTGTGGTGGGAAAAGAACGCCTCCGGGCTGGCGCGCCTGCGCAACCTGACCGTGCTGGACCTGTCCGCCGCCGACGTGGACGCGCTGACCTCGCTGTTCGCCCGCGGCATGCGCCTGAGCGTGATGATCCAGGACGGCGAAGTGCAGCTGATCGACGATGCCCGCACCGTCACCGTGATCCCGGCCCATCGCCAGCGCGCGGAAACCGCCCCGGCCTGACATGGCGCCAACCCATGACGTGATCATCATCGGCGCCGGCGCCGCCGGCCTGATGTGCGCGATGACCGCCGGCCAGCGCGGCCTGCGGGTGCTGGTGATCGAACACGCCAACAAGGTCGGCAAGAAAATCCTGATGTCCGGCGGCGGGCGCTGCAATTTCACCAACACCGGCGCCGGCCCGGCCAATTACCTTTCCGCCAATCCGCATTTCTGCAAATCGGCGCTGGCCCGCTACACGCCGGCCGACTTCATCGAACTGGTCGATCGCCACCGCATCGCCTATCACGAGAAGGAACTGGGCCAGTTGTTCTGCGACGTCTCATCCAAGCTCATCGTGAAGATGCTGCTGGACGAATGCCAAGCCACGCACGTGCGCATCGAGATCCCGTGCAGCGTCGAGCGGGTGCAGGCGGTGGACGGCGGTTTCCGCATCGCCACCTCGCATGGCGCATTCGCCGCGCCGTCGCTGGTGGTCGCCACCGGCGGGCTGTCGATCCCGAGCATGGGCGCCACCGGCTTCGGGTACGAACTGGCACGCCAGTTCGGCCACGCGGTGCTGCCGACCCGTGCCGGGCTGGTGCCGCTGACCCTCAGCGGCAAGCACCAGGAGCGCCTGCACGACCTCAGCGGCGTCGCCGTGCCGGTGGAAGCGCGCTGCGGCAAACAGGCGTTCCGCAACTTCATGCTGGTCACCCATCGCGGCGTGAGCGGTCCGGCGATCCTGCAGATTTCCTCCTACTGGCAGCCCGGCGACGACCTGCGGCTGGATCTGCTGCCCGGCCAGGACGCGCTGGCGTGGCTAAAGGAGCAGCAGGCGCAACGGCCCGCCGCCGAACTCAAGACGGTGCTGTCCGACGCCCTGCCGCGCCGCTTCGCCCAGCGCCTGTGCGAGGTGTGGCTGCCGAACCGGCCGATGCGCCAGTTCAACGAGCCGCAGTTGCGCGAGCTGGCCGGTGTGCTCGGTGCCTGGCCGCTGGTGGCCAGCGGCACCGAAGGCTATCGCACCGCCGAGGTCACCCTGGGCGGCGTGGACACCGACGGGCTGTCGTCCAGCACGATGATGTCGCGGCTTGTGCCGGGCCTGTTCTTCATCGGCGAAGTGGTCGACGTCACCGGCTGGCTGGGTGGCTACAACTTCCAGTGGGCCTGGGCATCGGGGCACGCGGCGGGGATGGCGGTTTAGGGCCTTCCGGCAGGCCAAAAGCAAAAGCAAATCCCCCTCGGTCCCCCTTCTTCGAAGGGGGAGGTAGAGCCGGGCTTGCCCGGCTGCGGGATGTCCGGATGACACGCGAAGGCTCCAACGGCAGCGGAACATGCTCCGCTCTACGTCCTGTAGAGCCGGGCTTGCTCGGCTGCGAATGGCTGGATAACAGGCTAAGGCCACGAAGCAGCGGAGCAAGCTCCGCTCTACGGGCGCATGGCCTGGGCGGCGAGTTCGAACGAGCGCAGGCGTTTGCCGTGGTCGAAGATGTTGGCGGTGAGCATGATCTCGTCCGGGCGGTGGCGGTCGACGAAGGCGCGGATGCCCTCGCGCACGGTGTCCACGCTGCCAATCACCGAACAGGCCAGCGCCTGCGCCACGCCGAGTTTCTCGTGCGGCTGCCAGAACGCCTCGATGTCCTCGATGGGCGGCGGCACCAGTCCCGGCTTGCCGCGGCGCAGGTTGACGAAGGCTTGCTGCTGGGTGGTGAACAGGTACTTCGCCTCTTCGTCGGTTTCCGCCGCCACCACGTTCAGCGCCAGCATTGCGTGGGGCTGGGCCAGGCGTGCGGATGGGCGGAAGTTGCGGTGATAGATCATCAGCGCCTGGTCCATCGCATCCGGCGCGAAGTGCGAGGCGAACGCGAACGGCAGGCCCAGCGCCGCCGACAGCTGCGCGCTGAACAGGCTGGAGCCGAGCAGCCACACCGGCACCTCGATGCCCGCGCCCGGCACCGCGCGCACCGCCTGATCCGGCTGCGCGGGTTCGAAGTAATGCAGCAGTTCGTTGACGTCCTGCGGGAACTGCTCGGCGTTGTCGAAATAGCGTCGCAGCGCGCGCGCCGTCGGTTGATCGGTGCCCGGCGCGCGGCCCAGGCCGAGATCGATGCGATCCGGATACAGCGACGCCAGGGTGCCGAATTGCTCGGCCACCTGCAGCGGCGAATGATTGGGCAGCATCACCCCGCCCGCTCCCACCCGGATGCGCGAGGTCGCGCCAGCCACGTTTCCGATCAGCACCGCGGTGGCGGCGCTGGCGATGCCGGGCATGTTGTGGTGTTCGGCCAGCCAGTAGCGCTGGTAGCCCCAGGCTTCGGCATGTTGCGCCAGATCGCGCATGTTGGCGAAGGCGCGGGAAATGTCGCTGCCTTCGCAGACGGGAGCGAGATCGAGCAACGAATAGGGAATCATGGCAACTCCTGGCAGGCGATGCCTCCGTCGTGGGGCCAGCGCGCCCGGCTTTCCAGCCCGGCATTCGGGATAGTGAATCCCGTGAACATCCTTCCCGTTCTTGTGGGAGCGACGTAAGTCGCGAAGGAATGCCGGCAATGCCTCATCGCGACTTACGTCGCTCCCACAAGGGTTGTTTCCACAAAGCGGTGGAGATCAGCTCAACAGATCGAACGGACCGCCCTGCTGGAGCGCGCGTTGGTAGGCTGGCCGCGCATGGATGCGCGCCAGGAAATCGGCGAGTTTCGGGTGGCGCTCCAGCCCCGTCCGCGCGGCGGCGGCTTCCACCGGGAAGCTCATCTGGATGTCGGCGGCGCTGAAGTTCTCACCAGCGAACCAGCGCGCCTTGCCCAGTTCGGCTTCCATGTAATCCAGGTGCAGGCGGACCTGCGGGGCCACGAAGCCCTGCAATGCCTTGTCCGCGATCGAGCGCGCGATCGGCCGCGCGAAGAACGGCATCGGCGCCTTCTTCAGCCGCGAGAACACCAGGCTCAGCAACATCGGCGGCATCGCGGAACCTTCGGCGTAATGCAGCCAGTAGCGGTAGCGCAGGTGTTCGGCCGTGCCCGGCGACGGCGCGAACGCGCGCGCGGCGTCATAGCGTTCGACCAGGTATTCCAGCACCGCGCCCGATTCGGCCAGCGTGTTGCCGCCGTCCACCAGCACCGGCGACTTCCCCAGCGGATGCACCGCGCGCAGCGACGGCGGCGCCAGCAGGGTCTGCGGATCGCGCTGGTAGCGGACCACGGTGTAGTCCAGGCCCAGTTCCTCCAGCAGCCACAACACGCGCTGGGAACGGGAATTGTTGAGATGGTGGACGGTGATCATCGGCGGCCTCCGGCGTGAAGCCGCATCCTAGTACGGCCAGGCGCACCTTGGGTGACAGTCAGGAGCTGCAGGACAGCATCGAACAGCCGGCGCGTTCGCGCGCCCAGTCCGGTCGGCGCAGGGCGAAGCTTTCGCGGCCGGGCTGATCGTCGTAGGGACGCCGCATCACTTCCAGCAACTCGGCGATGCCGGCTTCATCGCCGGCCTCGGCGCGGTCGATGGCCTGCTGGGCCAGGTAGTTGCGCAGCACGTAGCGCGGATTGGCCAGGCGCATCCGTTCCCGCCGCAGCGCCGGATCCAGGCCGTCGGCCACCACCCGTTCGCCCAGGCCGCGCAACCAGTCCAGCAGATCCGCGCCGATCGCCTCGCGCCGGTTTGCGTCGTAGAACGCGGCGTCGAAATGGGCGAGATCGGGCGCGACGGGATCGGCATCGATCAGCGCGCGGAAGAACAGGGTCATGTCGACCTCGCCCGCCCACAGCAGCTCGTGCAGGCGACGCATGCGCTCGGTGTCCCCGTCGCGGTGCGCGTCCAGTCCCAGCTTGCGCGCGGTGTTGCCGCGATCGGCGGCCGCATAGGCATCGGCGTAGCGCTGCAGGCCCTCCTGCAAGGGCTCGACCGAACCGAACAACGGCGACAGCGCGTGCGCCAGCCGGGTCAGGTTCCAGTAGGCCACCTTGGGCTGCCAGCCGAAGCGGTAGCGGCCGCCGGCCGCGTCGGTGGTGTTCGGGGTCCAGTCCGGATCATAGTTGTCGATCCAGCCGTACGGGCCGTAGTCGATGGTCAGGCCCAGCACCGACAGGTTGTCGGTGTTCATCACCCCGTGCACGAACCCCACCCGCATCCATTCGCCCATCAACCGCGCGG
This sequence comes from Pseudoxanthomonas beigongshangi, assembly GCF_016820515.1. Classification (GTDB taxonomy): domain Bacteria; phylum Pseudomonadota; class Gammaproteobacteria; order Xanthomonadales; family Xanthomonadaceae; genus Pseudoxanthomonas_A; species Pseudoxanthomonas_A beigongshangi. Next base: position 132,566 of record NZ_JADHDV010000009.1, on the reverse strand, counting down.
TGCGCTCGCAGATGGCGGCGAACCAGGCTCCGTACAGCGCCTCGCCCTCGCCCGCCAGTTCCGGAAAATCGCGGCGGATGCAGAAATCGGCCAGTTGCCGCAGCAGCGGCACGTCATCGCGCGAGGCCGGCAGCTCGAAATGGCCGAAGCGCAGGAACGAAGGCGCCACCCGACAGACGATCGCGCCGGGTTCGGCCTTCGGATGTCCGTCGTAGAACATGTCGCGTACCACCGCCTCGCCGGTCGCCACCAGGCTGAGCGCGCGGGTGGTGGGAACGCCCAGGTGATGCATCGCCTCGCTGCACAGGAACTCGCGGATCGACGAACGCAGCACCGCGCGGCCGTCGGCGGTGCGCGAATAGGGGGTCGGACCGGCGCCCTTGAGTTGCAGTTCCCAGCGCCGCCCCTGCGCATCCACGGTCTCGCCCAGGGTGATGGCGCGGCCATCGCCCAGTTGGCCGGCCCATGCGCCGAACTGGTGGCCACCGTAGTTGGCCGCGAACGGCTGCATGCCCGGCAGGATCGCGTTGCCGCCGAACACCTGCGCGAACATCGGATCGGCCAGATCCGCATCGCTGAATCCCAGCGCCTGCGCCATTTCGCGCGACCAGGCGATCAACCGAGGCGCGACCACCGGCGTCGGCGCGACCGACGACCACGCCGCGCCCAGCACCTCGCGCCGGCGCGGCCCCTGCTCCGGATCGCCAGGCAGATCGCGCACGAAAGCGTTGTCGTAGTGCAGCGCCCGCATGGCGTTCACGCCATTCCGGTGGCCAGCGGCTTCAGTTCCGGATCCAGCGCCACCCGCTCGTCGAACACGAAACAGCCGCCGTCGTAACCGTGTCCGCCGACTTCCTCGAAGTAGCCCAGGATGCCGCCATCCAGTTGCAGCACGTTGTCCATGCCATCGGCGCGCATCCACAACGCGGCCTTTTCGCAGCGGATGCCGCCGGTGCAGAAACTGACCACGGTGGCGTCCTTCAACGTTTCGCGATGCGGCGCCAGCGCCTCGGGCAGTTCTGTGAAACGGGTGATCGGCAGGGTCAGCGCGCCGGCGAAGGTGCCGTGGGCGAATTCCTGCGCGTTGCGGGTATCCAGCAGGACCACCCGCCGCCCTTCGTCGTCCCGGCCGCCCTGTTGCAGCCAGCGCCGCAGCGTCGCCGGCGCCACCGCGGGGGCGCGGCCACCGTCCAGCGGCGAGGCGTCGTCGCGGCGGAAGCTGATGATTTCCGGCTTCACCTTCACCTTCAGGCGGGCGAACGGCGGCGCCTCGCTGTGGCTGTACTTGACCCGCAGGTCGGCGAAGCGCGGATCGGCGCGCAACGGCGCCAGGAACGCCTCGATGGCATCGCCGTCGCCGGCCAGGAACAGGTTGATGCCCTCCGCGGCCACCAGCACGGTGCCTCGCAGTGCCAGCGCCTCGCCGCGCGCGCGCAGCGTGTCGGCCAGGGTCTCGGGGACCTCGAGGGTGGCGAAGTGGTAGGCGGCGATATTGACGATCATCCGCGCATTTTACCCGGGTGGGCGCCCGCGGCCCCGACCCTCCCCGGCAATATTCAACCAAAAGGTTGACAATGACGCCCGATGCGGATAATCATCAACCTTATGGTTGAATATTCTCCCGCCCAGCTCGACAGCCTGTTCCACGCCCTGTCCGACCACACCCGGCGGCGCATGCTGCGCAGCCTGGGCGGCCAGGCCCGCAGCGTGGGCGAACTCGCCGCCCCGTTCCAGATTTCGCTGGCCGCCGCCTCCAAGCACATCAAGGTGCTGGAACGCGCCGGCCTGGTCACCCGCACCGTGCAGGGACGCACCCACCTGTGCCGGCTCCAGCCAGAAGCACTCGCCGCCGGCCAGGAATGGCTCCGCTACTACGAACAGTTCTGGAACCAGCGCCTGGATGCATTGGCCGAAGCGCTGGGCGAACCGCCCGCCACGCCCTCGCCGCCTGCCTCCAGGGCGCCACGCCGCAGGAAGACACCATGAACGACACCATCGACGTACAGGTGAAGCGCCCGTTCCGCGCCCGCGCCGAACAGGTCTTCGATGCCTGGCTGGATCCGGCCTGGCTCGGCCGCTGGATGTTCGGCCCCGACGTACGCGCGGAAAAGGTGCTGCACCTGCGGATCGAGCCGCGCGTCGGCGGCGGTTTCTCGTTCCTGGTCGAGCGCCAGGGCCAGGCCATCGATCACATCGGCACCTATCTGCACATCGAGCGCCCGCGCCGGCTGGTATTCACCTGGGCAATCCGCGGCGAATCCGACGACGATGCCAGCACGGTCGCCATCGACATCGCCGACACACCCGAAGGCTGCACCCTGACCCTCACCCACACCCTGCCCGCGCGCTGGGCCGACTACGCGCCGCGCACCCGGCAGGGCTGGAGCACCATGCTCGACGCGCTGCAACGCCTGTTCTGATTTTCCCCGCCCGTCCGGATCGCCCGCGGCGGTCCCCCGGATTCCCCCAAGGAGATGCCACGATGAACGAAGACTACGGCCAACCCGTCGCGACGGACGCCCTGCGGATCCAACGCTCCCTGCCCGGCCCGATCGAACGGGTCTGGGCCTACCTGACCGAATCGGACAAGCGCGGGGAATGGATGGCGCGCGGCGACATGGAGCTGCGGGTGGGTGGCAAGGTCCATCTGTTCTTCCACCACGCCAGCCTGTCGCGGGAACCGGGATCGCCGCCGGCCAAATACCAGGACATGGCGGACGGCGTCGGCATGGATGGCCGCGTCACCGTGTGCGAGCCACCGCGCCGACTTGGCTACACCTGGGGCGAAAGCGAAGGCAGCACCTCTGAGGTGCTGTTCGAACTGCTGCCGCAGGACGGACGCGTGCTGCTCACCGTCACCCACAGCAGGCTGCGCGATCGCGACGAGATGGTCAGCGTCGCCGGCGGCTGGCACGCCCACCTGGGTATCCTGATCGACCGCCTGGAAGGTCGCGAACCGCCCAATTTCTGGCGCGCGCACGACGGCCTGGAAGCCGAATACGACCGTCGCCTGCCGGCCGCCGCGCGCGGCTGAGCAACGGACGCGACGCGCGTCAGCGCAGCAGCAGCCAGGGCAAGGCCAGGGTCAGCACAACGATGAAGAGGATCGCGCCCAGCGTGATCAGCACGAAGGCCGGGCGTTCGCGCAGCAGTTGCGCGAACGTCTGCGCGTTGCCCTCGCGCATCGCCCGCGCATGCTCGCGACGCGCCTGCTCGCCGCGTTGCCGCTGGTAGTCGTCCAGCAGCGCCTTGGCGCGCCCGTAGTCGGCCGCATCGGACAGCCACAGCGCACCATGCGAGATACCCCACGGACTGGGCGGCGTTTCGTACCAGGCCAGGCCCTCGCGATCCAGCAGTTCGCGGATCTCGCCGGCCTCGTCGTCCGGCACGCCGCGAAGATAGAACAGACGTTTCGACATCGGGCGACGCCCGGATTCCAACAGGAGAAGCGGACATGCTACTGCAAGACAAGGTGGTGATCGTCCATGGCGGCGGCGGCGCCATCGGTGGCGCCTGCGCGCGCGCCTTCGGCCGCGAGGGTGCGCGGGTGTTCCTCGCCGGCCGCACGCCCGAACCGCTGCAGCGAGTGGCCGCCGACATCGTCGCGGCCGGCGGCCAGGCCTCGTGCGCCACGCTGGACGTCCTGGATCCGTCCGCGGTGCGGGCGCACGCGGACAACGTGGCGGCGCAGGCCGGACGCATCGACGTCTGCCTCAACGCGGTGGGCTTCTTCCACGTGCAGGGCATCGCGTTCCTGGACCTGGCAGCGGAGGATTACCTGCATCCCATCGATCATTACACACGCGCGAACTTCAACACCGCGCAGGCCGCCGCCCGCCACATGGTGCGCCAACGCGCGGGCGTGCTGCTCAGCCTGTCCACCCCGGGCGCGCGCCTGAGCGGCGGCGGCTTTCTCGGCAACGGCGTCGCCAGCGCGGCGGTCGAGGCGTTCTCGCGGATCCTGGCCGGCGAACTGGGCGGACATGGCATCCGGCTGATCTGCCTGCGCCCGGACGCGATTCCGGAAGCATTGGCGCTATCCCATTCCGCCAAGGTATTCGCCAGCGCCGCCGCCGAGTCCGGCGTTTCCATCGAAGCGATGCTGGCCGAGCGCGCCGCCGGCGCGACGCTGCTTGGACGCCTGCCCACGCTGGCGCAGGTCGCCGACTGCGCGGCTTTCCTCGCCTCGGATCGCGCCGGCGCGATGACCGGCACCGTCGCCAACCTGACCTGCGGCTCGCTGGTGGACTGACCGATCCCGGCCAATCGGTTAACCTCCGCGCAACTCTTTCCACCGGATCCTTCCATGCGCCGTTTCCTGCTGCCGCTCGCCCTCCTGCTGTTGTCCGGCTGCGCCGATCCGGGTCCACCACCGGGCGGCAGCGTGGCCGAGCTGCAGCGCATCGACGAGCGCGTCGGCACCGGCGCGGTCGCGACGAAGGGAGCGGACGTGACGGTGCACTACACCGGCTGGATCTATGACAAGCGGGTGCCCAACCAGCGCGGCGAGAAGTTCGACAGCTCGGTGGATCGCGCCGAGCCGTTCACCTTCCTGCTCGGCGCGGGACGGGTCATCCGCGGCTGGGACGACGGCGTGGCCGGCATGAAGGTCGGCGGCAAGCGCGTGCTGCTGATCCCTTCCGATCTGGCCTATGGCCGCGATGGCGCCGGCGGCGTGATTCCGCCCAACGCCTCGCTGGTGTTCGAAGTGGAACTGCTGGACGTCAAGCCGCACTGATCCGGCACCCACACCCCTGTAGGAGCGACGTAAGTCGCGACCGGACTCTCGCACCCGGCAGTCTCACTCAAGGGGCTCTGCCGGCTTGACTACATGGTCGCGACTGACGTCGCTCCTGCAGGGTGCATATAGAGAAACCCGCCCTACTTCTTCTTCACCGGCGCCAGGCGCAGGTCGTGGAAGTCGAAGCTGAAGTCGGTCAGCGGCGAGATGGCTTCCATCCGCGCCTCGCGGATTTCGCCGTCGGGGGTCAGGGCGAAATTGAGGAAGGCATCGGCGTTGAGCCAGCGTTCGCGCCAGCGCACGATGAACGTGTCGTGCTGCCAGTGGCTCAGGTCGCCCACCAGCTCGGCGGTCTTGCTGAAGCGCAGCACCAGCTTGCCGCCTTCCTGCGAAACCACGACGTCGCCGTACCAGGGATCGCGCAGGGTGCCGGCGTACTTCGCCAGCGGCAGCGACGGACCGGACTTGGCATCCCTCGCGGCCACGTGTTTCTGCCAGCTCTCGTCGGCATTTTCCTGCGACTTGGCCACCGCCTCGGCATAGCCCGCCAGCCAGTCGGTCTTCGGCGCGTCCAGCATCGCGTCGAGCGCGCGCATGGTCACCGCATTGAAGGCGGCGCCGACTTCCTGGCTGGTCAGCACGACCACGCCGATCTTGCGATCCGGCACCAGCGTCACCCGCGAGACCATGCCCGGCCAGCCGCCGGTGTGCCAGACCAGTTTCTGGCCCCGGTAGTCCGACAGCATCCAGCCCTCGCCGTAGCCCAGGTAGTTGGGCTTGGCCAGCTTGAGGGTCTCGATCTTCGGCTCTGATACCGGAATCGGCGTGATCATCGACCACATGTCGCGCTGCCGCTTGGGCGTGAACAACTGCTGCTGGCGCCCATCCTTGTCGGTATAGGTGCCGCCAGCCAGTTGCATGCCCATCCACTTGCCCATGTCGTGGACGCTGGAATAGATGCCGCCGGCGCCGGCCACGTTCGACCAGGTCATCCGCGGGGCCGGCTTGAGATCCTTGAAGTCGGCCTTCGCGTGACCGGTGACGACGTTGTCGCGGGGCTTGAGCGCATCGCTGTTGAAACGGGTCTGCTCCATGCCCAGCGGCTGGAACACGCGGGTGCGCAGGAACTGTTCGTAGCTCATGCCGCTGACCTGTTCGATCACCAGCTGGGCCACGCCGAACAGGATGTTGTCGTAGGCGTACTGGGCGCGGAAACCACCGGTCAGCGGGACATCCTTGAGGCGCTCGGCCACTTCGCGGTTGGTGTAGCTGGTGGTCGGCCAGAACAGCAGATCGCCGGCGCCCAGGCCCAGGCCGCTGCGATGGGCCAGCAGATCGCGGATGCGCATCTCGCGGGTGACGTAGGCGTCGGACATGCGGAACCACGGCAGGTGATCGATCACCCGGTCGTCCATGTCCAGCTTGCCCTCCTCGGCCAGCATCTCCAGCGAGGCGGCGGTGAAGGCCTTGGTGTTGGAGGCGATCGCGAACAGGGTGTGTTCGTCCACCTTCTCCGGCTTGCCGATTTCGCGCACGCCGTAGCCGCGCTCCAGCACCACCTTGCCGTCCTGGATGATGGCCACGGCGATGCCGGGCACGTCGAACTGCTTGCGCACCGATTCGACATAGGCGTCGAAATCCTGCAACTGCGCCGGCGCGGCGATCTCCTGCGCATGCGCGCCGCTCCACAGTCCGAACGACAGCACCAGCGCGCCGGCCTGCCCGGCGATCAGCGGAATCCGCATCATTGAGCCCCTTGGAGAACGAAGACGACCGCCAACGATACGTCAGGCGGGCACCGGCGTCCCCCTGCCGATGGTCATCGTGGGCGCCGGCCGGCACGGCAGGCTTGGCATAATGGCGCGATGTCCGCGGCTTTTCCTTCCCCAGCCTCCCCCCCGCCCCGTGTCGCCATCATCGGCGGCGGCCCGGCCGGCCTGTTCGCCGCCGAGCGGCTGCGCGCGGCCGGCCTGGAGGTCGATCTTTATGACGCCAAGGGCTCGGTCGGGCGCAAGTTCCTGATCGCCGGCAAGGGCGGGCTGAACCTGACCCACTCCGATCCCTTTCCGGTGTTCGCGTCCCGCTACGGCGCCCGCCAGGAAGCGGTGGCCGACTGGCTGCGCGGTTTCGACGCCGACGCCCTGCGCGCCTGGGCCGCCGGACTGGGCGTGGAAACCTTCGTCGGCAGTTCCGGGCGGGTGTTTCCGAATGATCTCAAAGCCGCACCGCTGCTGCGTGGTTGGGTACGGCGGCTGCGCGACCAGGGCGTGCGCTTCCACATGCAGCACCGCTGGGCAGGCTGGAACGAAGAAGGCGCCCTGCGCTTCCTCCATCCGGCCGGCGAGGTCATCCTCCGCGTCGACGCCGTCCTGCTCGCGCTTGGCGGCGGCAGTTGGCCGGAACTGGGGTCCGATGGTGGCTGGGTGCCGCTGCTGGCCGCACGCGGCGTCGACGTCGCGCCGCTGCAACCGGCCAACTGCGGCTTCGACATCGGCTGGAGCGAGCACCTGTCCGGCCGCTTCGCCGGCTCCCCGCTCAAACCGGTCATCGCGCACTGGCGGGACGCCGACGGCCAGTGGCACGCGCAGCAGGGCGAGTGCGTGGTGACGGCCACCGGCATTGAAGGCAGCCTGATCTATGCGTTGTCGGGCACGCTGCGCGACGCCATCGCCCGCGACGGCGAAACGACCCTGTACCTGGACCTGGTTCCCGGCCGCGACGAACCCGCCTTGCGCCGCGCGCTGGCCAAGCCACGCGGCGCCCGCAGCCTGAGCGAACACCTGCGGCGCGAGGCCGGGGTGTCCGGGGTCCGCGCGGCGCTGCTGTACGAGGTGATGGACCGGCAGGCCATGCAGGATCCGGAGCGCCTGGCGCACACGCTCAAGCGGCTGCCGCTGCGCCTGCTGCGTGCGCGCCCCATCGACGAGGCGATCAGTAGCGCCGGTGGCATCCGCCTGGAAGCGCTGGATCGCGACCTGATGATCACCGCCCTGCCCGGCGTGTTCGCCGCGGGCGAAATGCTCGACTGGGAAGCACCCACCGGCGGCTATCTGCTCACCGCCTGTTTCGCCAGCGGCCTGCGTGCCGCCGAGGGTATCCTGTCCTGGTTGAAGGAACACGAGTCCGGATCGCGTTGAAGCACGCCGCCGGTTCCGGCAATGCATGTCGAAAAACGAAAGAGGAGTCGGGCGGGAATTTTCGATCGCGACACGGCGACGATGGCTTCGCTCCGGTGCGGCCGGCGCGGTTCAATCCGGATCAACCCACTTCGGATCAGAGCACTCCGGATCAGAGCATCCCGGATCAGATCACCGCCATCCATGCCTGCCATTGCGGCAGGACATGGATGGCGGGTCTTCCACACCACACGCTTTCAGGTTCCGGATTTCGTTTCCCCGACAGGCTTTCCTTGCCCGCATGGAAACGCATCCTCGCCTTGTCTGGTCGCCCGCGATGGCTGCGACAGGCTAGAGAGAACCTGCGCGCAGCGATAGCGGGGCGTGCGCGTAAGATACAAACCGGGACGTTGAATTTCGGTTAGCGTTTCGCGTCATTGCGATGACAGCGCAGCGTCCGTTCACAGTCCGTGTGATCGCTTCGGCATGAACTGATGCCCTTTGCTCATCATCAGGATTTGCTGTCCTGCAGCGCGCGCACCCGCGCCGGCGGATTGAACGCGTCGCTGCGCGCCTCGGCCCAGAACTGCTGGAACACCGCATGCGCGGGAATCCGATCCAGCAATTCACCCGGCTCCAGGAAACGATACAGGGTCGCCAGCGACCGCACTTCGACCGGTGATACCCGGCGCAGGATGTGTTCGGGCCCGAGCTGCTGTGGATGTTCCAGGCCAGCCGCGCACAACATGTCGCGCAGGGCCTTCAAGGTGTTGTCGTGGAATTGCTGCACCCGCACGGATTTGTCGCCCACGTCCAGGTGCTTCCAGCGGCCGGGATTCTGGGTCGCCACGCCGGTCGGGCAGCGATCGTTGTGGCAGCTCTGCGACTGGATGCAGCCCAGCGAGAACATGAAACCGCGTGCCGAATTGCACCAGTCCGCGCCCATCGCCAGGGTCCGGGCGATGTCGAAGGCGCTGATGACCTTGCCGGCGGCGCCGATGCGGATGCGTTCGCGCAGTTTCAGCCCGACCAGCGTGTTGTGCACCAGCAGCAGAGCCTCGTGCATCGGCACGCCGACGTGGTCGATGAACTCGGCCGGCGCCGCGCCGGTACCACCCTCGGCGCCATCGACCACGATGAAGTCCGGCAGCAGGCCGGTTTCCTGCATCGCCTTGGCGATGCCGAACCATTCCCAGGGATGGCCGATGGCCAGCTTGAAACCGGTCGGCTTTCCGCCGGACAGATCGCGCAGGCGCGCCACGAACTGCAGCAGTTCCACCGGCGTGGAGAACGCCGAATGGCGCGCCGGCGACACGCAATCGTGTCCCATCGGCACGCCACGCGTGGCCGCGATCTCGGGGCTCACCTTGGCCGCCGGCAGCACCCCGCCGTGGCCGGGCTTGGCGCCCTGCGACAGCTTGATCTCGATCATCTTCACCGACGGCAGGCGCGCGTTCTGCACGAAGCGCTCCTCGCTGAAGCGGCCCTGTTCGTCCCGGCAACCGAAATAGCCGGAGCCGATTTCCCAGACCAGATCGCCGCCATGCTCGACATGGTAGGGGGAGATGGAACCCTCGCCGGTGTCGTGATAGAAACTTCCGCGCCGCGCGCCTTCGTTGAGCGCGCGTATCGCGTTGGCCGACAGTGCGCCGAAACTCATCGCCGAGATGTTGAACACGCTGGCCGAGTACGGTTGCGCCGAACTGGCGCCGATGGTGACGCGGAAGTCGTGCGAATCCACCTGCGTCGGCGCTAGCGAATGGTTGATCCATTCGTAGTCCACCCCGTACACGTCCTGCTGGCTTCCGAACGGCACCACGTCCATCACGCCCTTGGCGCGCTGGTACACCAGCGAGCGCTGCTGTCGCGAGAACGGTACCTCGGCGGTATCCCCCTCGATGAAGTACTGCCGGATCTCCGGCCCCACCGATTCCAGTCCGTAGCGGAAATGCGCGAGCACCGGATAGTTGCGGCGCAGGGTGCTGCGGGTCTGCAGCAGGTCCCAGGTGCCCAGCAGCGCCAGCGCGCCGAACAGGCCGGCCGGCCAGCCCCATGCGGGCCAGTGGAAGGACAGCGCCAGCGACAGCAACGCCAGCAGGATGCAGAGCCCGTAGGCCAGGTAACGATTCATCACGCTCCTTGCCGGACCGGGCGGCCGCCCACCCTGTCCGCATGATCCAGACGACCGGCACCTCCGGCGCTGTGCGGCAGGAGCATCTTAATGCGCGCCGTTGATCGCCGTGCGACCGCCGCCTGTACGGCCGGCCGCGGGCTTTCGGTGCGGACGAACCGCGCGTCAAGCCGGATCACATGGCGATTCGTCATGTGGCGATGAATCACGGCCATTCGGCAGTGCAGCATCCGCATGCGGTAATGATGCGCCCAACGTTCAATGCCTTCGATGTCGAGAACCACCCCGCTCGCCCTGGCCATCACCCTGGCCATCACTTCTCCCGTCGTCCACGCCCAGGACGCCACCACGCCGCCCACCGGACCGGACAAGACCCTGGACGCGGTCGTGGTCACCGGCTCCAACATCAAGCGCAGCGACACCGCCGGACCGAACCCGGTACAGGTCGTCACTCGCGAGGAAATCGAACGCACCGGAAAATCGACCCTGACCGACGTGCTGCGCTCGCTCTCGGCCAATGCCGGCAACAGCTATGACGAGCAGTACACCGGCAGCTTCTCGGCCGGCTCGGCCTCGATCGGCCTGCGCGGACTGAGCCCGAAGAACACCCTCGTGCTGGTCAACGGCTATCGCGTGGCCAACTTTGGCTTCGCCCTCAACACCCAGGATACTTTCGTCGATCTCAACGCGCTGCCGATCAGCGCGGTCGAACGCATCGAGGTACTGAAGGACGGCGCCTCGGCGGTCTACGGTTCCGATGCCATCGCCGGTGTGGTCAACATCATCCTGCGCCGCAATTTCCAGGGCATCGAAGTGGGCGGCGCGGTCGGTGGCGCCACCCGGGGCGGCCTGGACGAACAGAAGGCCAACCTGCTGCTGGGCTTTGGCGATCTCGAACAGCAGGGCTGGAACGTGCTGTTCGGGCTGGACCTGCTCAAGCGCGAACGCCTGGACGCCGACGAACGCGCCTTCACCCGCAGCGGCGACTTCCGCGACAAGCCCGGCGGGCGCCTGGCCGGCTGGTCGACCGCGGGCGGCAACTGGTTGCTCGATCCGCGCCAGCCCACCCCGTTCTCGCCGTGCCCGGACGGCAGCGTGCCGCGCCCCTACAGCGACTTCGGCAGCACCCTGCCCGGCAATGCCTGCGCCTTCAACGCGCAGCCGTACAAGACCCTGCAACCGGGCGCGGAACGCGTCCAGGCCTCGCTGAGCGCGACCTTCCGCCTGGGCGAACGCACCGAACTGTTCGCCGATCTGCTCTACAGCCACAACCAGGCGGACCAGATCTTCAGCGCGCCGCTCACGGTCGGCCCGGGCCTGCGCGCCTACAACCCGGCCACCGGCACCCTGGTGGACATCCCGGTGGCGCTGCCGGTCGGCCATCCCGACAATCCCAACGGCGTGCCGCTGCCGTTCGAATACACCTTCTTCGATCTCGGCCCGCGCCTGAAGGACAACACCCAGGTGTTCTATCGCGCCCTGGCCGGCCTGCGCGGCCAGACCGAGCGCTGGGACTGGGAAGTGGCCGCCGGAACCTCGCAGAGCCTGCAACGCGAGTATGTCGACAACTTCATAAACCGCTACGCATTCGAGCGAATCCTCGCCGACGGCAGCTACGACTTCCTGGATCCAACCAGTACCCCGGCGCCATTGAATGACCTGCGCCTGCAGACCAAGCGTCCGGGCTACTACCGGCTGGACGCGGTCAGCGCCAAAGCCTCGACCTCGTTCCTGGAACTGCCCGCCGGCGCCATCGGCTTCGCCTGGGGCGCGGAGTTCCGCCGCGAATCGCTGGATGCGCGCACCAGCCGGCAGGTGCTGTCCGGCACCGAGCTTCGCCCGGCCATCAACATCGTCAAGGGCGAGCGCAAGGTCAGCGCCGCGTACGCCGAGTTCAGCGTGCCGCTACACCAGACGCTGGAACTGCAACTGGCCGGCCGCGCCGATCACTACGACGACTTCGGCAACGCCTTCTCGCCCAAGGTGGCGCTGCGCTGGCAGCCGCTGGATTCGCTGCTGTTGCGAGGCTCGTTCTCGCGCGGCTTCCGTGCGCCTTCACTGCCTGAAATCGCTCCCGGCCAGACCATCAGCTACGGCACCGTGGTGGACCCGTACGATCCGCTGTCGCCGGGCGGCAGCCGTGGCGTCACCAACGTTCGTACCGGCAACCCGGATCTGGATGCGGAGCGCTCGAAGAACTTCAATCTGGGCGCGGTGTGGTCGCCGGACGCGGACACGAGCATCGGAGTCGACTACTACCGCATCGAACAGGACAACCTGATCAAGCCGGACAACGCGCAGTTCATCGTCAACAACCCCGCACTGTTCCCGGGCCGGGTGATCCGCGATGCGCAGGGTCGCATCCAGATCATCACCAACCAGTATTCCAACCAGGGGGAACTGGAGACCTCGGGCATCGATCTGGATTTCAGCCGCACCTTCCGTACCGCCGCCGCCGGCAACTTCACGCTGGCCGGAAGCTGGACCCACCTGCTGGAGTTCAAGCAACCGCTGGTGGCCGGACAGGCGCCCTACGACGGTGCAGGCAACAACCGCCTGGGCGCGCTGCCGAAAAACCGTGGCACCACCTCGCTGGGCTGGGAAGCCGGCGACTGGGAGAGCACGCTCAGCCTGCAATACATCGCCGGTTACGATCAGCGGGTCTCCACCCAGGCCAGCAATCCGGGCCTGCGCGACAAGGTCAAGCCGTATCACCAGTTGGACCTGTACGTGGCCTACCAGGGCATTCCCAAGACCACGCTGTCGTTGTCCGTGCAGAACCTCACCGACAAGGATCCGCCCTTCGATCCGGCCGGAGGATCCAACGGCTTCGACATCACCCAGTACAACCTGCGCGGCCAGTTCGTCTCGCTGGGGGTGAAATACCGGTTCTGAAAAGGACGACAACGCGGCGGCTGGGGGACAAGCCGCCGCCCGCACTCCCTCGCCCGTGAGGACTTCACCGGTTTGCGGGCGCGGCGGATTGGCAGCAGGTTGGCAACAGGTGTTCGCTGACGAAATCGACGAACACCCGCAGCTTGGGGGAAACGTGGCGCCCGGACGGCCACAGGAGGTAGAGATTTCCCGGCGCGTCCACGTAGTCATCCAACACCGTCACCAGCTCACCGGTGCGCAGCGCCTCGCGTACCGAATGATCCGGCACATAGGCGACACCGCGTCCGCGCTTGGCGAAACACACCCGGGTTTCGATGTTGTTGCATACCATCGATTCCGGCACTTTCAACTCCGTCGACGCGCCGCGCAGCGGCCATGCCTCGATGCGCCCACTGCTGGGATTACGGTATTGCAGGCACAAATGTCGCTCCAGATCCGCCGGCTCACCCGGCGTGCCGCGTTCCGCCAGATAGGCCGGTGATGCCACCAGTCGTCGATGGAAATGGCCGATATGCCGCACGGTCAGGCGTGAATCGGAGGGCTCGCCGACACGCAGGACCGCATCAAAGCCTTCCTCGATCACATCGACCAGGCGGTCGGTGAAATCGAGGTCCAGCAGCACGTCCGGATAGGCGCGCATGAAATCCGCCAGCACAGGAAGCGCAAGATCGCTGATCAGCGGCAGGCTGATCCGCAGTCGACCCTGCGCGTGGCCCGCATGATGTGACAGCTCGGCCTCCGCCGCCGCCACTTCTTCAAGGATTCGCCGGCAACGCACCAGGAACAACTCGCCTTCCGCGGTCAATGCCACGCTGCGCGTACTGCGATGGAACAGGCGCACTCCCAGGCTTTGTTCCAGCCGCGACACGCTCTTGCCCACCGCGGCGGCGGAAACCCCCAACAGGCGGCCGGCTTCGGCAAAGCCGCGCGTCTCAGCGACCTGCACGAACGTTTGCAGACTGCCCAGGCTCTCCATTCACGTCTTCCCATTGCGGACATTCATGTCCGTGCTGATGCGAACTCTACCCGCCTTTTTCATCCGCCGAAGCGTTACCACCATGACGGCTCATTCCATGCCTGGAACCTTCCATGCCGTCGCATTCCCCCGTGACTCCCCAGTCGGCTGTTTCATCGCCTATCCCTCTCCTCACCGTGGCAGTCGATGCCGCACTGGATGCCGCGCTTGCCGAACAGCGTCTGGTCGGCGCGGTCGTACTGATCGCGGTCGATGGCCGAATCCGCTACGCGCGTGCCGCAGGCTGGGCGGATCGCGAGGAGCGGCGCGCAATGGACCGCGACGCGTTGTTCCGGCTGGCCTCGGTCAGCAAACCCATCGTCTCCACCGCCGCGATGGTGCGCGTCGCCCAGGGACGGCTGGATCTGGACGCGCCGATCCAGCGTTGGCTGCCGGACTTTCGACCCGCGCTCGCTGACGGCAACCAGCCCGACATCAGCGTGCGGCAACTGCTCAGCCATACGGCCGGACTGGGTTACCGCTTCCTGGATCCCGCACCGGACGGCGACGGACCGCATGGACGCGCCGGCGTATCCGACGGCATGGACGACAGCCCCGTATCGCTGGCGGAAAACCTCCGCCGCATCGCACGGGTTCCACTTCAATATGCCCCCGGCACGGCTTGGGGCTATTCACTGGCGACCGACGTGCTGGGCGCGGTGCTGGAAGCCGTCGATGGCCAGCCGCTACCGGCGGTGGTGGACACCGTGGTGACCGGACCACTGCGGATGCACGACACCGCGTTCCATGCCCTCGATCCGGCACGGCTCACCACCCCCTATGCCGCCGCCGATCACACGACGCGCCCCCACCGATTACAGGAAGGCGAAATCGTCTCTCCTTTCCCGGGACTGGCGGGCATTCGCTTCAATCCGTCACGCGCATTGGATCCGCATGCCTTCCCTTCCGGTGGCGGCGGCATGGTCGGCAGCGCCGATGACGTGATGCGCCTGCTGGAAGCGCTGCGTCAGGTCCGCGTTCCCTCGCTGACCGCCGACGGGATCGCGGAAATGGGGCGCGTGCAGAGTGGCCCGCATGGCCCGCCCGACAGTCCTGGCGTGGGCTTCGGTCTGGGTTTCTCGGTCCTGCACGATCCCGCTGCCGCCGCCAGCCCCGAATCCGTCGGTACCTGGCGTTGGGGCGGCGCCTACGGGCACAGCTGGTTCGTCGATCCGTCGCGGCGGCTGAGCGTGGTGGCATTGACCAACACGCTGTACGAGGGCATGTCAGGTGCGTTCGTTACCGAACTCCGCGATGCGATCTATGCGGGCCTGGGTGGAGCGACAGCATGAGCGCCGGTGACGGCGGAAGCGAGCTGATCGTCTCGCCGCCGGATGTGGGTTCACGGCTGCCCTGGGCGGGCCTGCTGGTGTTGGCATGCGCTGGGTTCATCACGATATTGACCGAAGCACTGCCTGCCGGGCTGCTGCCGGCGATAAGCGCAGACCTTCGTGTCAGTGAATCCTGGGTGGGACAACTGGTCACCGTCTACGCCCTGGGCTCGCTGCTGGCCGCGATTCCGCTGATCGCCGCGACCCGTCATTGGCGCCGGCGCCCCCTGCTTTTGATGGCCATCGCCGGGTTTACCGTGGCCAATTCGGTGACCGCCATTTCACCGCTCTACGAAATCACCCTGCTCGCACGCTTCATCGCCGGCATCAGCGCAGGCCTGTTGTGGGCTCTGGTGGCCGTCCACGCCAGTCGCATGGTCACGCCTGCCCAGCAGGGCCGCGCGATCGCGGTGGCGATGGTCGGCACGCCGCTGGCGCTGTCACTCGGCATTCCGGCCGGCACCCTGCTGGGCCAGACCATCGGATGGCGCTGGACCTTCGGCCTGATGTCGTTGCTCAGCCTGGGCCTGCTGGCCTGGGCACGCGCCCGCTTGCCCGACTTCGCCGGTCAGGCGCGAGGTTCCCCGCTGCGATTGCGTCGCGTGCTCGCCCTGCCCGGAGTACTCCAGGTGCTTGGCGTCATGCTGTTGTTCGTGTTCGCGCACAACGTGCTCTATACCTACATTGCCCCCATGCTGGCGGTCGCCGGTGCCGACACACAGGTGGAACGCTATCTGCTGTTGTTCGGAGCCACCGCGCTGATCAGCATCGGCCTGGTCGGCGTGCTGATTGAGCGCTGGCTGCACGGCCTGACGCTCGTGAGCCTGGCGTTGTTCGGCGTCGCGGCAGCGATGATCGCATTGTGGCCGAAGAATCCGGTGGCCCTCGCCGCAGCCGTTGCCCTGTGGGGCCTGGGTTTCGGTGGCGTCGCGACATTGTTCCAGACCGCGCTCGCACGCAATGCCGGCGAGTCTGCGGACATCGCCACGTCGATGCTGGTCACCGGCTGGAATCTCGCCATTGCCGGCGGCGGCATCTTTGGTGGCCTGCTGTTGCAGGGCATCGGCCCGGCCAGCCTGTCCTGGATGGTGTTGCTGCTGCTGGTACCGGCGGCAGGCCTGGCCCTGCCCCCGCGCGGTTGGCGATGAACGCGCGCCGGCGGTGAGCCGACGCAGGCATCACACGAACGCCTGATCTCCACGATCAGGCTTCGCACTCGGCGGCGGCGATGAATACATCCGGCATCAAGAGCGGTAACAACGGGTACCCGGTTCTGAGTCCTGGCCTCACGCCTGCCCTCTTTTCCGGGCCGCCAACGAAGGCGGCGGTCCTTCTCATCAGGGCACGGTTCGCATCGTAGCGGTTTCGAGAATGTCTCCCTCGCCCACCGTCAGGGTCCAATGGAGTGCGCCGCCCGCAAAGCGGGTTTCGTAGACATCCGCCCCACCAGGGTCGACGCGCAGGAAGGCGACCGATTGAAGCGGGCCCAACCCGGAAAACTGGTTCCGCAGCGCGGTGAGGTTATCGCGAACCGCTCCGCCGAGAACCTCGCCCAGTGCGTCGTAGTCCGGCGCGCCGGCGGCGAGCTCTCCAATGAATCGTCGAAGGACGACTTCGCCCTGCGGATAAGGCTGCTGGGCGGCCACACGGGCGGCACTTGCCGCCTTGGCGGCCCGCAACGCCTTCGCGACCGGCACCCAGGCGGGTGACAGTTCGGCATATACGTCGATGAATCGCGATTGGCACATATCCTCGGCGCTGGCGAGACAGATGACGCCAATCCTTTCTTCGGGATCGAAGAAGGCCGAGGACGCATAGCCGGTGGTTAGTCCGTTGTGTCCGACCAGCCGGCGCTCGCCATGAGCTTCCTCGGCAAAGCCGATGCCAAAGCGGTCACCAGTCACGCCGGGAAAGCTGCGTCCGAAGTTGGCCTCCAGCGTTGCGTTGTCAAGCGGCGGATGGCGCGCTGCGCCCATCTCGAACGCCAGAAATCGCGCCATGTCCGAAGCGGTGGAGAAGAGTCCCCCGTTGGGTATCCGGTAGCCCCGGCCGGCGATCTCGCTTTTGGACTCGGCCGTGTCGCTCCCGGAACTGCTGCGATAACCCACCGCCAGTCGTGCAAGCAGGGCCTCATCCGGGCGAAAAGATGTGGAGTGCATGCCGAGCGGCCGGATGAGCCTGTCCTCGACAAAGGTCACATAGTCGATGCCCGAGGCACGCTCGATCGCCAGTCCGAGCGCCGCATAGCCGATATTCGAGTATCGGCTACGCTCGTTCGGTGCGTAGGGCGCCCGGGTGTGGGCCAGCGCCTCGTTCGCCAGTTGCCGCCACTGGTCCGTAGCGCCGGTCGAGTAGGCGTAGTCAGGATCGTCGGGCTCGCGGGCCAACCCCACGCGATGGGTGGCGAGCGCCAGCAGGTCGACCGGCGGCGCGTCAGCGCCAAGGACCGGGCCGAGTTCGGGCAGATAGTCGATGACGCGGTCTTCCAGACGGACGTGGCCTTCGGCGACCGCCTTCAACAAGGCGAAGCCGGTGAACTGCTTGGTTATCGAACCGATCCGGTAGACGGTGTCGGAGGTGGCGGGGATAGTCCGTCCCTCGTCCGCATAGCCATACGACCGAACCCAGACCACCTCGCCCCGAACCACAAGGGCGACCGTCATGCTGCCATTCTGATGTCCGGCCGCCTCGGCGTCGATGATACGCGCGGCCGCCTCCAACTGGCGGGCGTCCACCTGCGCCGTAGCCGAAGAAGCATACAGACTCGCACCGAGAAGGGCCGCGCCTGCTGCCAGGAGGATTCCACGAGCGATCATGTTGTACCTGATGCGACGCCCCATCGGCATGCTAGGGCACGACGGCGAATGTCCGCAACGGGTTGGAAGCACGTTTTGGCTCCGATGCAGATCTCGGACGTTCGGATCTTCACCGCGAGCGATTGCCGGTCTCGGATGACACCCATCCGTGAGGCGTCGATACCATTCGATCGGGCATGGCCACTCGTGGTTTCGGAGCTTTTGGCCTTGCATCGTTGGTAGGCGAACAGGCGAGCTTGCGAACTATTCGACCCACCGCAAACTGTGGAAACGTGTTGGGTTGGCCGTAATAGATGGCGAACGTCAACGGCGCCTCACAGGGGCTGCGGCCATCTAGCATGGTTAGTGTCCTAGCCGGCGGGCCATGCGCACCCAGCGGTCCCTCTGTGAGTCGGAGGAGGCAAGCAGCGCCCCTGACACACTGGCTGACTCACTTTTTATCTGGATGCGAGCAGATGTCACCGGACGTCCTTGGACAACAATCCCGCCAAATGCAGGTCATTTCAGGGAGTTTTTGGACATGGTGGACATCGACGGATTGCACTTTGGTGCCCGGAGCCGGAATCGAACCGGCATGGCCTCGCGGCCGGCGGATTTTAAGTCCGATGCGTCTACCAATTTCGCCATCCGGGCAGGGGGATAGCCTGCCTGAGCGGGCGCGCGATGGAAAGTCGTTCGCATGCCGTCCGTCAGGCACAAAAAAACCGACCGCGTGGTCGGTTTTCCTGATATGGAGGCCTGGGTCGGAATTGAACCGGCGTACGCGGATTTGCAGTCCGCTGCATAACCACTCTGCCACCAGGCCGATGGCGATTGCGCGAGACTGGCGCAATCACGGCGCCATTTCAAGCGCCTTACAAAACAAAACCCCGCGAACGGGGTTTTGTCCTGAATATGGAGCGGGAAACGAGACTCGAACTCGCGACCCCGACCTTGGCAAGGTCGTGCTCTACCAACTGAGCTATTCCCGCGTGGTGAAGTTGGAAATTTTACCGGTATCCCGAGAACTGTCAACTGCTTTTTTCTCGTCAGCCCGCAGAATCGGCCATGCCGCGTGCAGGTACTGGAAACCGGACCAGAGCGTAAGTATAGCGGCAATCGCGAGCAGCCAGTCGCCGATCCTGAAAATCCATTCACCCAGCCAGATGTCCGCCCGGTCCGCCGGTCCCGGGGTCGCCGCATAGAGCAGGCAGCCCAGCGCCACCATCTGCACGATGGTCTTGATCTTGCCGATGGTGGCCACCTTGACCCGCGCACGCTGGCCCAGTTCGGCCATCCATTCACGCAGCGCGGATACCGCGATTTCGCGGCCGACGATCACCGCCGCCCAGATCGCCATCCACATGGTCGGGTTGTCCTGCACGATCAGGAACAGCGACACCGCCACCATCAGCTTGTCCGCCACCGGATCCAGGAACGCGCCGAAGGCCGAATACAGGTGGTAGCGGCGGGCGATCCAGCCATCCAGCCAGTCGGTGACGGCGGCCAGGATGAAGATGAAGGCCGCCGCGAAATTGGTCCATTTGTGCGGCAGGTAGAACACCAGCACCAGCACCGGGATCAGCACGATCCGCAACAGGGTGAGCCAGGTGGGGATGGTCAACTTCATTGCATTCCTACTCGTTTCCCGCAATCGGCGCCGGCAACCCGTGCAGATTAGCGTAGATCCGCTCGGCGAGCGCGGCGTTGATGCCCTCGACCCGGGCGATCTCGTCCGCGCCCGCGGCCTTGAGCCCGGCCAGGCCGCCGAAATGCTTCAGCAGGCTGGCGCGACGGCGCGGGCCGATGCCCGGAATGTCCTCGAGCTTGCTGGTCATGCGCGCCTTCTGGCGCTTGCCGCGATGGCCGGTGATGGCGAACCGGTGCGCTTCGTCGCGGACCTGCTGGATCAATTGCAGGGCCGGCGAAGCGGCACCCGGGCGTACCTCGCGGCCGTCGGCCAGGACCAGGGTTTCGTGGCCGGCCCGACGTTCCTCGCCCTTGGCCACGCCCACCAGCACCACGCTGTCCACGCCCAGATCGGCCAATACCCCGCGGGCCTGGGCCAACTGGCCGGCGCCGCCGTCGATCAGCAGCACGTCCGGCAGCACCCCGCCCTCTTCGACCGCGCGGCGGAACCGGCGTTCGATCGCCTGGTGCATGGCCGCATAATCGTCGCCGGGTTCGATGCCGGTGATATTGAAGCGCCGATACTGCGCGCGGACCGGGCCGTTGGCGTCGAACACCACGCAGGAGGCGACGGTGGCCTCGCCCATGGTATGGCTGATATCGAAGCATTCGATGCGCTGGGCGGGTTCGGCCAGCCCCAGCAGTTCCTGCAACGCCTCGCTGCGCGCGGTCTGCGCGCCTCGGCTGGTCAATTCGGTCACCAGCGCGATCTCGGCGTTGCGCCGCGCCAGGTCGAGATAACCGGCGCGCTCGCTGCGCACGTTCCACTTCAACTGCACCCGTCGGGCGGCCGAAGTGCTGAGCGCGGTCTCGATCAGTTCGGCATCCGGTATCTCGCGATCGAGGATGATTTCCTGCGGCGGGGTCTGTTCGCCGTAGTACTGGGAAACGAAGGCGGCGAGCACTTCGTCCGCGCTCTCCTCGCCATTGGTGCGCGGGAAGAACGTGCGGGTGCCGAGGTTGCGGCCGTCACGGAACGCCAGCAGCAGCACGCACGCGGAGCTGCCGCGCATCGCGCAGGCCAGCACGTCCAGATCGGCGGCATGCCCGTCCACGTACTGGCGCGCCTGCAGGCTGCGGATGGAGCCGATGAGATCGCGCAGGCGCGCGGCCTCCTCGAATTCCAGCCGCTCGCTGGCCGCTTCCATGGCCGCGCTCAATTCACCGCTCAGTTCGTCGCTGCGGCCATCCAGGAACAGCCCTGCCTGGCGCACGGATTCGGCATAGCCGGCGGATTCCACCAGCCCCACGCAGGGCGCGCTGCACCGGCCGATCTGGTACTGCAGGCAGGGCCGCGAGCGATTGCGGAACACGCTGTCCTCGCAGTTGCGGATCTTGAACAGCTTCTGCATCAGGTTCAGTGTTTCGCGCACCGCACCGGCGCTGGGATAGGGGCCGAAGTAGCGGCCCGGCACCGCGCGAGGCCCGCGATGGAATGCGATCCGCGGCCATGTCTCCTGGGTCAGCAGGACATAGGGATAGCTCTTGTCGTCGCGCAGCAGCACGTTGTAACGCGGCGCCAGCGACTTGATCAGCTGGTTTTCCAGCAGCAGCGCCTCGGCCTCGGTGCGGGTGACGGTGACATCCATCCGCGCCACCTGCGACAGCATCGACAGGATGCGCGGGGTCTTAGGCGTGTTGCTGAAATAACTCGACACCCGCCTGCGCAGCGCGCCGGCCTTGCCGACGTAGAGCAGGCTGTCGTCGGCCGCGTACATGCGGTAGACGCCCGGTGCCAGGCTCAGGCCGGCGGCGAACGCCTTGCCATCGAAATCGGAGGACTTGCGACCGCTCATTCGTCGATCGGCACGTGGCTCAGTTCGCCGCTGGCGATGTCGTAGCGCAGCACCGCGTGGGCGTCCGTCTCGGCGATCCAGACGGTGCCCGGGGACAAGGCCAGTCCGGTGGGGCCGTGCAGCGTTCGCGGCAGCGGCACGCTGCTCAGTTCGCCGCCTCCCAGCCGCAGGCTGCGCAGGCTGCCGTTGCCGGTGTCGGCAATCCACATCTGCGGTGCGTCGGTGCTGACGGCGATGCCCTGCGGGTGCTGCAGGCGCGCGGTTTCGCGCGGCCCGTCCTCGCCGCCGAACGTCCACGGTCCCTGCCCCACCAGGGTCTGCACGACGCCGGTGCGCAGTTGCACGGAACGGATGGCGGATCCCAGCGCGTCGCAGACATACAGGGTCTGGTGGATGGCGGCGAGCGCGGCGGGCTGCGCGAACGCCGCCATCGGCCCGCTGCCGTCGCGTACTTCCAGTTGCCCGGAACCGGCGCGCGCGCCCAGTTCGCGGGTGGCCAGGTCATAGCTCCAGATGCGGTTGTCGCCGCCCATCGCGATATGGATCTGGTTGTTGCTGGCCGCCAGCGCGAGCGGCTGGTTGAGCGAGACCGCGCGCGCCTGGCCAACGACGCCTTCCACCGGCTCTCCCGCGCGTCCGTTGCCGCACAGGGTATCGACCGCGCCGGTCGCCAGATGGATGCGCCGCAGGGCGTGGTTGCCGGTATCGGCCACGTACAGGCATTCGCGCAGCGCCAGCAGGCCGTGCGGATTGCGGAACGCGGTATGGGTATGGTCGCCGTCGATCAGGTCCGCCGCCGCCAGCCCGAACTGGCGCAGCACGCGTCCACCGTGGGTGCATTCGAGAATGCGGTGATGCCCGCTGTCGGCCACGAACAGGCGATCCGGGGTGGCGGCCAGGCCGGTCGGGAACCGCAGCGGCAGGCGCGGCTCGGGATGGCTCTCGCGCGCTGCCCGCAGATCGTCGTCCGCCGGCCGTCCCAGCACTTCGCACAGCGCGGACACGGAACGATCCAGCTCGGCACCGTTGTCGGTGCCGACCAGACGGTGGCGGATCATGCCCTCGCCATCAATCAGCAGCACGGTCGGCCAGGCCTCGATGCCGAACGCCTGCCATGCCGCCCAGTTGGCGTCATGCGCGATGGGGAACCCGATGCCGTGGCGACGCAGCCGCTTGAGCGCCGTCTGCGGGTCCCGTTCGCTGTCGAAGCGCGGCACGTTGACCACCAGGGTCTGCAGGCGACCGGCATGGCGCGCCTGCAGCGCGGCCAGTTCGTTCAGGCGCTGCCCGCACCAGGCCGAGGCGGCGTTGACGAAGGCCAGCGCCACGATCCGGCCGCGCTGTTCGAGCAGCGAGCCGGAGGGCGCGTTGAGCCAGGGCAATCCCTGGGGAAGTTCGGGAGCGGGCGCGGCATTCATGATCCGCACCGATTATGCCGTAGTCCTATCCGCAGGACAGGCGCCGGACCGCCGCCCGTGCCGCCGAATCGACCAGTCGCCAGACATGATCGAAGTCGGCCGGACCGCCCGTGTACGGGTCCGGGATGCTGCCGCCGGCCTCGACCCCGGTCCATTCCAGCAGCAGCGACGCCTTGCCGGCCAGCCCCGGCGGCGCCAGCCCGCGCACGTCGCGCAGGTTCTGCCCGTCGGCGCACAGCAGCCAGTCGAAGCGCTCGAAGTCCTCCCGCCGCAACTGGCGCGCGCGCAGGCCGGCGATATCCACGCCATGCTGGCGGGCACAGGCGATGGCGCGGCGATCCGGCGGTTCGCCCGCGTGCCAGTCGCCGGTGCCGGCCGAATCCACTTCCACGCTTCCGGCCAGCGGCGAGGCGGCCAGATGATGGCGAAGTGCGCCTTCGGCCATCGGCGAACGGCAGATGTTGCCCAGGCAGACCACCAGCAGCCTCATGCGCCGCGCGCCCACTGCTGCTCGGCGCGGGCCAGATCCTCGGGCGTGTCCACGCCGGGCGGGAACGGTTCCGGGGTCAGCGCGACCGCGATGCGATGGCCGGCTTCCAGCACCCGCAACTGTTCCAGCGACTCGATCTGTTCCAGCCGTCCCGGCGGCAGCCGCGTGTAGCGGCGCAGGAAGCCGGCGCGGTAGGCGTAGATGCCGATGTGGCGCAGCCAGTGATCGCCCGCCGGCAGGGTTTCGCGATCGCGGGCGAAGGCGTCGCGGGGCCAGGGAATCGGCGCACGGCTGAAATACAGCGCGTCGCCGCCGGTAGCGCGCACCAGCTTGACGGTATTGGGATCGAACAGCGTTTCGGCCGTCTCGACAGCCGTTGCCAGCGTGGCCATCTCCGCCCCGCTGTCGACCAGCGCCTGCGCCACCGCGCGGATACCGGCGGCGGGGGCGAATGGCTCGTCGCCCTGCAGGTTGACCACCACCGCGTCGTCGGGCCAGCCGGCGATGTCGGCGCACTCGGCCAGGCGATCGCTGCCCGAGGCATGCGTGTCGCGGGTCATCGCCACCCGCACGCCGGTGCCCTGCAAGGCCGCGCGGATACGCTCGTCGTCGGTGGCAACCCAGACCTCGCCCGCACCGGCGGCCAGCGCGCGGCGGGCAACGTGCAGCACCAGCGGGTCGCCGCCGATCAGGCGCAGCGGCTTGCCCGGCAGGCGGGAGGCGGCGTAGCGGGCCGGAATGGCCACGATGAATCCGGTCGTCATGATGTCGAGGGGGTTTCCGTCCTGGCCAGGCGATCCAGCAGCGCCACCCAGAATGCTTCCGGCAGGCGCGCCGACACCGGCACACTGAAATACCAGTCCTTGGCGAAGGCCGCGCATTTCACCGCGTCCTTTTCGGTCATCAGCACCGGCAGTTCGCTTCCGAAAGCGAAATCCTCGGCGCGATAGGCGTGATGATCGTCGAATGCATGCGGGACCACACCGATACCCAGGCCGCGCAGGTTGTCGAAGAAGCGCTGCGGATGCCCGATGCCGGCCACGGCATGGACGCGCTGGCCGGCGAACGAGGCCAGCGGCCGCGGCCGGCCGCCACGCAGCGGCTGCGCCGCCTCGGTATGCAGCCGCATCGGCCATTCGCCGAACGCCGGCTCGCCGCCGTTGAGGACATGGAAGTCGCATTGCGTCGCGCGTTCGGCCGGTTCGCGCAACGGACCGGCGGGAAGCAGCCGGCCATTGCCGTAGCGGCGCTGTCCGTCGATGACTTCGATCTCGACGTCGCGTCGCAGGCGATAGTGCTGCAGGCCGTCATCGCACACCACGATGTCGCAACCGGCGGCGATCAGCGCGCGCCCCGCGGCGACGCGATCCCGATCCACCCGCACCGGCACGCCGGTGCGGCGCGCAATGAGGACCGGCTCGTCGCCGCCCTGCTCCGGCGCCGTTGCCGCCTCCACCCAGAGCGGCTGGCGATCATCGGCACGGCCATAACCCCGGCTGGCCACGCCGGGCTTGAATCCGGCCTCGCGCAGGCGCTGCACGAGGGCGATGGTGAGCGGGGTCTTGCCGGTACCGCCGACGGTGACGTTGCCGACCACGATCACCGGCACGGACAATCGGTGCCGGCGCAGCAGGCCCCAGCGGAAGAACCGCGCGCGCAATCCGATCAGCGCCGCATAGATCGACGCCAGCCCGCGGGCGTGGAGCGGGACGGGCTTGTCGTTGTACCAGTACGCGGGCGGAACGTGCCGGGACTTGTTCACTTCACTCACTCGCCGTCGCCTTCCCGGAATTGCATGCGATGCAGGTGCGCGTAGAGCCCGTCGCGGGCCAGGAGTTCGGCATGCGTGCCCTGCTCGACCAGCCGGCCCTGGTCCAGCACCAGCACCTGATCGGCGTGTTCGATGGTGGACAGGCGGTGCGCGATCACCAGCGTCGTGCGATCCGGCATCAGCTTCTGCAGGGCGTTCTGCACCAGCCGCTCGGATTCGTTGTCCAGCGCGGCCGTCGCTTCGTCCAGAATGAGGATCGGCGCATCCTTCAACATCGCCCGCGCAATCGCCAGGCGCTGGCGCTGGCCGCCGGACAGGCGTCCGCCCTTGGCGCCCACCTGGGCCTGCAGGCCTTCCGGCAACTCGCGGACGAACTCCATCGCGTTGGCGCCTTCGACGGCCCGCACCAGCGCCGGTTCCGGCACATCCTGCATTTCGCCGAAGGCGACGTTGGCGGCGACCGTGCCATCGAACAGCATCACCTGTTGGCCCACCAGCGCGATCTGGCGACGCAGATCGGCCAACGGGTAGTCCTGAACCGGATGCCCGTCGACCAGGATCTGACCGGCCTCGGGTTCGTAGAAGCGCGGAATCAGCTTGATCAGGCTGGACTTGCCGCTGCCGGATCGGCCGACGATCGCGGTGACGGTGCCGGGGCGGGCGACGAAACTGATATCGCTCAGCGCGGGTCTGACCTGGCCCGGGTAGCGCGCGGTCACCTCCCGGAACTCGATGAGGCCCTGCGCGCGATCCAGTGGGCGGGTGCCGGCATCGACCTCATCGGGCGCATCCAGCACCGAGAACAGGCGCTCGGCCGAAGCCACGCCGCGCTGGGTCATGTTCTGCACGTTGGTGAGCTGCTTGAGCGCGGGAATGATGGCGATCATCGACACCATCAGCGACACGAAGCCGCCGGCGGTCAGGCGCCCCTGCATGGCCTGGTAGCCGGCCACGACCAGCAGCAGCGACAGGCCTACCGCCCCCATCATCTGGACCAGCGCCGAGGAAACGCCACGCGTGGCCTCGACTTTCATCGCCAGGCGCAGGTTGTTGTCGGCCAGCGTGCGATAGCGCGCCATCTCGCTGGCCTGGGCGCCATAGACCTTCACTTCCTGCTGGCTGCTCAGGGTCTGATCCGCGGCCTGCAGCAGCTGCGCGCCGCTTTCCTGGATGCGATGGCTGATCTTCCGGTAACGCCGCGCGACCTTGTCCATGACCCAGGCCAGCGGGGGTCCCAGCAGCAGGATTGCCAGCGTCACCTGCCAGCTGTTGTGGAACATCACCGCCAGCATCGCCAGGATCTGGAAGGACTGCTGCAGCACCACCTTGGTGGCATCCACGGCCGCCTGCGCAATCTGGTCGCAGTCCGAGCCGAGCCGGACCAGCATCGAGGGGACCGGTTCGCTGTCAAAACGCATGCCCGGCAGGCGCAGATACTTGCCCAGCACCGCCACTCGCATGTCGCGGGCGATGCTGCGCGCGGACTTGCCCATGCTCATGTCGGTCAGGAAGCCCGCCAGGCCACGGAGCAGGAACAGACCGACGATGGCGAACGGCAACGTCAGATCCATCCGGGTATTGCGGGCGACGAATGTACCGTCCACCACCGGCTTCATCAGATAACTGAAGGCACCGCTGGCGGCCGCCTCGATCAGCATGCCCAGCAGCGCCAGCAGCAGCAGTGCCCGGTAGGGCTTGGCCAGACGAACCAGCCGACGATAGGTTTGCCAGGCGGAAGCAGGTTGCGCACTCACCGCTTCACCTCCGGCGCGGTGGCGATCTGGATCGTGCGGAAGCCGGATTGCGCCAATGCATCGTAGGCCGTCACCACGGCCTGGTGCGGAGTGCGTGCATCGGCGCGCAACAACACCGGCCGCTGGCGATCCTCGCCGGCGACCTGGGCGATGGTCTGCTTGAGGGCATCCACGTCGGTGCGCAGGACCTCGTGCTCGTCCACGAAATAGTGGCCGTCGGCGTTGACCAGCACGCTCAGGGTCTTGGCCTGGGCCGCCACCGGCTCGCCCTTCGCGCTGGGCAACTGCAATTGCAGCATCGAGCGCGAATCGAAGGTCGTGGTGATGACGAAGAAGATGATCAGCACCAGGATGACGTCGATCAACGGGACCAGGTTGATCTCCGGCTCCTCGTGGGCGCGGTCGTCACGAATCCTCATGCGCGGCTCAGGCGCCGACCGCCGCGGTGGCGGACGCTGGAACCGGCCGTGCGGCCGGCCGGGGCTGTCGCGCGTCGAGCGCGTCGAGCAGCTTCATCGCTTCCTTCTCCATTTCCACCACGTAGCCGTTGATGCGGCCACGGAAATAGCGGTGCGCCATCAGCGCCGGAATCGCCACGATCATGCCGGTGGCCGCGCACACCAGCGCCTTGCCGATGCCGCCGGCCAACTGGTTGACGTCACCGACGCCGCTGTCCTGGATGCCCAGGAACATCTGGATCATGCCGACCACCGTGCCGAGCAGGCCCAGCAGCGGCCCGGCCGAGGCGATGCTGCCCAGCGCGTTGAGGAATTTCTCCATCCGGTGCACCACATGGCGGCCGGTGTCCTCGATGCGCTCGCGGATCTGATCGCGCGGGCGATTGCGGACCTCCAGCGCGGCGGCCAGCAGTTCGCCCAGCGGCGAAGTCCGGCGCAGCGATTCGATGTGGGCCGGCTCCAGTTGCCCGCGCACCGCCCAGTTGCGGACTTCCTCGCCCAGGCCGGGAGGCATGATTTCCTTGCGCCGCAGGGTCCAGAAACGCTCCACCACGATCGCCAGCGCCAGCACCGCCAGCAGCAGCAGGGGGATCATCGGCCAACCGCCGGCCTTGACCAGTTCAAGCACGTTAAGTCCTCGGGGCTCCGGGGAGCCGTTGCATCGATGGGCGATAGGATAGCCCAGCCGCCCCTCAGCGCCGCGCCGCATCCCACAGCCTGGGCCGGGCGTGACGACGTTCACGCACCGCCAGCCCCTCTGGCGACAGCCAGACCTGTACGGCCCCGCCCTCGGCGGTGCCGACCACTTCCGCCCCGCCCTCCTGCCAGCGCGCCACCACCTGCGGTTTGGGATGGCCGAACCGGTTGCGGTGGCCGCTGGAGACCAGCAGCAAGCGCGCGCCGGTCGCGGCGACGAAAGCGGGATCCGACGAGCCCGCGCTGCCATGGTGTGGCGCGAACACCACCTCGGCGCGTACCTGCGCCGGGAATCGCCGCACCAGTTCACGTTCGATCACGTCGCCGATGTCGCCGGTCAGCAGCGCCGCGCCATGCGCGGTCTCGACACGCAACACGCAACTGGATTCGTTGCCCAGATTGGGAAAATGACGGTGCGGGTGCAGGAAGAGGAAGCGCACGCCATCCCACTCCCAGGCCTCGCCGGCCACGCAGGTACGGATGGGCGGCCCCGGGGCGGACTCCGACCGCACGGGCAGCGCCGCTTCCACCGCGGCGGTCTGGCCCGGCGGCGCCTGGGCAACGCCGGCCGGCAAGGCGCGCAGCACGCTGGCCAGGCCGCCGATGTGGTCGTTGTCGTCGTGGCTGACCACCACCCGGTCCAGCCGCGACACGCCCCAGGCGCGCAACGCCGGTACCACCGCGCGCTCGCCGGCGTCGAATCCATCGCGCATCGCCGGTCCCATGTCGTACAGCAATGCATGCTCCGAGGTCCGGACCAGCACCGACAGTCCCTGGCCGACATCGATCATCGCCAATTGGACCTCGCCGGACCGCGGCAACCCTCGGTCCGGCCACAGCAGCGGCAACCACAGCAAGGCGGCCAGCGGCTTGCCCGGTACGCCGCGCGGCAGCAGCATCCAGAACGCACCGGCCAGCGCCGCAGCCACCGCCCAGGGTGCCGCCTCCGGCAGCCACCAGAGGGAAAAACGACTGCCCGACAGCCAGTGGAAACCCGGCCAGGTCAGATCGAAACAGGCCGCCGCCCATCGCCATGGCCATGCGCCGGCACCGGGAAGCAGTGCCTCGGCCGCGGTGCCCAGCAGCGACAACGGCACCACCACCAGGCTCCACCAGGGGATGGCGATCAGGTTCGCGAAGGGGCCGGCCAGCGAGGCCTGGTCGAACAGCACCACCGTCAATGGCAGCAATCCCACCGTCGCCACCGCCTGCGCGGACAGGAATCCGCGCAGCCAATGTTGGGCGCCGGCCGCCGGCAGGCACCAGGCCAGCCAGGCGACCCCGCCGAAACTCAACCAGAACCCGGCGGCCAACGGCGACAGCGGATCGAACAGCAGCACCGCAATCAGCGCGAGCGCCAATGCGTCGGCCACCCCGGCGGGCCGGCGCCCCAGCCGGGCCGCTGCCCATACCGCCATCATCAGCACGGTACGCAGGGTCGGTAACGCGAAACCCGCCAGGACGGCATAGCCGAGCGCGGCCAGCACCGCCGCCACGCCCATCGCCTGCGGACGCGGCAGTGATCGCGCCCACGCGGGAAACAGGCGCCACAGTCCGCCGATAAGCAGTGCGATGGCGCTGGCCACCATGCCCACGTGGAAGCCCGAGATCGCGATCAGATGGGTCAGGCCGGTCGCGCGCAGGACATGCCAGTCATCCCGGGTCAACCCGCGGGTATCGCCAAGCGCCAGCGCGCGCACGAAACGCGAAGACGGCGAAGCCACCGACTGGCCGATGCGCGCGGCCATCACCTCGCGCCAGGCGTCGACGCCGGCAGCGCCGGAAAGCCGCTGCGCGCGCTCGGGTCGATGCAGGTGACCGGTTGCGCCAACCCGTTGCAGCAGCGCGTGTTTTTCGCTGTCGAATCCACCCGGGTTGCGCAGGCCGCGCGGCGCGCGCAGCTTGACGGCGAGCCGCCAGCGTTCGCCGGCGCGCAGTTTCAAGCGAGGGCCGGCCAGCCGGGTTCCGTAGTCGTCGTGCCAGGACAGCATGATCCGCCGCCCCCGCAATGCCGCCGCGGGTCCCTCGCCTTCTTCCACGGTGAACAGGAACCGGGTCCGCCTTGCCTCATGCTGGGGCAGATCGGCGACGGTCCCGGTCACGACCAACGGGCGCCGCTCCAGATCCGGCGGAATCCGCTGCGCCAGCGCCCAGCCCGCCTGCAATCCGGCCCACGCGAATCCGAGCAGCAATGCGCCCAGCCAGCGTCCCCGCCAGCGCCACAGCCATGCCATGGCGCCGGCGATGCCCGGCAGCCACAACAGCAATGCCGCCGGGAGCCTGGGCATCGCCAGGCACAGGCCGGCGCCGGCCAGCAACGCCACGGCGGTTCCCACGCCGAACAAGGCAGGCACCCCGGCGTTGAGGCGCCCACCTTGGCGTGGCAGGCACTCGCGATCCGGCGTGCGGCTTCCGCCAGGCTCGCGTGGCGGACGACCGGGTTCCGGCCGCTCCGGCGGACTTCCATTTCCTTCGACATGCACGACGGCTGGTTTCCATTCCAGGCACCCCGCAACGCTACGCGCCGTCCGTGCATGACGGAATCGGCGGAAGCCGCGCATGCATGTCAGGCAAGCCCGACACGGGTCGGCGATCCAGCGCATCGTTCGCATGCCGCGATACCGACCGCAAGGACGAAACGGCGAATCCTTTCGATTGTTTCATCGCAGGGACCGTGGCACGCCCCAAGCTATTGACGCCGTTTCCACCCCGCCGCAAGACTGCATGCTTCCGCCGGACGCGACGCGTCGAGGCATCACCGGCGATGCGAACACACGATTCCCGTTCGCGTTGCCCCGCCAGGATTTCCCACCAGGCCCACGCCATGACCTCCCACAGTCGACGCGATTTCCTCCGCCGCGCGGGCGCAGGCGCCGCCGCTTCGATGGCGCTGGCGGCCTTCCTGCCCGCCATTCGCCGCGCTCTGGCGATTCCGGCACACCACGCCAGCGGCACCATCAACGACGTCAAGCATGTGGTGATCCTGATGCAGGAAAACCGCTCGTTCGATCACTACTTCGGCACCTTGCGCGGCGCGCGCGGATTCGGCGATCGCTTCCCGATACCGCTGGCCGGAGGCCGCACGGTCTGGCAGCAGCGCTACACCCATGAGGACGCTTCGCGCATCGTGCTGCCTTATCACCTGGATGGGCGCAGCGGCAACGCGCAGCGCGTCGCCGGCACCCCGCACAGCTATCCCGACGCCCAGGCCGCGTGGGATCTGGGGCGCATGCGGGACTGGCCCACGCACAAGCAGCCGCAATCAATGGGCTACTACACCGAGGCCGAGCTTGCATTCCAGTTCGCCCTCGCCAACGCATTCACCCTGTGCGATGCCTACCACTGCGCATTCCATGGCGGCACCAACACCAACCGGCTGTTCCATTGGAGCGGCACCAACGACCCGGCCGGCGCGGCGGGCGGACCGGTGATCGACAACAGCGGCGATTCGTTCGACGCCGAAGGCGGCGACTATCGCTGGACCACCTATCCCGAACGCTTGCAGGCCGCGGGCGTCAGCTGGAAGGTGTACCAGAACCTGCCGGACAACTTCACCGACAATCCACTGGCCGGCTTCCGGGCCTATCGCGAGGCGAACCGCGCGCGCGGCAATCCGCCCAAGGCGACGGCCTTCCCGCCCTACCGGAGCGACGACGAAGCGATCAGCCCGTTGCTGAAAGGCGTTGGCAACACCCTGCCCGATGGCGGTTTCCTGCAGGCGCTGAAGGACGACATCGCCGCGGGCACGCTGCCGCAGGTGTCGTGGATCGTCGCGCCCGCGATCTATTCCGAACATCCGGATCCCTCCAGCCCCGTGCAGGGCGGCTGGTACACGCAGCAGGTCCTGGAAGCGTTGACGGCGGATCCGGACATATGGAGCCGGACGGTGCTGCTGGTGAACTTCGACGAGAACGACGGCTTCTTCGATCACGTGCCTCCGCCCGCCGCGCCGGCGTTCGAGGCCGACGGTCGCCTCGCTGGCGCGTCCTCGGTGTCCACGGCGGGCGAGTACCACACCGATGGCCGCCCCTACGGACCGGGACCACGCGTGCCGATGTACGTGGTGTCGCCGTGGAGCCGCGGCGGCTGGATCAACTCGCAGGTGTTCGATCACACCTCCGTGCTGCGCTTCCTGGAAGCGCGTTTCGGCGTGGCCGAGCCGAACATCAGCGCCTATCGTCGCGCGGTGGCCGGCGATCTCACCAGCGCCTTCAACTTCGCCAACCCGAACGCCGAAGTACCGCCGCGCCTGCCACGGCAGCGCCGGTCGGTGGCGGATGCGCTGCGCGCCGCCCAGGAAGCTTTGCCTGCACTGTTGCCACCCGCGGAAGGCCAACAGCAGCCTCCCCGGCAGGCCACCGGCAGCCGCCCATCCCGCGCCCTGCCCTACGAACTGCATGTGCACGGCGGCGTGCAGAGCGATGGCACGGTGACCCTGGAATTCATCAACAGCGGACGCGCCGGCGCGGTCTTCCACGTCTACGATCGCCTGCACCTGGAGCGCGTTCCGCGACGCTACGCGATCGAGGCCGGTCGGCAGCTCGCCGGCACCTGGGACACGCGGGCCACCGACGAGGGCCATTACGACCTGTGGGTGCTCGGACCAAACGGATTCCATCGCCAGTTCCGCGGCGACACCCACGCACGCGCGGCCCTCGAGGTGAAAGCGGCATACGAGGTGGCCACCGCGTCCCTGCTGCTGGAGGTTACCAACCACGGCGGGCATCGCGGTCCGATATCGCTCGTCGCCAACGCCTACCGCAACGAAGCTCCCCAAGCCGCCGAACTTGCGCCCGGGGAGCGCAGGCCATGGCGCTGGGCGCTCTCCCCATACGGCGGCTGGTACGATTTCAGCGTGGCGGGCACGGATGGTTTCCTGCGCCGCTTCGCCGGACGCCTGGAAACCGGGGCCGACGGGATCTCGGATCCGGCGATGGGAACTTGAGCATTCCCCCTCTTCCATTTCCAAACTCCGCAACAAGCGCCATGCAAGCCATCGTCGATTTCATCCTCGAAGTGGACAGACTCAAGGCGGTCACCCGCAAGATTCGCCTGCGCGACAGCGACCGCTACGAGAATTCCGCCGAACACAGCTGGCAGCTGGCGTTGTTGGCCAGTTCGCTGGCGCCGCATGCCCCGGCGGGCATCGACATGGACCGGGTGATCCGCATGCTGCTGGTGCATGACATCGGCGAAATCGACACCGGCGACACGATGGCCTTCGTGGAGGGAGGCTGGGAGGAACGCAAGGCCGCCGAGCTGGTGGCGGTACGGCGTATCTTCGGCTTGCTGCCGGCGTCCGAGGGTGGATCACTGCTCGCCTTGTGGCAGGAATTCGACGATGCGCAAACGCCGGAGGCGATCTTCGCCAATGCCGTCGACCGCGCCATGCCGGTTTTGCTGAACCTGGCCAACCAGGGTCAGAGCTGGCGCGAGAACGGCATCAGCCACGAGCGCGTGGTGCGGCGGGTCGGACCGCCGATCGAGGCCGGATGCCCGGCGCTGTGGCGCTATCTCGAAGTCCGGCTGGCGGAAGCGCGGGAGCGGGAGTTTTTCGGCGCCTGAGGCGGGAGCTGCGAACAGCGGAGCAAGCTCCGCTCTACGGTCAGACGTCGGCGTGGGCGAGCTGGCGCAGCTTGCCTTCGTGCAGTTCCAGCACGCGGTCGAGGCGACGGGCCAGGCGACGATCGTGAGTGACCAGGACCAGGCTGGTCTTCTGCGCGCGGTTGAGGCCGAGCATCAGATCGAACACGGTCGCGGCGGTCTTTTCGTCCAGGTTGCCGGTGGGTTCGTCACCCAGCACGCAGGCCGGCTGGTTGACCAGCGCGCGCGCCACCGCGGCGCGCTGGCGCTCGCCGCCGGACAGTTCACCGGGCTTGTGCTCGATGCGGTGGCCCAAACCGACCGCTTCCAGCAGGTCGCGCGCACGCTGGCGCGCGGCATTCGCATCGGTGCCGCCCAGCATCACCGGCATCATCACGTTCTCCAGCGCGGTGAATTCCGGCAGCAGGTGATGGAACTGGTAGACGAAACCGAGCGCGCGGTTGCGCAGCTGGCCGCGCGCCGCGTCCGACAGCGCCGACATCTTCTGTCCGGCGACGTACACCTCGCCCGCGGTCGGCGTGTCCAGCCCCCCCAGCAGGTGCAGCAACGTGCTCTTGCCGGCGCCGGACGCGCCGACGATCGCGACCGTCTCGCCGGGATGCACGGCCAGTTCCAGGCCATCGAACACCGGCGTGCGCATCTTGCCCTCGGCATAGGTCTTGCCGAGGTGGTCGGCGCGGATGACGGTGCCGTCGGCCGTCGCGGTCTTCTCACTCATAGCGCAGGGCCTCCGCCGGCTGGGTCCGGGCCGCGCGCCAGGCCGGGTACAGCGTGGCCAGGAAGCTCATTGCCAGCGCCACGCAGGCAATGGTCGTCACATCGTCGGGCCTCAGGTCGTACGGCAGGCCGGTGATGTAGTAGACGTCCGGCGGCAACAGGGTCACGTTGAACACTTTCTCGATGACGTCGAGGATGCTTTCCAGGTTCATGGTCAGGGCGATGCCGCCGATGACGCCGGCCACGGTGCCGATGATGCCGATCAGCGACCCCTGCACCATGAACACCTGCATCACCCCGCGCGGGGTCAGCCCCAGCGTGCGCAGGATGGCGATGTCGGCCTGCTTGTCGGTCACCAGCATCACCTGCGAGTTCACCAGCGAGAACGCGCCCATCAGGATGATCAGCGACAGCAGGATGCCCATCACCGTCTTTTCCATCTTCAGCGAGTGGTACAGGTTGGCGTTCTGGCTCATCCAGTCGCTGACCCGGTAGACGTGCCCCAGCCGGTAGACCAGATCGCGCGCCACGGTCATCGCCTGGTCCATGTCGTGCAGCTTCAGGCGCACGCCGGTCACGCCGTCGCCCATCCGCAGCACGCGTTGCAGATCCGCGATGTGCGCCACCGCCAGGTTGCGGTCGATGTCGTTGTGGCCCACCGCGAAGATGCCCGACACGGTGAAACGCTTGATCTTGGGCATCGCCCCCATCGGCGTGCCCTGGAAGTTGCCGGCGGTCACGACCACGCTGTCGCCCACGCCCACCCGCAACCAGGCGGCCAGTTCCTGCCCCAGCAGGATGTTGAATTCGCCGGGCTGCAGCGAGTCGAGCCGTCCCGCCTTCATCTTGTCGCCCAGTACCGACACCTTGCGCTCCTCCGAGGGCACGATGCCCTGGACCAGCGCGCCCTGCGGATCCGCGTTGCCGGACAGCATCGCCTGTACGTCCACATAGGGCGCCGCGCCGGCCACGCGTGGATCCTGCATCGCCACACGCACCGCGTGCGGCCAGTCCTGCATGTCCTCGCCGGCGCCGGCCACGGTCGCATGGGCGGTCATCTGCAGCAGGCGATCGCGGATTTCCCGCTGGAAGCCATTCATCACCGACAGCGTGGTGATGAGCACCGCCACGCCGAGCGCGATGCCGATGATGGAAGCCAGCGAGATGAAGGAGATGAAGCCGTTGCGGCGCTTGGCGCGGAGATAGCGCAGGCCGATGGCGACGGGGACGGGTTTGAACATCGGCCTATGGTGCCATCGGCCGGGGGGCGCGCGAAGCACCATCGATGCCAGCGGCCAGCCGCAGTTCACGCCGGGCCGGGGCCGGCAGGGTGTCGGGCCACCAGCCCAGGCGGTGGCGGCGTCCCCGCCGGTCCCGCCAGTGCAGGATGGCCAGCGGCCCGCGCCAGACCAGTTCGGCCTCCCGCACCGGTATCCCCTCCATGGTCACCGGGCCGCTGGCCGGGAAGACCCAGGACAGGACCGGCCTGCGCGCTTCGCGACGGGCCAGGCGGACACCCTGCAACGCGGCGCCCATCGCCAGCGGCCAGGCCGCGGCACGCGGCATTTCGCTGGCCAGCACCGCCAGGCCGGCGCCGATGCCCAGCAGGATCAGGATCGCGCACAACAGGCGCGAGGGGCGCCATTCAAGCCGGCAAGGCGCGGATGCGCTGGATGAGTGCGGCGAGTTCGCCATCGGGACATTGCTCGTAGCCCATGAACCAGCGCCAGAGCTTATCGTCCTCGCAATCGAGCAGCCGTAGGAAAACACCGCGCTCGGCCTCGGAAGATCCCGCCCAGGCGCGATCGAGGTGGCGTTCGAACAATTGATCCAGTTCGCGCATGCCGCGCCGGCAGCGCCAGCGGATGCGCTTGAGTTCCACGTCTTGGGGATTCATGCCAACCAGAGCAGCCAGGCCATGCGCGCCCAGAAAACCATCAGGACCAGCGTCGCCAGGGCGTATGCGACGAAGCGGGTCATCACGTGATTGATCGTGCATTGCACGCCGCTGTGCACCGCACGCAGGCCGACGAACGCCCACGCCATCACCAGCATGACGAGGTCGCCGATGCCGGCCTGGGCGGCGAGCAGCACGCCCGCGTAGAACAACACCGGCACCTCGAACAGGTTGCGGAAGTTGTCCGACGCGCGGGTGTCGGACAACAGACGCGCCGCGTCGGCCGATCCGGCCAGCGCCTGCGCGTCGATGCGCTTGCGCATCATCTCGCCCAGCCGCAGGTGATACAGACGGATCCAGACCAGGAACGTCAGTCCCGCCATCGCCACCGCGGGCCAGAGGATCGCAGTGGCGGACGGCGTATCCATGGCGTCAGGCGCGCCGCTCCATCATCAGCTTCTTGATTTCCGCGATGGCCAGCGCCGGATTCAGCCCCTTCGGGCAGGTCCGCGCGCAGTTCATGATGGTGTGGCAGCGGTACAGCTTGAACGGATCTTCCAGGTCGTCCAGGCGCGCACCGGTGTCCTCGTCGCGCGAATCGATGATCCAGCGGTAAGCCTGCAGCAGGATCGCCGGACCGAGGTAGCGCTCGCCGTTCCACCAGTAGCTCGGGCAGCTGGTCGAGCAGCAGGCGCACAGAATGCATTCGTAGAGGCCGTCCAGCTTCTTGCGGTCCTCCGGCGACTGCAGGCGCTCGTGATCCGGCGGCGCGGGCGTCTGGGTGCGGATCCACGGCTTGATCGAGGCGTACTGCGCGTAGAAGTGGGTCAGGTCCGGGACCAGATCCTTGACCACGTTCATGTGCGGCAGCGGGTAGATCGGCACCTCGGCCTTCTTGCAGTCGCCGATGGCGCGCGTGCAGGCCAGGGTGTTGGTGCCGTCGATGTTCATCGCGCACGAACCGCAGATGCCCTCGCGGCAGGAGCGGCGGAAGGTCAGGGTCGGATCGATCTCGTTCTTGATCTTGATCAGCGCGTCCAGGACCATCGGACCGCAGGCCGCCAGATCCACCTCGTAGGTGTCCAGGCGCGGGTTCTGCCCGTCTTCCGGATTCCAGCGATAGACCTTGAAGGTACGCGGGTTCTTCGCGCCGGGGGCGGGGAAATGCCTGCCCTTCTGGACGCGCGAGTTCTTCGGGAGTGCGAATTCGGCCATTGCTCTAGTCTCTCCCGATCAGTAAACGCGCGGCTTCGGCGGCACCACGTCGACGTCGTCGGTCAACGTGTACATGTGCACCGGGCGGAAATCGAAATTGCACTGGCCCTGCTCGTCGACGCTGACCAGGGTGTGCTTCTGCCAGTTGACGTCGTCGCGCTCGGGGAAGTCCTCGTGCGCGTGCGCGCCGCGGCTCTCGTGGCGCTGCTCGGCGGAGTTGATGGTGGCCACCGCGTTGAGCAACAGGTTGTGCAGTTCGTAGGTTTCGATCAGGTCCGAGTTCCAGACCAGCGAGCGATCGCTGACCTTCACGTCCTCGAAGGACTTGAAGATGTCGGCCATCTTCTCGCAGCCTTCCTTCAGCGTTTTGCTGGTTCGGAACACCGCCGCGTCGGCCTGCATGGTGCGCTGCATGCGGTCGCGGATGACCGCGGTCGGGGTGTCGCCGCTGGCGTTGCGCAGCTTGTCCAGGTGCGAGAGCGCCTTGTCGCAGGCGTCGCCGGCCAGCGGCTTGTGTGCTCCGCCCGGCTTGATCGTCTCGGCGCAGCGGTTCGCCACCGCGCGGCCGAACACCACCAGATCCAGCAGCGAGTTCGAACCCAGGCGGTTGGCGCCGTGCACCGACACGCAGGCCGCCTCGCCGATGGCGTACAGGCCCGGAACCACCGCATCGGGGTTGTCGCCGACCTTGCGCACCACTTCGCCGTGGTAGTTGGTCGGGATGCCGCCCATGTTGTAGTGCACCGTCGGGATGACCGGGATCGGCTGTTTGGTCACGTCCACGCCGGCGAAGATGTGCGCGCTCTCGGCGATGCCCGGCAGCTTCTCGTTGATGACTTCCGGCCCCAGGTGGGTCAGGTCGAGCAGGATGTGATCCTTGTGCTCGCCGACGCCGCGGCCTTCGCGGATTTCGATGGTCATCGAACGCGACACCACGTCGCGCGAGGCCAGATCCTTGTAGTGTGGCGCATAGCGCTCCATGAACCGCTCGCCGTTGCTGTTGCGCAGGATGCCGCCCTCGCCACGCACGCCTTCGGTGATCAGGCAGCCGGCGCCGTAGATGCCGGTCGGGTGGAACTGCACGAATTCCATGTCCTGCATCGGCAGGCCGGCGCGCATCACCAACCCGCCGCCGTCGCCGGTGCAGGTATGGGCGGAGGTGGCGCTGAAGTAGGCACGGCCGTAGCCGCCGGTGGCCAGCACCACGCCGTGGGCGCGGAACAGGTGCAGCGAACCTTCAGCCATGTCCAGGGCGAGCACGCCGCGGCAGACGCCCTCCTCATCGAAGATCAGGTCGAGCGCGAAGTACTCGATCATGAAGCGCGCGTCGTGCTTCAGCGACTGCTGGTACAGCGTGTGCAGCATCGCGTGGCCGGTGCGGTCGGCGGCGGCGCAGGTGCGCTGTGCCGGCGGACCTTCGCCGTAGCGGGTGGTCATGCCGCCGAACGGGCGCTGGTAGATCTTGCCCTCCTCGGTGCGGCTGAACGGCACGCCGTAGTGTTCCAGCTCGATGATGGCCGGAATCGCCTCGCGGCACATGTATTCGATCGCGTCCTGGTCGCCCAGCCAGTCCGACCCCTTGATGGTGTCGTAGAAGTGGTAGCGCCAGTCGTCTTCGCCCATGTTGCCGAGCGCGGCGGAAATGCCGCCCTGCGCGGCCACGGTATGCGAACGGGTCGGAAAGACCTTGGTCAGGCAGACCGTCTGCAGGCCCTTGGCGGCCAGGCCGAAGGTCGCGCGAAGGCCGGCGCCGCCGGCGCCCACCACGACCATGTCGTACTTGTGTTCGGTGATCTTGTAAGCGGACATTTCGTCAATTCCCCAGCGCGATGCGGGCCACCGCGAAAACACTGATGATGGCGCCGAGCACGGCGATGAAGCGCACCGCGGTCTGGACCACCAGGGCCAGCAGCGAGTGGTGGACGTAGTCTTCCAGCACGACCTGCAGGCCGAGCTGCGCGTGCCAGAACATGGTGATCAGGAAGCCCACCAGCAGCACCGCGTTCCACGGACGCGACACCGCCTCGGTGGCGGCCACGTAGTCCGCGCCGATCAGGTTGACCACGAACACCAGGAACCAGATGCCCAGCAGGACCAGCGCGGTGGCGGTCAGGCGCTGGTTGACGAAATGCGCGGTGCCGGTCTTGGCCGAACCCAGGCCGCGCACGCCCTTCAGCGGGGTGCGGAAGCGGCTCATGCGGCACCTCCCGACAGGACGAAGCCCCAGACCGCGGCGGTGATGACCAGGCTGCCGATCACCGACAACCAGCTGCTGCGGATGAAGGCGGGAATGCTGAAGCCAATCGCGAAATCCTGGACCACGTGGCGGATGCCGTTGCACAGGTGGTAGGCGAACGCCCAGGTCCACGCGAACAGGAACACCTGGCCATACCAGGCGCCGGCGATCGCGGTGAAGCAATTCCAGGACTCCGGTCCCAGCATCAACGCCATCAACCCGCCGGCAATCACCAGCGCGCCCAGGGCCAGGAAGATGCCGGTACCTCGATGCAGGATGGAGGTCGCCATCTGGATCTGCCATCGGTAGACCTGCAGATGGGGGGAAAGCGGACGTTGGTGTGTCGCCATTCGCTGACTCTTTCTCGGCTGGGCGGTCGCCTTGACCGCGTTGGCTCAATGCTGCGGATCAGAAATCGATGCAGCGCCCGTTTTTTTCCCAATCCCCGTAACGCGTCGGCTCGGGACCGTCGCGCCCCCCTATTTCCTTCTGCGCTGGCGCCGGTTCCGCGTGGGTGCCGGATGGAGCGGCAGGCGCGTTTTCGGACGGCAGTGTTCCGGCGTCGGCGTCAGGGATGGGAGCTGTTTCGCCTATCATAGGGGTCTCGCAGTGCACAAAATTTTAATCCCCACCCCCTTGGCTGACAACCTGCCCCCTCCGGAAACACCCGCGACAGCGCTGTCCGACCACGCGGTCCTGAGCCTGGAAGGCCCGGATGCCGTGGCTTTCGCCCATGCGCAGTTCAGCAGCGAAGTGGCCTCGCTGGCGGTGGGACAGTGGCAATGGAGCGCCTGGCTGACGCCCAAGGGGCGCGTCATTGCGCTGTTTGCCCTCGCCCGCCCCGGCGAGCAGGAACTGTTGCTGGTGCTGCCGGATTATCCCGCCGAGGTGCTGGCCGCGGCCTTGCAGCGCTATGTCTTCAGACGAAAGTTGAAGATCGCCGTGCGGCCGGATCTGGTGGTCCAGGGCGTGATGGCGTCTCCCGCGCAAGCCAGCGGTACCCTGCTCGGGAAGTCCGGTGAGGCGCTGGAACTGGATCGGACCGATGCCGGCGGCGCTCGCCACTGGCGGATTGGCGGCGGACCGGTCGCCGGTACCGCCAACGTCGCCGATTGGCGAAGGCACGATCTGCGCCACGGCCTGCCCCGCCTGCCCGAAAGCCAGCGCGAACAATGGACGCCACAACAGCTTTCGCTCGATCGATTGAACGCCTACAGCGTCAAGAAAGGTTGCTATCCGGGTCAGGAAATCGTTGCCCGCACCCATTTCCTCGGCAAGGCCAAGCGTGCGCTGGTCCTGTTTGAAAGCGATGTGCCGCCGGATCCGGGCAACGCGGTCACCGACGGCAACCGTGACATCGGCGAAATCATCTGCGCCCAGGCGGGCAATCCCGCGCTCGCGCTCGGGGTGATGCCGCTGGAACGCGAACCGGCCACGCTGGCGGCGGGTGGCGTCGCCTTGAAGGAAATCCCGCTACTGGACTGACTGCGTCCGCGCCAGCTTGATCCAGGTCAATTACGCGCGCCGGCGGATGCCTACACTGCGGAAAGTTGCTTTCCGCAAGGATGTATCTGCATGCGCCACGACGTGATCATCATCGGAGCCGGCCCGGCGGGACTGTGCCTGGCCCGCGCCCTGGCCGGGCAATCCCTGCGGGTGGCACTGCTCGAACGGCAGCCGGAATCGGCCATCGCCGAACCGGCGTTCGACGGACGCGAGATCGCCCTCACCCAGGCTTCGATCCGCCTGCTGCGCGAACTCGGCGTGTGGGAATACATTCCGCAGGACGATGTCGCCCCGCTGCGCGCGGCGCGGGTCATGGAAGGCGAATCGCCGCACTGGATGACCGTGGAAGGCGTGCTGGTCGGCAGGTCGCAACTGGGCAGCCTGGTGCCGAACCACCGCATCCGCGCCGCCGCCTGGCGGGCCGTCCAGGGCCTGCCGACGCTGGACTGGTATCCGGACGCGCGGATCGAATCGGTCCGGACCACGCCGGAGCAAGCCGAAGTGAATCTGCAGGACGGAACGCGCCTGCACGCGTCGCTCCTGATCGCCGCCGACAGCCGTTTCTCGGAAACCCGTCGCGCGCTCGGCATCGGCGCCTACCAGAACGATTTCGGCAAGAGCATGCTGGTATGCCGGATGCAGCACGAGCTTCCGCACCATGGCATCGCATGGGAATGGTTCGGCCATGGCCAGACCCTGGCCATGCTGCCGTTGCGCGAACATCTCTCCTCCGCGGTGCTGACCGTGCCCCACGCGGAAGCCCGGCGACTGCAGGATCTGCCCGCCGAGGCATTCGCCGCCAGCATGCGCGAGCGCTACGGCAATCGCCTTGGCGCGATGCAGCTGGAAAGCAGCCGCCACGTGTATCCGCTGGTCGGCGTCTATGCGCACCGTTTCGTCGGCCAGCGTTTCGCGGTGGCCGGCGACGCGGCCGTGGGCATGCACCCGGTGACCGCGCACGGATTCAACCTGGGCCTGGCCAGCGTGGAGCGGTTGTCGGAACTCGCCCGCACCGCGCGGGCGCAGGGCCGCGACCTGGGCGGCGATGCGCTGCTGGCGCGCTACCAGCGCCGCCATCGCGCCGGCAGCCTGCCGCTCTATCTGGCCACCGCCACCGTCGTGCGGGTGTTCACCGATGATCGCCCGCCGGTGCGGAAGCTGCGGGAAACCATCCTGCGCGCAGGCCAGCAGTTGCGGCCGTTCCGGCGCCTGCTGGCCGCGCAACTGGTGGACGATGCGCCACTCGACGCCCCGCTGCCGGCGCGCGTGCGCCGGGGCCTGGCGCAGCTGCTGCCGCGCCGCGCCTGATCGCTCAGCCCAGCCAGGTCTCGAAGCGATCCAGGAACATCTGCAGGCGCCTGCGGGCGCGCTCGTCGACGACATCGCCAGCCGCGTCGATCAATCCTTCCTTGAACTGGATGGCGATCTCCGGTTGCGGCAGCACCGCCACGTCCACCGCCGCCAACACGTTGCGCAGGTGCTGCTGCGAGGACACCGTGCCGTGCATGCCCGGCGACGTACCGATGATGCCGGCGCGCTTGCCGGCGAAGGTGGTGCTGCCGGCCGGACGACTGGCCACGTCGATCGCGTTCTTCAGCACGCCCGGCATCGATCGGTTGTATTCGGGAGTGACGAACAGCAGCGCGTCGGCCTGCTCGATGCCCTGCTTGAAGCGCAGGCCCGCAGCCGGAAAATCCGAGTCGTCGTCCTGGTTGTAGAGCGGCAGATCGCCGATTTCCAGGACCCGGAACGCAAACCGATCCCCGGCCAACCGCTGCACCGCGCCGGCCAGTTGGCGGTTGAAGGAATCCTTGCGCAGGCTGCCGATGATGATGGCCACGACCGGTGCTGGCATGGAGAACTCCCGTTGCGGTGAAAGGGCCACGAGCATACCAGCCCCGCGACAGGGCAATGCCCTGTCGCATCACGCGTGGCTCAGGCCAGCCGATCCGCCGCCGCCACGATGTCCTCGTCGCCCGGCAGCACCAGGAACGCGGCGCCGGCCAACGGCGTGTAGGTGTCCGTGCCGACCACGCGCTGGAACGGGCGCGCGCGATAGCCGCCCTCCGCGATCGCGGTGATGATGCCCTCGCCCACGCCGGCCGAATGGCGGCCCTCGTCGACGATCAGGATGCGCTTGGCGGTCGCGGCCTGTTCGACGATGAACGCCTCGTTGAGCGGCACCAGCCAGCGCAGGTCCACCACCCTTACCTTCCAGCCATGCTTCGCCTCGATGCTGCGTGCGGCGCGCAGGCTCATCGGTACGCCGTTGCCGTAGCTGAAGATGACCAGGTCGTCGGCGTCGGCGTCATACACGCGGCCTTCGCCCAGTACCATCGCCT
Organism: Pseudoxanthomonas beigongshangi; assembly: GCF_016820515.1. Lineage (GTDB taxonomy): Bacteria > Pseudomonadota > Gammaproteobacteria > Xanthomonadales > Xanthomonadaceae > Pseudoxanthomonas_A > Pseudoxanthomonas_A beigongshangi. The sequence continues at coordinate 88,953 of NZ_JADHDV010000009.1, read as the reverse complement.
GGTCCTGCGCGGGATACGGGAACAGCCACTGGCCGTCGCCGGGCTCGTACAGGTCCTTGGTCATGTACAGCGCGATCGGCTCGAGGAACGCGGTGACGCGGCCATCGACCTTGGCCAGGGCCGCCAGCGTGCGCAGCATCATCGCGGCGTCATCGCCACGCGAGGGGCAGCCGACGACCAGGCCGGGGATGTCGCGCAGCGCGGTGATCGAGTTGTCGTTGTGAAAATGCCCGCCGAAGCCGCGCTGGTAGCCCAGGCCGGCGATGCGCACCACCATCGGGTTGCGGTACTGGTTGTTGCTGAAGAACTGCAGGCTGGCCGCCTCGCCGCGAATCTGGTCGCAGGCGTTGTGGAAATAGGCCAGGTACTGGATTTCCGGCAGCGGCAGCATGCCCAGGTTGGCGTAACCCTGGGCCAGGCCGAGGATCATCGTCTCGTCCAGCAGCGTGTTGAACACGCGGCTGCCCTTGAACGCCTTGTGCAGGCCCTTGGTGACCGTGTACACGCCGCCTTTCTGCGCCACGTCCTCGCCGAACAACAGCGTCTCGGGATACTTGCAGAACAGATCGTGCAGCGCATTGTTGATCTGGATGGCGAGATGGCGCGGCGGCAGCTTCTCCGGCAGCTTTTCCTCGCTGCCGAACGCGGCCACTCGCTTGTCGTGCGGCGCGTTGCGCGCGGCTTCGGCGGCCACCTTGTCCGGGGTATACGGCGCCAGCGGCGCGATCACTTCCTCCAGCGTGGTGATCTTGGGCCGGCGATCGGCTTCCTCGGCGGCGGCGAAGCAGCGCTGGCGGATGTTCTCGTAGAACGCCAGCAACTCCTCGCGGCTCATCAGGCCGGATTCCAGCGCGATCGCCGCCGAACGCAGCAGCGGGTCGGTGGCTTCCACCGCCACCAGTTCCTCGATCGGCCGCCATTCGATTTCGAAGTCGGTACCGGCATGGCCCATGATGCGGGTGGTGCGCAGGTGCAGGAAGGTCGGACGCCGGGTGGTGCGGCAATGTTCGACCGCCGCCTGCACCTGGCCGTAACCGTTCGCCAGGTCCAGACCGTCTGCGTAGAAATAATCCAGGTCGGCGCGATCACGGAAATTGCGTCCCACCCAGCCATCCGGCGTCTTCACCGAAATGCCGATGCCGTTGTCCTCGCACACGAACAGGACCGGCGCGGGCAGCTTCTGGTAGGCCGTCCAGGCCGCCGCGTTGAACGCGGTCTGCGCGGTGGCGTGGTTGCTGGAGGCGTCGCCGAACGAGCAGATGGCGATGCTGTCTTCCGGAATCGGCGAGGCATGGCCGATGCGACGGGCCTGCTCGATGGCGATCGCCGTGCCCAGCGCCTTCGGCAGGTGCGAGGCGATCGTCGAGGTCTGCGGCAGCACCCACAACGGCTTGCTGCCCCACACCTTGTGGCGTCCGCCGGAGGCCGGATCCTCGGCGCTGGCGGCGAACGACAGCGCCGAATCCATCACCGGATCCATGCCCGGAAGCTTGCGGAAGCGTTCGGCCATGAAACCGCCGCTGCGGTAGTGCAGGAACGCCGGATCGGTGTGCCGGGTCAACCGCGCGACCATCGCATTGCCTTCGTGGCCGGAGCTGCCGATGGTGTAGAAGACCTTGTTCTGCACGCGCAGCACGCGCGCCATCAGATCCAGGTGGCGCGAAATCAGCTGGGATTCCAGCAGGTCGGCGAATCCCTGCCGATCCAGCGCGCTGCCCGGCAGGATGGCGGATGCGGTTCCACGGCCGGATTGGCCGTTCCAGACCTTCACGAACTCGGTGAAGTTCTGATCGCAGATTTCGGCGCGGTTGAGGCCCTTCATGCGGGCGGGAATGGTCTGGACGGTCATGGCACTCGTGGATGGATTCAGGAATTCGCCAGGCGCTCGGCGACATCGTCGGCGACCGGGGGCATGGGGATGAAACCCGGCGTCGCGCTCGCGCGCGACAACCAGGCGGAAACACGGGGAAACTTCGACAGCTCGAAGCCGCCATCGGCGGCGCAATGCGTATAGGCGAACAGGGCGATGTCGGCGACGCCATAGTCGTCTCCGGTGAACCAGTCCGCCTGTTGGAGATGGCGTTCCATCACCGCCAGCGCCTGCTCGCCGCGCTCGATCAGGCGTGGCAGATCGGCGCGTCGTGGTGAATCCGGCGGCGTCCAGCCACGGATGAAGCGCGCCACCGCGACATAGGGCTCATGGCTGTATTGCTCGAAGAACAGCCAGCTCAACGCCTGCGCCCGCTGCCAGGCATCGGCCGGCAGGTACGCGCTGCCCTCGGCCAGCCAGCACAGGATGGCGTTGGATTCGGTCAGGACGCGACCATCGCCGCGTTCCAGCATCGGCACCTTGCCGTTCGGATTCTTGGCCAGGTAGTCCGGCGTGCGGGTGGCGCCGTTCGGGCTGTCGACTTCGACCCAGCGGTAGTCGCGTCCCAGTTGTTCCAGCAGCAGGCGCACCTTGTGGCAGTTGCCGGACACTGAATAGCCGTGCACGGTGATCGATTCAGTGGACATGATGTTCCCGGGTGGCGAGGAATGCGGAAATGCGTCGCGCCTTGGCCAGATCCTTGTCGCGGCCGAACAGCAGCAGGATGCGTCGCTGCTCGGATGGCGTCGGCACGGGGATGGCGTGGCCGTTCACCTCCACCTGCAACTCCGAGGCCACCTGCACGGGCTGCCAGTCGTCCGCCACGCGGACTTCCAGATCGCCCATCACCTCCAGTGGCATCGGCAGATGCGCGAAGCGTGCGAAGCGGGATCGGAAACGGCCGTCATCGGCGGGACGATAGTGAGCGTCGCGATGCGCCGTCCACGCTTCTGCCAGGGCATCGGCATCCCGCGCGCTACATAGCAGATCGACGTCGTTCGGCTCCGGACCATCGACGCCCGCCAGGCGCATCGCGGCGCTGCCGATGACCCACCAGGGATCGCGGAAGCACGCGCGTGCGATCGGCACCAGGCCGGCCAGCGTGGCCATCAGGCGCGTATCGATGGAAGCGGGTGCGATCACTCGCCGCGTCCCGCGCGCCACGCGTCGCGGCTCTGGCCCCAGACATCCAGTTCGATCGACTCGAACGGCGGCGGCAGCCGGGTCTGGCGCAGCTTGCGCGACCCCAGGCGCTCGGCCAGCTTCTGCGACGGCACGTTCTCCGCGTCGATGCAGTGGATGATGTCGGTCCAGCCGAGGTTGTCGAATGCCCAGTCGATGGCCGGCCGCGCCGCTTCCAGCGCATAGCCCTTGCCCTGGGCCGCCCGCCGGAGCGACCAACCGACTTCATTGCCGGGCCAACCCTCCGGCTTCCACGGTCCCAACTGACCCAGCCATTCGCCGGTGGCGCGGTCGATGATCGCGAACATGCCGAAACCGTCGAGCCACCAGGAGCCCGGCTGCCACAGGAACCGGCGCCAGGCTTCCGGACGGGTGACCGCTCCGCCAATGAAGCGGGCCGCTTCCTCGTCGGCCTGGAGTTCGGCGAAACCGTCGAAGTCCTCGCGTCGTGGCGGCCGCAGGATCAGGCGTTCGGTTTCGAGTTTCAGTTCGTCGATGCCCCGGCTCATGCAGTCTTTCCTCCCCGTGCGAACCATTGTTCGCGTGACTGTCCCCAGATTTCGACCGGCTTGCCTTCATGCGGCGCCGGCAGTTCGCCCATGCGCAGGAAGCGCGAGCCAAGCTTGGCCGCGACCACTTTGGAATTCTGGTTGTCCGGATCGATGGTGTGGATGATTTCCTGCCAGCCCAGCCGCTCGAACGCCCAGTCGGCCGCCGCGCGCGCCGCTTCCGGCGCATAACCGTGGCCCCAGGCCTCGCGGGCGATACTCCAGCCGATCTCGGTGCCGGGCCAGCCGAGCGGGCACCAGGGCCCGACCCGCCCGACCCAACGACCGCTGGACTTCTCGATCACCGAGAACATCGCGAAGCCTTCCATCTGCCAGCAGCCGACCATCGCCGCCAGGCTGCGGTAGGCCATCGGGGGCGGTTGCACGCCGCCGATATAGCGGGTGGCCTCCTCGTCGGCCACGAACGCGGCCCACGCCTCATAGTCCTCGCGACGCTGCGGCCTCAGCCACAGGCGCTCGGTTTCCAGTCGCAGATCGAAGATGCTCAAGGTCTGCCCCTCATGTCGCGGCGGGACGGAGGACGCCAGGCCAGCGGCACGGGCCTGGTGCCCGCACCGCGTTCACCCGCCGCCCTTCGCAGCACCCGCCGCATCCGCGGCGGGCGAGTTGGTTCAGAACGCGCTGATTCCGGTCAGTTCGCGGCCGATGACCAGTTGGTGCACGGTCTCGGTGCCTTCGTAGGTGATGACCGATTCCAGGTTCAGTGCGTGGCGGATCGCGGCGTGCTCGGTGGTGATGCCGGCGCCGCCGAGCAGGTCGCGGCATTCGCGCGCGATGTCGATCGCCATGCGGCAATTGTTCCACTTGGCCAGCGATACCTGCTGCGGCTGCAGGGTGCCCGCATCCTTGAGCCGGCCGAGCTGCAGCGACAGCAGCTGCGCGAGGGTGATCCGGCGGGCCATCTCGGCCAGCTTGATCTGCGCGCTCTGGGTCGCCGCCACCGGACGGTTGAACAGGATGCGTTCCTTGGAATAGTTCAGCGCCTCGTCCAGACAGGCGATGGCCGCGCCGATCGGCCCCCAGGTGATGCCGTAGCGGGCCTGGGTGAGGCAGCCCAGCGGTCCCTTCAGTCCCTTGACGTTGGGCAGGCGGCTGGAATCGGGCACGCGCACGTTGTCGAAGAACAGCGCGCTGGTCACCGACGCGCGCAGGCTCATCTTGTGCTTGATTTCCTGGGCGGTGAAGCCCGGCGTGCCCTTCTCCAGCACGAAGCCCTGGATGCCTTCGTCGGTCTGCGCCCAGACGATCGCGATGTCGGCCAGGTTGCCGTTGGTGATCCACATCTTGGAACCGTTGATCACCCAGTCGTCGCCGTCACGGCGCGCGTTGGTCTTCATGTTGGCCGGATCCGAACCGCCATGCGGCTCGGTCAGGCCGAAGCAGCCGATCACCTTGCCGGCGGCCATGTCGGGCAGCCAGCGCTGGCGCTGCTCTTCGCTGCCGTAGGCGTAGATGGGATACATGCACAGCGACGACTGCACGCTGACGAAGCTGCGGATACCGCTGTCGCCGCGTTCCAGTTCCTGGCAGATCAGGCCGTAGCTGACCCCGTTCAGGCCGGCGCAGCCGTACTTTTCCGGCAGCGAGGAACCCAGCAGGCCCAGTTCGGCGATTTCCGGCACGAGTTCCTTCGGGAAGCGGCCCTGGTCGAACGCCTCGCCGATGATGGGACGCACGCGCTCGTCGGTGAAGCGGGCCACGGTGTCCTGCACCGCGCGCTCTTCTTCGGACAGCAGGGAACGGACATCAAACAGGTCGTACGGATTCAGGGCCATGCGGGATTCGTGCCGGTTCGGACAATCCCGCATTGTATGGGCTGCTCCGGGCGGGCGGTAAGCCTTCAGGTCGTAAAGGAAAGGCCGGCATTTCGCCGGCCTTTCGGGGGGTGTTTCGTGGAAACGTCGGGGACCGGGCTCAGCCCTTGGCGGGAGTCGCCACGGCGGCGGTCTGGGTGACCACCTTGCCATCGATCACCGGCAGCCGATCGCTGTCCGGCTTCTGGTCCAAGCGCACGGTGTTCTCCTGGCCGTCGAGGCGATAGGTCACGTCATAGCCGACCACCTTCTCGCCATTGCCCATCGGGATGCGGCTGCCCGGCTTCTTGTCCATCCGCATGGTGCCGGTGGTGCCGTCCGGGTTGCGGTACGTGACGTTGTAACCGGTCACCCGCGACGACTCGGAGCTGGCGGTTTCGGTATGGCACTGACGCTCGGTGCGCTCGACCACGCGGCCACCGACGTGGCGCTTGTCGACCTGGTTGCCGATCACGCCGCCGGCCACCGCGCCGGCCACGGTTGCGGCCTTGCGCCCGCTGCCGCCGCCGACCTGGTTGCCGAGCAGGCCGCCGATGACCGCACCGGCCACGGTGCCGCCGGTGTTGCCGTCGCGCTCGGGCAGGCGCTCCTGCACCACCACGTCCTGGCACACCTCGTGCGGGGTGCTGGTGGTGGTGGTCTCGCGCACCGGTTCGGTGCCGATCACGGTCGCGTAGAGTTTCTCGCTGGTGGTCACCGGCTTGACGTTGAGCACGTCGGCGTACTGCAGCGTGTCGGCCGGAATGACGTTGTCGGTCGCCGCCGCGTCATCGGTGGCGAGTGCCGGATCGGCCAGCGGCGCGGTCTCGGCCGTCGGCGTGCCAGCGGCCTTGTCTCCGCTCTTCATGAAAGCGGCAGTCGCCACGCCGCCCACCAGCAGCGCGCCGGCAGCGACCAGAATCATGGTGGTGTTGTTCTTCATCGCAGCCTCCATTGCGGGCCTCGCCCGAGTCACATTTCGGGCATCATTCCACCACTACGAACCTGAACCAAGCCCCGTTTCATGCAGACGAAATCGTACTTTTCGTGAACGGCGGCGCAGTCCCGCGCGACGTGCTAGCGTGTGGCCCCATCGACCCTGCGGAGACCCGCACCGTGGCCAATCCCCTTCTGTTGCCCATGCTGGAATGGGCCCGGAGACTGCGTTACCCCACCCTGTTCAAGATCACCGCGGGACTATTCGCGCTGAGCGTACTGCTGCCGCCCGGCATCGATCCGATTCCGTTCCTGGACGAACTGGTGTTCGGCCTGGGCACGCTGCTGCTGGCGAACTGGAAGCGCCGCAAGGATCCGGCGCCACCGCTGGAGCCGGGCCGGCCCTCGCGCTGACGTGCGGCTGATCGACAGCCATTGCCACCTCGACGCCGCCGAGTTCGATGCCGACCGGGACGCGGTGATCGCCCGCGCGCGCGAAGCCGGCGTCGCCCATCAGATCATCCCGGCGGTCGAGGCCGCCGGCTGGTCCGCCCTGCGCACGCTCTGCCGCGATCAACCGGATCTGCACCCGGCCTATGGCCTGCACCCGATGTACCTGGCGCGGCACCGGGAAGAGCATCTGGACGAATTGCGCGAATGGCTCGCAAACGAACGGCCGGTCGCGGTCGGTGAATGCGGCCTGGACCATTTCGTCGGGGATCTGGACCCGGGAATCCAGCGGCACTATTTCGAAGCGCAACTACGGCTGGCGCGCGAATTCGAGCTGCCGCTGATCATCCACGCGCGGCGTGCGGTGGACGAGGTCATCGCGGCGGTGCGCCGCGTCGGCGGCCTGCGCGGGGTGGTGCACAGCTTTTCCGGCAGCCCGGAGCAGGCACGCCAGTTGTGGAACGCCGGCTTCCTGATCGGCCTCGGCGGGCCGGTCACCTATGAACGCGCGCAGCGGCTGCGCGGGCTGGTCGCCGCGATGCCGCTGGAGAACCTGCTGCTGGAAACCGACGCGCCGGACCAGCCCGACGCGGCGATCCGCGGCCAGCGCAACGAGCCGGCGCGGGTGTCGTTCATCTGCCGGACCATCGCGCAATTGCGTGACGAACCCGAGGACGATATCGCCGCGGTCACGCGCGGCAATGCCGCGCGCCTGTTCGGATTGGCCGCCTGAGTCTCAGGCCGCCGGCTTCTTTTCCTTGAGCAGCAGTTCCAGTGCCTTGCCCACCATGGCGAACGCGAATGCGCCGGTAATGTGGGTCGCCGCGCCCAGGCCGACGCCGCAATCGAGCTTCAGCGCCGCGTCGGCGCCCAGTTGCGGGCGCAGGCCGCACACGCTGCCATCGGCCTGCGGATACTTGACGTTCTCCAGCGAGTACACCGCGGTCACGCCGAAGTAGCGGTCCGGATTCTTGGGAAAATTGAACTCCCCGCGCAGCTTCTTGCGCACCAGCGCCAGCAGCGCGTCGTGTTCGGTGCGGGAGAGATCGCGCAGGCGGATCTGGGTGGGATCGGTGCGCCCGCCCGCCGAACCGGACACGATGACCGGCAGCTTGCGCCGACGGCACCAGGCGATCATCTCGACCTTGGTGCGGAAACTGTCGCAGGCGTCCAGGACCAGATCAAAGCCGCGATCCAGCAGTTCTTCCAGGTTGCTGCCGGTCAGGAACGCCGGGACCACCTCGATTTCGATTTCCGGGTTGATCGCGCGGCAGCGCTCGGCCATCGCTTCGGCCTTGTTGCGCCCGTACTGCCCTTCCAGCGCGGGCAACTGGCGATTGGTGTTGGACACGCAGATGTCGTCCGCATCGATCAGGGTCAGGTGGCCGACGCCGGAACGCGCAAGCGCCTCCACCACCCAGGAGCCGACGCCGCCCAGGCCGACCACCGCCACGCGCCGTTCGGCGTAGCGGTTGACCGCGCCCTGCCCGTACAGGCGATCGATGCCGGCGAAACGATCCTTGAGGACTTTCTTCATCCGGCAATTGTAGACATGGCGCGAGGTGTGACGTGCGTCGTACCATGGCACGGACTTTTCCAAAGGAGCCCGCCGCATGGCCAGCCAGCCGACCGCCAAGTCGTCCAACGCTTCCCGCTACCTGTTCCTGTTCCTGATCGGCCTGGTGATCGGCGCGGTCGCCACAGTGATGGCGATGCGCGCGATCCAGGCGCGCCAGGATCCCTTCCCCGACAGCGTCATGCACGTGATGCAGAAGCACGCGGGCCTGCTGGGCGACAAGGTGGCGCAGAGCCGTTGCGCGGCCACGGACACGGTGCCGCACGTGCGGGCCCTGCGCACGATGGCCAACGATCTGGAACTCGCCCTGCCCGGCCTGGCCGAGGATCAGCGCTTCGTGACCCACGCCAGCGATTTCCGCGCCAAGCTCGACGCCAGCCTGGCCACGCCACCGACCGATTGCACCGCGGCCAAGGCGCTGGCCGATCAGGTCAAGGAAAGCTGCAAGGGCTGTCACCAGGACTTCCGCGGCTGAATTGCGGCTGACGCTTCACGCCCGCGATGACGGCCCGAAGCGGTGCAGTTGTCGCGGGGTTCACGCAGGTGGCGCGAGGATGCGTGCGACCGGGCCGCGCCATCGCGTCACCCGGTTCTGATCGAATGTCCAAGATCGGACCACGTGAACCAGGAGGAGCCATGAATCTTCGTATGTTTGCCATCGGTGCCGTTGCCTCGCTGGCGCTGGCCGGTTGCGCCACCAGTTCGCCCGGCTATGGCGGCGGCGGTTACAACAGCGGCGGTTATCGCCCGGCGCCTTCGAACAACTACTGTGCCGACTGCGGCATCGTCGAGCGCATCGATGTCGTGTCCTCCGGACGCTCCGCGCCCAGCGCGACCGGCGCGGTCCTGGGTGGCATCGTCGGCGCGGTCGCGGGCCGCCAGATTTCCGAGCATACCGGCGGCAGCAAGGGCAACAAGAACATCGCCACCGTCGCGGGCGCCGCGGCCGGCGCGATGGCCGGCAACGCCATCCAGAACCGCACCACCGGCGATAGCTACAACATCACCGTGCGCATGGACGATGGCCGTCGCCTGACCTTCAGCCAGCACGATCTGGGCGGCATCCGCGAGAACACCTACGTGCGGATCCAGAACGGCCGGGTGGTCCTGCGATAACGCTGTCCTGCGACGGGACGCATTCCCGCCGCGCAAAGAAAAAGCCCGACCTGAGTCGGGCTTTTTCTTCGTGTCCGGTCGTGACAACCGGCGCGAATATTGGCGAGACCTTACAGCGGCTGCACGGCGTCGGCCTGCAGGCCCTTCTGGCCCTGCACGACGGTGAAGCTGACCTTCTGGCCTTCCTTCAGGCTCTTGAAGCCCTGGGTCTGGATGGCGCGGAAATGCACAAACACGTCTTCACCGTTCTCACGGCTGATAAAGCCGAAGCCCTTGGCATCGTTGAACCATTTCACGGTTCCGGTTTCACGGTCGGACATCTACTTGCTCCTTGGAACTCTGGGTGGTGGAAACGCCTCTCGGCGGCTGGTTGCAAGGAGGAAGCGAGGTACAACGATGTAGCGGATCATGGATCTACCGCATCTAGGCCACGATTCACGGTGACCTTGGCAAACACAGCGAGCGCACACTAACCCGCAATTTGTGAAAATGCAAACCGTCCGCGGGCACCCGAAACGGCGCCCAACCTGTTGATTCGACAAGGAGAATTTCGCTTGGACCTGACCACCCTGTACTACGTCCTGGCCGTCGTGCTCATCCTGGTCGGCCTGGCCGGGGTCATCCTGCCCGCGCTGCCCGGCCTGCCGCTGGTGTTCGCGGGCATGCTGCTGGCCGCCTGGGCGGGCGATTTCCAGCAAATCGGCTGGGTCACGGTGGTCCTGCTGGGGGCGCTGACCGCGCTGTCGGTGGCGGTGGATTTCTTCGCCACGCTGGTGGGCGCCAAGCGCGTGGGCGCCAGTGGCAAGGCCCTGCTCGGCGCGGCGATCGGCACCTTCGCCGGCCTGTTCTTCGGTCCCATTGGTCTGTTCGCCGGACCATTCGTGGGTGCCCTGCTGGGCGAGCTTTGGCACAGCCGTGAAATCGGCCAGGCCACCAAGGTCGGCCTGGGCACCTGGCTGGGCATCGTCCTGGGCGTGGTACTGAAGCTGGGGCTGGCGTTCGCGATGCTCGGCCTGTTCCTGTTCGCCTGGGTGTTCTGACCCCGTCGGCCTCATCACTCCGCCATCGGGCACAATCGCCCGGCTTCTCCGTTCCCCTGACTGGTCCGATCGCATGACACCCCACCCCACCCGGCACCTGCTGCCGCCCCTGATCGCCATGACCCTGGCCACCGCCCCGGCCTTCGCCCAGGAGCCACAGCCCGCCGTGGTGACCCCCGAGGCATGCCGGGCCATCGAAACCGACGCCTCCCGCCTGGCCTGCTACGACGCCGTGTTCGGACGCCGGCCATCGGATACCCGCGCCGCCGACGCCGAGGCCACCGCCGCCCGCAGCAGCCTGGATCAACAGCAGATCCAGCAGGAATCGGAGGCGGGCGAAGCGGGCACCGAACACCGCGAACACCGCCGCCTCGGCGCCTGGTTCCGCACTGACGATCCGATGCTGCAGGAAGCCCTGGCCAACGCCGGCAAGGGCTCGCTGCTGGACAGCCGCTGGGAGCTGGCCAAGGACTCCAAGCTGGGCGTGTTCCAGTTGCGCGGCTACAAACCGCTGTACCTGATGCCGGTGTTCTGGACCAGCGACAAGAACGAGATGCCGCACTCGCCCAACCCGCGCAACACGGTGACCGAGCCGCAGCCGCTGGACAACACCGAGGCCAAGTTCCAGCTGAGCTTCAAGACCAAGTTCGCCGAGAACCTATTCGGCGACAATGGCGATCTGTGGGGCGGCTACACCCAGAGTTCGCGCTGGCAGGTCTACAACGGCGAGGAATCGCGCCCCTTCCGCGAAACCAACTACGAGCCGGAAGTGATGCTGGTGTTCCGCAACAATTACAGCCTGGGCGGCTGGAAGGGACGCATGGCCGGGGTGGGCATCAACCACCAGTCCAACGGACGCGGCGATCCGCTGTCGCGCAGCTGGAACCGGGTGATCTTCACGGTCGGCCTGGATCGCGAGAACTGGGCGCTGGTGCTGCGCCCGTGGTGGCGCGTGCCGGATGGCAACGACGATGACAATCCGGACATCGAGGATTACATCGGTCGCGGCGACGCCATGCTGACCTACAGCAAGGGCGGCCACGAGTTCACCGTGCTGGCGCGCCACTCGCTGCGCACCGGCGACAAGTCGCATGGCGCGGTGCAACTGGATTGGGGCTTTCCCATCCATCGCAGCTTCCGCGGCCACATCCAGGCTTTCCACGGTTACGGGGAAAGCCTGATCGACTACAACCACAAGGCCACCTACATCGGCCTGGGCATCTCCCTGCTGGAGTGGTACTGATGAGCGAGGTGACGATTTACCACAATCCGGCCTGCGGCACTTCGCGCAACGTGCTGGGCCTGATCCGCAACGCCGGCATCGAACCACGGGTGGTCGAGTACCTGAAGACGCCGCCGGATCGCGAGACCCTGACCGCGCTGATTGCGCGGATGGGCGTGCCGGTGCGCGAGGTCGTGCGCGCCAAGGAACCCATCCACGCCGAACTGGGACTGGACCAGCCGGGCGTGGACGACGGCACGCTGATTGAGGCGATGCTCGCCCACCCGGTCCTGATCAACCGCCCCATCGTGGTGACGCCCGACGCGGTGAAGCTGTGCCGCCCCTCGGAGACGGTGCTGGACATCCTGCCGCAACCGCAGCGCGGCGCCTTCAGCAAGGAAGACGGCGAGCCGGTGGTGGACGCGGCCGGAAACCGGCTGGCCTGACGTACACTCGGCGGGTACGGATACCCGCTTCGTCCGGAAAGGAATCGCATGCCACGCAAGCACCGCTCGTTCTTCGCCTACGCCTCCGCCCTGCTCGGCCTGCTGAGCCTGATGGCGGTGCTGTGTTTCCACTTTCCGGAAATGCTGACCAGCAAGGAATTCCGCGCGGTCTACAGCGAGCAGTTCGCCCGCCACCTGCTGCTGATCGGACTGAGCGCGGCGTTCGTGCTCGGCACGCTGGCGATCCTGCGCGATCGCAACAAGCGCATCGCCCTGGTCGGCGTGGGCAGTGCGACCCTGGCGGTGCTGCTGGGCGGCACCAACGTGCAATTCGACGCCATCGGCAAGACGCCCTACTCGCTGGGCCTGGACTGGTTCGTGATCTCGCTGTTCTTTTCGGCGCTGGTGTTCGTGCCGTTGGAACGCTACCTGGGCAAGCGCCGGATCTCGCCGCTGCGGCCGGGCTGGCGCACGGACGTGGCGTACTTCTTCATGAGCCACGTGCTGGTGCAGTTCATCCTGATCCTGGTCACCGCCTCCACTTCGACGATCGCGGGACTGGCCGCATTCCCGGCACTGAAGGACGCGATCCAGTCGCTGCCGGTGTGGGCGCAGTTCCTGCTGGCGGTATTCGTGGCCGATCTGGCCCAGGCGCTGCTGCATCGCGCCTACCACAACGTGCCATGGCTCTGGCGTTTCCACGCCGTGCACCATTCCAGCCGGGAAATGGACTGGCTGGCCGGATCGCGCATCCACTTCGTCGAGATCGTCATGACCCGCAGCGCGGTGCTGCTGCCGCTACTGGTGCTCGGCTTCTCGGCGCCGGCGGTGAACGCCTACGTGATCCTGGTTGGCCTGCAGGCGGTGCTGGCGCACGCCAACCTGGGCATCCGCTTCGGCTGGCTGGAATACCTGCTGGTGCTGCCGCGCTACCACCATTGGCACCACGCCCGGCACAAGGACTACCTGGACGTGAACTACGCCATCCACCTGCCGCTGGTGGACATGCTGATGGGCACCTTCAAGCTGCCGCCGCGCCAGGAGGACTGGCCGGAGGAGTACGGGGTGATGAAGCTGGAAACGGTCCCGCGCGGCATCGTGCGCCAGCACCTGATGCCGTTCCAGGGCGGGCGCAAGTTCGACGAATACGTCGACTGAGCGAGGCGCCCCGGTTCAGCCGGGCCGCCTCGCGCGGAACCGATCAGGTCCAGTCGGTCAGCCCTTCACGGGCATAGACTTCCTTGAACGCGGGGCGCGACTTCATGCGATCGGCGTAGGCCTTCAGCACCGGCCAGGTGTCGGACGGCTTCGGCATGTTGCGCGACCAGCGCATCAGCATGGTGGTCATGAAATCGACCACGGTGAGCTGATCGCCCACCATCCACGGACCATCGGCTTGCAGGTGATCGGCCACGCGCTGCCATGCGGCCTCGATGCGCTGGCGCGCGTGCGCGCGCACCGCCTCGGCGTTTTCCGCGCCGGCGATTTCGTCGGAGTAGAACCAGGCGCGATAGGCCGGCAACAGCGTGTTGGCCATGAACAGCATCCACTGGTAGTAGCGCGCGCGTTCCGGCGTTCCCGCCGGCGGCGCGAGATTCGCCTGCGGATGCCGATCCGCCAGATGCAGCAGGATGGCCGCCGACTCGGTGATCACCTGCCCGTCCAGATCCAGCGCCGGCACCACGCCGGCCGGATTGACCTTCAGGTATCCGGGCGCCTTCTGGTCGCGCTTGTCGAAGTCCAGCAGATGCAGCCGGTGCGGGATGTCCAGTTCGATCAGCAGCCAATGCACGACCAGGCTGGCGGTGCTGGGGGAGTAGTACAGGGTGGTGGTCATGATGCTCCTCTTGGTTCCGCCGCACCGCGATCGCGGGCACGGCCGATAAGTCCCAGATGCGTATGGGCGAAGCCCGATTCGTATTTCAGGCCATATCCCAGGGCGCGATCGAAACCGACATGCGCCAGCCAGATCAACGCGATGCCTTCGGGGGCTTCGCCAGGGTTCAGGCCACCACCACCGGAATCTTGCCGATGCGCGCCTGCCATTCCTTCGGGCCGGTGTTGTGCACCGAGGTGCCCTGCGAATCGACCGCGACGGTGACCGGCATGTCCTGCACCTCGAACTCGTAAATCGCTTCCATGCCCAGGTCGGCGAAACCGACCACGCGCGCGGCCTTGATCGCCTTGGATACCAGGTAGGCCGCGCCACCGACCGCCATCAGGTAGGCCGACTGGTGCTTCTTGATCGCCTCGATGGCGGCCGGGCCGCGCTCGGCCTTGCCGACCATGCCCAGCAGGCCGGTCTGCGCCAGCACCTGTTCGGTGAACTTGTCCATGCGGGTGGCGGTGGTGGGACCGGCCGGGCCCACCACTTCGTCGCGCACCGGATCGACCGGGCCGACGTAATAGATGAAGCGTCCCTTCAGATCCACCGGCAACGGCTCGCCCTTGTTGAGCATGTCGACCATGCGCTTGTGCGCGGCGTCGCGACCGGTCAGCAGCTTGCCATTGAGCAGCAGCACTTCGCCGGGCTTCCAGTTGGCGACGTCCTCGCGGGTCAGCGTGTCGAGATCGACCCGGCGCCCCTTGGAAGCGTCGTAGGTCAGTTCCGGCCAGTCTTCCAGCGACGGCGGATCCAGCATCACCGGGCCGCTGCCGTCGAGGGTGAAATGGGCGTGGCGGGTGGCCGCGCAGTTGGGAATCATCGCCACCGGCAGGTTGGCGGCGTGGGTCGGATAATCCTTGACCTTGATGTCCAGCACCGTGGTCAGGCCGCCCAGTCCCTGCGCGCCGATACCCAGCGCATTGACCTTCTCGTACAACTCCAGGCGCAGTTCCTCGGCGCGGTTGGAAGCGCCGCGAGCCTGCAGGTCGGTGATGTCGATCGGTTCCATCAGCGCTTCCTTGGCCAGCAGCACCGCCTTCTCGGCGGTGCCGCCGATGCCGATGCCGAGCATGCCCGGCGGGCACCAGCCCGCCCCCATGGTCGGCACGGTCTTGAGCACCCAGTCGACGATCGAGTCGGACGGGTTGAGCATGGCGAACTTCGACTTCGCCTCCGAGCCACCGCCCTTGGCGGCGACGATGACCTCGACCGTATTGCCCGGGACAACCTTGACGTTGACCACGCCCGGCGTGTTGTCCTTCGTGTTGGTGCGCTTGCCGGCCGGATCCGCCAGCACCGAGGCGCGCAGCTTGTTGTCCGGGTGGTCGTAGGCGCGGCGCACGCCTTCATGGACCATGTCCTCCACACCCATCGTGGCGTCGTCCCAGCGCACGTCCATGCCGATTTCCAGGAACACGGTGACGATGCCGGTGTCCTGGCAGATCGGGCGGTGGCCCTCGGCGCACATGCGCGAGTTGATCAGGATCTGGGCGATGGCGTCCTTGGCCGCCGGCGACTCCTCGCGCTCGTAGGCGGCGGCGAGGTTCCTGATGTAATCGACCGGGTGGTAGTAGCTGATGTACTGCAGCGCGTCGGCGATGGACTGGATGAGGTCTTCTTGCTTGATCGAGGTCATGGAGCTTGGAGCCGGGGCTGCCGGTGGGTAGCGGGCGGAGCCTGTCATTTTAGGCCAAAGTGGCGGCCCGGCCGGTTGTCACGCCGTGCCGCCCTGCCCCGTCCTGGCCCCATGAACGCCGAAACCACCTTCCAGAGCCACCGTTCCCGCCTGTTTTCGCTCGCTTATCGGTTGCTGGGCAGCCGCAGCGACGCCGAGGACGTGGTCCAGGACACCTGGCTGCGCTGGCGCCAGGCCGATACTGCCGCCATCCGGGATCCGGAGGCCTGGCTGGTGACCGCCGCCAGCCGGCTGGGCATCGACCGCCTGCGCGCCGCCAAGCTCCAGCGCGAACGCTACCCCGGCCCCTGGCTGCCTGAACCGGTCGAAATCGACGACCGTCCCGGTCCGGAACATGGCGCCGAACTGGCCGAGCAGGTCTCGCTGGCATTCCTGGCCGTGCTGGAGCGGCTGGGACCGGAGGAACGTGCAGCGTTCCTGCTGAAGGAAGCCTTCGACTACGACTACGGCCATATCGCCGAACTGATCGGCCACAGCGAGGCCAACTGCCGCCAGATGGTGCATCGCGCGCGCGAACGTCTGCAGGCCGCGCGGCCACGTTTCGATGTCGCGCCGGAACGCCACCGGCGCCTGCTGGAACGGTTCATGCACGCCGCGCGGGTGGGCAACCGGGAGGCGATCGCCGCGCTGCTGCACGAGGATGCGCGGCTGGTGTCCGACGGCGGCGGCAAGGCGACCGCGGCGATCCGCCCACTGCACGGCAACGAACGCATCGCACGCCTGTTCTGGGCCGCGTATCGGCGTCCGCAGCCCGATACCGAATGGCGCATGGGGCGGGTCAACGGCGAGCCGGCGGTGCTGCGCTACCGCGATGGCCGGCTGGTGTCGGCAATGGTGGCGATCAGCGATGGCGAACGCATCGCCGAACTGCTGACCGTCATGAATCCGGACAAGCTTCCAGCCCACGGAAGTGTCACGCCCGCGAACAGGCCACCGTCCCTGGGGTGAAGCGCGACATTCCGTCCGCGCATTCCGGAAACACCGATGTCGCTCCCCCGCGTCGATTACACCACCCTGGCCAATGAAGCCTACAAGGGCCTGTTGAAAGTCAGCCACGGCCTGCACCACGGTTCGCTGGACGCCGTCCTGCTGGATCTGGTCAAGCAGCGCGCCTCGCAGATCAATGGCTGCACCTTCTGCCTCGACATGCACGGCAAGGCCTTGCGCGAAGCCGGCGTCGAGCCGCGCAAGCTCGACACCCTCGCCGCGTGGCATGAAAGCCCGTTCTACGATCCGCGCGAACGCGCCGCGCTGGCCTGGACCGATGCCCTGACCCGGGTCGGCGAGACCCATGCGCCTAACGAGGTCTACGCCGGCCTGCTGCCGCATTTCGACGAAACCCAGATCGCCGAATTGACCTTCGTCATCGCCATCATCAACGCCTGGAACCGGATGGGTGTCGGACTGCGTTCGCCGCTTCCGGGAACCTGAACACCCGCCAGGCATTCCACGCGACGTGGCCGCGCGGCCACGTCGTTTCCCGCGGGCCGGGCCGAGCAGGCACAATGCGCCATGGCTTCCGCCCCCGTTCCCCCCACCGCCGCCGGCACCAAGCCCCGGCGCGGTGAAAAGTCCGGCCCCAGCCTGCGCGATCGCTTCAACGCGATGCGCAACCTGCCGCCTTTCCTGAAACAGATCTGGGCGACCAGCCCCGGCCTGACCCTGGCCAGTCTCGGTCTGCGCCTGATCCGCGCGCTGCTGCCGGTCGCCACGCTGTATGTGGGCAAGCTGATCATCGACGAAGCGATCCGCCTGGTCGGGCTCGGGCTGCCGCAGGCCGGACTGGTCGAGGTTTGGCGCGATGGACAGCTCGACACCTTGCTCGGCCTGCTGGCGCTGG
This sequence comes from Pseudoxanthomonas beigongshangi, assembly GCF_016820515.1. Lineage (GTDB taxonomy): Bacteria > Pseudomonadota > Gammaproteobacteria > Xanthomonadales > Xanthomonadaceae > Pseudoxanthomonas_A > Pseudoxanthomonas_A beigongshangi. Next base: position 71,332 of record NZ_JADHDV010000009.1, on the reverse strand, counting down.
AGTTCGGCCTGGCGATCCTGTCCGATCTGCTGGGCCGGTTCGTCAGCTATGCCGATGCGCTGTTGTCGGAACTGTTCACCAACGGCACCAGCATCCGCCTGATGGAACACGCGGCGCGGCTGGACCTGGAGGACTTCGAGGATCCGGACCTGCAGGACAAGCTGGATCGCGCGCGCCGCCAGACCATGGGGCGGATGAACCTGATGAGCCAATTGTTCGGGCAGGCGCAGGACGCGATCACGGTGATCAGTTTCGCCGCCGGCCTGCTGGTGTACGCGCCCTGGCTGATCCTGCTGCTGGTGGTGGCGCTGGTGCCCGCGTTCGTCGGCGAGGCGCATTTCAACGCGCTGGGCTATTCGCTCAACTTCCAGTGGACGCCGGAACGGCGGCAACTGGAATACATCCGCCAGACCGGCGCCAGCGTGGAAACGGCCAAGGAGGTGAAGATCTTCAACCTCCACCGCTTCCTGATCGATCGCTACCGTCAGCTGGCCGAAGGCTTCTACCGCGCCAACCGTGCGCTGGCCCGGCGTCGTGCGTTGTGGGGCACGCTGCTGGCCGGCCTGGGCACGCTGGGCTATTACGTGGCCTATGGCTACATCGCCTGGCGCACGGTGCGCGGTGATTTCAGCATCGGCGACCTGACCTTCCTGGCCGGCAGCTTCCTGCGCTTGCGCCAGTTGCTGGAAGGCCTGCTGATCGGATTCTCGCAGGTCGCCGGGCAGGCGCTGTATCTGGACGATCTGTTCTCGTTCTTCGAAATCCGCCCGGAAATCGTCTCGCCGCCCGGGGCCGCGCCGGTGCCGCGCCCGATCCGCGAGGGCTTCCGCTTCGAGAATGTCGGCTTCCGCTATCCCGGCGCCGAGCGCTGGGCGGTGCGCGGGCTGGACTTCCAGCTGCGCGCCGGCGAGGTGCTGGCGCTGGTCGGCGAGAATGGCGCCGGCAAGACCACCCTGGTCAAGTTGCTGGCGCGGCTTTACGACCCGGACGAAGGCCGCATCCTGCTGGACGGACGCGATCTGCGCGAATACGACATCGACGATCTGCGCGCCGGCATCGGCGTCATCTTTCAGGACTTCGTCCGCTACCACCTGACCGCCGGCGAGAACATCGGTGTGGGCCAGGTGGATGCGATGGGCGACGATGCGCGCATCCGCGAATCCGCGCGCCGTTCGATGGCCGACGAGGTGATCGCCTCGCTGCCGAATGGCTACGACCAGTTGATCGGCCGCCGCTTCAAGACCGGCGTGGATCTGTCCGGCGGGCAGTGGCAGAAGATCGCCATCGCCCGCGCCTACATGCGCGACGCCCAGGTGATGATCCTGGATGAACCAACCGCCGCGCTGGACGCGCGCGCGGAGTTCGAGGTCTTCCAGCGCTTCAAGGAGCTGTCCAGCGAGCGCACCGCGGTGCTGATCTCGCACCGCTTCTCCAGCGTGCGCATGGCCGACCGCATCCTCGTGCTCAATGAAGGCCGGCTCGAGGCCAGCGGCACCCACGATCAGCTCATGGCCGAAGGCGGCCGCTACGCCGAACTGTTCGAACTGCAGGCCGCCGGTTACCGTTGACCCCAACCCCCAGGGAGATTTCCGATGCCCCATCGTTCCGCCCTCGCCCTTGCCCTGTTCGCCGTCACCGCGCTGTCCGCCTGCCAGGCGCGCGATGGCGATTCCCAGCCAGCCGCCGCCGCGAAACCCGCGCCCGCGCAACCGCCGGCCGCGCGTGCCCTGTCCAGCGCACTGGGCAACATCCAGGTCAGCGTGCTCGCGCAGGGGCTGGATCATCCCTGGGGCCTGGCGCTGCTGCCGGAAGGCGGCTTCCTGGTCACCGAGCGCTCGGGGCAACTGCGCCGGGTTGGCGCCGATGGCGCGATCTCCGCGCCGCTGGCGGGCGTGCCGAAGGTGTTCGCCGAAGGCCAGGGTGGCCTGCTGGACGTCGTCCTCGCGCCGGATTTCGCCACCAGCCAGCGCATTTACCTGAGCTACGCCGAACCGGGCGACAACGGCACCGCCGGCACCGCGGTGGCCACCGCCACGCTGGGCGCCGATGCGCTGACGGAGGTGAAGGTCATCTACCGGCAGGAACCCAAGCTGGAGGGACCCAACCATTTCGGCTCGCGGCTGGCTTTCGACGGCCAGGGCCACGTGTTCATCAGCCAGGGCGAACGCAACCATCGGCCCACCTCGCAGGAACTGGGCAAGCTGCAAGGCAAGCTGGTCCGGCTGAACCTGGATGGCAGCGTGCCGCAGGACAATCCCTTCATCGGACAGGCCGATGCGCGTCCGGAGATCTGGAGCTACGGCCACCGCAACATGCAGGGCCTGGCCATCGATCCGCGCACCGGCAAGCTGTGGGAATCCGAGCATGGTCCGCGCGGCGGCGACGAGATCAACCTGCCGCAACCCGGCCGCAACTACGGCTGGCCGATCATCACCCACGGCATCAACTACTCCGGTCTGCCGATTCCGGAAGCGCAAGGCCGCGAAAAAGCCGGCTTGGAACAGCCCTATCACGTGTGGGAGAAGTCGCCGGGCCTCAGCGGCATGGCGTTCTACACCGGCCATGCCGGCTCGCCCTGGAACGACAGCCTGTTCCTCGGCTCGCTGGCCGAGCGCAACCTGATCCGCCTGAGCCTGAAGGGCGATGCGATCGTGTCGGAGGAACGCCTGCTCAACGAAATCGGCGAGCGCGTGCGCGACGTGCGCGTTGGTCCGGACGGCAGCGTCTACGTGCTGACCGACGAGAACGACGGCAAGCTGCTGCGGCTCGCGCCGCCGGAGGCCAAGCCATGATCCGTGCCGGCCTGTTGCTCGCCCTCGCCCTGCTGCCGTTCGCCGGACCCGCGCAGACACCGCGGGGGTTCGCCGATGCCAAGGCGCAGGCGGATCGCGACGAGGCCTCGCTGGATCCGGTGAAGCGCGCGGCCTTCCAGCAGGCGCAGTCGCGGCAACTGGAAACCAGCGTCGCCAACTGCGCCGATCCGCGCCACGACACCGCCGCGTTCGTGATCGTCGTCGAGGTGGACGCGCGCGGCCGCATCGTCCGCACCTGGCGCCAGGGCGACACCGCGCTGGCGGTCTGCGTGGAGAAGGAACTCAACGGGCGCTTCCTGGAGCCGCCGCCGCGCGCGCCGTTCCTGGCCGCGTTCGAACTGAGCTTCACCCCGTGAGCGTGGTCGACATCAATGCGTTGTTGCGCGCGCGGTTTTCGGCGGGCGCGCCGTTGCAGATCCCGCCGCCCTGCCTGCTGGACATGCAAGGCGAGGTGGTCGAGTACGTCGAAGGCGAATCGCTGCGCATGCGGTTTCCGGTGTTGGCGCGCTACCAGAATCCGATCGGCCACATGCAGGGCGGCTTCATCGTCGCTGCGCTCGACAACACCCTGGGTCCGTTTTCCTACCTGATCGCGCCGCCCAGCGCGACCACCTCGCTCAATACCCAGTACCTGCGCCCGGTGACGCCGGAAGTCGGCCACATCGTCTGCACGGCACGCCTCGTCGAACGCACCCGCGGCCAGCTGCACCTGGCCGGCGAGGTGCGTGATCCTGACGGCAAGGTGCTGGCGCTGTGCCAGGCGGTCTGCCAGATCCTGCCGGAGCGTCCAGCGCGCTGATGCGTTGAGTTCCCATGTGGGAGCGACGTAAGTCGCGACCGGATGGCCGGGCACGCGGAAACGCCAACGTGATTCGTCGTGACAGGTGACAGGCCTGAAAGAGTGCGCCCCGTGGACGTCCCATCGCGACTCACGTCGCTCCCACAACTGCCGATGAAGCTCAGAACAACTCGCCTTGCGGTGGCACCGGAAGGGAGTAGTCCAGGTGGCCATCCACCAGGCGCGCGGCGCGGGTCAGCGGGTGGATTTCATGTCGTCCGTCGTCGAGCAGATGGCGGACCTCCCAGCCGTCGGCGGTGAAGGCGTCAGCGATCAGGCCGCGATGGCAGTTGCGCCAGTCCGCTTCGGCGCACAGGAACGCGGTCGGCCGGCGCCCGGCGACTTCGGCCAGCGCGGCGCGGGCATCGATGAAGGCCGCCGTCTGCATGTAGTCCGCGTAGCCGCGGAAGCCCGGCTGTCGCCAGGCGGTGTTCACCGAGTCCGGGCGCGGTTCGCGGCGTCCGCCCAGCGAAGGCATCGGCCGGTAGTCGATATCCAGCTCCGACAGGCCACGCATCAGCGCGGCGCCTGCGAACTGCGGATACCGTTGCGAGGCGGCGTAGCGGCGCACATCCGCCACGACCTCGATGCTCGCAGCGGTGAGTATCGCCGCGAAGGCATGCCAGTCGCGGCTGGAATGCCCGATGGTCCAGATGCGGCGCGGCGCTTCAGGCAAGCTCGAACCGGTCCGCATCGAGCATCGCCGGGAAGCGCTCGCGGTGCGTCGCCAGCGCGTCGGCCGAGATGGTCGCGGTGGTGACGCCCTCGCCCGGCCCCAGCTCCACCTGCGGTTGGCCGAGAAAATCGATCACCGCGCTGTCGCCGGAATAATCGAGGTTGTTGCCGTCGGTGCCGGCGCGGTTGACCGCCGCGACGAAGCACAGGTTCTCGATGGCGCGCGCGCGCAGCAGCGTGCGCCAGGCATGGGCGCGCGCCGCCGGCCAGTTGGCGACGAAGATCTGCAGATCGAAATCCAGCTGCCCCGGCCGCTCCACGTCGTAGCGGTTGCGGCAGAACACCGGGAAGCGCAGGTCGTAGCAGACCTGCGGATTGATCCGCCAGCCCTTCCATTCCACGGTCAGGCGCTCGCGGCCGGCGGCGTAGCGCTTGTGCTCGTTGGCGTAACGGAACAGGTGGCGCTTGTCGTAGCTGCGCAGTTCGCCATCGGGCGTGGCCCACAGCAGGCGGTTGAACACGCCCTCGCCGGTGCGCAGCTGCACGCTGCCGGTCACCGCCGCATCGAGCTTGCGCGCCTGCGCGCGGATCCAGGCGACGGTTTCACCGTCCATGCCTTCGGCGCGGTCGATGGCATCGTTGCTGAAGCCGCTGGTAAAGGTCTCCGGCAGGATCACCAGATCCGTCTGGCCCGCCAGCGGCGCGATCAGGTCGCCGTAATACTCGCGGTTGCCGGCCGGGTCATGCCAGCGGGTGATGCCCTGGACGAGGGAAAGGTGCAGGTCCTGCATGTCGGTCTGGATCCGTCTGGTGATGGAAAACTACAGCTTCTTCAGGCGTTCGATGGCCGCGTCCAGCGTGGCCGCATTCTTGGCGAAGCACAGGCGCGCCAGGCGCTGATCCGCCGGCGCGTTCTCGTAGAACGGCGACAGCGGAATCGCGGTGACGCCATGTTCGATGGTCAGCCAGCGCACGAACTCGGTGTCCGGCAGATCGCTGACCGCCGAATAGTCCACCAGTTGGAAATATCCGCCCGGCACCGGCAGCGGCTTCAGGCGGGTTTCCAGCAGCTGCGCGCGGAAGCGATCACGCTTTTCCTGGTAGAACGCGCCCAATTGCTCGTAATGCTCCGGTTCGTCGCGGATCATCGCCGCGAACGCATGCTGGGCCGGCGCGAACGTGCAGAACACGTTGTACTGGTGGACCTTGCGGAATTCGGCGCTCAGCGCGGGCGGCGCGATCGCGTAGCCGATCTTCCAGCCGGTGCAGTGGTAGGTCTTGCCGAAGCTGGACACCACGAAGGCGCGCTCGGCCAGTTCCGGGTAGCGCAGCACCGATTCGTGCCGGCGACCGTCGAACACGATGTGCTCGTAGACCTCGTCGGAGATCAGGAAGATGCCGGTGTCGCGCAGGATCTCGGCCAGCGCCTTCATGTCCGTTTCGTCGAGCATCGCGCCGGAAGGATTGTGCGGGCTGTTGATGATCAGCAGGCGGGTGCGCGGCGTGATCGCGGCGCGGATCTTGTCCCAGTCCACCGCGAAGCTGCGCGGATCCAGCGCGACATGGATCGCGCGCGCACCGGCCAGTTCGATCGCCGGCTCGTAGCTGTCGTAGGCCGGATCCAGCACGATCACTTCCTCGCCCGGGCGCACCACCGCGTGGATGGCATTGAACAGGGCCTCGGTGGCGCCACTGGTGACGGTGATTTCGGTGTCCGGATTGACCTGGCGACCGTAGCAGCGCAGCACCTTCCCGGCGATCGCCTGGCGCAGCGGCAACACGCCGGTCATCGGTGCGTACTGGTTGTGGCCCTCGCGCATGGCGCGGTCCAGTTCGTCGACCAGCCGTTGCGGCACCGCGAAATCGGGGAAGCCCTGCCCCAGATTGACTGCCCCGTGCTCGGCGGCCAGTTGCGACATCACGGTGAAAATGGTGGTGCCCACCTTGGGCAGCTTGGTTTCGAGAGGCATCCGCCGGTCCGGTCTCACAGGGGGACTGCGGAGTGTACGCAATGAAGGTGTCCGGCGATGATGGGGCCATGAACGGATACAGCGTTCCCGATCCGGAAAAATGCCGGCTGGCGCGGGCCTGGTGCGCGGCCCGCTACGAGGTGCTGCTGGACGAGCGCGCCTGGCCGCTGCGGATCGGCAAGCCGGCGGCGGCGCTGGAGGCGCGCCTGCCGGCCCGCGACTACCTGTGGATCACGGCCTGGAACCCGCCTCTGACCACGCGCACCGACGAGGACAACCGCGCGGCCGATCGGCGCCTGCGGGCCCGCTTGGGCGAGGCCGGACATGTCCATGTGCCGGCCCGGGCCGGCGACGACCGCGGCGGCTGGCTCGAACCCGGCTGGCTGGTGCTGGATCTGGCACGCGAGGACGCCGATGCGCTCGCGCGCGCCTTTTCCCAGGGCGGCATCCTGCACTGGCGGCAAGGGCAACCGGTCCGGCTGAGGCTGATGTGGACGCGACCAGGCGATGCGCCGGATCTTCCGGCGGTGGAATGGGCCGGCTGAGCGCCAGCCGCGCAAGGAGCACCGCGTGGGGGCTCGCATACAATAGCCGGCTGATTGCCGCCCGAGACCCGCCTTCTTCGAAGGCTTCCGCCTGATGATCGATTCCGTTCCGACCCCTCCGCCGCTGCTGGCCGCCCGTGGCCTGGCTTTTTCGCGCAACGACGAACCGGTGTTCGGCCCGCTGGAATTCGCCGTCAATGCCGGCGAGGCATTGCTGGTGCAGGGCGGCAACGGCGCCGGCAAGACCACCCTGCTGCGCGTGCTGGCCGGCCTGCTGCGCGCCGACCGCGGCGACATCGAGATCGATGGCCGCCCCGCCAGCGCCATCCAGCGTTCGCGGGCGATCGCCTACCTGGGCCACCTGCCCGCGCTGAAGGCGGACCTGGACACGCTGGAGAACCTCAATTTCCTGTGCGGCCTGCACGGTCGCCGCGCCCGCCAGATGCCGGGCAACGCGCTGGCGATGGTCGGCCTGGCCGGTTACGAGGACGCGCTGGCGCGGCAACTCTCCGCCGGGCAGAAGAAGCGGCTTTCGCTGGCCCGGCTGTGGCTGTCACCGGCGCCGCTGTGGCTGCTCGACGAGCCCTACGCCAATCTAGACCTGGAGGGCATCAACCTGGTCAACCGGATGATCTCCGCCCACCTGCGCAGCGGTGGCGCCGCGCTGGTCACCACGCACGGCGCCTACGCGGCGCCGCCGGTGCAGACCCGGATGCTGATGCTGGGAGGTGCGGCATGAGCACGCCCGGCCTGTGGTCCTCCGCGTCGGCGCTGGTCGTACGCGACCTGCGCCTGATGTGGCGCCGTCGCGGCGACGCGCTGCAACCGGCGCTGTTCGCCCTGCTGGTGGTGGTGGTGTTCGCGCTCGGCCTGGGCGGCGAACCCGAAGCGCTGGGCAAGGTCGCCTCGGCGGTGATCTGGGTGGCGGTGCTGCTGGCCGGCCTGCTGTCGCTGGACACGCTGTTCCGGGGTGATGCCGAGGACGGTTCGCTGGAACAATGGATCCTCGCGCCGGTGCCGCTGGCCTGGCTGGTCGCGGTGCGCGTGCTGACCCACTGGGCGACCACCGCGCTGCCGCTGATCCTGGTGACCCCGCTGCTGGGCGAACTGCTGCACCTGCCGCGCCCGCAACTGCCGGCCCTGCTCGCCTCGCTCGCGCTGGGCACGCCGTTGCTGAGCCTGCTCGGCGCCGTGGTCGCCGCGTTGACGGTCGGCATGCGACGCTCGGGCATTCTGGTCGCGCTGCTGGCGCTGCCGCTGTACGTGCCGATCCTGGTGTTCGGCGCCGGCAGCGTCGCCGCCAGCGCGCAGGGCCTGGACGGCAGCGGCGCGCTGCTGCTGCTTGGCGCCGGTCTGGTGATGGCGCTGGTGCTGGCACCGCTGACCGCCGCCGCCGCGATCCGCATCGCCCTCAACTGATTCCTCGCCGCCCATGACGGATTTCCCCGAACCGCCGCACCATCCGTCCGACAAGTCCTCGCGCCCGCGCACCGATGTGTCCGGGCGGATCGAACTGCGCATCGAGCGATTCATCGAGGCGGCCACCGAAGTGTTCCTGGAAAAGGGCTACCGCAATGCGCGCCTGAACGACGTGGTCGCCCGTTCGGGCGGCTCGCTGTCCACGCTCTACAACGCGTTCGGCGACAAGCACGGGCTGGCGCTGGCGATCATGAAGCGCAGCATCGCCGCCTTCGGCGAGGGCCTGGAAATGCTGTACCGCTCCGACCTGCCGCCCGAGCAGGCGCTGCCGCTGGCGGCCGAGCGCATGGTCGAGGAAATCCTGTCGCCGGGCCGCATCGTCACCCACCGCATCGTGGTCGGCGAGGGCTTGTGCTTTCCGGAGTTGCGCGACTGGTTCATGGAACATGGCGTGACGCCGGCCGAGCGCCTGCTCACCCAGTACTTCGAGCGCGAGAAACTGAGCGGACGGCTCATTCTGGAGCACCCCGCCATCGTCGCGGACCGCTTCTACATGATGGTGTTCGGCGGCGTGATCCTGCGTTCGGTCAACGGCCGCATCGGCGTGGCCGACAAGCCGCGGGTCAAGGTGGAAGCCCGCGAAGCGGTGTCGATCTTCCTGGAAGGCGTCCTGCCCCGCCCACGGGCCTGATCCGGCATTCGTGGCGGAAAATCCCCTTCGCGTCCCGCCGGCCCACCGGGTCGCGCGCCGGCAAATGCTGCACCGCAACTTGATATCCATCGCGCATTCATTCAGCGTTTATCGTAATGAACGTTACAAGCCCTGCGGCTAGCCAGCCTTGGCCAGCCAGGCGCAAGGGAGAACAGGATGCGGCGCGCATTGTTGGCTCTGATGTTTGTTCTGGCGGCGGCGGCCATGCTCGGGGCCAGCTGGCTGGCGCCGGTGATGGCGCAGAGCGCCCCGGCCGGTTTTGATCCCTCGAAGCTCCCCGCCACCCATTTCGGCAGCCAGGACGGCAAGGCCCACGATTTCGCCGACGCGCCGGGCTTCGCCTTCGCCACCGTACCGGCCAACCCGTTGCAACCGACCGCCAAGCCGATCGGCGAGGCGACCTGCACCGCCTGCCACGGCAAGGAACAGGCCAACTTCGCCCACAGCGTGCATGCGCTCGGCATGCAGGCCGCGCAGCAGGCCAATCCGTCGACCCCGACCTGCGAGGCCTGCCACGGTCCGGGTTCGGCGCATGCGCAGAATCCTTCCGCCAAAGGCAGCATCATCGCCTTCACCCACGACGGCGGCACGCCGGTGTCGGCGCAGACCGGCAGTTGCCTGGGTTGCCACGCCGGCGGTCCGCGCGACAGTTGGCTGGGCTCGGTGCACCAGCGCAACGATCTGTCGTGCAGCGATTGCCACAATCCGATGGCGCGCCTGTCCGCCGAAGGACTGACCGCGCGCCAGTCGGTCAGCGAGACCTGCGCGACCTGCCACAAGGACGTCCGCCAGCAGTTCAACCGCCGCTCGCACATGCCGTTGCCGGAAGGCGAGATGACCTGCGCCGATTGCCACAATCCGCATGGCACCCTCAACGCCTCGCTGCTCAAGACCGACACCGTCAACGAGACCTGCTACCAGTGCCACGCCGAAAAGCGCGGACCGTTCCTGTTCGAACACGCGCCGGTGCGCGAGAGCTGCCTGAACTGCCACACCCCGCACGGCTCCAACCAGCACGCGCTGCTGGTGGCGCCGGTGCCGATGCTGTGCCAGCAGTGCCACTCGCACACGCGCCACCCGAACGATCTGCTGACCAGCGCGTCGCTGGGCACCGGTCCCGCGCCGGACGAGCGCCTGATGGGACGCGGCTGCCTGACCTGCCACGCGCAGATCCACGGTTCCAACCACCCGTCCGGTCCCCGTCTCCACAAGTAGCGGAGGGAGCATGATGGTCTCGACGTTCCGCACGCCCCGGTTGCCGCAAGTGGCCGCGCTGGCCATGGCGCTGTCGTTGGCCGCCACCGCGCGGGCCCAGGACAGCGGCCTGGGCACCGACCTGCATTTCGGCAACGCGCTGGACACCACCGGGATGCATGGCATCGGCTGCGATGCCGACGGCATGAGCTGGCTGCACGCCGGTTCCCGGCGCACGCCGACCGGTTTCCTGTATCCCTGCGCGCCCGCGTGGCCCGAGCTGAAACCGCACGGCGAATGGGCCTACGAAGGCAGCGTGGGTTTGGGTTACCTGCACGTGTCCGGCGACGAACGCGCGACCCAGTGGCGCCGCTTCAACGATTTCGATGATGGCGTGATGGTGGATGCGCGCTTCCGCCTGCAACGCGCCAGCGACGGCAGCTACCTGGATTTCCGTGCCAGCCGCATCAACGAGCACAACCAGTTCTATCGCGCGGTGTTCGGCCGCGCCGGCAAGTTCCGCGTACAGGCCTTCGTGCGCACCCAGCCCAACGTGACCAGTGGCAACGCGCGTTCGATCTGGAACGGCGTTGGCAGCCAGCACCTCACCCTCGCCGGTGGCCTGACGCCGGCCGCCAGCACTCCGGCGCAGGTGGCCGCGGTGGCGGGCGCGCAGCCGGAGCGCTTCCTGCGCGTGGTCCGCGACAAGCAGGGCTTGGGCATCAACTATTTCCTCAATCCACGCTGGGCGGCCTACTTCAACGCCAGCCACGAACAGCGCGAAGGCGCGCGTCCGTTCGGCGGACCGTTCTTCTTCAACTACCCGTTCCCTGCCAACGGCGGCATCTACGAGATCCCGCGCCCGATCGACGACAGCACGGTGAACGTCAACGGCGGCGTGCGTTTCACCGGCAACCTGTGGCGGATGGACGTCAGCTATACGGGTTCGTTCTTCCGCAACCGCTTCAACGGCTACGACTACCAGGTGCCATACGGTCTGTACTCGGTGGTGCCGGGCGTGACCCCGCCGCCGCGCACCAGCGGCGAATTCGCCTACGAACCGGACAACGACTATCACCAATTACGTGCGGCGTTCACCCGCAAACTGCCGTGGAACGGCGAACTGACCCTCAACACCTCGCTGGGCACGATGCGCCAGAACGAACGCCTGCTGGCGCCGATGAATTGCCAGGGCCAGTTCGGCCTGCCGATCGGACCGGGCTTCCTGTTCGACTGCGCCGACTGGAACACGCCGGACGCGCTGTCGCGCAAGACCGCCGATCTCGGCATCGACACCCAGCGCCTGGACGTGCGCGCGGTGTTCCAGCCGCGTACCACGCTGACCGTGCGCGGGCAGGCCAAGTACTATCGCGAGGACTATGACGGCACGTACCAGGCCTACAACCCGCTGACCGGCCAGTGGGGCTATGTGGCGGAGAACGGTTCGCAGGGCAGCGTGGTTCCCGGCGAAATGGGCGTGTGGGATCCGCTGCTCGCGCCCTCGGTGATCACCCGCGTGCGCAACCTGCCGCTGGACAAGGAAACCCGGGAGGTTTCCATGGGCCTGGACTGGCGCCCCACCCAGCGCAACACGCTGGGCGTGACCTACACCCACACGGCCATTGAACGCGCCCATCGCGAAGTCGCGACCACCCGTGACGACAGCCTGCGCCTGACCTGGAACAACCGCGCCCGCGAATGGCTGACCCTGCGCGCCAACTACACTTACCTGGATCGCAGCGGCAGCCGCTATTTCTACGATCCCTACGAATTCACCTTCTCCACCGACCTGCCCGGCTTCGTCGAGCCCGCCGGTGGCGTGCCCGCGCACACGGTGTCGGCGCTGCGCAAGTACGACCTCGCCAGCCGCAGCCAGCACAAGCTGGATCTGATGGCCACCTTCATCCTGCCGCGCGAGATGACCCTGTACGCATCGCTGCGCGGCGAACGCAACGACTACGACGCCGAGTTGGGCCGGCAGGACTACGACACCCGCGGCGCCAGCCTGCAATGGGAATGGCAGCCCGCCACGACCACCGTCGCCAGCGCCTGGCTGGGTTACGACCGCTCGGATCTGGGCATCGCCAACGTCAACGACGCGGCACTGACGCCGGATCCGACGCTGGGCGGCCCGACCTATCCGCAGGCCAACCGCTGGTGGCTCGACGATCGCCAGCGCAACCGTTACGCCGGCATCAACCTCAACCAGGCCATCGGCCGCGCCCAACTGGACGTGGCGTGGAACTGGACCGATTCGCGCGGCACCACCCGCTACCGCTTCGCCTCGCCCGGCGCGCTGGCCAATCCCGCGCTGGCGGCCTCGGCCGATGGCCGCTATCCGCCGATGATCTACTGGGTCAATTCGCTGTCGGTGGGGCTGAGTTTCCCGCTCGGCGCGCGCACGCGGATGCGGGTGTTCGACACCTACGAACGCGGTCGCCTGTCGGACTGGCACTACCTGGGTTTCGACGAGGCTCGGGTATTCGATCATCGCGTGTACACCGACGGCGGTCCCGGCGACTACCGGGTCAACCTGATCGGCATGAGCCTGGAGGTGTCGCTATGAAGCCGTCCACCGGCACCGGCCTGTTCACCGCCGTCGCGTTAGCGCTCGGCGTGGCGATGCTGGCGGGCACGGGCGAATCGGTCGCCCAGGATCCCGCCGCGAAGACGTCCCCGGAAAACACGCCGGCCGACACCGCGCCAGCCGAACCCGCCGCGACCGTGGTGCCCGCCGCCAAGCCGCCCGCTTACCGTGATCTGCGCCGGATCACCCGCCTGCGCGGCGACCCGGCGGCCGGCAAGGCCAAATCCGAACTGTGCGCGGCCTGCCACGGCGCCGCCGGCATCTCGATTGCGCCGAACTTTCCCAACCTGGCCGGCCAACGCGCCGAGTACCTGTACTGGGAACTGGTCGAATACCAGAGCGGCGCGATGGCGGAATCGGCGATGACGCCACTGGCCGCGAGCCTGAACGAGCAGGACATGCGCGATCTCGCCCTCTACTACGCCAGCCTGCCCGCCGGCCGCGCGCCCGCGCAGGAAGAAGCGCCGGCACCGGATACGGCCCTGCTGGAACGGGGTCGGCAGTTGTTCATGGAAGGCGACCCCGGCAAAGGACTGCCACCCTGCCAGGGCTGCCACGGCGCGGACGCCGGCGGCCATCCGCTGGCCGCGCGCGACGATCGCGATGGCCATGCGCCGTGGTCGGCGTATCCTTCGCTGCGTGGACAGAACGCGATCTACCTGCAGGTGCGCCTGAATGCCTTCCGCACGGCCCAGCTCCATCATTCGACCAACGATTTCGTGATGGGCGGCGTCGGCCAGCGACTGGACGACGACACCATCTCCGCCCTGTCGGCCTGGCTGGCCGCGCAGGGTCCCTGAACCACCCGTCCCAACCCCACGTCCCGGAGAATTTCCATGAACCACCGCTTTGCCTCCTGCCTCGCCCTGCTCGCCCTGGCCGCCTCGCCGCTGGCCGCCCGCGCCGCCACCTGCTCGGTCAACCTGGAGGGCAACGACGCGATGAAGTACAACCTGTCCAACATCGACGTCAGCAAGAGCTGCACCACCTTCACCATCAACCTGAAGCACACCGGCAAGCTGGCCAAGAACGTCATGGGCCACAACGTGGTGGTCGCCAAGACCGCCGACATCGCCGGCATCGACACCGACGGCATCAAGGCCGGGCTGGCCGCCGACTACATCAAGGCCGGCGACACCCGCGTCATCGCCCACAGCAAGGTGGTCGGCGGCGGCGAAACCACCTCGGTTCAGATTCCGGTCGCCAAGCTCGCCGGAACCGGCCCGTTCTCGTTCTTCTGCAGCTTCCCCGGCCATTCGGCGCTGATGAAGGGCACCTTGACCCTCAAGCCTTGACCGGGGTCAAGACCAGCGGGGCCCCGCGCGGTTGGCGCGGCGGCCCCAAGTCTGGGAAAATGGGGTGATTTCACAGAACAGAGCTGCGGAGCGGGCCAGGGTGGCGCGCTCCATCGACCGCGAGCGATGAAACACCGTCCATGAATCCCCTCGTCCGCTGGTTCCACCAACTCGGTTCGCCGCCCTATTTCGATCGCTTCGCCGCCCGCTGGACGCCCTGGTGCTACCTGGCGGCGCTCGTGCTGTTCGGCTTCGGCCTGTGGCAGGCGCTGTTCGTGGTGCCCGCCGACTACCAGCAGAGCGACAGCTTCCGCATCCTCTACATCCATGTGCCGTCGGCGTGGATGAGCCTGTTCGTGTTCGGACTGATGGCGTTCTATGCGGCCATCGCGCTGATCTGGCGGATCAAGCTGTGCGAAATCCTCGCCATGGCCTGCGCGCCGATCGGCGCCGCCTTCACCGTCATCACCCTGGCCACCGGTTCGATCTGGGGCAAGCCGATGTGGGGCACCTGGTGGGACTGGGATCCGCGCCTGACCACGGAACTGATCCTGCTGTTCCTGTACCTGGGCGTGATGGGCCTGTACAACGCCATCGACGATCGCCGCGCCGCCGCGCGCGCCGCCGGCCTGCTGTCGATCGTGGGCGTGGCGCTGCTGCCGATCATCCGCTACTCGGTGGTGTGGTGGAACTCGCTGCACCAGGGCCAGACCATCAGCCTGATGGGCGGCTCGCGGATGGATCCGAGCATGATGCTGCCGTTGTGGCTGATGGTGGCGGCGACCAAGTTCTGGTTCGCCGGATCGCTGCTGGCGCGCGCCCGCGCCGACAACCTGCGCCGCGAGGCCGGCAAGGACTGGGTCGCGCGGCTGGCGGGGAGCAAGCCATGAATTACCTGCATTACGTGGTCGGCGCCTACGCCGTGTTCGCCGTGGTACTGCTGTGGGACTTCATCGCCCCGCGCCTGCAGATCCGCCGCGAACTGCGTGCCGCCCGCCTGCGCGCCGCGCGCGAAGCCCGCGCCGCCGCGCCCTCGCCGATGGAGTTGAACCGATGAATCCCGTCCGCCGCCGCCGCCTGATCTGGGTGCTGCTGCTGGTACTCGCCGCCGGCGTCGCCGCCTCGCTGATCGCGCTGGCGCTGCAACGCAACGTCGCCTACCTGTACACCCCCGCCGAAGTGCTGCGCGGCGAAGCCGGCGAGCATGCGCGCTTCCGCCTGGGCGGCATGGTCGAGAAGGGTTCGTTCAAGCGCGAAACCGGATCGCTGCAGGCGCACTTCCGGGTCACCGACGGCGATGCGCAGTTGCCCGTGGTCTACGACCGCATCCTGCCGGACCTGTTCCGCGAGGGCCAGGCGGTGGTGGCGACCGGTTCGATGAAGGACGGCGTGTTCGTCGCCGAGGACGTGCTGGCCAAGCACGACGAGACCTACATGCCCAAGGAAGTGGCCGACAAGATGGGCAAGGCACACCAGAAGCACGATGTGCCGACCGCCCCCGCGGCGGGGTCGACGAATTGATCCAATCCACGCCTCGCCAAGCCACGCCGTCGGGCGTGTGCTTCCGCCATCGCGTTGCAGCTCCGGCTGCGGGCATCTCCCTCCCTTTTTCCGGATCCCGTTGAGCCATGCTGCCTGAACTCGGTCAAGTCACCCTGATCCTGGCACTGCTGGTGTCCCTGCTGCAGGCCATCCTGCCGTTGGCCGGCGCCCATCGCGGCAAGGCGGCGTGGATGGCGGTGGCGCGCCCGGCGGCCTACGGCCAGTTGTTCCTGCTGCTGGCGGCGTTCGTGGTCCTCACCGTGGCCTTCGTCACCCAGGATTTCTCGGTCAAGTACGTGGCGGAGAATTCCAATTCGCTGCTGCCGATGATGTACCGCTATTCCGCGGTATGGGGCGCGCACGAAGGCTCGCTGCTGCTGTGGGTGCTGGTGCTGGGCATCTGGACCGCCGCGGTCGCCGAGTTCTCCCGCCATCTGCCGGAAGCGGTGGTCGCCCGCGTGCTGGGCGTGATGGGCGTGGTCAGCGTCGGCTTCCTAGCCTTCCTGATCTTCACCTCCAATCCGTTCGCGCGGCTGCTGCCGGCGCCGCTGGAAGGGCGCGATCTGAATCCGCTGCTGCAGGATCCGGGCCTGATCATCCATCCGCCGATGCTCTACACCGGCTACGTCGGCTTCGTGGTGCCGTTCGCGTTCGCCATCGCCGCGCTGCTGGACGGCCACATCGATGCGCGCTGGCTGCGCTGGACCCGTCCCTGGACCAACGTGGCCTGGGCGTTCCTGACCCTGGGCATCGCGCTGGGCAGCTGGTGGGCCTATTACGAACTGGGCTGGGGCGGCTGGTGGTTCTGGGATCCGGTCGAGAACGCCAGCTTCATGCCGTGGCTGGCCGGCGCCGCGCTGCTGCATTCGCAGGCGGTCACCGAGAAGCGCGGCAGCTTCGGCGGCTGGACCCTGCTGCTGGCGATTGCCACCTTCTCGCTGTCGCTGCTGGGCACCTTCCTGGTCCGCTCGGGCGTGCTGACCAGCGTGCACGCGTTCGCCGCGGATCCTTCGCGCGGCCTGTTCATCCTGATCTTCCTCGGCGCGGTGGTCGGCGGTTCGCTGGTGCTGTACGTGCTGCGCGCACCGCGCATCACCGGCGGCGCCTTCGTCGCCAGTTCGCGTGAAACCCTGCTGCTGGCCAACAACGTGCTGTTGGCCGCAGCCTGCGGCATGGTCCTGCTGGGCACCTTGTATCCGTTGCTGGCCGACGCGCTGGAACTGGGCAAGATTTCGGTCGGCCCGCCCTACTTCGGCCTGCTGTTCGTGGTGCTGATGACGCCGCTGGTGATGCTGCTGCCGTTCGGCCCTTTGACCAAGTGGCAGAAGGATCAGCCGCGCAAGCCGCTGGCGATGCTGGTGCCATGGCTGGTGGCGGCGCTGGTGCTGGGCACCATCGCCTATTTCATGGCGCCGCAGGGACCGCTGAAGACCGCGGCCGGCGTTGCCGCCGGCGCGTGGGTGGCGCTGGGCACGCTGCGTTTCGTTTGGACCCGGCTGCGCGCCAACGGCAAGTTCACCCCGGAAATGCTCGGCATGGTGCTGGCGCACTTCGGCATCGCCGTGTTCCTGATTGGCGCGCTGCTGGTGGAAGCGCAGAACGTGCAGCGCGAACTGGCGATGAAGCCCGGCCAGACCATCGAGCTGGCCGGCTACGGCTTCCGCTTCGAGGGCGTGGAGGAAACCCGCGGCCCCAACTACCTGTCCGACCTGGGACACGTGCAGGTGCTGCGTGGCGACAAGCCGCTGGTGCGGCTGAATCCGGAAAAGCGCGCCTACGCCAGCGGCGGCCAGGTGATGACCGAGGCCGGCATCCGGCCCAGCCTGTTCGGCGATGTCTACGTGGCCCTGGGTGAACATCTTGGCGATGGCGCCTGGGCGGTACGCGTGCACATCAAGCCCTTCGTGCGCTGGATCTGGCTGGGCGCCCTGCTGATGGCGCTGGGCGCGTTCGTCACCGCCACCGATCGGCGTTTCCGCCGCAAACCCGAAGCGCTCAAACCCGAGGCCCAACCGGCATGAATACCCCTTCCGACACTCCCGGCCAGAACAAGTCGCGCGGCGCGCTGGTGTTCGCCGCGGTCATCATCGGCCTGTTCTTCGTCGGCCTGATGGGCCTGCTGGCCTACGGCGTAAAGCAATCCGGCCGCGCGGATCGCGAAGCCCTGCCCTCGCCGCTGATCGGCAAACCGGCGCCCGCCTTCGATCTGCCGCTGCTGCATGATGCGGCCACCCGCATCGACAACGCCGATCTGGCCGGCGCGCCTTACGTGATGAACGTGTGGGGCAGCTGGTGCCCGGAGTGCCGGGTCGAGCATCCGGTGCTGACCAAGTTCGCCCTGACCAAGCGCGTGCGCTTCATCGGCTACAACCTCAAGGACGAGCGTGGCGAAGCGCTGCGCTGGCTGGAGCAGTTCGGCAATCCCTACGTGCTGGTGATTGCCGACGAGGACGGCCGCGCGGCGATCGACTGGGGCATCTACGGCGCGCCGGAAACCTTCCTGGTCGACGCCAAGGGCATCGTGCGCTGGAAGCATGTCGGCGCGGTCACCGACGAGATCATCGCCAGGGAACTGATCCCGGCGCTGGAAAAGGCGGAAGTGCAACAATGAGCGTCCTGCCCCGTCAACTGCGCATGCTGACGCTGGCGCTGCTGCTCGGCATCGCCGGTCCCGCGTTGGCCCAGGCCAGCGATCCGACCCCGCTGCAATTCAACGACAACGCCGAGGAAACCCGCTTCCACCGGCTCACCGCCGAACTGCGCTGCGTGATGTGCCAGAACCAGTCGCTGGCCGACTCCAACGCGCAGATCGCCCACGATCTGCGCCGCGAGGTGCTGGACCTGATGCGGCAGGGCAAGTCGGATGCCGAGATCAAGCGGTTCCTGGTGGATCGCTATGGCGAATTCGTGCTGTACAAGCCGGAGATGTCGCCCGGCACCTGGTTGCTGTGGTTCGGGCCGGCTTTGCTGGTGATCGCCGGCGGCGTGGTGGTGCTGCGCATCGTCAGGCGCAGGAGTGGCGGTCGCGACATCGCCGAAGCCGACGACAACCAGGAGTGGTGATGACCGCTTTTTCCGCCATCGCGGCGCTGTTGACCCTGCTCGTCCTGGTGGGCGTGCTATGGCCCCTGTGGCGCTCTTCGCGCCGGCTGTTCGTGGGCGCGGTCGCGACCCTGGGCATCGGCACCCTGGCGCTGTACCGGCTGCTGGGCACGCCGGCAGCCATCGAGATACCCGCCACGATGCCGGAGGCGGCCATGCCCGCCAGCCTGGACGATGCGGTCAAGCAGCTGGAAGCCGAACTCAAGCGCAATCCCAACGAACCCGAGGGCTGGCGCCTGCTCGGCCGCTCTTACCTGAGCATGGAGCGCTACGCCGAGGCGCGCACGGCTTTCGAGACCGCGCTCAAGCTGGCTCCGGACGACGCCAACCTGCTGGTCGAGAACGCGCAGGCCCGCCTGTACGCGAGCCCGGACAAGCAGCTCGACGCGCAGGCGGTCGGCCTGTTGCAGCGCGCGTTGACCATCGAACCGCAGCACCAGCGCGCGCGCTGGTTCCTCGGCGTGTCGCAGCGCCAGCAGGGCCAGCCGGCCGAGGCCGCGCGCACCTGGGAACCGCTGCTGGCGCAGGTCGACGGCGGCACCGCCACCACCCTGCGTACCCAGATCAACCAGGCCCTCGCCGAAGCCGGGCTGGAGCCGCTGCCCGAACCCGCCGCCGCCCCGGCCATGGCCAATGGCAAGGCGCTGCTGCGGGTCAGCGTGGACATCGCGCCGGAACTGAAGGCGCGGCTGAGCGGCGGCGAGACCCTGTTCGTGTTCGCCCGCCAGGCCGGTGGGCCGCCGATGCCTGTGGCCGCCAAGCGGGTGCCGGCCACCTCGTTCCCGATCACCCTGGAACTGGGCGACGGCGACAGCCCGATGCCGACCCTCAAGCTCTCGCAGGTCGCCAAGGTCGAACTGGGCGCGCGGATCTCCCGCGCCGGCGACGTGATGGCCAAGGCCGGCGATCTGGAAGCGGTGGCGGTGCCTGCCGACGTGGGCGCCACCGATGCCTATTCGTTGCGGATCCAGCGCATCGTGGAATGAGCGGCGCCGGCCCGTGCCGGCAGCCGCAGGCTAAACTTGGGGGATGACCGAATTCATCCCGCCCGGCACGCGTTTCCATCCGCTGCCCTCGCCCTTCCCGATGAAACGCGGTGGCGCCCTGCACGGTGCGCGCATCGCCTACGAAACCTGGGGCCGGCTCAACGCCGCCGGCGACAACGCGATCCTGATCGTCACCGGCCTGTCGCCGGACGCGCACGCCGCGCGCAACGAAGGCAACGGCGAGGAAGGCTGGTGGGAGGCGATGCTCGGGCCGGGCAAGCCGATCGACACCGATCGCTGGTTCGTGATCTGCGTGAACTCGCTGGGAAGCTGCAAGGGTTCGACCGGTCCAGCCTCGATCAATCCGGCCAGCGGCGAACTCTACCGGCTGGATTTCCCGGAACTGTCGATCGAGGACGGCGCCAATGCCGCCCATGCGGTGGTGCAGGCACTGGGCATCGGGCAACTGGCCTGCATCATCGGCAATTCGATGGGTGGCATGACCGCGCTGGCCTACCTGCTGCTGCATCCCGGCAGCGTGCGCGCGCACATCAACATCTCCGGCAGCGCCCAGGCCCTGCCGTTCTCCATCGCCATCCGTTCCCTGCAACGCGAGGCGATTCGCCTGGACCCGGCATGGAACCAGGGCCACTACGACGACGAGCGCTATCCCGAATCCGGCATGCGCATGGCCCGCAAACTGGGCGTCATCACCTATCGCTCGGCGCTGGAATGGGACGGCCGCTTCGGCCGGGTACGGCTGGAATCGGACCGCCCGGACGAGGATCCGTTCGGGCTGGAATTCCAGGTGGAAAGCTATCTGGAAGGCCATGCGCGCCGGTTCGTGCGCCGTTTCGACCCCAACTGCTACCTCTACCTGAGCCGTTCGATGGATTGGTTCGACCTGGCCGAGTACGCCGGCGGCGACGTGATGCGGGGCCTGGCCCGGATCCGGGTGGAGCGGGCGCTGGCGATCGGCGCGGTGACCGACATCCTGTTCCCCCTCCAGCAGCAGGAACAGATTGCCCAGGGGCTGGCACGGGGCGGCGCGCAAGCCGACTTCGTGCCGCTGGAATCGCCGCAGGGCCATGACGCCTTCCTGGTGGATTTCGCCCGGTTCGGCCCGGCGGTCGCGGGTTTCCTGGCCGATCTCTGAGCCGCCGCCATACCGTCGCGACCGGGACCCGCCCGGACTAGAATGGCGGCACCACTATTCCCGGGTGCCTTCCATGTCCCTCGATTTTCCCGGCCACGATCGGCTGGTCGCCACGCTCGACGCCGCCGTCGCGCTGGGCGACGATCGCGCCATCACCGATGCGCTGCGCAAGTCGCTGTGCGAACTGATCCGCGACGAATCGGTCGCCCTGCCCGGCTGCGTGCTGGAGCCCATCGCCGACCACTACGCGCGGCGCGAGCTGTACACCAGCCCCGAGTACGGCTACAGCGTCATCGCCATGACCTGGGGTCCGGGCCAGGGCACCAAGATCCATGACCACTCCGGCATGTGGTGCGTGGAAGGCGTCTGGCGTGGCCGCCTGGAAATCACCCAGTACGAGCTGGCCGAACACGACGAGGAGCGCTACCGCTTCGTCGCCGCCGGCACCATCGAGGCCGGCACCGGCTCGGCCGGCAGCCTGATTCCGCCCCACGAGTACCACACCATCCGCAACCCCAGCGACGACGCCATCGCCGTGTCCCTGCACGTCTACCAGCGCACCATGGTCCGCTGCGGCATCTACACGCCGGAGGCCGACGCCAGCGGCGCGGAAGGCTGGCAGCGCCGCGGCGAGCGCCTGCTCGGCACCGACCGCGTGGTCTGACGGGCTGTCGGGGCCCGCTGGCCTCGGCTATACTCGCTCCCCTTGCCGAAGTGGCGGAATGGTAGACGCAGCGGACTCAAAATCCGCCGCCCTTAAAAGCGTGTGGGTTCGAGTCCCACCTTCGGCACCAGACCCGGAAGAGGCCCGACGAAAGTTGGGCCTTTTTTTTGTCCCCGATTTGGACCGGTCGAAAATTGATGTTGGGAAAGTGGCCAAAGGTATGCTATACCTGAATCGTCACAGTACGAGCAGAACAGATGCGCGTCATTCATGCCAAATGGCAGTTGACAAACGGGGAGCGCATTCATGTCAGACCCAACTCAATCAGCCCTTCGGGACGCCCAGCCAACCTTCCGGTACCGCCAGTGAGCAACTCGACCGATTTCCGTGGCACCGTTTCTTCCCGCTCCGTGAGTTCCAGCGCATTCATGCGCACCCGCCGCAACGTCGAACTGTGCAAACGGGGCGAGATGCGGGCCGAACGCTTCCTGGACGCCGCCACCGAGGTCTTTGCCGAAAAAGGCTACCAGCACGCCAAGCTGAGCGAGATCGTCGCCCGCGCCGGCGGCTCCCTGGCCACCCTGTACCGGATCTTCGGCGACAAGGAAGGGTTGGCCTACGCCATCCTGGAACGCCGCCTGGAGAACCATGTCGGCATCCTCAACGACATGAACTTCTCCGACCTGCCGCCGGAGCAAGCGCTGCGCGAAGTCGCCATCCGCATCGCCGATTCGATGGTCAAGGCGGAATCGCGGGTGGTCTACCGCATCGTGATTGGCGAGGGCGAGTCGTTCCCCGCCCTGCGCGACTGGTTCTTCGAGCATGCCGTGGCCGAGACCCGCGGCATCCTGACCCGTTTCTTCCAGCAGGAAATGGACAACGGCCACCTGAAGCTGGCCTCGGCCGAGGCGGCCGCCACCCAGTTCTACATGATGATGTTCGGCAACCTGATCATCCGGGTCGCCAGCGGCTATCTGGACAAGCTCGATCCCGCCTCGCTGCGCGAGCAGGCCGTGGCCAACGTCGACCTGTTCCTGCAGGGTGCGTTGCCGCGCGGATAATCCCGTGGCTGTCCCGGTGATCCAGGTGGTGCCGGCATCCCCTTCGCGATGGACCTGAAGAGCGGTTATCCCTACTGGGCCATCAAGAATGGCCTGCTGTCTCCCTTTCCCGCGCTGGCCGGCAATCTCGCCTGCGAGGTCGCGGTCATCGGAGGCGGCATCACCGGCGCGCTGATCGCCGATCACCTGCAGGCGGCCGGGCATGAGGTCGCGGTCATCGAGCAGGGCGAAATCGGCTGGGGCAGCACCGCCGCCAGCACCGCCCTGCTCCAGTACGAAATCGACACCCCTCTGCTCGATCTCGCGAATCGGGTGGGCGCGCAAGACGCCGCCCTGGCCTATCTGGCGTGCGCGCAGGCGCTGGATCAGCTGCGCGGCCTGGCCGCCGGGCTCCGCGACGTCGGGTTCGCGTGGACGGACAGCCTGTACCTGGCGACCCGGCGGCGGGAGTGCGACGGATTGGCGCAGGAAGCCGCGGCCAGGCATCGGTTGGGCCTTCGGATCGACTATCTGGGTTCGGGTGCGCTGGCCGAACGGTTCGGGATATCGCGGCCCGGCGCACTGCTGAGCCATCAGGCCGCCCGTGTGGATCCCTACCGCATGGCCCATCGCCTGCTCCAGCGCCTGCAGGCACGCGGCGCCAGCGTCCACGGGCACACTCCGATCGTCGAGCTCCAGCCGCAGGCACGCTCGGTCCGGGTGCGGACCGGGCATGGCGACTGGGTGCGTGCCCGCCACGCCATCCTCGCCACCGGCTATGCGGCTCAGCAGTGGCTGCGCGAGCGCGTGGCGCGCAACCACAGCAGCTACGCCTTCGTCAGCGATCCGATCACGCCCGAAGCCCTTGGCTTTCTCGAACGCACCGTGCTGTGGGAAACCGCCCGTCCCTACCTGTACCTGCGCACGACGCCGGATCACCGGCTCATCGTCGGCGGCGAGGATGATCGCATCGACATCCCGGCGCGCCGGGATGCACGGGTGATGAAGAAGGCGCGCGCGCTCAGCCGCAAGCTGGGCAAACTGCTGCCGCATCTCCAATGCGCGCCCGCTTTCGCCTGGGCGGGCACCTTCGCCGAAACCGAGGACGGCCTGCCGTTTTTCGGCCCGCATCCGCAGTACGGCCCGCGCGTGCATTTCGCGATGGCCTACGGCGGAAACGGCATTACCTACAGCCGGATTGGCGCCGACCTGCTGCTGGCCGCCATCGAACGGCGTCGGCATCCGCTGGCGGAGTTGTTCTCCTTTGCTCGCCTCGCGCGATCCTGATCCGATTTCATCCGGCGACGACGCCACCGCGCGTAGGTTCGAACCTCCCATCCCGGAGCATTCCAATGCCACGTGGAGAGAAGAGCGCCTACAGCGATCGGCAGAAGCGCAAGGCCGAGCACATCGAGGAAAGCGAGCGCGAGCAGGGTCGTTCCGAAGAGGACGCCGAGCGTATCGCCTGGGCCACGGTCAACAAGCAGGAAGGCGGAGGCGCGAAAAAGAAGAGCGCCCGCAAGACCACCAGGAAGGTCGCAAAGAAAACCACGCGGAAGGCGCCTCGCAAGGCCGCGAAGAAAGCCACAAAGAAGTCGGCGAAGAAGGCCACGAAGAAGGCTGCGAAGAAGACCGCACGCAAGGCGGCCGGGAAAACCACGAAAAAAGCGGCCAAGAAAGCACCTCGCAAGGGCACCAGGAAAGCGGCCCGGAAGGTGGCAAAGAAGGCGGCAAGGAAGTCCACCCGCAAGACGGCGAAGAAAACGGCAAGCAAATCCGCGCGGAAAAGTCCCCGCAAGGCCGCGAAGAAAACCACCCGCCATTCGAATGGACGTACCCGCGGGGATTGAATGCTTCCGCCCCGGGAACGGCAAGGAGCGTCCGTTCGCCGCATCGCGATACCGGCCCCTTCGCATTCCCGCAGGAAGCCGCGACCACCCAAACCGGCGTGGGGAACTATCGCTTCGGGGCTTCTCCGCCCGGCCACCAGCCGCGACCGGTCAGCGCGTAGCGGTCGGCGGCGCGTTCGAACGGATTGCGCACGCTGACCCCGCCGCACAGCAGGTAGATTGGCAGGAACAGTGGCCCCAGCACCATGTACTGGAACACGTGCGCGCGTTCGTGGTCGCCCAGCCTGATCGGCGGATGTTCGCGATGGCCGGCGCGCTGCTCGTAGGTGATGCAGGCGGAATCGAGGCTGTCGCCCGTATGCAGGATGGTGTTGCCGAAAGTGATCGCGCCACCCGGCCCCCAGGGCCAGTGGTGGAACACCAGCGCGCAGTCACGCCGGCTCCAGCGCGCGCGCGCGCCGAACGCCAGTCCCAGGCTCCCCGCCAGCAGGCCGACCAGCGTGTTCGGCAAGGCCCAGAGCATGCCCAGCCCGCGCAACGCGGGCAGCCAGACGGGCGTTCGCGCCCGCTCGTTCAATCCGCCTCGTTGGGCATCAGCAGCCACAGGATGAGATAGACCAGGATGCCGGGGAACGCGGCCGAGGCGATCGAGACAATCACGAACACGGCGCGCAGCAGCGTGGCATTCCAGCCGAACCGGTGCGCGATGCCGCCCATCACGCCGGCGAGCATGCGGTCGTTCAGGGACCGGGCCAATGGCTTGGACGCGGTGTTCATGGTGATCGGCTCCCCACAGTCGTCGCGGCCAGTCTAGCGCTCAGCGCGGCGGCGCACCTGAACCACGCAGCGCCTTCAACCGTGCCAGGAACCAGGCGCCCGCGTCGACCTCGGGCTGGCCGGGACACCGCACCCGGTAGGCGCGTCCGCTCATGCTGCTCTTGCTGGCGGCGCGCTCGATGAACTGTTCGGCGGTGTCGACCAGATCCCGCTTCAGCAGGTACTCGTACTTGCGCTGCAGGTGCGCGCGCGCGTCGGCCCGTCCATACCACTTGCCGTTGCGCTGGAACTCGCACGCGGAGTTGGACAGTCCATCCATCAACTGGGTGATCTCGCGCCGGGCCTGCTCGCCAGGCGCCGCCGACACGGTCATTGCCTGCGAGGCCAGGCCGATGCCGCACACGAATGAAAGAAGAATGCCCTTGCGCATGTTGATGTCCCGCACTCAGTCCAGGCCGCGCAGCCTAAGCGACCGTCGGTTAACCGGCCGCAACCGCGGGCGGCATGCGGCCGCCAGCGGCCCCCGCCTCGTACTTACGTGCGCTGCGCCAGCCACTGGTGGATCGCGCCGGGCACCTCGCGCTGCGCGCGGCTGGAGACGTAGATGCCGATGTGGCCACCCTTGAAACTCAGTTCCGTATAGTCCTCGGTGCCGACCAGATCCCGCAGCGCGCGCGACGCGTTCGGCGGCACCAGGTGATCCTGTTCGGCGTAGATGTTCAGCACCGGCATGTCGACGTCGCCCAGATGAACTTCCTCGCCATCGATATCGATGCCGCCATTGACGAAGCCGTTGCCCTGGTAGAACTGCTTGATGAACTGGCGGAACGCCTCGCCGGCCAGATCCGGTGAATCGAAGATCCACTTCTCCATCCGCAGGAAATCCTCCAGGCCCTTGCGATCGTCCAGTACGTCGACCAGGCCGACGTACTTCTGCAGGTTCAACCGGAACGGCTTCAGCATCAGGTAGCAGGCATTCATCATGTCGGCCGGCACGTTGCCGATCGCATCGACGAACAGATCCACGTCCATCTCGCGGGTCCAGTGCGAGAGCATGTTGTCCGGGGTGTGGAAATCCACCGGCGTCACCATGGTGATCAGGTTGCGCACCCGCTCCGGATGCAACGCCGAATAGCACAGCGAGAACGCGCCGCCCTGGCAGATGCCCAGCACGTTGATTGCCGGGAGGCCGTGCTGCCGGCACAGGTGCTCCACCGCGCCGTCAATGAAGCGGTTGATGTAGTCGCCCAGGGTCAGGAAGCGGTCCGAACGATCCGGATAGCCCCAATCCAGCACGTAGACGTCTTCGCCCAGCGCCAGCAATCCCTTCACCAGCGAGCGATCCTCCTGGAGATCGACCATGTAGGGACGGTTGACCAGCGCGTAGACGATCAGCAGCGGCACTTTCGCGGTGGGCGCCTTGGGACCGACGAACCGGTACAGCACCGCGCGGCCGTCACGCCAGATTTCCTGACGCGGGGTGGCGCCGTAGTCGACATCCTCCACCTGCGGCAGGGTCTTCAACCCGGCGGCGAGCTTCTGCTGCGCCTGCAACGTTTCCTGCGCGAGTTCGTCGACGCTGATGTTCAGGGGACCGTTCACTTGCGTCCTCCCTGCCCGCGCTTGCCCTTGCCGCGTCCGGCGGTGGCGCCGCCGTCATGGGCGTTGCGCGCCACCCAGTCCTTCATCGACACCACTTCGCCGTCACCGCCACGCGCGGAACGGACCGGAGCCTTCTCCGCCGACTTTGCCGCCTTTGCGGTGCCGGACGGCTTCGCCGGTTTCGCTGGCTTCACCGCCTTGGCCGGCTTCGTGCCGGCGGCGGTGCGGGAGATCTTCGCGCCCGTCGCGGTTGCCGCCCGCGGGACGCTGGCAGGTTTCGCATCGCCACGCGGTTTCGCCGGACGCGTCGCGCGCGCGGCCGGGGCATCCTGTCCTCGGCGTCCTTCACCGCCGGCACGCGATGCCTGCCGGCGCGCGGGCTGCGCGGCGTCGCGCGGATCCAGCACGTCGTCCCGGCGGCTCATCCGGCGCAATTGGCGTTCGAGTTCGGCGATCTTGCGGTGCGCCGAATCCACCTCGGTGCGGCCGGGCATGCCCAGGGCCACGCAGATCTGCTCGATTTCCGTCTGCACGCCCAGGCGCAGGCGCATCTGGGTGTTGGTGAGGTGGCCATAGACGTGGCGGAATTCCGGTGACAGCGCCACTTCCGCATAGGCCTGTTCGGCGGCGTCGATCCACAGGTCGAACAATGCACGCGCGCTGGTGATCTGCTGGCCGGGCTCGGCACGCGCATCGAGCAGCGATTCGAACCGTTCGAACGCCAGCCCCGCGACCTTCAGCATCACCCGCTCGTATTCGCCGAGGGCCTGCTGGTAGTCCTGCTGGGCCTGCGCCAGCGCCTGCCAGCGCTCCTGGTGTTCACGCGCGGGTCCGAACGCGGGCAGATGCAGCCAGCGCTCGTTCTCGCGGCGCAGGTTGTCCATGTACGGCGAAACCTGCCGGTACCAGTGTTCGAACCCGCCCGCCCCGCCGCCCTGCAGGCCACGGAAGAAATCCATCCATGGCCCCTGCCCGGCATCCATGCCCAACGCCTGCTTCCAGGCCGCGGTCACGTCGCCGGCACCGGCGTTCTGGCCCGCGAACCGCGCGGCCACCTGCTGCATGAGCCCGTACCAGTCGCCGCTCTGCTGGCGGAACCGGTGCAAGGCATCCTCGGCCGGACCTCGGCCGCCGGGCATCAGCCGGCTCCACCAGTCCAGCGCCTGCGTCCAGGCGGGCGCCGGTGCCGGCGCGGCCGCGCCGGAAGCCTGTCGCAGGGCGTCGCCCCACAGATTCCAGAACTGGCGGGCCATCGCTTCGAAGTCGCCCGCGCCCGGTGGTGCATGCTCGGCCATAAATCCTCCTGTGCCCCGATTCTAGCCGCGCGCGGCGACGCGCGGGTGACGGTCAGGGCTTGGGGATGCGCAGGGTCTTGCTGATCATCAGCGTGCCGGACACGGCATACAGCAGCACCAGCGGATGCAGCAGCCACGGCCCCAACCGCCAGCCGCCGAGCCACAGCGCCTCGCCGATGTGGCCCAGATAGGCCGCCACCGCCAGCACCATCACCAGCACCAGGCTGGTCGGAATCGGCGTGCCTTCGAAGTACTTCACCTTGTCGTCGTCACCCGCCAGCGACTCGGCGGTGACGTTGTAGCGCGCCAGCCGGCTGACGCCGCAGGCGACGAAATACGACAGCACCAGCCAGTCCCAGCCGCCCTGCATGCCGCAGGCGTAAGCGAGCGCGGCCGGGGCGACGCCGAAGGAAATCACGTCGGCCAGCGAATCCAGTTCGCGCCCCAGCACCGACGCCTGCTTGCGCCAGCGCGCCACCCGGCCGTCCAGGGCATCGAAAATGAAAGCCAGGGGAATCAGCGCCATGCCGATCATCAGATCGCGGATCACCCCGTCCTGGAGGAAGCGCATCGCCGCGAAGATCGCACCGGTGCCGCAGAACGCGTTGCCCAGCGTGAACCAGTCCGCAAGCTGGAAATCGCGAAGCATCGAAAAATGGCGGGACACGGAAACACCCGGAAATGGCCAGCCGACAGGTTAGCCCAATCGCGCTGGAGACGGTGTCCTGGCCATCGTCGCGCCCCGCCGGAACCGGGCGGAATCGCGGACGCCCGATGTCAGGGCGACGACGGCAGCGCCAATTGCGCGGCGTCGAGCCGGCCGGCACCGCGGCCACGGGCCTCGATGACCCGGTCCATGGGTGCGCCCGCCCGCCCGTCCAACCGCGCCGACACCTGGTCCAGCGCGGCATACACGTGCGGCAGCAGCGGCGCATAGCGGGCCGCATACGCCGGCAGTGCCAGGAACCCGTCGAAATGCTGTGCGTTGCGGACCTGCCAGTACGCCACCTCGCGGCCGGCCGCCTTCGCCTGCGCCATGTAGGGCGCGCTGCTGAAGGCTGGCGGTACCAGGCCGTCGTCGCTGCCGTGCACCACGATCACCGGCAGCCCCGCGCGCGGCGGCGCCGCGCGCAGTTCGGCGATACCGCGCTGCACGCGCCGTGCCGCCTCGTCCTGGCCGTCGTTGAGCGCGCGCAGGCATTGCAGGCCCGGCAGGGTGAAATCGGGCGCGGCCAGGCGGGTGTCGACGATGCCTACGCCGGCACCCGGTGGAATCCCGCTGCCGTCGGACCACCACGCCGCGCGCTCGCTGGCGGTGGTGGCGCGCGCGCTGAAATCGGGATTCAGCGCCGCGAAGGAGAATCCGCAGGGATGCGCGCCGACGCCATGGCGCCCATAGGCGGAGGCGTAGGTGACCGCGATTGCGCGCCATAGATCGAAACCCACGCTCAGCGCGCCGGCGGTCAGTGCGGAGTCGGTCCAGCCGTGTTCGCGCAGCTTCGCGTGGGCCGAGCGCGCCTGCGCGGCCACGTCGGCGCCTTCGATCAGGCCGGCCGCCTTCAGCGAGGCGCAGCGCGTCTGCCACAGCGGTTCGGCGTGCGCGCGCAGCGGCGGTTGCGGCAGGCTGTCGGCCGGCAGCGCGAGCAATGCGCACGGCATCAGCAGCGCCGCTTCGGTGGTGTAGTCGTACAGCGAACGTGCGCCGGGACCGTCCGTGTGGATGTTGGGCTCGCCGGCCACCACCGCGTCCAGCCAGTCGCCGTCCAGTTCGGCGGCACGCAGCACCGCACCGCCGCCATTGGAGATGCCGACCGCGATCACCCGGGTGTTGTCGAAACGGAACGGCGCGGCCTGCGGAAACGCGCGATCCAGCGCGGCCAGGGCGAAGTCCGCGGCCTGCTTCACATGCCGCCCCCAATCGGCCTCGGGATTGTCCTGCGAATGGGCGTGCTTGACCGCCACGCCCGCGGCGCCGACCGGGGCATCGTGGACGAACGCCAGCGGTTCGCCCAGCGCGCCGCCGCTGCCGTCCTCGCGCATGCCGCTCTGCGTGTCCAGATCGAAATAGTCGGTACCGGCGCCCTTGTCGGTGTAGGCGACTGCGCAGCCCTTCGGCAGGCCCCAGGCGCCGGCCACCGCGATGGCGCCGTAGACGCCGCGCGAACCCGACGAGGCGGTGACCACCACGCAGCGCCGCTTCAGATCGAAACCGTCGGGCACCTGCACCAGTACGCGATGCGGCTGCTTCGCGCCGGGCAGTGTCGCCAACGCGCTGTACTCGCGTCCGGGCACCGCGGCGGTGCTGCCGTAGACCTCGCCGTAACCGCCGGTGGCGGACAGATCGGCGATGCCGCGCCAGTTGTTCCAGAGTGCGCGCCGGCGCAGTTCCGCCGGGGTCGGGCGGGCGGCATCGGCGAAGGCCGGCGGGGTCATCGCCTGCAGGCCGGCCAGGCCCAGGCCGGCGGTCAGCAGATCGTCGCTGCCGCGGTGCTCGGTGACGCGCTGCGGTTCGATCACGGTCTCGTGGGTCATGGTTCGGGTCGGGGAACTGCCGCAGGCGGCCAGCGCCATGGTCAGGGCGGCGGCCAGAGCGATACGCGCCATCGGGAGAATTCCAGGTCCGGGTGATACGACCAAACTAGTCGTCGCGGCGCGGCCCGTCATCGTACTTTGGTACCACGGGGACCGCCGCCATCGGCTGCTAACCTAGCACTTTCAGGAGGTTCCCCCATGCAGACCCTTTCAATCCTCGTCACCGGCGCGGCCAGCGGCATCGGCGCCGGCGTCGCCAGCCGGCTGGCCGAAGCCGGCCACCACCTCATCATCAGCGATCTGGACCCGGCCGCCGCCGAGACCGTCGCCGCCGGCATCCGCGCCGCCGGCGGTTCGGCCGAGTCGGTGGCGCTGGACGTGACCTCCGACGACAGCGTCGCCGCCGCGCTGGCCGCGATCTCCCGGCCAGTCGATGTGCTGGTCAACAACGCGGGCCTGCAGCATGTCTCGCCGCTGGAGGAATTTCCGCTGGGCAAATGGGATTTCCTGATCCAGGTGATGCTGGTCGGCGTGGCGCGGCTGACCCGCGCGGTCCTGCCGGGCATGCGCCAGCGCGGATTCGGCCGCATCGTCAACATCGGCAGCATCCACGCGCTGGTCGCCAGCCCGTACAAGAGCGCCTACGTCGCCGCCAAGCACGGCCTGGTCGGCTTCTCCAAGGTGATCGCGCTGGAAACCGCCGACACCGACATCACCATCAACACGGTCTGCCCCAGCTACGTGAAGACCCCGCTGGTGGACAAGCAGATCGCCGACCAGGCGCGCACGCGCGGCATTCCGGAAGCCGAAGTGGTCAGCCAGATCATGCTCAAGCCCATGCCCAAGGGCGTGTTCATCGAAATGGACGAACTGGCCGGCATCACCGCCTTCCTGTGCTCCCCCGCCGCCCGCAACATGACCGGCCAGACCCTGGTCGTGGACGGCGGCTGGACGGTGCAGTGAGAACCGGGATTCGGGAGTCGGGATTGAGGAATCGAAAGAGCGAAGAACTCCGTTCGCCTTGTTTCCGCGCTCGTGGCCAAACGCCTCTACGATTCCCGATTCTCCATTCCCGAATCCCGGCCTCAACCCCATGCCTACCCTGCTGATCGCCGACGACCATCCGCTGTTCCGGGCCGCGCTGCGCGGCGCGGCGGCCGATGCCGTGGCGCGGATGTCGGTGCTGGAGGCCGAATCGCTGGACGGCGTGCTGGCGGCGCTGGACGCGCACGACGACGTGGATCTGGTGTTGCTGGATCTGCACATGCCCGGCAACCACGGGCTGGCCGGGCTGGCGGCGATCCGCGCGCAGTTTCCCGCGGTCGCGGTGATCGTGGTGTCGGCCAACGATGACCCACGGGTGGTCCGGCGCGCGCTGGACCACGGCGCCGCCGGCTACCTGCCCAAGAGCGCGGGGCTGGAGGAACTGCGCGATGCCATCCGCAGCGTGCTTGCCTGCGAGCAATGGCTGCCGCCTGCGCTGCGCGCCACCGTCGCACGCGCGCAGTCCTCGCGCCACGATGCCGAACTGGCCGCGCGCCTGGCCAGCCTGTCGCCGCAGCAGTTCCGGGTGCTGACGCTGGTGGCCGAAGGCCTGTTGAACAAGCAGATCGCCGATCGCCTGGACGTGCAGGAGCGGACGGTCAAGGCGCACCTGTCGGCGATCTTCGATCGCCTGGGCGTGCGCAACCGCACCCAGGCCAGCGTGATCCTGCGTGAACTGGAACTCAGCGACCCCGCCCGCCAGCTCGAGGCGTGAGACGATGATGGCGTGCCAGCCCTGGATGCACGCATGAATGCCGCTTCCGCACCACGCGCCGCCACGATCGACGATGCCACCGAGATTGCCCGCCTGTCGGGGCAGCTGGGCTATCCCGTCGCTGCATCCGCGATGATGGAACGGTTGCGGTGCTTGCTGCCGCGCCAGGATCACTTTATCCGGGTGGTTGCTGACGGGCCTGGCCTGCTTGGCTGGATCGTCGCCGAACGGCGCCTGTCGCTGGAGGCCGGCGACGCCTTCGAAATCACGGGGCTGGTGGTGGATCGTGATGCCCATCGTGGCGGCGTCGGCTCGGCACTGGTCGCCGTGGTCGCGGACTGGGTCCGCCAGCAGGGCGGAGCGCGACTGGTCGTGCGCTCCAACGTGGTCCGCGCGGAATCGCATCCGTTCTACGAGCGCCAGGGGTTCATCCGCATCAAGAGCCAGCACGTCTATCGACGGGATCTCCAGGCACCGTAGGCTTTGGGGCCGGGATTGGGGATTGGGGATTGGGATTGCGTCGCCGGAGTCGGGATTCGGTTCAGTCGGAGATCCCTTCTTCCACGTTGGTAGCAACACCTGCCTCGGCATTCCCGTGAACGCTGGAATCCATTGGGTGCGACCCGGTGTCACGCCCCGGTCCCGGCCTGGTCATTTTTTCGCCATCCATCTTGACAGGTCCATGGCGCAAGGGCCGCGCGGGCTTATCCACATGTTTGTCCGCGAACCATCCACATGCGCTGTGGAAAACCTGAAACATTCGTTTCACGGACGTGAAACGCAATGGTCATTTTTTCGCCAACCTGCTTGACAGCCTTGCCGCGCAAGGCCGGCCGGCGCTTATCCACATGTTTCTCCGGAATCGGTCCACACCGGATGTGGACAACCTCGCCGCATCTTTCCGCGTAATGCGGATGACGCGCCGGCGCGTGGTCAGATGCGCGAGTACTGCCAGGACACCATGCGGCCCTCGCGATACGGCATCACCCCGTGGAACCCGCGCGGATCCGCATCGAACACCAGCGGCAGGAAATGGCGGTCGCCGTCCCACAGCGGCAGATCCAGGATCCGCTCCACCGGAACCCATTCCAGCGCGCCTTCCGGATTGCGCTCGTGCGGCGTCCCCGAATACGCGGTGATCAGGAACACGAAGCCCAGCCAGTCCTCGCCCTGCTTGCCGAAGCCCGGCCAGCTGATGGTGCCGCGCAGCGCCAGCTCATCGCATTCGATGCCGGCCTCCTCGCGGATCTCGCGGCGCATGCCGGCGACCACGTCCTCGTCCGGCTCGATCTTGCCGCCCAGACCGTTGTACTTGCCCAGATGCTGATCGTCGAGCCGCGCATTGCGATGGATGAGCAATACCTGCGAGCGATCCGGCGACAGGACATAACCGAGCGTGGCGACGATGGGGGTATACGGCATGGCGGGAGGTGGGTCGGAAAACCGCCATTCTAGCCGCGCGCGCCGTCCCGCTCCCGGTCAAGCGGAGAAACAAGGCTCACGACACGCCGGCCACGCTGCCCGCACGCGCCGCCAGCAGGCGGTCCAGCACCGACTTCAGCGCCAGCGGGCGCACCGGTTTCGCCAGCAGCGGCAGATCCGCTTCGCGCACCGCGCGGCGGACGGCGTCGGTCTGGTCGGCGGACAGGATCAGGCAGGGACTCGCCTCGAAGCGCGCCGACAAGCGCCGCCATAGCGCCACGCCGGTGTCGCCTGCGTCCAGGTGGAAGTCGAACAGCCACGCATCAGCCGGCGCACGCGCCAGTTGCGCCTCCGCAGCCGAACCATCGGCGGCACAGGCGACCTCGCAGCCCCATCCCAGCAGGGTCTGGCGGAGCGCGTCGAGCGCGGCCGGATCATTGTCCACCGCCAGCACGCGCAGGCCGGCCAGACGGGCGCGCGACGCGCCCGTCGAAACCTGCACCGTGGCCGGCGTCGCGACCATGGGCAGATCGACGGTGAATGCGGACCCGCGTCCCGGCCGACTGCGCAAGCCCAGCGGCGCTTCCAGCAGGCCGGCAATGCGATCGGCGATGGACAGGCCCAGCCCGAGTCCCTGCCCGACCGCTTCCTCGCCACGCCGGAACTCGTCGAAGATCAACCGCCGCTCCGGCTCGCGGATGCCGGGGCCGGTATCGAGCACCTCGATCCGCAAGCGTCCGCGCGCGCCGCGGCGCACGCCCAGCAGCACACCGCCCTGGGCGGTATAGCGGATGGCGTTGGCAAGGAAATTCTGCAGGATCCGCCGCAGCAACTGCGGATCGCTGTGCACCCAGAGGCGCGTTGGCCGGTAACGGAAACGCAGGCCGTGTTCGGCGGCCAGCACGCCGAATTCAGACGCCAGCGGTTCCAGTACCTCGGACAACGGAAAATCGCGCGGCTCCGGCACCAGGCCGCCGGCTTCCAGCCGCGACATGTCGAGCAGGCCGGTCAGCAGATCGGTGGTGGAATCCAGTGCGCCGCGGATCTGCCGCGCCGACTGGCGCGCGCCGTCGTCGGGCAACTGCTGCGCGAGCGCGTCGGTGAACAGGTGGGCGGCATGCAGCGGTTGCAGCAGGTCGTGGCCGATCGCGGTGAGGAATCGGCTCTTGGCGTCGTTGGCGTGCTCGGCTTCGCGCTTGGCGGTTTCCAGCAACGCGGTGCGCTCGGCCACGCGCTGTTCCAGCGTCTCGTTGGCGCGTTTGAGATCGCGCTCGGCGTGGCGCGAGGCGGTGACGTCGGTGTAGGTGGCGACGAAGCCGCCGCCGGGCATCGGATTGCCTCGAATCTCGACGATGCTGCCATCGGGGAACACGCGCTCGGTCAGGTGCGGCGTGCCGGCGCGCATGAACGCGATGCGCCGCTGCAGCGCGCGTTCGTCCTGGCCTCGGTGCGGCATGCGTTGCAACGCCCAGCGGGTCAGGTCGGCGATCGGCCGGCCGACCTGCAGCAGCTCTTGCGGGAATCCGAACATCTGCTCGTAGCGGCGGTTCCACGCCACCAGCCGCTGCTCGCGATCGACCACGCTGATGCCCTGGCTCATGTTGTGCAACGCGGCCTCCAGCACCTGCTGGTTGAAGCGCAGATCCTGCGAGGCCTCGCCGACGATGGCCGCGACGGTATCCAGATCCCGGCTCTCGCGCCGCGCCGCGTCCAGCAGCAGGCGCGCCGACGCAGAACCCAGCACCGCCGACAGTTCGCGTTCCAGCCGCGCCTCCATCGCCGCCGGCACCGGTCCGTTGCGTGGCGCGCCCGCCAGCAGTTCCTCCACCCGCTCGCGCGGGAGGAAACGCCGCCCGGCTTCGCCCAGGGTCTGCCGATCCAGGTTGCGCTGCCGCTGGTGCGGCGCCTCCCGACGCCACGCCATCGCCAGCAGGGTGGCGACCGTGCCGACGAACAGGCTCACGCCCACCGCGCGTCCCAGCGGACTCCAGCCGGTCAGGCCGAACATGCCTTGCGGCGACAGCCAGGCTTGCCCGAACGGCCCTTCCCGCAGCCACTCGGGTGCGCTGCCGGACGCCAACAGCAGGGTCGGCAGCAACAGCACCCAGGCCCAGGCCAGGAAACCGGCGACCACGCCGGCGATCGCCGCGCGCGGCGGCGTCTGCGGGCGCCACACCGCGAACGCCAGCACCGGCGCCAGCGTGGCCAGCGCCGAGAACGACACCGCGCCGACGTCGGCCAGTGCGTCGCTGCCGGTTACCAGCCGGCTGTAGGCCCACGACAGCAGCATGATCACGGCGATGCCGGTGCGGCGCAGGGCGAGCAGTGCACCGCGCTGGTCGCCACCGTCGCGGCGCGACCAGGCGCCGCGCAACAGGCCGGGCGCGAACCAGTGGTTGCCGATCATCAGGCTGAGGGTCAGCGTGCTGACGACCACCATGCCGGTGGCCGCGCTCAGTCCACCGAGGAAGGCGAACAGCGCCAGTCCCTCGTGGCCCTGCGAGAACGGCAGCGCCAGCGCGTACATGTCCGACGGCACCGCGCCGCCCAGCAGCGCCATTCCGGCCCGGGCCAGCGGCAGTCCGGGCAGCGCGATCAGCACCAGGTACAGCGGGAACAGCCAGCGCGCGGTCCACACATGTCGCTCGTCGCGGCATTCGACCACCGCGACGTGGAACTGGTGCGGCAGGATGAACATCGCCAGCGCGCCCAGCAGCACGAATGGCGCGAACCCGCCGGACGGCTGCGGCGGCAGCGGCGCAGGCGGCAGCTCCGGCCATTCGCGCAGGCCGAACCAGACGAAGGCGCCGAGCGCCAGCATCGCCGCCAGCTTGAAGATCGACTCGAACGCCATCGCCAGCACCAGCCCGCGATTGTGCTCGGCCGCGCTGGCCCGGCGGGTGCCGAACAGCATCGCGAACAGCGCCATCGCCAGCGCCACGTACAGACCGCTGTCGCGCCAGAACGGCAACGCCTGGCCCGCCTCGCCGGCCTCCAGGGTGAGCGTGGCGAAACTCATCGCCACCGCCTTCAATTGCAGCGCGATGTAGGGAATCAGGCCCAGCGCGGCGACCAGGGTGACCGTGCCCGCCAGCCAGGCGTCGCGGCCCAGCCGGGTGGCGATCAGATCCGCCAGCGAGGTCGCGTTGGTCTCGCGCGCCAGCCGCACCAGCCGCATCAGGAACGCGACCGCCAGCGCATAGAACAGGATGGCGCCGAGGAAGGTCGGCGGCAGCGGCCAGCCATAACGGGCGGCCTGGGTGACGGTGCCGTAGAAGGTCCACGAGGTGCAGTGCACCGCCAGCGACAGCGCGTAGACATGTTGCCAGTGGCGGGCGAATACGGCCGGACGCCGCTCGCCGTACAGCGCGGTGCCGAACATCAGCGCCAGCCAGGCCAGTCCGGCCAGCGCGACCACCCACAGGCTCAGCATGTGACGACCCGGGCGGTCGGCGGTCCGTCGATGGCTCCGCCGCGATGCGCGCCGGCATCGAAGCCGATCCCGGAAAACACTCGACGCGGCGGAGTACATGCTGGCATCGGCGGAGCATAACGCAGCGGCGGCAGGCTTCCGCCTGCCGCCGCCGTTTTCCCATCGTTTGCCGCCATCGACCTCAGAAGTCGTAGCGCGCGGTCAGCGTGTACTGGCGCGGCGGACCATAGAAGCCGGTCAGCACGCCGTAGGCGCCGATGTTGTAGCCGGTGGTGCGGTATTCCTTGTCCGCCAGGTTGCTGCCCTGCAGCGAGAACGACCAGGCGTCGTTGACCTTCCAGATCACGCCCGCGTTGAGCAGGCCGTAGCCGTCCTGCCTGATCAACGGGCTCAGATCGGTGGTCGGCCACACCTCGCTCTGGTAGGCATAGCCCACCCGCGCGGACAGATTGCCGCCATTGGCCAGATCAGTGCGGTATTCCACGTTCAGCGCACCGGAGAATTCCGGGGCGTTGGTGAACTTCTGCTGGTCGGCGACGTTGACGCCGCGATCCATGTACTCGTCGTACTTGGCGTCCAGCCAGGCGAGGTTGCCGCTGATCAGCCAGTTGACCGTCGGCAGCCACTGGTACTCCACTTCCAGGCCCTGCACCGTGCCCTTGCCGGCGTTGGTGAAGTCGCCGAAAAAGCTCTGCGCGCCGTTCGGCAACGTGTACGAGGTGAACACCGACAGCTGGATGTCCTCGTACTTGTTGTAGAAGTAGGCCAGGTTGAGGAACATGCGCTGATCCAGCAACGACATCTTGCTGCCGATCTCGAAGCTGTCGACCTTCTCGTCGTCGAACGGCTCGCCCGAACGCGGCACCGCGGTGGTGTTGGCGCGGATGTTGTAGCCGCCGGACTTGAATCCGCGCGAGGCCAGGCCGTAGATCATGACGTCGGGCGTGATCTGGTAATCCAGCGAGACCTTGGGCGAGAAGTTCTTGAAATTGACCGTCTTGTCGAAGTTCGCCGCCGTGCCCCATGCCGTGCCGTAGTCCAGCCCGGTGTAGAAGCGATTCAGCGCGATCGCGTGCTTGTCCTCGTCGGTGTAGCGCGCGCCCACGTCCAGCTTGAGCCTGTCGGTCAGGTCGAACGTCCAGTCCGCGTACACCGCGATGCTCTGGGTATTGACCACGCCCTGGGTATCGCCGAACAGCGGGTTGGTCAGCGCGTTCGGCAGGGCCGGGTTCCAGAAGTGGTTGAGCACCTGGCCGCCGGCGTCGCCGTCGAAAGCATAGATGCCCATCACGCCGCGCGCGCGGCCGCCGCCGTCGTAATTGGCCTGTACTTCGTGGCTGACCTGGCTGTCGTTGTAAAACGCGCGCACGTCCACCAGCGTCAGCGGCGTGGTATCGAAGTCGATGTTGGTCTCGGTGTCGGACTCGCGCTTGGCCACGACGTACTTCAGCGCCCAGTCCTCGTTGACCCGCCAGTTGAAGGTGGCCGAGGCGCCCTTCATGGTGGTGTCGTTGACGTTGCGCATCGCGCTGCGGATGTCGTAGCGATCCGAAGTCGGCGGATACGCCGGTGCCAGCGGATTGGCCGCCAGCATCTTGGCGCCGCGCACGCCCGACTGGTCGTCCATCCAGTCGAACGCGAACTGCACGTCGAAGTTGTCGCCGGCATAGGCGCCCAGTTGCAGGCGCGCGGCATTGATTTCCTTGTCGCTGACATCCTGGCGGGTATAGGTGTTCTCGCCGAAACCGTCGCGGTTCATGCTGGCCACCGCCACCCGTCCGCGCAGCCCGCTGTCGGCCCCGCCGAGGGAGCCGCCGATGGCGGCCTTGGCGTCGAGCTGGTTGTAGTTGCCGACGGTGATCGAGGCGAAGCCCTGGGTCTCGGTCGGCAGGCCGCGCGAGACGTACTTGATGGCGCCGCCGATGGTGTTCTTGCCGTACAGGGTGCCCTGCGGACCGCGCAGCACCTCAATGCGCTCGACATCGAACACGTCCAGCAGGGCGCCCTGCGGACGGGCGATGTAGACGTCGTCCAGGTAGATGCCCACGCCCGGATCCACGCCCCACAGGGGATCGGCCTGGCCGATGCCGCGGATGTAGGCGGTGACCGTGCTGGTCGAACCGCGCGCCGCGTAGATGGTCAGGTTGGGCACCTGCGCGTCCAGATCGCCGATGTCGCGGACATTCATCTTGTCCAGGCTCTCGGAAGTGAACGCGGTGACCGCCACCGGCACGTCCTGCAGGGTTTCCTCGCGCTTGCGCGCGGTCACCGTGACCGAATCCAGGGTGGTCGCCCGGCTGGCCGCCTGGCCGCTGCCTGTCCCCGTGTCCTGCGCGAACGCGCAGGGTGCCGACGCCAGCAACACGGTGCCGATCGCCAGGCTCAAATGCTTCCGCTTCATGGATATCCCCTCCTCCCGGGAATGCGTGCGGCGGACGGTTGTCGCCGATGCTGGAGAAGGCTAGAGGCGGACCGGACGGACCGGCATCGTACCTTCGTACAGTGGGCCGCCGCCGGGGCGCTGTCGATACTCCCGCCATCTGTCCGGCCATTGGCGGCCGACCCATCGAACACCGGCGCCGAGGAGCCACGGATGTCTTTCCTGATTGTATTGGCCGCGCTGTGCTTCCTGATGTTCGTGGCCTACCGCGGCTACAGCGTGATCCTGTTCGCGCCGATCGCGGCATTGGGCGCGGTCCTGCTGACCGATCCCTCGCTGGTGGCGCCGATGTTCACCGGCCTGTTCATGGACAAGATGGTCGGCTTCCTCAAGCTGTATTTCCCGGTGTTCCTGCTGGGCGCGGTGTTCGGCAAGCTGATCGAGATCTCCGGCTTCTCCAAGTCGATCGTCGCCGGCACCATCCGGCTGGTCGGCCGGCAGCGGGCGATGCTGTCGATCGTGCTGGTGTGCGCGCTGCTGACCTATGGCGGGGTGTCGCTGTTCGTGGTGGTGTTCGCGGTGTATCCGTTCGCCGCCGAGATGTTCCGCCAGAGCGACATCCCCAAGCGGCTGGTGCCGGGCACCATCGCGCTGGGCGCGTTCACCTTCACCATGGACGCGCTGCCGGGCACGCCGCAGATCCAGAACATCATCCCCACCTCGTTCTTCGGCACCACCGCCTGGGCGGCGCCGGTACTGGGTACGCTGGGCGCGGTGTTCATCCTCATCCTGGGCATGGGCTACCTGGAATGGCGCCGCCGGGTGGCGCAACGCGCTGGCGAAGGCTACGGCGGCGATCTGCGCAACGAACCCGAACCCTTCCGTGGCGATCGCCTGGCGCATCCGCTGATCGCGGTGCTTCCGCTGCTGCTGGTGGGCGTGGCCAATTTCCTGTTCTCGCGCTGGATTCCGGGCTGGTACGGCGAGAGCCAATCGTTCGTGCCGGCGGTGATCGGCAATCCCGCGCCGGTGGTGCAGGAAGTCTCCAAGGTCGCGGCGATCTGGGCCGTGCAGGGCGCGTTGCTGGTCGGCATCGCCAGCGTGCTGCTGTTCGCCTGGAGGCCGGTGTTCACCGGCTTCGCCGAGGGCACCAAGAGCGCCATCGGCGGCGCGCTGCTGGCATCGATGAACACCGCCTCCGAGTACGGCTTCGGCGCGGTCATCGCCGCCCTGCCCGGCTTCCTGGTGGTGGCCAACGCGCTGCAGGCGATTCCCAATCCGCTGGTCAACGAGGCGATCTCGGTGACCGCGCTGGCCGGCATCACCGGCTCGGCCTCCGGTGGCATGAGCATCGCGCTGGCAGCGATGGCCGACAGCTTCATCGCCAACGCCAACGCGGCGGGCATCCCGATGGACGTGCTGCACCGGGTGGCATCGATGGCCTCCGGCGGCATGGACACGCTGCCGCACAACGGCGCGGTCATCACCCTGCTGGCGGTCACCGGCCTGAGCCACCGCCAGTCCTACAAGGACATCTTCGCCATCACCCTGATCAAGACGATGGCGGTGTTCTTCATCATTGCCCTGTTCTACCTGACCGGCTGGATCTGAATCCGGGCGTCACCACGCGGCTGGGCATCGTCGCTTCCTCCCGGTCGACGGACGATTTCCGGGACGCCTGCCGCTGGCCGCGCTTGCGCGGAATGGAAACGAACGAAGGACCGGCGCGCGCCCGCCGTCCCGATGCCACCCGCTCCGCGCAACGGACGCATCGGCCTGTGCGCGCGGTCGCAGTCGTGTTCGCCCCGCTTGCCGAATACTGGCGACGATTCCGGGGAAACCAGCCACCACGATGACACGCCGAGCCTTCACGGTCCGTCCGACCGCGTTCCGTACCCGTACCCCACTGGCATTGCGGCGAGGCCGCGGGTCGCCCCCCGCGGAACCGGCGAGCTCCGCACCATCCGCCGAATCGCAGCGGGCCGCCGTGCGCGAACGCCATCGGCGCCTGTACGGCCTGCGCGGCGGTGAACGCGGTACGCTCGCCGGCGCTCCGGAGCGCGAATCCGCGACGGGTGGCCAGGTCGCCCAGGACATGAGCGAACCGCGCCTGCTGACCCTGCCGGCGCCGCCGTTCGCGGTGAGGATGCTGAACCGGCTCAGCTATGGCGCCACCGCGACCACCGTGGCCGAGTTCAACGCACTGGGCGACAACGATCGCCAGCGTCTGGCCAACTACGTCGACTGGCAACTGGACTGGGAGGCCATCGACGATGGCGCGGTGGAGAACCGGCTCGCCGCCGCGGGCTACACCACCCTGGGCAAGTCGCTGGCGCAGCTGTGGGCGGATCATGTGGCCGCCGATCCCGACTATGCCATCCGCATGCGGCCGGCCAACGAGGTGCAGCGCGCGGCCTTCGTGCGCGCGGTGCATTCGCGTCGCCAGCTGCGTGAACTGGTGGTCAACTTCTGGCACGACCATTTCAACGTGCTGGTCACCGAATTCAGCGCCGGCCCGCTGTTCCCGCATTACACCCGCGACGTGATCCGCGCGCATGCCAAGGGCAATTTCCGTGCCCTGCTGGAAGCCGTCGCCACCAGCACCTCGATGCTGTACTTCCTGGACAACATCAACAACTCGCGCTCCGGTCCCAACGAGAACTGGGCACGCGAACTGCTGGAACTGCACACGCTGGGCGCCGAGAACTACCTGGGTTTCACCGATCCTTTCGAGGTGCCGCCCTGCCCGGAGGATCCGTCCTATCCGATCGGCTACACGGACATCGACGTGTACGAAACCGCCGCGGCCTTCACCGGCTGGTCGGCGAAGAATGGGCACTGGGAGTTTCCCGCCGAGAACGACGGCACCTTCGTCTACCGGCAGTCCTGGCACGACGCCGGGCCGAAGTTCCTGCTGGGGCGGATGCTGTACCCGGAGCAGCCGGCGATGAAGGACGGGCGCGACGTGCTGGATCGCCTGGCCAGCCATCCGCGGGTGGCGAAGTTCATCTGCCGCAAGCTGATCCGGCGCTTCGTCACCGACACGCCGCGACAGGCGCTGGTCGACAGCGCCGCCGCGCTGTTCCGGGCCAACTGGCAACGCCCGGATCAGATCGAAATCGTGCTGCGCCACATCCTCAACTCCGATGACTTCATCAACGGCTGGGGCTGGAAGAATCGCCGCCCGTTCGAGGCCACCGTGGCGGCGATGCGCGCCCTGGGCCACGACTGGACCTTGCGGCTCGATCACGAGAAGAGCGACGAATTCATGTGGCGGATGGGGTTCACCGGCCACCTGCCCTACAACTGGGCCGCACCCAACGGCTATCCGGACACCGGTCTGGCCTGGTCCGGCGCCAACTCGCTGGCGATGACCTGGAAGCTGCTCAACTGGCTGACCGAGACCAGCGACGGTGGAGTGCCACTGAGTCCGATCCTGGCCGCCACGCGCGCCGGCGTGCCGGCGGCGCAATGGACCGCCAATACGTTGGTGACGTTCTGGTGCAACCGCCTGCTGGGTTACCAGCCCGAGGCGGCGCGCCGACAGACGCTGGTCGGCTTCATGGCGCAGAACGGTGATCCGGCCAGCTACGTGATCACCGACACCGATGCCTGGGCGGTGAACGATCTGAAGCGCCACTACAACCATCAGCGCCTGCGCAGCCTGGTCTCGCTGATCCTGATGTCCCCCGAATTCATGGCCCGCTGAGGTGACCGCATGAGCCGATTCACCCTGACCCGCCGTGAATTCGTGAAGGGCTGCTGCGGCGCCGCCGTGGTTGGCGCCGCCGGTTCGATCCTGGCGTTCTCCGAGGACGCCAGCGCGGCCACCAACGCCTACGACACCGTGGTGCACCTGTTCCTGCGCGGCGGCATGGACGGCCTGAACCTGGTCGTGCCGATCAGCGGCGACGACCGCACGTTCTACGAACAGGCGCGGCCGGACCTGTCGATTCCGATCAGCGGCACCTACGCCGCGTTGCCGCTGACCCTGGCCGGCGGCGCCGCCACCGGCTTCGGCCTGCATCCTTCCGCAACCGGCCTGCGCGATCTCTGGAACAGCGGCCACCTGGGCATCGTGCACGCCGCCGGCATGGCCACCTCGGTCACCCGCAGCCATTTCGATGCGCAGTTGTCGATCGATCTCGGCACGCCGGGCAAGTTCGGCACCGGCAGCGGTTGGATGACGCGCGCCTGGGACAGCCGTCCCGCCGGCACGCCGGCGGCGGCCCTGCCCGCGCTGGGCATCGGCACCACCCAGCCGGCCGGACTGCTCGCCTCCACCGCCGCGCTGACCCTGGGCAGTGCGTCGGACTTCCGGCTCAATGCGGGCGCCTACGCCTGGCAGGAACGCCGCCCCGATTCGCCGACCGGTTTTCGCGGCGTCAACGAGACCCTGGCCGATTTGTGGAGCGGTCGCACCGGCCTGCAGCTGAGCGGCCAGCGCGCCGACGCGTCGCTGCGCCTGATCGCCCAGCAGAGCTATGGCTCCCTGCCGGCTGGCTGGCCGACCGGCAACTTCGCGCAACAGCTGTGGACCATCGCCCAGTCAATCCGCTTCAACCTCGGCCTGCGCTACGCCACCCTCGACCTGGGCGGCTGGGATACCCACGAGGGCCAGGGCACCGCCGGCAGTGGCTACCACTACTACCAGAACAAGATCGCCGAACTCTCCTCGGCGTTGCAGGCGTTCTTCAACGAACTCGACGCCGGTGGCGAGATGGCGCGGGTCACGGTGGTCGTGCAGTCCGAGTTCGGCCGCCGGGTGCGCGCGAACGCCAATGGCGGCACCGATCACGGCTACGGCAATCCATTGCTGGTGCTCGGTGGACCGGTCAACGGCCGCCGCTTCTACGGCAGTTGGCCGGGACTCAATCCGGAAACCCTGTCACCCACCTTTGGCGACGTGCCGGTGACCACCGACTATCGGCGGGTGATATCCGAAATCCTGATCCGGCGGATGGGCAACGCCAATCTGTCGCAGGTATTCCCCGGCTACGGCGGCTACGCGCCGCTGGGCATCGTCCAGGGCAGCGACCTGGCGGTCAGCGCGATGGCGATGCAGGCGGCCCCGCGCCCGGCGCCCCTGGCGGACACCCTCGCCGTCGCCGCCGACAACGTATCCGTACCCACGCCGGATTGGCAGCGGCGTGGCCGGGTCGACCGTTTCCTCACCCGCCGCGAACGCTGACGCCCACCCGCATCGGATCAGCAGCGCGGCCGTCCCCTCGTTTGCATCACGCCATTGGCGATGACGGACATCGGCCCGTCATCGCCGCGCTTGGGCGTTCGCGACCTGTCCGGCGCTCAGGCCTTGGCCGCGTGCCAGGCCTTGAGCAGCTCGGTTTCCTTGTCGCGGCTGATGCCCGCGCGCAGTTTGGCCTGGCGCTCGGCCG
The DNA here is from genome assembly GCF_016820515.1 of Pseudoxanthomonas beigongshangi. GTDB lineage: Bacteria > Pseudomonadota > Gammaproteobacteria > Xanthomonadales > Xanthomonadaceae > Pseudoxanthomonas_A > Pseudoxanthomonas_A beigongshangi. The sequence goes on along the minus strand of NZ_JADHDV010000009.1, from coordinate 26,348 downwards.
GTTGGCTGCGGAACCAGGCCATCAGGTCGGTGATGGTGTTGGTCAGCGGGCGATAGGTCAGGCCGGCGGCCACCGCGCGCGCGTTGCTGACCGCGCCATAGCCGGCATACGGGCCGCTCTTGGCGGACACCCAGATCGGAAGTTCCTCGACCTTCTGCGCTTCCAGGAATTCCGGCGTCACGTGGGTGTAGGTGGGATTGCCACCGGTCGCCGACTGGCAGGCCTGCAGCATCGCGTCCATCGGCAGCAATTCCTTCGGGCCGACCGCGTTGAACACGCCATAGGTGCGCGCCTCGGCCAGCCGGATCATCCATTCGCCCAAATCGCGGCCATCGATGACCTGCACCGGATCCTTGCCATCGCCGGGGACCAGCACCTCGCCGCCCTGGGCGACGCGATGCGGCCAATAGGTGAAGCGGTCGGTCTCGTCGCGCGGGCCGACGATGTAGCCCGGGCGCACGATGGTCACCCGTTCGCCGAACTGCTTGTGCGCCTCGGCTTCGCTGAGCGCCTTGAGCGGGCCGTACAGGCCCTCGATATCGGCGCGCAGCGATTCCTGGGTCTCGGCCATCGCATCCTTGCCCTTGTACTGCGCCAGCGCGTCGGTTTCGCTGATGCCGGGCTTGCTGCCGTCGGCGTACACCGAGATCGTCGAGATGAAGAGATAGTGGCCGACATTGCCCTTCAGCACCTTGCCGGCGTCACGGACCCAGAACGGCAGGCTGGTCGGGTTGTCGATGCAGACATCCCATTTGCGACCTTCCAGCGCCTTCAGGTCGCCGGTATTGCGGTCGCCGTGCAGTTGTTCCACCTCGCCCGGCCATTCCGGCGAGGGGCGCTTGCCGCGATTGAACAGGGTGACCTTGTGGCCGCGCTCCAGCGCGTAGGCGACCTGGAACGGACCGGTGAAACCGGTGCCGCCGAGAATGAGGATGTTCAGCGGCTTGGCGGCCTTGCCGACCTTGCCGGATTGTTGGCCGGCGGCGGCCCAGGCCAGCGAAGGCATCGCGGCGGTGGCGGCGGCAAGCGCACTGAGTTTGAGCAGATCACGGCGGCTGGTCATGGATGGCTCCGGGGTGGTGGTATGGCCGGGGGAAGCCGCACTAATACCATCCGCCGCCGCCGCCGCGCCTATGGCGAAAGTCGGGGCTGGTTTGCCGCACCGCGCCATCACCGCCCGATCGGGGGTGCCGTGGCCGGGACCGGCCGGGCCACGGGCGAATCCCGCGCAAACAAAAAGCGGGCCGAAGCCCGCTTTCTGCTGTCCGTGAAAGGAAGGGACCGGTTTACTCGGCCGGCACGCCTTCGCCTTCCTCGACGGCCTTGATCGACAGGCGGATGCGGCCCTGCTTGTCGACTTCCAGCACCTTGACCTTGACCACGTCGCCTTCCTTCAGCTTGTCGCTGACCTTCTCCACGCGCTCGCTGGAGATCTGCGAGACGTGCACCAGGCCGTCCTTGCCCGGCAGGATGGTGACGAACGCACCGAAATCCATGATCTTGGCGACCTTGCCTTCGTAGATCCGGCCCGGCTCGACGTCCGAGGTGATCTGCTCGATGCGGGCCTTGGCGGCCTGGGCGGCGGCGGCATTGACCGAGGCGATGACGATGGTGCCGTCGTCCTGGATATCGATCTGGGTGCCGGTTTCCTTGGTGATGCCCTGGATGGTGGCACCGCCCTTGCCGATCACTTCGCGGATCTTGTCCGGATGGATCTTGATGGTCAGCAGGCGCGGGGCGTAGTCGCTCAGCTCGGCGCGCGGGCTGGTGATGGCCGAGGCCATCTCGCCAAGGATGTGCAGACGACCGGCCTTGGCCTGCTGCAGCGCCTGCTTCATGATCTCTTCGGTGATGCCCTCGATCTTGATGTCCATCTGCAGCGCGGACACGCCGTCGGCGGTACCGGCCACCTTGAAGTCCATGTCGCCCAGGTGATCTTCGTCACCCAGGATGTCCGACAGCACGACGAAGTTGTCGCCTTCCTTCACCAGGCCCATCGCGATGCCCGCGACCGGTGCCTTCACCGGCACGCCGGCATCCATCAGCGCCAGCGAGCTGCCGCAGACCGAGGCCATCGACGAGGAACCGTTGGATTCGGTGATTTCCGACACCACGCGGATGGTGTACGGGAACTCTTCCAGGGTCGGCATCACCGCCAGCACGCCGCGCTTGGCCAGGCGACCATGGCCGATTTCACGGCGCTTGGGCGCGCCGAAACGGCCGCACTCGCCCACCGAGAACGGAGGGAAGTTGTAGTGGAACAGGAAGTTTTCCTTGTACTCGCCGCTGACCGCGTCGATCACCTGGCCGTCGCGGGCGGTGCCGAGGGTGGCGACCACGATCGCCTGGGTCTCGCCACGGGTGAACAGCGAGGAGCCGTGGGTGCGCGGCAGCACGCTCACCTTGGAGCTGATCGGGCGGACGGTGTCCAGCGCGCGGCCGTCGATGCGGACCTTGGTGGCCAGCACGGAGTCGCGCATGGTGCGGTATTCCAGCTCGCCGAATTCCTTCGACAGCTCGGCGCCGCTCCAGCCTTCGGCCTCGGCGCGACCGGCCAGGCGCTCCACCACGTCCTTCTTGATCGCGGCGATGGCGTCGCGGCGCTGCAGCTTGTCACGCACCTGGAACGCATCGGCCAACTGGTTGCCGATGGCTTCCTTCAGCGCCGAGATCAGGGCGGTGTTCTTGGCCGGGGCAGTCCATTCGGACGGCTTGGTGCCGGCTTCGACGGTCAGCTCGTTGATCGCGTTGATGACCTTCTGCATCTCGCGATGGCCGAACATCACCGCGCCCAGCATCACGTCCTCGGACAGGATGGCGGCTTCGGATTCGACCATCAGCACCGCGTTGGCGGTACCGGCGACGACCAGCTCCAGCTGCGATTCCTTCAGCTCGCTGGTGGTCGGGTTGAGGATGTACTCGCCGTTCTTGTAGCCGACCTTGGCGGCGCCAATCGGGCCCATGAACGGGGTGCCGGCCAGGGCCAGCGCGGCGGAGGCGCCGATCAGCGCCGGGATGTCACCATCCACTTCCGGGTTCAGCGACATCACCGTGGCGATGATCTGGACCTCGTTCTTGTAATCCTCCGGGAACAGCGGACGGATCGGACGATCGATGAGGCGCGAGATCAACGTTTCCTTCTCGGTCGCACGGCCTTCGCGCTTGAAGAAGCCACCCGGGATGCGGCCGCCGGCGTAGAACTTTTCCTGGTAGTCGACCGTCAGCGGGAAGAAGTCCTGGCCTTCGCGGGCCGACTTGGCGGCGACGGCGGAGACCAGCAGTACGGTGTCGTCCATCTTCACGATGACGGCGCCGCTGGCCTGGCGGGCGATTTCGCCGGTTTCCAGGGTGACGGTGTGCTTGCCGTACTGGAAGGTTTTGGTGATTTTTGCCACGTGGTTTCCTTGAATATTGCCTGTTCGGATTCTGGGCCGCCCGCGGCCCTTGCCGCCGGCGGTTGGCCGGAGTGCCCGGCCGGTGTTCTGGGAGAAAAGCGACGTGCCCTATCGGCACTCAACCGGATTTCCTTCCCTCAAATGCAAACCGCGGCGCATTTCTGCGCCGCGGCGGGGTATTGCATCAACGACGCAGGCCGAGCTTTTCGATCAGGCTCTTGTAGCGCTCGTTGTCTTTCTTCTTCAGATAGTCGAGCAGGCTGCGGCGGCGGTTGACCAGCTGCAGCAGGCCGCGACGGCTGTGGTGATCCTTCTTGTGGACCTTGAAGTGGCCGCTGAGCTGCTCGATGCGGGCGGTCAGCAGGGCGACCTGCACTTCCGGCGAACCGGTGTCGGCAGCGCCGCGCTTGTTTTCTTCAATGATCTTCTGGGTATCGATGGACATGTGGTTTCTCTGGAGATGCGAAGCCTGCAGGAACGCCGGGAGATACCGGAGTAGACCGGTGCACCGCGTGGCTCGCCGTGAACGAAAGGAAATGCCGGACAAAACCGGCGGCGTAGTGTAGCCGCCGAGGCCTTTTGAAACAAGGTTTTAATGTTTGGGCCGCGCCGCCGACGGAGCATTGCGGACCGCCCAGCTGAACAGACGCTGGGGGACCAGCAGCCCCTCGCCGTCGACGCTGCCCAGGCCCAGCACACGTCCCTCGGGCCCGTGCACGGCCACCATTTCCGCCGGTTCACCCTGCCCGCGCAGGCGCTGGCCCATGCCGAAACGGCGCGCGCCGTCGGCGTCCAGGTCGCGCCGGGGGAATCCGGCCAGGCCGGCCTCGACCGGTAGCAGGGCGCCCAGCAGCGCCGCCTCCCCCGTCCCGGCCAGCGCATCCAGCGCCTCCAGGGTGTACATGCGCGGGGCCAGGAACGGCTCGACCCATAGCCGGCGCAGCTCGGCGACGTGGGCGCCGCAGCCCAGCGCCTCGCCCAGGTCGCGCACCAGGCTGCGCACATAGGTGCCGGAACCGCACTCGACCCGCAGCCGGATCCGGTCGCCTTCGGCGGCCAGCACCTCGATGGCGTGGACCTCGACCTCGCGCTCGGGCGCCTCGATGGCTTCGCCCCGGCGGGCCTTGGCGTACAACGGCTCGCCGCCCTGCTTGAGCGCCGAGTAGATGGGCGCGCGCTGGCGGATCGACCCGCGCAGCGGTGCCAGGGCGGTCTCCAGATCGGCGGGGGCCAGCGTCGGCACCGGCCGTTCGCGCAGGACCGCGCCGTCGGCGTCGTCAGTGTCGGTGGTCACGCCCAGCACCGCGGTGGTCTCGTAGGCCTTGCGCGAGCCCAGCAGCAGGCCGGCGATCTTGGTGGCCTCGCCGAAACACAGCGGCAGCAGTCCGGTGGCGAGCGGGTCCAGGCTGCCGGTGTGCCCGCCCTTCTCCGCGCGGAACAGGCGCCGCGCGGCCTGCAGGGCGGCGTTGGAGCTGAGGCCCTGCGGCTTGTCCAGCAGCAGCAGCCCATCCAGCGGACGGAAGCGAATCTTCGGGGGCATCCCTCTCCGGGTTCCTTTCAGAGTCATCGGGCACGGCCGGCGTCTGCATGGCGGCCGCGACGGCACGATGGTCGGCGGGGCCAGGCCCCCCAGTATCAACGAAAAATGGCGCCGGCGCGGTGCGCGCCGGGACCGGCCATCAGCCCTGCTCGCCGCCGGAACCGTGTTCCGGCAGGTCGCGCAGCAGCTGGTCGATGCGCTCGCCGCGATCCACCGAATCGTCGTAGTGGAAATGCAGTTCCGGCACGTGGCGCAGCTTGACCCGGCGGGCCAGCTCCATGCGCAGCTCGCGCGCCAGTTCACGCAACCCCTTGATCGCATCCGCCGAACGCTCCGGCAGCAACGCCGTCACGTAGACCTGCGCGTGCGCCATGTCGCGGGTGACCTCGACATCGGACACGCTCACCGACGGCAGCCCGTACTCGCGGACGGCCTCGTGCACCAGCGTGCCCAGCTCGCGGCGGAGCTGTGCGGAGATGCGGTCGGTACGGTGGAAGGATTTGCTGGGCATTGAGACGGGATCGGGGATTCGGGATTGGGGATTCGCAGGAGCAATTGGGGCGGATCGGGGAATCCGGGGAATGGTTTGACGAATCTCCAATCCCGAATCCCCAATCCCGGCGGACGCTTACAGCGTCCGCGCCACCTCGATGCGCTCGAAGCACTCGATCTGGTCGCCCGGCTTGATGTCGTTGTACGCCTTCACGCCGATGCCGCATTCGGTGCCGTTGCGGACTTCGTCCACGTTTTCCTTGAAGCGGCGCAGCGATTCCAGTTCGCCTTCGAAGATGACGGTGCTGTCGCGCAGCACGCGGATCGGCTTGTTGCGCTTGACCACGCCCTCCACGACCATGCAGCCGGCGACCGCGCCGAACTTGGAGCTGCGGAACACGTCGCGGACCTCGGCGGTGCCGATGATCTCTTCGCGGATTTCCTTGCCCAGCAGGCCCGAAGCCACCTGCTTCACCTGGTCGATCACGTCATAGATGATCGAGAAGTAGCGCAGGTCGACGCCGTTGGCCTCGATGATGCGGCGTGCGGACGCGTCGGCACGCACGTTGAAGCCGATGACCGTCGCCTTGGCGGTGACCGCGGCGTTGGCGTCGGATTCGGTGATGCCACCGACGCCGGCGGTGATCACGTTGATGCGGATCAGCTCGTTGGACAGGCCGACCAGCGACTGCTTCAGCGCTTCCACCGAACCCTGCACGTCGGCCTTGATCACCAGGTTCAGCACCTGCTGGCCTTCGCCCTGGCCCATCTGCGCCAGGATGTCCTCCATGCGGTTGCCGGCCTGCTTGACCAGGCGCGATTCGCGGCGCTTGGCGTCGCGCTGCTGCGCCACGTCCTTGGCCAGGCGCTCGTCCTCGACCACCACGAAATCGTCGCCGGCGTCGGGCACGCCCGACAGGCCCAGCACCTGCACCGGAATCGACGGGCCGGCCGAGGCCGGCTGGCCGCCGGTCTCGTCGAACAGCGCGCGCACGCGGCCGTATTGGATGCCGCACACCAGGTAATCGCCCTTCTTCAGGGTGCCCTGCTGCACCAGCACCGTCGCGACCGGGCCGCGGCCCTTGTCCAGCGAGGATTCGATGACCACGCCGCTGGCGCGGCCGTCCTGCACGGCCTTCAGTTCGAGCACTTCGGCCTGCAGCGAAATCGCGTCCAGCAATTCGTCGATGCCCTGGCCGGTCTTGGCGGAAATCTCGACCATCTGGGTGTCGCCGCCGAAATCCTCGGCGACCACTTCCTCGGCCAGCAGTTCGTTCTTGACCCGCATCGGATCGGCGTCGGACTTGTCGATCTTGTTGACCGCGACGATCAGCGGCACCTTGGCCGCCTTGGCGTGCTGGATGGCTTCCTTGGTCTGCGGCATGACGCCGTCGTCGGCCGCCACCACCAGTACCACGATGTCGGTCAGCTTGGCGCCGCGGGCACGCATCGCGGTGAACGCGGCGTGGCCGGGGGTATCCAGGAAGCTGATGACGCCCTTCGGCGTTTCCACGTGGTATGCACCGATGTGCTGGGTGATGCCGCCGGCTTCGCCGGTGGCGACCTTGGTGCGGCGGATGTAGTCCAGCAGCGAGGTCTTGCCGTGGTCGACGTGGCCCATGATGGTGACCACCGGCGGACGCGAGACCTTGTCGCCCTGGTGCTCCTCGGTGTGGGCCAGCAGTTCGCTCTCGGCGTCGTTGCTCTCGGCGCGGATTGCCTTGTGGCCCAGTTCCTCGGTCACCAGCGCGGCGGTGTCGTGATCGATGGTCTGGGTGATGGTCGCCATCACGCCCATCTTGAACATCGCCTTCACCACGTCGCCGCCCTTCAGGGCCAGTTTCTGCGCCAGGTCGGCCACGGTGATGGTTTCACCGATGGCGACCTCGCGCACGACCGGCGCGGTCGGGCGCTCGAAGCCATGCGCGCCGCCGCCACCGCCACGGCTCTGTTCCATCTGCCGGCGCGGCTTGGGTTTGCCGCGCGAGGTGGTGCGGCGTGCGCGCTCGGCGGCGGACAGGTGCAGCTGGCCGGCGAAGCGGCTGGCCGCGTCGTCGTCCTCGATGCCGCTGACCATCGCGTGCGAGCCGCGGGTCTTGTGCTTGTTCGCCGCCGCGGCGGCGCCGTTGCGGTCGTCGACGCGCGGCGGATCCTTGCGCACCACCTGCTTGGGCACGTGGTGTCCACCGGCACGCGCGGGACGCTCCTCGCCGGAAGCTTCGCCGGCATTGGCGGCGTTGGCTTCGGCCTCGGCGCGCGCGACGGCTTCGGCGGCCGCGCGGGCGGCTTCCTCTTCCTTGCGCTTGCGCTCGAGTTCCTCGGCACGGCGACGATCGTCCTCGGCCAGGCGTTGCTGTTCCTGCAGGTTGCGCTGCTTGGATTCCTCCAGCTTGCGCAGGATCTCGGCGCGCTCGGGATTGGTCTCCGTCTGCGAGGTGGTCGCGACGACGGGCGCGTCGGCCTCGTTCGGCTTCACGTAGGTGCGCTTCTGGCGCACTTCCACGTTCACCGTGGTCTTGCTGCGGCCGGCGGCGACGGTCACTTCCTGCACCTTGCGGCGATTCAGGGTGATCTTCTTCGGCGCGGCGGTCTCGTCCGCCGGCTTCTCGGTCTTGCCGTGGGTACGGCGCAGGAAGCCGAGCAGCTTCATCTTCTCGGTGCTGGTCACGACCTGGTCGGGACCGCTGAACTTCATGCCGGCCTCGGCCAGCTGTTCCAGCAGTTTCTCGACCGGCGTATTGACCAGTTCAGCCAGCTTGCGGATGGTGGTTTGCTGCGACATTCGGATCCTAGTTTCTTTGTAGCGCCCCTCTGCCGTCAGCGAAGGAGCGCCCCATTTCAAGGTTGGGGATTCTAAGCCCTGCGGGTGCCAGGGCGGTGCTCATCGGTGGATCATTCGCCGCGCTCCAGGCGGGCGATCTCCTCGGCTCGGGCGGCCAGGATCAGCGCCGCGGCGCGTCCCTCGTCCATCCCTTCGATGCCAAATTCCACCACTTCGTCGGCGGCCAGGTCCGACAGGTCCTCGCTGGTACGGACGCCATGCGCGGCCAGCGCGTAGGCGGTTTCCTCGTCCATGCCTTCCAGTGCCAGCAGGTCGTCGGCGGGCTGGTTCTCCTCCAGGCCCTCCTCCTCGGCCAGGGCCTCGTTCAGCAGGGCGTCGCGGGCGCGGGCCCGCAGTTCCTCGACGATGTCCTCGTCGAAGCCTTCCACGGCCAGCAGCTCGCCGACCGGCACGTAGGCGATTTCCTCGACCGTGCTGAAGCCCTCGCTGACCAGGATGGCGGCGATTTCCTCGTCCACCTCCAGCTTGTCCATGAACAGCTGGCGGGCCACGGCCTGCTCGGCCTCGGACTTGGCGGCGACCTGGTCCTGGGTCATGACGTTGAGCTGCCAGCCGGTCAGGCGGCTGGCCAGGCGCACGTTCTGGCCGCCCTTGCCGATGGCCTGGGCCAGCCGGTCCTCGGCCACCGCCAGGTCCATCGAGTGCTTTTCCTCGTCGACGATGATCGACTGCACCTCGGCCGGCGCCATCGCGTTGATGACGAAGGTGGCCGGGTTGTCGTTCCACAGCACGATGTCCACGCGCTCGCCGTTGAGCTCGTTCGACACCGCCTGCACGCGCGAACCGCGCATGCCGATGCAGGCGCCGATGGGATCGGTGCGGCTGTCGTGCGCCAGCACCGCGATCTTGGCGCGGTCGCCCGGATCACGCGCGCAGGCCTTGATCTCGACCAGGCCCTGGCCCACTTCCGGCACTTCCAGCTTGAACAGCTCGATCATGAATTCCGGCGCGGCGCGGCTGATGAACAGCTGCGGGCCGCGGGGCTCGGAACGCACGTCGTACAGGTAACCGCGCACGCGGTCGCCGGCGCGCAGCACGTCGCGCGGGATGCCCTTGTCCTTCGGGATGAAGGCTTCGGCGTTGCCGCCCAGGTCCACGTAGATGTTGCCGCGCTCGGCGCGCTTGACCACGCCGGTGACCAGTTCGCCGACGCGGTCCTTCCACGCATCCACCACCTGCTGGCGCTCGGCTTCGCGCACGCGCTGCACGATCACCTGCTTGGCGGCCTGCGCGGCGATGCGCCCGAAGTCCGGGTTCTCGATCTGTTCCTCGATCCAGTCGCCGACCTCGACGCCCTCGGCTTCGTCCACGGCGTCCATCAGGCGGAGCTGGCGATCCGGCGATTCCATCACCACGTCGTCGGCCACCACTTCCCAGCGGCGGAAGGTTTCGTAGCTGCCGTCCTTGTGATCAATCGAAACGCGCACCGACACGTCCTGATCCAGGTAGCGCTTCTTGGCGGCGGACGCCAGCGCGGCTTCGATGGCATCGAAGATCACCTCGCGCGGCACGCCTTTCTCGTTGGCGACCGCATCCACCACCAGCAAAAGTTCCTTACTCATCAGTTCACTCCGCACGCGGCTTGCGAGCCGCCGGCTTGTTGGGTTGTTGCTTGGATTCCTGCTTCGCCGCGCCCTTCTTGCCGGCTGCGGCTCCGCCAGCGGTACCGGCCTTGCGGCCGCCACCCTTGGGTTTTTCGGGGGCCAGGCCCAGGGCCGCCCAATCGGGGACCAGCCTGGCCTTGTCAATATTATCGAACGCCACGGACAACGCCGCGCCGTCGACGGTGAAAACGATCTGCCCGTCCTCGACCCGGGTGATTTCCCCCTGCAGGCGGCGACGCCCGTCCTGGGGCAGCTTCAGCACCACCTTGGCGCTCTCGCCCTGGTGGCGCGCGAACTGCGCCAGGGTGAACAGGGGCCGGTCGACGCCCGGGGAAGACACTTCCAGGGTGTAGTTGCCGGAAATCGGGTCCTCGACGTCCAGTTGCGCCGATACCTCGCGGCTGACCGCCTCGCAGTCGTCGATGTTGACGAAGCGGCTGTCGCGCTCGGCTTCCTGCACGTCGATGTACAGCCGCACGGTGGCGCCGCCGGGCGCGGGCAGATACTCGATGCCCAGCAGCTCGAGCCCGAGCGCCTGCACGGTGGGGGCCAGGAGTTCCGAGATTTGAGTGGCCTTGTCGCTCACGGAATGACCTTTTTGCCAGGTAAAGTCTGGTTGCAGAAAACGACAAGGGGCCCGGTGGGCCCCTTGTCCGATAACGCTGGATTTCGGTGTGAAAGCGGAAGCATGCGCTTTCACGAGCCCGAGCTTCGGACGTGGAAGTCTTGATGACTTCCGCGACCGCAAAGCTTGGTAGCGGGGGCAGGATTTGAACCTGCGACCTTCGGGTTATGAGCCCGACGAGCTGCCAGACTGCTCCACCCCGCAGCAGAAGCGGAATTATGAAGGCTTCCGTGGATTCTTGCAAGCCTTCCCATCAACAAAAACTATCCGTCGCCCGAAAAACATCGGCCGACGGAGGTGAAACGGTTCAGCCGGCGAACGCCTGCTGGCACCACGCCATGATCGGGTTCCAGAAGATGCCCAGCACCAGCAGCGCCAGCGCGTTCACCCCGAACACCACCGGCACCACCCGGTCCTGACGCGCCGGCTGGCGCTCGCCCACCGGCTCGTCGAAGTACATGACCTTGATGACGCGCAGGTAGTAGAACGCGCCGATCACCGCGCAGACCACGCCCAGGATCGCCAGCCAGGTGAAACCGCCCTTCAACGCGGCGCCCAGCACCACCAGCTTGGCCCAGAAGCCGAGGAACGGCGGCACGCCGGCCAGCGAGGCCATCACGCACAGCACCAGTCCGGCCTGCCAGGGGTTGCGGGCGTTCAGGCCCTTGAAGTCGTCGATCTTGTCGGCCTCGAAACCCTGCCGCGACAGCACCACGATGGCGCCGAACGCCGCCGCGGACATGAGCGCGTAGCTGATCGCGTAGAACAGCGCCGCCGAGTAGCCGGTCGCGCCGCCGCCGGCGAAGCCGACCAGCAGGAAGCCCACGTGCGAGACGGTGGAGTACGCCAGCATGCGCTTGAGGTTGGTCTGGGCGATGGCGATCAGGTTGCCGATCACCAGCGATGCCGCGGCCAGGCCGGCCAGCAGCCACTGCCACTGTTCGTTGACCGGACCGACGCCGCTTTCCAGCAGGCGGTAGGCCATGCCGAACGCGGCCAGCTTGGGACCGGAGCTGATGAACAGCGTGATCGGGGTCGGCGCGCCCTGGTAGACGTCCGGCAGCCACATGTGGAACGGCGCCGCGCCCAGCTTGAAGGCCACGCCGGCGACCATGAACACCACGCCGGTCAGCAGCAGGGTGCGATCGGTGGCACCCGCGATGGCGGCATGGATGCCGTCCAGGTGGAGCGTGCCGGTGGCGCCGTAGACCAGCGACATGCCGTACAGCAGCAGGCCCGAGGCCAGCGAACCCAGCACGATGTACTTCATCGCCGCTTCCGCCGACAGGCCGTCCTCGCGATTCAGCGCGACCAGCGCGTACGAGCACAGCGCCAGCAGCTCCAGGCCCAGGTAGACCATCACCAGGCTGCCGGCCGACACCATCATCATCATGCCGGCGGTCGCCAGCATCACCAGCACCGGCACTTCGCCCGGATACAGCTTGCGCTCGCGCAGGTACGGCCAGGCGTAGACCAGCGACAGTCCGCTGACCAGCAGGATCGCCAGCTTGGTGACATTGGCCATCACGTCGCGGACGAACATGCCGTTGAACACGGCCCCGCTGCCACCGACGTCGCCGAGGATCATGAAGAACGAGACCGCCAGCGTGGCCAGGGCCAGCAGGTGGGTGATCACCCGCTGGCGGTCACTCAGGAACAGGTCCAGCATCAGCAACGCGAAGGCGCCTGCGATCAGCACGACTTCCGGCAGCAGCGGCAGCAGGTCGGCGGCGGTGGGGAGCATCGACGTGGTCATCATTCTTCCTTACAGCTTGCTGTTGGCGAGCTGCATCGCCAGGTTCGCAATCGACGGTTCCATCAGGTCAACCAGCGGCTTGGGATACACGCCCAGCACCAGCACGCCGATGGCGAACACGCCCAGCACCAGCGCCTCGCGGCCGTTGATGTCCTTGAGCTCGGCCACGTGCGAATTGGCCACTTCGCCGTACATCACCCGCTTGATCAGCCACAGCGTGTAGGCGGCGCCGATGATCAGGGTCAGCGCGGCGAGCAGCGCGATCAGCGGATGCTTCTGGAAGCTGGCCACGATCACCATGAACTCGCCGACGAAACCGCTGGTGCCCGGCAGGCCCGAGTTGGCCATGCCGAACAGCACGAAGAACACCGCGAACCAGGGCATCACGTTGGCGACGCCGCCGTAGTCCTTGATCATGCGGGTATGCATGCGGTCGTACAGCACGCCGACGCAGGAGAACATCGCGCCGGAGACGAAGCCGTGCGAAATCATCTGCACCATCGCGCCCTGCAGGCCCAGGCGGGCGCCGTCCAGGTTGCCGTAGTCGCGGACCAGGCCGAAGGCGATGAAGATGCCCAGGGTGACGAAGCCCATGTGCGAGACCGACGAATACGCGATCAGCTTCTTCATGTCGTCCTGCACCAGCGCCACCAGGCCGACGTAGACCACGCCGATCAGCGACAGCAGGATCACCAGCCAGGCCCACTCGAAGCCGGCATCCGGCACGATCGGCAGGGTGAAGCGCAGGAAGCCGTAGCCGCCGATCTTCAGCATGATCGCCGCCAGGATCACCGAACCGGCGGTCGGCGCCTCCACGTGCGCGTCCGGCAACCAGGTATGGACCGGGAACATCGGCACCTTGACCGCGAAGGCGATCAGGAAGGCGAAGAACAGCCAGGTCTGCTCCTTGGCGTTCAGCGGCAGCGTGTACAGGTCCGCCAGCTGGAAGCTGCCGCCCTTCAGGTACAGGTAGATCAGGCCGATCAGCATGAACACCGACCCGAGGAAGGTGTACAGGAAGAACTTGATCGAGGCGTAGATGCGGCGCGGGCCGCCCCACACGCCGATGATCAGGAACATCGGGATCAGCATGCCTTCGAAGAAGACATAGAACAGGATGGCGTCCAGCGCGCAGAACACGCCGATCATCAGGCCTTCCAGGAACAGGAACGCCGCCACGTACTGGCTGACCCGCTTCTCCACCGACGACCACGCGCCGATCAGCGCCAGCACGGTGGTCAGCGTGGTCAGCACGATCAGCGCGACCGAGATGCCGTCGACGCCCAGCGCGTACCAGATGTTGAACGCCGGCACCCACGCGCGCTTCTCGGCGAACTGCATGCCGGGATTGGCGAAGTCGAAGCCGGTCAGCAGCGGCAGGCTCGCCAGGAAAGTCAGCAGCGCCACGCCCAATGCCACCCAGCGGGCGGCACTGGCGCGACGGTTGCCCAGGGCGAGGACCAGCGCGCCGCCGAGAATCGGCAGCCAGATCAGAATGCTAAGCAAAGGCCAGTTCGACACGAGTGGTATCCGTTAGTTCAGCGCCAGGGCGGTCATTGCCAGAACCGGATGAGCACGGCCAGCAGTGCAATCAGGCCGAGGATCATCGCGAAGGCGTAGTGGTAGAGGAAACCCGACTGGGTACGGCGCAACAGGTTGGCGGCCAGGTCCACGACGCGGGCGCTGCCGTTGACGGCCACGCCATCGATCAGATGGGTGTCGATCGCACGCGAAGCCTTGCCGAGCTTGATGCCGCCGCCGGCCAGGCCGCCGATCCACAGATGGTCGGCCCAGTACTTCTTGTCCAGGATGTTGGCCAGGAACGCGCCGATCGGGCTGTTGCGCATCCGCTCCGGCACGCTCGGCGGCGCCACGATGTACAGCAGGGTCGCCAGGACGAAGCCGGCCAGGGTCAGCCAGAACGGCGCGGCCTTGATGCCATGCAGGGCGAACTCCCACGGACCGTGGAAGGTTTCCTTCAGCTGGCCCACGGTGTCCGCGGCCGGGTTGATGAAATCGATCGCGCCCAGGAAGAACGGCAACTGCTCGTGGTGGCCGCTCCAGTCGGTGCCGAACAGCATCGGACCGATGGTGAAGTAACCGACCAGGATCGACGGGATCGCCAGCAGGATCAGAGGAACCGTCACCACCCACGGGGATTCGTGCGGCTCGTGCGCGCCGTGGTGGCCGTGATCGTCGCCATGATGATCGTCGTGATGCGCATCGGCGTGGTGATCGTCATGGCCGTGATCGGCATGGGCCTCGCGGAAGCGCTCCTTGCCGTGGAAGGTCAGGTACAGCAGGCGGAAGCTGTAGAAGCTGGTGACGAATACGCCCAGCAGCACCGCCCAGTAGCCGTAGTTGGCGACCCATTCGCTGGGGCCGCTGATGCCCTGCGCCATCGTGCCCAGTTCGGCCACCTTGTGCGCGAACTCGCCGGCCTGCTCCTGGTGGTGCTTGGCCGCCTCGATGATGGTGTCCTTGGAATAGAAGCCGGACAGGAACGGCGTGCCCACCAGCGCCAGGGTACCGATCAGGCTGGTGATCCAGGTGATCGGCATGTACTTGCGCAGGCCGCCCATCTTGCGCATGTCCTGCTCGTGGTGCATGCCGATGATGACCGAGCCGGCCGCCAGGAACAGCAGCGCCTTGAAGAAGGCGTGGGTCATCAGGTGGAACACCGCCGCCGAATAGGCCGACACGCCCAGCGCCACGGTCATGTAGCCGAGCTGCGACAGGGTGGAGTAAGCGACCACGCGCTTGATGTCGTTCTGCACGATGCCGATCAGGCCGGTGAAGAACGCGGTGGTGGCGCCGATGAACAGCACGAAGTCCAGCGCGGTCTGCGACAGTTCGAACAGCGGCGACATGCGGGCGACCATGAAGATGCCGGCGGTCACCATCGTCGCCGCGTGGATCAGCGCCGAGATCGGGGTCGGGCCTTCCATCGAATCCGGCAGCCAGACATGCAGCGGCACCTGCGCCGACTTGCCCATCGCGCCAATGAACAGGCAGATGCAGATCAGGGTGGCCATCGACCAGATCACCGGCTGGTCCAGCACCTGCCATGTCTGGCCGAACATCGTGATGGCGCCGGACCATACCGGAATCGCCTTGCCCGCCAGCATCGGCGCGTTGGCGAACACGGTGGCGTAGTCCAGGGTGCCGAACATGAACAGAACCGCGGCGATGCCCAGCAGGAAGCCGAAGTCGCCCACGCGGTTGACCAGGAACGCCTTGAGGTTGGCGAAGATCGCAGACGGGCGCTTGAACCAGAAGCCGATCAGCAGGTACGACACCAGGCCCACCGCTTCCCAGCCGAAGAACAGCTGCAGGAAGTTGTTGCTCATCACCAGCATCAGCATGCTGAAGGTGAACAGCGAGATGTAGCTGAAGAAGCGCTGGTAGCCCGGATCCTCGGCCATGTAGCCGATGGTGTAGATGTGCACCAGCAGCGAGACGAAGGTGACCACGACCATCATCATCGCGGTCAGCTTGTCGATCATGAAACCGACATGCGCGCTGTAGTTGCCCACCTCGAAGAAGGTGTAGACGTTCTGGTTGAACGGCGAAGCGCCCTGCCCGACCAGCTGGTACAGCACCCAGCCCGACAGCGCGCAGCTGACGGCCACGCCCAGGATGGTGACGACGTGCGAGCCGGCACGGCCGACCTGGCGGCCGAATAGCCCGGCGATGATGCTGCCCAGCAGCGGCGCCAGCACGATGGCCAGCAGCACGTTCTTGGAAATAGCGACTTCCAGACCTGTCATGGGTGCATCAGCCTTTGAGCGTGTCGACTTCGGCGACGTTGATCGTGCGCCGGGTGCGGAACAGGGTGACCAGGATCGCCAGGCCGATGGCGGCCTCGGCGGCGGCCACGGTCAGGATGAAGAACACGAAGATCTGGCCGGCGGCGTCGCCCAGTTCGCGGGAGAAGGCGACGAAGTTGATGTTCACCGACAGCAGCATCAGCTCGATGGACATCAGCAGCACGATGACGTTCTTGCGGTTGAGGAAGATGCCGGCCAGGCTGATGCAGAACAGCACCGCGCCCAGCGCCAACAGATGACCCAGGGTAATCATGCCTTGCCCTCCCCTTCGGCGGCTTCATCGGCGGATGCGCGGACCGGCTTCTCGGCCGCCATCTTGACCATGCGGATGCGATCGCCGGCCTTGACCCGCGACTGCTCGGACGGATCCTGGTGCTTGGCGCCCGCGCGACGGCGCAGGGTCAGCATCACCGCGGCGACCACGGCCACGGTCAGGATCACCGCGGCGAATTCGAACGGCAGCAGGAATTCGGTGAACAGGCTGCGCGCCAGCCAGGCGGTGTTGGACACGTCGGCCGCGGCGGCGGCGGCGTTGTCCGGGAACGCGGCGGCGGTGCGCGCCTTGACCCCGATCAGGGTCAGCATCTGCACCAGCATGGCGACCGCGACCACCACGCCGACCGGAAGGAACTTCACCCAGCCCTCGCGCATCTTGGCGACGTCGATGTCCAGCATCATCACCACGAACAGGAACAGCACCATCACCGCGCCCACGTAGACGAGGATCAGCGCCACGCCGAGGAACTCGGCCCCGACCAGCAGCCAGATGCAGGCCACCGAGAAGAAGGTCAGGATGAGGCACAGCACGGCGTGCACCGGGTTGCGCACGCTGATCACCGCGCCGGCGGCGACCGCCGCCATGGCGGCGAAGATCCAGAAAGCGATATTTACCCAATCCATCTCTTGGACCTCAGCGGAATGCGGCGTCGGCGGCGCGACGCTCGGCGATTTCGGCTTCCAGCCGATCGCCCAGCGCCAGCAACTGCGGCTTGGTGACGATGTTCTGGCCGCGCTTGTCGAAGTGGTACTCCAGCACGTGCGTCTCCACGATCGAGTCCACCGGGCAGCTTTCCTCGCAGAAGCCGCAGAAGATGCACTTGAACAGGTCGATGTCGTAGCGGGTGGTGCGGCGGGTGCCGTCCTCGCGCGGGGCCGAGTCGATGGTGATGGCCAGCGCCGGGCAGACCGCCTCGCACAGCTTGCAGGCGATGCAGCGCTCTTCCCCGTTGGGATAGCGGCGCAGCGCGTGCAGGCCGCGGAAGCGCGGCGACTGCGGGAACTTCTCCATCGGATACATCACGGTGTACTTGGGCTTGAACGCGTATTTCAGCGTCAGCCACAGTCCGCCCAGCAACTCGAGCAGCATCAGGCTCTTGAAGTAATGGATGACCTTGTTCATTGCGTCAGACACCCTTCTCGAACGCGCCAAAGAACACCATCACCGCCGTCACCGCGATCCACGCGATGGTCAGCGGAATGAACACCTTCCAGCCCAGCCGCATGATCTGGTCGTAGCGGTAGCGCGGGAAGCTCGCGCGGAACCAGATGTAGGCGCTGGCGAAGAACAGCACCTTCAGCAGCAGCCACGGCCAGCCGCCGGTCCAGATCCAGTTGACCCAGGGCGACACGTCCGCGGTGATCCAGCCCTGCAGCGGGCTGAGCCAGCCGCCCAGGAAGAACAGCGCCACCAGGAAACTGACCAGGATCATGTTGGCGTATTCGGCCAGGAAGAACAGCGCGAACGCCGCGCCCGAATACTCGACCATGTGGCCGGCGACGATTTCCGATTCGCCTTCCACCACGTCGAACGGCGAGCGGTTGGTTTCGGCGACGCCGGACACCCAGTACACGATGAACAGCGGGAACAGCGGCAACCAGAACCATTCGAAGAAGCCATTGTTGCCGGCCTGCGCCATCACGATGTCGCTCAGGTTCAGGCTGCCGGCGGCGATCAGCACGCCGACCAGGGCGAAGCCCATCGCGATTTCGTAGCTGACCACCTGCGCGGCCGAGCGCATCGCGCCCAGGAACGCGTACTTCGAGTTGGACGCCCAGCCGGCGATGATGATGCCGTACACGCCCAGCGAGGTCATCGCCAGCAGGTACAGCAGGCCCGCGTTGGCGTTGGACAGCACCAGCTTGGCGTCGAACGGCACCACCGCCCAGGCGGCGAACGCCGGCGCCAGCGTGATCAGCGGGGCGATGATGTACATAGCCTTCTGCGCGCTGCTGGGCTGGATGATTTCCTTGAACAGCAGTTTGAACACGTCGGCGAAGGCCTGGAAGATGCCCATGCCCACGTACATCGGTCCGTGGCGGACGTGCATCCAGCCGATCAGCTTGCGTTCCCAGACCACGTAGAAGGCCACCGCGATGATCACCGGCACGGCGATCACCAGGATCTTCAGCACGATCCACAACGCGACACCGATGTCGCCCAGCGCGAAGAACCACTCGCGGAGCGGTCCGACGGCATTGATCAACAGCTCGTTCATGCGCTCACCACCGTGACACGTCCGGCGCCCAGCGGCGCGGTCGCGCCGTAGCCGCTCTCAATCCACGCGCTGCCCTTGGCCACGCGGGCATCCACCACCACCGGCAGGGTCGCGGTGCCGTTGGCCGAACCGATCTTGGCCATCGCGCCTTCGGCCACGCCGCTCGACTGCGCGTCGGCGGGATTCAGCACGATGCGCGCGCCCGTGTTGAGCGGATGCGCCTGCAATGCCTCGGCCCGCCGGACCGTGCCGTCGGTGCGGTAAATCCCCGCGGTGACCGCCAGTTCCAGGCCCTCGCCCGCCGCGGCGGACGCCGCCGAACGCGCGATGGTCACCGGCGCGTTGCCGGCGATGGCGGCGCGCACGCCGGCCAGATCGGTGAATTCGAACGACGGCAACTGCAGCTCGCCGCCCAGCGCGCGCAGCACGCGCCAACCCTCGCGGGCCTCGCCCGGCAGCTTGCCGGCGGCCTGGGTACGCTGGTCGGTGCCGTCCAGGTTGGTCAGGGTGGCTTCGATTTCCGGCAGCGCGCCAATCGGCAGGATCACGTCGGCGACGTCGCGGGTGGACTTGCAGGCGAAGTGGCTGAACGCCACCACCTTGGCCGACGACAGCGCGCGCGCGGCGGCCGGCGTATCGGCGAAGTCCAGGCCCGGCTCGATACCATAGATGACGTAGGCCTTGCGCGGCTCGGCGAACATGCCGGCCACGTCGCGGCGCGACGGCAGCACGCCGTGGCGGGCCAGACCCACCGCGTTGGCGCCCTGCGGGATGCGGCACAACGAGGCGCCGGTGGCGGCGGCGAATTCGCCGGCGGCCTGGCGCAGCGCCGAAGCCTGCGGATGGTTCTCGGCGATGCCGCCGACAATCAGCACGGCATGGTTGCCGGCCTTGGCGGCCTCGCGCAGGGCGGCTTCGTTGAGCGCGCCGGCCAGCTGCGACGGCGGCACGATGTGCTTGCCGGCGATGCCGAACGCGAAGTCGAAGTCGACCGGGTTGACCACGTGCACCCTGGCGCCCTTGCGCTGGGCCTTGCGGATGCGCTGGTGCAGCAGCGGCAACTCGTGGCGGATGTTGGTGCCGAACAGCACGATGACGTCGGCCTTTTCGATATCCGCCATCGGCAGCGCGAACGGTTCGGCCACGGCGCCATCGGAGAAGTCGCGGTTGTTGATGCGGTGATCGACGTTGCCGCTGCCGAGGCCGGCGGCCAGCTTCGCGAGCAATCCACCCTCCTCGTTCGAGGTCGCCGGATGCACCAGCACGCCCAGTTCGTCGCCGGCGTTGCCGCGCAGGATCTCGGCGGCGGCGGCCAGGCCCTCGGACCAGGACACTTCGCGCCACTCACCATTGACCTTCTGCAACGGCTTGACCGCGCGGTCGTCGCTGTACAGGCCCTGGTGCGAATAGCGATCACGATCCGACAGCCAGCATTCGTTGACCGCCTCGTTCTCGCGCGGCACGGTGCGCAGCACCTGGCCTCGGCGAGAATGCACGAACAGGCTGGAACCCATCGCGTCGTGGTAACCGACGGATTCGCGCGCAATCAATTCCCACGGACGGGCGCGGAACTGGAACACCTTGTTGGTCAGCGCGCCCACCGGGCAGACGTCGATGACGTTGCCGGAGATTTCGGTGGTCAGCGGCTTGCCGTCATAAGTGCCGATCTGCAGGTTCTCGCCGCGGTACATGCCGCCCAGTTCGTAGGTACCGGCGACATCCGCGGTGAAGCGCACGCAACGCGTGCACTGGATGCAGCGGGTCATCTCGGTGGCGACCAGCGGGCCGATGTCCTCGTCGGGCACCACGCGCTTGCGCTCCTGGAAGCGGCTCACGGAGCGGCCGTAGCCCAGCGACAGATCCTGCAGTTCGCACTCGCCACCCTGATCGCAGATCGGGCAGTCGAGCGGATGGTTGATCAGCAGGAACTCCATCACGTTGCGCTGCGACTTCAGCGCCTTCTCGCTGCGGGTCTGGATCTTCATGCCGTCCATGACCGGCGTGGCGCAGGCCGGCGCCGGCTTGGGCATCTTCTCGACGTCGACCAGGCACATGCGGCAGTTGGCCGCGATCGGCAACTTCTCGTGGTAGCAGAAGCGCGGAATCGGAATCCCGGCCTTGTCCGCGGCCTGGATGATCATCGAACCCTTCGGCGCGGCCATCTCGACACCGTCGATGAAGACGGTGACGTGGTCGGGCGGGAGGTTCGGGTTGACGGGCTGCGCACTCATGCGGCCACCTTGCCTTCAATGACCGTGCCGGCGCGCTGGTCGTCGACCAGGAAACGCTTGTTGACGATCGCGTACTCGAATTCGTGCCAGAAGTGGCGCAGGAAACCCTGCACCGGCCACGCCGCGGCTTCGCCGAAGGCGCAGATGGTATGGCCCTCGATCTGGCCGGCGGCGGCCTTCAGCATGTGCAGGTCGTCCAGGGTCGCCTTCTGTTCGGCGATGCGGGTCAGCATGCGGTACATCCAGCCGGTGCCTTCGCGGCACGGCGTGCACTGGCCGCAGCTTTCCTTGAAGTAGAAACGCGCGATGCGCTGGCAGGCGCGCACCATGCAGGCGGTCTCGTCCATCACCACGACCGCGCCCGAACCCAGGCCGGAACCCGCCTTCTGGATGCTGTCGTAGTCCATGGTCAGGCCCATCATGGTCTCGCCCGGCAGTACCGGCATCGAGGAACCACCCGGAATCACCGCCTTGATCTTGTGGCCGTTGCGGATGCCGCCGGCCATTTCCAGCAGTTCGGCGAACGGCGTGCCCAGGCGGATCTCGTAGTTGCCAGGACGCGCGACATGGCCGGAGACCGAGAAGATCTTCGGACCGCCGTTGTTGGGCTTGCCCAGGTTGAGGAACCACTCCGCGCCGTTGCGGATGATTGCCGGCACCGAGGCGTAGGTCTCGGTGTTGTTGATGGTGGTCGGCTTGCCGTACAGGCCGAAGTTGGCCGGGAACGGCGGCTTGAAGCGCGGCTGGCCCTTCTTGCCTTCCAGCGACTCCATCAGCGCGGTCTCTTCGCCGCAGATGTAGGCACCCGCGCCCAGCGCGTTGAAGATGTCGATGTCGATGCCGGAGCCCAGGATGTTCTTGCCCAGCCAGCCGTGCTTGTAGGCTTCGGCGGTGGCCTCTTCCAGGTGCTCGAACGGCTCGTGGTGGAACTCGCCGCGCAGGTAGTTGTAGCCCACGGTGGAACCGGTGGCGTAGCAGGCGATCGCCATGCCCTCGATGACCGCGTGCGGATTGAAGCGCAGGATGTCGCGATCCTTGGCGGTGCCCGGCTCCGATTCGTCGGAGTTGCAGAGGATGTACTTCTGCATGTCGCCCTTGGGCATGAAGCTCCACTTCAGGCCGGTCGGGAAGCCCGCGCCGCCGCGGCCGCGCAGGCCGGACTGCTTGACCATCTCGACCACGTCGGCCGGCGGGATCTTCTCTTCGAGGATCTTGCGCAGCGCGCTGTAGCCGCCGGTCTTCAGGTAGTTCTCGTACGACCACGGCTTGTCGAAATGCAGCGTGGTGTAGACGACCTGGTGCTCCTTCGGCGCCGGGCCCACCGGGCCGTAACCTTCGGATGTGTGCGGATGATGTGCCATGCGCTTACTCCAGCCCGTCCAGCAATTCGTCGACCTTGGCCGGCGTCAGCTTCTCGTGGTAATGGCCGTTGATCACGACCACCGGCGCGCCGCAGCAGGCGGCGACGCATTCTTCTTCCCGCTTCAGGAACACCCGGCCATCGGCGGTGGATTCGCCCAGCTTGCAGCCGAGCTTCTTCTCGGCGTGCTTGACCAGATCCTCGGCGCCGTTGAGCCAGCAGCTGATGTTGGTGCAGAAGGCGACGTTGTTGCGGCCCACCTTCTCGGTCTCGAACATCGAGTAGAAGCTGGCGACCTCGTAGGCCCACACCGGCGGGATGTCCAGGTACTTGGCGACCGCTGCGATCAGCTCGTCGCTCAGCCAGCCGCCGTTCTGCTCCTGCGCGGCGTGCAGACCCTGCAGCACCGCCGAGCGCTTGCGGTCGGGCGGGAACTTGGTCAGCCAATGATCGATATGCGCGCGCGTCTTGTCGCTCAGCGCCACCAGGGGATCGACGTTCTGCGTCGCCTCGAAATTGCCTGTGGCCCTCATCGGTCCACCTCACCGAAAACCAGATCGTAAGTACCAATCATGGCGACCACGTCCGGCAGCATGTGGCCGCGGACGATGGCATCCATGGAAGAAAGATGGGCGAAGCCCGGCGCGCGCAGCTTCACCCGGAACGGCTTGTTGGCGCCGTCGGACACCAGGTAGCAGCCGAATTCGCCCTTGGGCGCTTCCACCGCCGAGTAGGTCTCGCCGGCCGGCACGCAGTAGCCTTCGCTGAACAGCTTGAAGTGATGGATCAGCGCTTCCATGTCGTCCTTCATCTCCTCGCGCGAGGGAGGGGCGACCTTGAAGTTCTTGACCATCACCGGGCCGGGATTGGCCTTCAGCCAATTCACGCACTGGGCGATGATGCGGTTGGATTCGCGCATCTCGGCCACGCGGACCAGGTAACGGTCGTAGCAGTCGCCTTCCACGCCCAGCGGGATGTCGAAATCCACCGCGTCGTACTTGGCGTACGGCTGCTTCTTGCGCAGATCCCAGGCGATGCCCGAACCGCGCAGCATCACGCCGGTCATGCCCCAGGCGCGGGCCTGTTCCGGGCTGATCACGCCGATCCCGACGGTGCGCTGCTTCCAGATGCGGTTGTCGGTGAGCAGGGTTTCGTACTCGTCGACGCGCTTGGGGAACTCGCGGGTGAAGTCTTCCAGGAAGTCCAGCATCGACCCGTCGCGCGCGTTGTTCAGGCGCTTCAGCGCCTGGCCCTTGCGCCAGGGCGATTCCTTATACTTCGGCATCCGGTCTGGCAGGTCGCGGTAGACACCGCCCGGGCGGTAGTAGGTCGCGTGCATGCGCGCGCCGCTGACCGCCTCGTAGCAGTCCATCAGCTCCTCGCGCTCGCGGAAGGCGTACAGCATCACCGCCATCGCACCCAGGTCGAGCGCGTTGGATCCGATCCACATCAGATGGTTCAGGATGCGGGTGATCTCGTCGAACATCGTGCGGATGTACTGCGCGCGTTCCGGCGCCTCGATCCCCATCAGGATTTCGATGGCGCGCACGTAGGCGTGCTCGTTGCACATCATCGACACGTAGTCCAGGCGATCCATGTAACCGATCGACTGGTTGAACGGCTTGGACTCGGCCAGCTTCTCGGTGCCACGATGCAGCAGGCCGACGTGCGGGTCGGCGCGCATGATGGTTTCGCCGTCCATTTCCAGGATCAGGCGGAGAACACCGTGCGCCGCGGGATGCTGCGGGCCGAAGTTCATCGTGTAGTTGCGGATCTCCTGCTTGGACTCTTCAGGATTGCTCGCAAACGCGGTGGGGGACTGTTGCGTACTCATCACTTGCTGCCCTCGCCCGCGGCGGCTTCGCCGATCGCGGTCTGGTAGCGCGCGTCGTCGCGGATCACGCGCGGCACGCCGACGCGCGGCTCGACCGAGGTGACCGGCTCGTAGACCACGCGCTTTTTCTCTTCGTCGTAGCGCACTTCGACGTTGCCGATCAGCGGGAAGTCCTTGCGGAACGGATGGCCGACGAAACCGTAGTCGGTCAGGATGCGGCGCAGATCCGGATGGCCTTCGAACACGATGCCGTACAGGTCGAACGCCTCGCGCTCGAACCAGTTGGCGCCCGGCCACAGGTCGGTGACCGAGGCCACCACCGGCAGATCATCGTTCGGCGCGAAGCAGCGCACGCGCAGGCGCTGGTTGTGCTGGTACGACAGCAGGTGCAGGACCACCGCGAAGCGGCGCTCGGGACCGGCGCCGCGCGGTCGCTGTTCCCAGTCGAAGCGGCCCGGGCCAAAGCCCTCGACGCCACGGCTGAACCCTTCGGACGACACGTCCGAGGTATCCCACTCTGCGCTGCCGTAGCCCAGATAGTCGACGCCGCAGACGTCGACCGCCTGCTCGAATCCGAACTCGTCGCGCAGGGCGCGGCAGACCTCATGCCAGGACGCGGACGGCACCTCGAGGGTGACCTCTTCGCGGGTTCCGGCAACCGTGATCACCGCATCGGCGAAGCGCGCGCGCAACCGGTCGGTGAAATTTGCAGCTTGCTCGGCCATGGGGCGTAGCGTGCTCTCGAAAAGGAAAACGGGTGGAACGGGAAGCAGGCCGGCGCGCTCAGCGCGCGATGGTCTGCGTGCGCCAGATCTTCTTCTGCAACTGCAGGATGCCGTAGACCAGCGCTTCGGCGGTCGGCGGGCAGCCCGGCACGTACACGTCGACGGGCACGATGCGGTCGCAGCCGCGCACCACCGAATACGAGTAGTGGTAGTAGCCACCGCCATTGGCGCAGCTGCCCATCGAGATCACCCACTTGGGGTCGGGCATCTGGTCGTAGACCTTGCGCAGCGCCGGGGCCATCTTGTTGACCAGGGTGCCGGCGACGATCATCACGTCCGACTGGCGCGGCGACGGGCGGAACACCACGCCGTAGCGGTCCAGGTCCAGGCGCGAGGCGCCGGCGTGCATCATCTCGACCGCGCAGCAGGCCAGGCCGAAGGTCATCGGCCACATCGAGCCGGTGCGCGCCCAGTTCATCAGCGCGTCGACGCTGGTGGTCACGTAGCCCTTTTCCAGCAGCGGGTTGTCACCTTCCGGCCGCAGGATGTCGTCCACCCGCCCTTCCGGGATCGGGTTGGTCATCAGGCGATCGAGGGTCTGGATCACTCCCATTCGAGCGCTCCCTTCTTCCAAACGTAAATGAAGCCGAGGAACAGCATGCCGACGAACAGGCCCATGGTGACCAGTGCGCGGGCGCCGAGCTCCTGGAAGACCAGGGTCCACGGGACGATAAAAATGATTTCCAGGTCGAAGACGATGAACTGGATGGCAATCAGGTAATAGCGCACGTCGAACTTCATGCGCGCGTCTTCGAAGGCCTCGAAGCCGCATTCGTACGGCGACAGCTTCTGGGCGTCGGGGCGCCGGGGGCCGAGGAAGCGTCCCGCCAGGATCAGCGCGATGCCGATGCCGGTGGCGACGATCAGGAACAACAGGGTCGGCAGATAGTTGGCCAGCACTCGCGTTTCTCTTCTTGTCCTACCTGCCCCGCTCCCGGCCTGCACGCCGGAGCGTGTCGCCTTGGTGGGGCACTGCATTCCGCTGTGGGACCGCGTGGTACGCGCGGTTTGCGCGGGTGCGCAAGGAGCAGCGGTCGAGGTGACTCGGGCCCGGCCGCGGCATCCACCGTGTCCCGCCGCAGGCGGCGGTGACCGATCCGATCCTGGCCCTTCCGCAGTTCGTACCTGGCCTGGAATGGATCGGCGGAATTGTACCGGTTAGTGAACTGACTAGTAAACGTTTACGAAGCTGTACGCGGCGCTTTTCATGGACAAAAGAAAAGCCCGCTTGCGCGGGCTTCGCTTTCCATTGCCGCGGCCGGCCGGCGTGTCGCCGGTTCGCCGCTTCGATTGGTGCCCAAGAGGGGACTCGAACCCCTACAGCTTTCGCCGCTACCACCTCAAGGTAGTGCGTCTACCAATTCCGCCACCTGGGCATTGAAACTCTGCAACCGGTCACCGATTGCGGGCCGGTATTGTAGCCCGGTTCAACCGCCCTGTGACGGTGCTTCCACCGGCGGCAGGGCCTGCTGCGGCTGGCTGCCGGTTTCCGGTGCCTGCGCCGGCGCGGCCGGCACGGTGGTCGGGGCCGGCTGCGGCTGGGTCGCGGGCGCCGCGGG
>NZ_JADHDV010000008.1 GCF_016820515.1 Pseudoxanthomonas beigongshangi | reverse complement strand
GGGAAGGGAACATGTCCAGGCGCGTGGGAGAACGGATGCCGTCCGTGGGTTCCGTTCTTCTGCTTGGAAAACGCCCAGTTCGCCGTTCCCTTTCTCCTGTCCCCTTCCCCCGCAACGCGGGGGAAGGTGCCGCAGGCGGATGGGGGCAAGGATCCGGGCGAAGAGCGCCCCCATCCGGCGCGGGCGCGCCACCTTCCCCCGCAGGCGGGGGAAGGGGACATGTCCAGGCGCGTGGAGGAACCTATGCCATCCATGGGTTCCGTTCTTCCGCTCGGAAAACGCTCAGCTCGCCGTTCCCTTTCTCCCGTCCCTTCCCCCGCAACGCGGGGGAAGGTGCCGAAGGCGGATGGGGGCAAGGATCCGTGCGAAGAGCGCCCCCATCCGGCGCGGGCGCGCGCCCTCCCCCCGCAGGCGGGGGAAGGGACCATCCGATTTGGAAACTGCGAGTTGCGCCTGATCCCTAGTCCGCCACAGGCAACTCAATCCGGATCACGGTGCCCGCACCGACAACGCTGTCCACACCGATGCGGCCACCGGCGCGCTGGATCAGATCGCGCGCCACCGACAGGCCCAGGCCGGTGCCCTCGCCGGCCGGCTTGGTGGTGAAGAACGGGTCGAACGCGCGCGCCTGCACCTCCGGCGTCATGCCGGTGCCGGTGTCGCGGAAGCCGATGGCGACACCGCTCGCGCTGGTGCCGGCGGTGACTTCGAACACGCCGCCGCCGGGCATCGCGTGGTTGGCGTTGGCGGCGATGTTCAGCACCATCAGTTCGAACTGGGTGCGATCAAAGCGGATCGGTCGCAATCCCTCCGCCACGTCCAGGCGGACATCGACCGTCGGGTCGAACAACTGGCGCAGCATCGGTCGCAACTCGCGCAGGCTTTCGCCCGCATCGAACGTCTGCAGATGGGTCTCGTCCTGTCGGGCGAACGCCAGCAGCTTGTGGGTCACCAGGGTCGCGCGGCGCGCGGCCGATTCCACCCCAGCCAGGGCTTCCTTGAGCGCGGCCGGATCGTCCTGCCGCTTGCCGCGCCCGGCATAACCGAGGATCAGCGACAGCAGGTTGCCGAAATCGTGGGCGACGCCGCTGGCCAGCCGGCCCACCGCCTCGACCTTCTGCGCGTGGATAAGCTGTTCCTGCGCGCGTTCGCGTTCGCGCGCCTCCTGCTCCAGCAGGCGGTTGCTCTCGGCCAGTGCATTGCCACGCTGGTTGGCCTCGCGCAGGCTTTCGCGCAGCGCCACGGAACTGCGATCCAGCACCACCGCGATCATCAGGAACATCGCGAAGCGCGCGGCCAGATCGACCAGCCGGTTGTAGACCTCGCCGTCGCGCGCGATCTCCAGCCACATGCCACCGCAGAACGCGACGGCGATGCAGGCGAACATCACCCACAAGGCGCGCCGGCCGATCACCAGGCCCGCGATGGCCATCCAGATCACCAGGATCGGTTGCTCGTAGACCTGCGCGTCGAATCCGGTGGACAGATAGCTGGGCACCACGGTGACCGCGAACACCGCCAGCAGCAGGTAGGACGCCGCACCGAACCTGCCGCGCCGGATCAGCCAGAAGCTGGCGCCGGCCGCGGCGCTCACCGCAAGGCTGAACACCATGCTGGCGATCTCGCCCGGCCGCCAGGGAATGTCCACCGAGGCGCGGTAGATCCAGGCCAGCGGCGGCAACATCGCCAGCAGCAGCGAGATCACCTGGATCATCGGCGCGTTGCGGCGATCCACCGGATCGGCAATCGGCACGTCGCGGAACCAGTCCAGCACGCCGCGCAGGAGCGGCCCGATCAGCGGAATGCGCGCGCCGCGCGTGGAAACGACCGATGGAGAGGGTTCGATCATGGGGGGTCCTCAGGGATGCCTAGCCGCCGACCGGGCGACTGGGACGGCCGCCCTCCCCGGCGCCGTCCGAACATCCCCGGACCGGCGGATTATAGGCCCGGCGCGGGCTTTTCCCCGGTCGCGCCCGCTTGCAGCCTGACTTCGACCCGGCGGTTCGGGATCAGGCATTCGCGCAGCGCCTCGCGCGGCTTCACGCCATCGCAGGCCTGCACCTGTTCGGTATCGCCGCGGAAGGTGTAGCGGATGGCTTCGGCGGGCACTCCTCGCTCGATCAGCCATTCCCGCACCGTGCGCGCGCGGCGCTCTGACAGGCCCTGGTTGTAGTCGTAGCCCCGGCCCTGCAGGCGATCGGCATGCCCCACCAGTTCCACCGACGCCAGGGTCAGGCCTTCCTCGCGCACCCGCGCCAGCTCCCGCTCCAGGCTCTGCAGCGAGTAGGCGCGGATGTCGCCGCGGCCGTCGCGATCGAACTCGAACAACACGTTGGCGGTCAGCACCGCCGGTGCGGCCGGCATGGCGGCCACACCGCACTGGCGCGCCAGCGCCTCGGCGTCGCTCACCATGTCCTCGGCTATCTGGATATAGGGCTTGGAATGGCGCCACTGCTGCTGGTTGAACTCGTTGCCGGCATGCACCAGTTCCACTTCGCCGCAGGCCACCGCCTGCTGCGCGCAGGCGAAACCCGGCGTGCCGTGGATCGCGCCCAGGCGCTTCCACAGGTCCTCGCGCACGCGGGCCGCGCCGTTGACCAGCGGGGTGTCGGTGGGCAGCGGCGAGACGCCCTGCTCCATCCCCACGATCAGCTTCTCCGATTCGGTCAGCGCTTCCTGCGGGAACGCGCTGCGATCGTTGCGGGTGTATTCGTGGAAGGACACGTCCAGCCAGCACTGGGCCTTGGACAGGTGGTAGTCGCGCACCGGGCGGCCGCCGTCGTTGAGCGCTTGGATACGCCCCTGGGTGGCGTCGTAGCCGGACAAATCGGCATGGATGGCCTCGTCGGTGATGCGATCGCGCGGCGGAACCAGTTGGGTCTGCTGCGCGGCGGCCGTGCCGGCCAGGGCGGCCAGGACGGCGGCGGTGATGAGCGTGGACTTGGTGATGGTCATATGGGGTTCCTCAGCGCACCGGATCGCGGTAGCGGGCGTCTTCCCTGCGGAAGAGGTCTTCGTCGAACTTGAAGCGCAGGCGGATGAAGGCGCCCTGCTGGGTGTACTCGTAGCCGGTCAGGTCCTCGTCGCCGCGGAAACCGGTGGCGTTGTAGCCGACCGACAGCCACAGGTTCTGCCGCAGCAGGCGCCCGACTTCCACGCCGAACGCGTACTGGTTGGCGCCGTACTGGCCACGGAAGGTCGAGGCCAGCACGCCGATGTCCCAGTTCTCGGTGATGTCGTAGACCACGCGGCCCGACAGCAGCACCGCGCGGAAATCGTCGTTGACCCGGCCGGTGTCGGCATAGAAGAAGCTGTCCTGCTGCCACTTCGCCGCCACCCGCCCGGTCAGCCACCACGGCCGCGATGGATGCCAGTCGGCGTGCGCGGACACGATGTGCGCGCTGGTGCGGATGTCCTGGCCGGTATCGGAACCGAAACCGGAACCGTCCATGCCGCTCTCGTCCTTCTCCAGCTTGTACTCGTAGCGCGCCAGCGCGTTGATGCGGTTGGTGTCGGTATCGCGGTAGGCCACACCGACCTGGAAGCGATCCTGCAGCACGTCGCCGCGCGCCGCGTAGACCGTGCGCAGCAGGTAGTTGCGTGCCAGCACGGTCCAGTCGCGGTTGAGCTTGCGCGCCGCGAGGAACTGCAACAGGGTGGTGTTGTAGGCCTCGTCCGTCGGGGTTTCGGCGACGTCGTCGGAAATCCGGTGTTCCAGCCGGATGTTGCCGCGCCACAGCGGATTGGCGCTGTAGTCCAGGGCGATGCCTATCCCGGTCGAATCGCCGACGTTGCCGGAGATCACGTTGGTATGCTCCAGCGAGGTGTCCAGGCGCAGTCCCTCGCGCAGGTCCCAGCGGTTGCGCATGCCCGAGGCCGCCTGGATGTCGCGGCCGGCGATGGCGTCGCGCAGTCGATATTCCGAGAACAGCTGGGTATCGCGCAGGAAGCTGGTATCCACGCCCAGTGCCACCGTATCGGCCTCGCGGCCGTCCTGGGTCAGGCCGTTGACACCGCTGATCCCGGTCTGTTTCTCGTAGCGGCCATACAGGCGGCTGCGCTCCCGCAACTGGAAGTCCACGCCGAGGGCGATTCGATTGCGATCCTCGCCATGGATGTCCTGTTCCACCTCGCCGCCCAGGTTCAGGCGATCGCTGGCGCGGTAGCCAACGCCGAAGCGCAGCATGTCCGAGGACAGCTCGGTGCCGACCGGCAGGCCGCTGGCGACATCGTTGGGGTTGCCATTACTGATGATCGGCAGGCCGGTCAACGGGTCCAGCGGCTGCTGGCCGTAGCCCAGCGCGCCGCCACCGGCGCCGGTGGCGTAGCCGCCGGACAGTCCGCCCAGGTTGCCGTAGCCGCTGTTGGTCGCCCAGGTGTAGTAGGCGCCGACGGTTTCGCGGATGGCGCGATAGCCGAAATCCAGGGTCAGCTTGTCGGTCACCTTGACGCGCGTGCCGACGCTGCCGGCGTTGCGCTCGCCGCCGTCGGGATTGCGGTCTTCGCTGCGCAATCCCTCCGCGTACAGCTCGAAGCGCTCGTTCAAGCGGTAACGCGTGGTCAGGCTGTACTCGCCCCGCCCGCCGTACAACGGCGAGGCCTGGTTGTTGAACTCCGGATCCGACTGTCCGGCGAACAGTTTCAGATCCGCCTTCTTGCCGGCATGCCCGAGCTCCACACGCCAGGCGTTGCCTTCCACCAACCCGCTCAGCCCCTGCAACGCGGGCGTGCCGTATTGGTTGATGGAGTTGGTGTTGACCTCGCTGCGCGTGCGCGCCGCCTCGGCCACCAGCCAGGTGTTTTCACCCAGGCGGTAGCCGACGTTGGCGCTGCCCATCTCGAAGCTGGCGAACGGATTGCGGTCGTCCACGTAGGATCCGCCGATCTCGCCGTTCTGGCCGACCCGCAGTTGCGCGTCGCCACCGACCACCCAGAACTTTTCGGTGCCCTGATCCAGTTCGTAGGTGATGCGCAGCGATACCGGATTCAGATCGCCATCGAACGAGGGCAGGAAGCTGTTGAGCAGGATGCGGCCGGAGAACGGCTCGAAGCTGTAGTCCACCAGCCGGGCCAGCGGACGCACCGAGACGATTCGCGAAGGCTGGTTGCGATCGCGCACCACCACCTCGACCCGCTCGCTGCCTTCCAGCACCGCGTTGTTGCGCAGGCCGTAGGGGCCGCTGCCCTGGCTGGGCAGTTCCTCGATGACCTGGCGCAGCGAGTCCTCGATGGCGAACACGTTGCCGCGCACGCGCGCGTTCTCGAAGTGCCAGCCCAGTCCGGTCGCGGTGCGGTTGTAGGTGCCCAGCACGCGCTGCGGCGCACGCTCGCCGAAGCCGACGCCGGTCTGGGTGGCGATGCTGTCGCCGGTCTGGAAATCACCGTACAGCAGGTAGTTGCGGCCATTGTCCACGCGCACGTACAGGCGCTCGGCCGAACGCGCGTCGAAACCGCGCAGCGACGCGTCGCCATACACCGGATAGAACTCCTCCGGCTGGATGTCGCGCAGCAGGCGGGCCCGCACTTCCTTGTCCGAGTCGTAGGCGGCGGTCAGCAGGTACTCGCCCTTGATCCGCCCCTTGACGAAGAACGCCGCGCGCGCCGCGCCATTGGCCTTGCCGTTGTTGAACTGCTTTTCCCAGCGGCGGATTTCCCGCTCGAAACCATCGCCGCGGGTGCTGCCGTCGATCAGGTTGTCGCCCTTGCGGCGAAAGTTGATCACGCCCTCGATGAGGCCGGTCGCGATCATCTCGCGCATTTCCGGCACGAAGCCGACCACGCCCTCGGCGGTCTCGCCGCCGGAGGTCACCCGCAGCAGCACGTCCTGCGGGTCGTGCGGCGCCAGCAGGTCGAACTCGGCGCGGCCGTCGCGCACCGGCACCTGCACGCCGGGCGTGACCTTGTCGGCGTCCAGGTGGCCGGGGCCGAGTTCGTCGGTACGGCCATCGGGCAGCTTGATGCGGCCGCCGGAGTTCTCGACGGTCGCGAAGGCCTCGCCGGCCAGCGGCTTGCCATCGGCGCCGAACAACTGGATCACCACGTGCACCGGCGACTGGCCGTCGGCCGGAACGCCGTCGCGATCCACCTCCACCACCACCCGCTGCACGCCGGCGTTGGCGCGGTAATCGACATTGCCCGGTTGCGCATACAACGGTTGCGAGGTGGCCTGCTGGCTTTGTGGCGATTGCGGGAACAGCGGCGTCGCCTGTCCCAGCACCGGGGTGAAGCGCTGGTCGCCGGAGACGTTCTGGGCCATCGCCATGGCCGGCATCAGCACCAGCGACAGCGCCAGGCTCAGCGGTTTGCGGGAGAAAGGTTGGGGACGCATGGTCTTCCTGGCCTGGCGGACGCGGGCGGGTCGCGGGGTGCGGCTCATGGCTGCACCTCCGTGCCGGCGGCGGGACTCGGGGCGGTCGCCCTCGGATCCACGATCGGGCGCTGGTTCGCCGAGTCGGTGCCCTGCTGCGGGCTGCGCAGCGGCTTGCTTTCGAAACGCAGCGGCGATTGGCCCGGTTCGGTTTCCGGCGCGCGGATCTCGCCCTGGGTGCGGCGTGCCTTGACCTGTTCGATCACCGGGTTGGAGCAACTGCCCTCGATGAAGTCGGCGCGATGCAACTCGCCGTTCTTGAGGTCGATGAACAGGCTGTCGGCGTCGCCCAGGTTGCGGTTGCTGCTGGTGGTCAGGCGCGAGCCGACCGGCAGCGTGGACGCGTCCACCTTCAGGGTGTGGCTCTTCGGCGGCAGGCCGCAGTAGCTGTACTTGCCTTCCGAATCGCTGATCAGCCAGGTGCCGTCCTCGAAGTACATGCGCACGCCGGGGATGCCCAGTTCTTCCTTGTCCTGCACGTGATTGACGTTGCAGTCAACGAACACCTTGCCCAGCACGCAGCCCTCGTCGGCGAACACGCCGCCGCTGACGATCACGCGGTACTCGGCCGGATTGGATGGCACGGTGCCGCCGTTCGGATACGGCGCCAGCGTGTTCGCATCCACGCAGCCGCCGGTGATCGAACAGCCCCAGGCGCGCGCGCGGTTGATGCCGTCGCCCTGCTGGCTGCCCACGCCCACGCGGACGCGGTAGCTCAGCACCTTCTGCGCGCCGACCGCCAGCGAACCGACGTCGAACACCAGGGTCGGTCCGGGCTTGCCGATCGGGTCGGCGATGCCGCTGCCGTCCACCCGCGCGGTACCGGCGATGAAGGTGAAGCCATGCGGCAGGCGGTCGATGACGTTCACCGTGCCCAGCGCGGCGCCCGCGGTCTGGCGGATGGTGATCGTGTAGACCAGGCTGTCGCCCACTTCCACGGTCTTGCGGTCGCCGGTCTTGGTGATGACCAGGCCGGGCGCCACCTGCGGATCCAGCGGGATGTGGTTGTGCACCGGCGCGGCCACGCCCGAACCCAGGTTGACCTCCAGGTAGTAGGTGGTCGCGGTGCCGGCCGGGCCGGTCGGCGCGGTCGCGTTCGTCTGCACCGGATAACCCAGGCCCGGCGTGGACGGCGGCGTCAGCGGCGAGTTTTCCGCCGGAATCATGCCGGACTCGAAGGTATAGCCGGCCGGCGGAGTCACCGCGATCTGGAACCGGCACGACGCCGGCGCGCCCGGCGCCATCAGGAACTGGTAGAAACCGTCGGCGCCGACCGTCATCGAGATCGCGTTGCCCTGCACGGTGTAGCCGCCCATGGCCGCGTTGAGCACGTGCTGTTCCGGCGCATAGGCCGGGCAGCTGCCGATCGGCGTCAGGGTCACCCGCGAGCCCGGGACCGGGCTGCGCGTCACCGCGTCGTAGATCACGCCGCCCGGATTCAGCGGCAGGCTCTGCTGCGGCAGGTTCGCGCCCGGGGCAAGCACCACCGACAGGCGGGTGACGCCGTCGGTGCTGCTCGGGCAGGAACTGGCGGTCCCACCGCCGATCGCGCCGGTGGCGTCGCACGGCGCGGGCGAACCGCCAGCGGTTTCGCCGCTGACCGGCCAACCCCACACCACGCCGGTGGCGGGGTCGCGGAAGCGGATGTCCAGCGGCACGCCGGGAATCTGGTCGGCAATCGAATAGGAACCGTCGACGCCGGTGGTGGCCGTACCCACCACTTGTCCATTGGCGTCCACGACTTCCACGGTCCAGCCACCCAGGCGGCGATCGCCACCGTCGATCAGGCCGAAGTCGCTGCCCTGGTCGAACCACACCGTGCCGGAGACCGACGCGGCCAGTTGCACCGGCGTGGGCAGGCGGCAGGCGTTCTGGGTGATCGCCGGGTCGCATACCGGCAGGTCGTCGACGTTGCCCTCGAAGTTGGCGCGTTCTTCCTGCGTTGGCGTGCGGAACTCGTTCTCGCCGCCGCCCTCGACCAGTACCGCGTTGTTCACCGGCGATGCCGCAGCGGCGGTCGCCGCGACACGCACGCGCGCCACGATGGTGTCGGTCGCGGTGGCGCCGGCGGCGATGACCGTGCTGCTGGCGCAGCGGAAACGGTTGTCGCCGATCGCGCCGGTGCAGTTCCAGCCGGACCCGGCCGGCGTGGCGTCCAGGGTCAGGCCGGCAGGTAGGCGATCCTCCACCACGTATTCGCCCGCGCTCGCCTGCTGGCCGATGTTGCGCACGCGGATGGTGTAGGTGCCCACGTTGTTGACGGTGAAGGTCGCCGGCGTGGCGGTCTTGCTGACCACCAGGTCGGGCGAATCGCCGACCTCGCCGAAGTTGTTGTCGATCGACTGGCCGCCCGGCGGCAGCACGATGCCGCTGATCGCCGACGGCGTGGTCGTCACCGGCGTGGCGGTGCCGGTCGGAGTGCCATCGATGGTGCCCGGCGTGGTGATGCCATTGAGCGTCTCGGCCGGTTGGGTCGGCTCGGTCACCGTGTAGGTGCCCGGACGCAGGTTCTCGAAGCGGTACCGGCCCTCGCTGTCGGTGGTGACGGTGACGTTGACGGTTTCGCCGAGATCGTTGGTGCCGGTCAGCACGACCTGCACGTTCGGGAAGCCGCCCTCGCCCGTGTCGATGACGCCGTTGTTGTTGCCGTCGTTGTAGACCCGGCCCGAGATGGTGCCGGCGGGAACCTCGCCGAAGTTGTTGTTGGCCGCTTCCTCGCCCACGCCCAGCGTGATGCCCTCGATCACCGACGGCGCGGTGGTCGGCGCGGTGGCGGTGCCACCGCCGGTGCCGGGCACGGTGATGCCGTTGAGCGTGCCGGCCGGCTGCTCGGGTTCGGTGACCGTGTAGGTGCCCGGCGGCAGCTCGGTGAACGCGTAGCCGCCGTCCGGCTGGGTGGTGACTTCGCGGGTGATGGTGTTGCCGGCCAGATCGGTACCGGTCAGGCGCACGACCACCGAACCGATGCCCTGCTCCGACGGATCGATGACGCCATCGTTGTCCAGATCGCGCCAGATGCGGCCGCTGATTGCGCTGTTGAGCGGAATCTCGCCGAACAGGTTGTCCTCCGAAGCGGCGCCCGGCGTGGTCAGGTCAATCGCGCTGATCGCACTCGGTACGGTGGTGATCGGCGTGGCGGTGCCGGACGGCGTGCCGCCGACGGTGCCGGCCAGGGTCTGGCCGTTGCTGGTGCCGGTGGGCTGCTGCGGTTCGGTCACGGTGTAGGTGCCCGGACGCAGGCCCTCGAAACGGAAATCGCCGTTGGCGTCCGTGGTCGTGGTCAGATCCACCGCCGCGCCGCTGTCGTCGGTGCCGGTGAGGCGAATGGTCACGCTCTCGATGCCGGTCTCGCTGGCGCCGGCCTGCGCGCCGTCGTTGTTGGCGTCGAAGAACACCCGGCCGGAGACCGACACGCCCAGGGTTTCGCCGAAGTCGTTGCGCACGGAGGACTCGCCCGCACCCAGCGCGATGCCGGCGATGGCGCTGGGCACGGTCGCGATCGGCGTGGCAGTGCCCGCGGGCGTGCCGCCGATATTGCCGGCCACCGTGGTGCCGTTGATCGTCGTCGCCCCGCCCACCACCGGCTGCGCGGCCTGTTCGGTCACGTTGTAGGTGCCGGCCGGCAGGTCGCCGAAGCGGTAGTCGCCGTTGGCATCGGTGACCGCCTCGGCCACCGGATTGCCGAGCGCGTCGCGCGTGCCCGCGGGCAGGCTCACCCGCACGCCACCGATGCCGTTCTCGCCCGGCTCGCGCACGCCGTTGTTGTTGGCGTCCAGCCACACGCTGCCGGACAGCGCGCCGGCCAGTTCGCCGAAGTCGTTGCCGCGCGAACCGGCCACCGGCAGGTTGGTCACCGGGATCTGGTTGAGGCCGTTTTCCTGCCCTTCGGCCAGGCCGGTCGGCTGGGTTTCGCTGATGAGATAGTTCTGGCCGGCGACCGCGCCACCGTAGCTGTAGTCGCCGTTGGCGTCGGTGGTCAGGGTGACCGGCGCCGGATCGTCCGCCGTGCCGAACTGGCCGTCCGGACCGGCGCCCTGGATCACCACGGTGACGCCGGGAATGCCGGCGTCGCCGCCATTGTTGTCACCATCGTCGTTGCGGTCCAGGTACACCGTGCCGCTGATGATGGCGTTGGCCAGTTCGCCGAACAGGTAGCCGGTGGCGTCCTGCCCGGCGGACAGCGCGATGCCGTCGATCACGTTGGCGGTGTTCGCATTGCCCGGGGTCGTCGCGTTGCCCGGCGTATGCCGGCCATCCAGGTAACCGGCCGGCTGCGTTTCGGTGAGCGTATAGCTGGTGCCCGCCTGCGGCGGCAGCAGGTCGGTGAAGCGGTAGGCGCCGCTGCCGTCGGTCTGCACGGTCATGTTCACCGGCTGCCCCAGCACGTCGGTGCCGGTCAGGGTCAGCGTGACATTGCCGATCGGATTTTCGCCGCTGTCGAAAGCGCCGTTGTTGTTGTTGCCGGCGGTGGCCGAGAAGTCCTCGAACACGCTGCCCGCCAGCGATCCCAGCACTTCGCCGAAATCGTTGCCGGCGGAACCGGCGATGGTCAGATTGTTGATCTCGATGACATTGCTCGGATGCTCGCTGCCTTCGCCGTAGCCATCCGGCTGGGTTTCGCTGACGCGATAGCTCTGGCCAACCACCAGGTCGGTGAACTGGTACGCGCCATTGGCATCGGTCTGCAGGATGACCGGCGCGGGATCGTCGCCATTGCCGAACACCCCGTCCGCGCCCGCACCGGTGAGCGTGACGGTGACGTCCTGCAGGCCGCCGTTGGGGCGGGAGTTGACCGTGCCCGCGTCGCCGGCGTCGAAATCGCCGTTGCGGTTGCGATCCAGGTACACGTTGCCGGAGATCGCCGAGATCGCATCCTCGCCGAAGTTGAACTGCACACCATCCAGTCCGGCGCCCAGATCGATGTCGCTGATCCGGTCGGTGGTCGCCGCATCACCGGCCACGCCGGTGGCCGCCGTACAACCGGTCGTGCAGGCCGCGCCACCGATCTGGCCGGGATTCACCGCGCCGGGCCGGTTGCGGTAGTTGCCCGCCGGCAGCGCCTCGCGCAGCGTGTAGGTGATCAGCGGATCGAGTCCGGTGAAGCTGTAGGCGCCGGTGCCATCGGTCGTGGTGGTGCCGATCACCGCGCCGGTCGCCGCATTCAGCAGTTCCACCGTGGCGCCGGCGATCGCGCCGTCGCCACCGTTGCGGGTGTTGTTGTAGTTGCCGTCCACGTAGACGAAGCCGGACAGCGAGGGCAGCCGGACTTCCGGGAAGTTGTAGCGCACGCCCGCCTGGCTGGCGCCGACCGCGATGCCGGTGAACACGGTGTCGGGCGAACCGGTGGCGTAGGCGCCGCCCAGCGACGGTTCGGCACCACCACTGGTCGGCGGGGCGACCGGTCCATCGACGAAGCCGGCCGGCTGCGTCTGGGTCAGCGTGTAGCCACCCGCGCCCGCGGGCGACAGATCGCCAAAGCTGTAACTGCCATCGGCGGCGGTGGTGGTGGTGAGGTTGACCGCGTTTCCGTAGGCGTCGGTACCGGTCAGGCGGATGCTGACGCCGCCGATGCCGGGTTCACCGGCAACGCCCTGATGGGTGCCGCCGTTGGCACCGGCGCGATCCCGATCCTGGAACACCACGCCCGCCAGCGACGAACGCGTGACCAGGATGTCCTCGTCGTCGATGTTGTTGCCCGGATTCGGATCCACCTGCTCGGTGGCGATGCGGGTGGTGTTGACCTGTGCCGCCGCACCGGGATACGAGGTCCAGCGCACCGGGATGATCACGCGCACCTTGCCGGTGACGGTCACGTCGCCCAGGTTGCAGGTCAGTGCCAGCCCGGCGGCCGTGCACGCGCCGGTCCCGTTGGGCTGCTCATCACCGCCCGGCGATGGACCTTTCTTCTGCCACTGGACCGGACCGGTGATCTCCAGCCCGTTCGGCAGGGTGTCGGTGATGACCGTGCCGGTGCCGTTCTGCGGGCTGGTGCCACTGCGATCGCGCGACAGGCTGGCGCCAGGACCGTCATTCGCGCCTTCCAGCACCCAATAGAACGGCTGGCGCAGCGCCACCGTCGTCGCCGGGGCCGCCGGCAGGGCGACATCCGGATCCAGATCGGGGGCGTCGGTGAACACGTGCTTGGCGACGCGCACATCGGCGCGCGCGCGAATCGTGGTCGGTTCGTCGGCCGCGTTGTTCGTCGGGTTGGTATCGGTCTCGGCCAGGGTCGCCTGGACCTGGTTGCGCACGGTGTCGCCGCCGCCGCCGGGCGCGGTCAGGTAGCGGTACTGGACGTATACATAGCTGGTCGCATTGACGCCCAGCGTGCCCAGCACGTTGCTGCCGCTGAAACCGGCGCCGGGCACGTCGCACTCGATGTTCAGCCCGGGGTCGGCGGGCGTGGTGCCCGCGCCGGTGAACGGATTGGCACTGTTGACGGTGCATCCGGCAGTGCTGAAGCCACCCGAGGGGGCGCCGCCGTTTCCGGGCGCGATGCCGACGAATTGGACCTGGCGCCCGTTCGGCGCGCGGAACGTATCGGTGATCCGCACACTGGTGGCCACCGACGGGCCGCGGTTGAGCACGGTGATGCGGTAGGTGATGAGGTTGGCCGCGGTGTTGACCGCGTCGTAGCCCAGCGGATCCACGCCGCCGGTGAAGCCCAGATCGTCCTTGTTGACGACCAGATCCGCCGCGCCCTGCTCGAAGGTCAGCGAGGCGTTCTTCTGGTCGTCGGCAGCGCTGGTGTTGGTGTTGTAGTCGAACGGACCATTGGCATCGCTGCCGCTGGCGCCACCGGTGATGTCGAAGCTGGCGACGTTGGTGAATTGGCGACCGGCCGGATTGTTGTTGCTGTTGACGTTCGGCCGGATCTGCACGCGCAGGCTCTCGGTCTGCTGGAACGCCAGGTTGACCGCCGGACAGGTGACGATCACCTGGGACGGCGAGCCGGTCGGGTTGGCATAGGACATGCCGCCGGCGGTCGCCGTGGCGGTGGTGCCGCCGGCGGCGCTGTGCGTGCACGCCACGGTGCCGGGGGTACGGGTGGCCGACACCAGCACGAAGCCCGTGTCGTTGGCCGGCAGGGTGAAGATGTCCTGGAAGATCACCCCGGGGACCGCCGACGGCCCCTCGTTGTAATAGCTCATCACATAGTTGCTGACCACGCCGACGCGGCCCACGTTGCCCGTGGTGATGTTCTTGGCGGTCGTTCTGACGTTGGCGCGGCGCTCGACCCGCACCCAGTCCCTGGCCTGATTGTTGGCGCCGTTGATTTCGCCCACGGAACTGGAGACATCCGGATCCACCGCCACGCCGGCGATGTTGCAGAACGCGCCGCTGGCCGGCGCGCCCGCGCCGCAGCTGCCCGGACTCTGGCCGATGCTGTCGAAGAACGGGAAGCCCACCGTGATGGTGATGTCGGCCGAGTCACCGACCGCCAGTGCGGTCGTGTCCGAGCGGCAGATCACCGAGGGCCCATCGACCACGCAGTTCCAGCCCGCCGGCGATGTCGTGCTTACGCTGGTGCGATCGACACCCGCGGTATTGCCGTTCACGAAACCCGGAATGGTGTCGTTGACGACGATGCCGCTGGCCGGTACCGCGTCGGTGATGGCGAGGTTGGTCACCCGCAGCGTGTAGCTGTAGCTGTTGGTGCCCAGCGGGATGACGTTGTCGGTGCCGCCGTCGTTGGCGCGGGTCCACTTCTCGATTTGCAGATCGACGCGATCGTTGGTGGTACGGGTGCCGTCGCCGGCGCAATCGTTGGTGGTATTGCGATCCTCGTTGATGCTGCCGGTGCTCGGCTCCAGCGAACCGCCGGAGCCGCCGGTGCAGGCATTGTTGGTCAGCGCCAGATCCGGAGTCCGGGCGCGGGTGACGATCCGCAGCCCCGGCGTGTCGGCATCGCGCGCCAGGTCGTAGCGCGAAGGATCCAGATCGCAGGTGACGACCTGTGCCGGACCGCCCGCGTTCCAGGCGGCCGGTGCCACCGAGCAGATCCATTCGCCGGCATTGCCGCCACTGATGTACTCCTCGCCCGCCGCCAACCGATCCACGACCTGCACGTTGCCGGTCGCCGCGCGCGGCCCGTAGTTGTGCACGTTGATGGTGGAGGTCATCAGGCTGTCGGCGTCTGGGCCGGTGCCCGGCCAGATCGCGACCAGTGCCGGCGTCTTGCGCTTGGCCAGCCCCAGATCCGCGCCATTCGGCATCACGCTGAACTGGACGCTGCCGCTGTTGTTGACGGATACCGGATCCGGGGTCTGCGACGTCACCGTCGCGGTGTTGGTCACATCTCCACTGCTGTTGGCGCCGTTGGAAGGCACCATCGCGGTGATGGTGAAGCTGGTGGACGCGCCCGGCGCCAGGTCACCGGCGTAGCTGCATCCGCGGGTGGTGCTCCCGGCCGTCGTCGAGCAGGTCCAACCCGCCGGCTCGTTGCCGCCGGTGATGGTGAAGCCGGCGGGCAGCACGTCCGTCCAGCTCGGATTGGTGGCCGCGCTGGGCCCCAGGTTGCTGACATTGACCGTGAAGGTGATCGGATCGCCGGAGATGGCCGGCGCGGGGTTGGCGCTCTTGCTGATCGCCATGTCCGCGCCGGGCGTGACCACGGTGGTGACGTCGTCGGTGTTGTTGGCCGGGTTCGGATCAGGCATCGAACCGGCGTTGACCACGGCGGAGTTGATGATGTTGCCGCCACCGACATTCACCTTCGCGCGGAAGGAGAAGGCGCTGCTGGCGCCCGCCGCCAGGGTGCCGGCGTGGGTCGCGGTCATCGTGGCCGGATTGAAACTCCACGCCGGATTGCTGAAGCTGCCGGCCACCAGGCTGACGCCCGCCGGCAGCGTGTCCCGCACGTTGAAACCCGACGACGCGCCCGGACCGTCATTGGTGACGGTCAGCGTGTAGGTCACTTCGTCGCCGCCGATCACCGAAGCCGACGAGGCGGTTTTTTCCAGCCGCAGATCGCCCGACTGGTCCAGCGTGGTCTGCTGGCTGAGCAGGTTGTTGCCGGGTTCGTCGTCGGCGGTGAAGAAACCGTGGCTCGTCGGCAGGTTCGCAAGGGGTTCGCCCGCGCCGGGCTCGGTGGCGCTGGCGCGTCCGACGGCGCCATGGATGAACACCGATCCCGGCGCCATGCCGGTGGTGAGCATCTGGATGTCGAAGCTCGCGGCGGGCTGACCCGCCGACAGCGGTTGCGGCAACGCGCAGCGGATCCGGACCGGGGAACCGCCCAGGTTGCTGCAGAAGGTCGGCAACGTGCCCGCAGCGGCCCCCGCCGGCAGATCGAACAGGACAACCGCGTCGTTGACCGTATCGACATCGCCGTTCTCGACCACGACGTGGTACACGACCGGTGCGCCGACCGGGCTCGGATCGTAGCCGGTGTCGGTCAGGCCGCTGATCTGCAGATCGGCCGCGCTCGCCAGCGTCGGCGGCAGCAGCGTGGCCAGCAGCAGCGCGGCCCTGCGAAGCCACTGCCCGCGTCGCCGCACGCCACGCGGAATGGCGGTGGCCTCGTCCACGTCATGATCAGAGACAGGCGCGCGCGCGCATTCGGCGCCAGGCGCCGCAACGACTTGGAGGACCACAGTTTTCCCCTGTTCCGTACACCGCCTTGCGGGCGGTCCTGGTAGCCGTCGGCGCGAAGAACGGTCCTGGCGGCAGTCGCCGCGATGAACCGGACTTCCCGAAAGACGGTGGCTCTCGCGCCGGAAACGACGCGGCCGCCAAGCGCAGGTTTTGTGCGCTGCAACGGCAGGGGAATCTTATTTTGTGATTCTTATCACCTCAATAACGGAACATCACTCACACTTTCAATCGCTCTCGAACACTCTCGCGCAACACCGCGCACGAACAGGAACGCGCGATGGACTGGGCCTGCTCAGCCGCCCTCGTGCAACCACAGATAGCCGATGCCGCGCACCGCGCGCAGTGGCAGCGCGTGTCCGCTCGCACCCCGTACGCGTTGGCGCAGGCGATGCAGCAGTACTTCGAGCCGATGCGGATCGAAATCAGCAGGCGACTCGGTCATGCCGGCGATCAAGCGTTCGCGTTCCACCGGTTCGCCAGGCTGTTCGAACAACATGCGCAGGAAAACCCGTTCCGCTTCGCCCAGGCTCAACTCCACGCCGTCGGGCGTGCGCAGCTTCCAGCCACCGGCGACCAGCGCCCAACGTGGCGCGGGCTCCGCCGGCACGCTCCGGTCGGAAGCGGACAGGCGACGCCGCAGGCTGGCGATACCCGCGGCCAGTACATCCATGTCCACGGGCTTGACCAGATACAGATCCGCGCCCGTGCTGAGCCCCCGCGCCATGTCGTCGCTCTTCCCGCGCGCGGTGAGCATCACGATGCCGACCGAAGCGATCTGGTGCAGGTGGCGGGCAACCGCGTAGCCGTCCTCGCCGGGAAGACCGATGTCCAGCAGCACGATGTCGCAGGGCTGCACGGCCAGGTGCCGGTAAAGCGCTTCGGCGCTGGCGAACCCCACGGCCTGGAAACCGCGCTCGGCAAGTTCCGACACGAGCAGTTCGCGAAGTTCGTCGTCGTCTTCCGTCACCGCGATGCGGGCGGGCGTCAGGGGGGCTTCGGGCATGGAGTCAAGCAGGTTGGATGCCTAGTGTTGTGATTCGCATTACGCTTTCAGCATATCGGATCCGTCGTGATAACGGTTACCGATCGTGCCCTCCGCCGCATCTGATTTTCCGATGCTCTCCCCTGCTCTCCCATGCTCTCCGAAACTGGCCCCATGCCCGCTCGGGTACGGCCCCGCGGGCAAAAAAAATGCCCGTCCTGGGGACGGGCATTCGGGTGCCGCGGCGATGAAGTCCGGACTCAGTCCTTCCAGGTCTTCCGGATCGGGTGGGCCTCGGTATTGAACACCACCGCGTCGAAGTCCAGCGCGGTCTTGGGCGCGAACAGCAGGTAGTAGTACTTGAAGGTCTCGGCGAACAGGAAGCTTTCCATCGAGTCGTTCTTCTCCTTGCTGCGCACGTCCTTCAGCGCTGCGAAGCCATGCTCGGTGCGGGTGTGGCGGACGAAGTCCTCGAAGAACTCCTTGCCCATGCCGCGATAGCGCGCATCGCCGGTGTAGTGATGCAGGTAGTACGCCGACTCGACGATCTCCGGACGCAGCGGATAGCCCGGCGAGGTCACTTCCATCTTGCCGTAGTCGATCGCTTCCGGCTCGATGCCGTGCAGGCGCCACATCTTCAGGCCGGATTCCTGCAGGCGCTTGGCGCGCTCGAGATCGCCACCGAACGCCAGCAGGCCCGGCATGAACGCGTCCAGCGCGCCGTAGGTGGTCTGGGTGCGCTTGCCGGTGTTCATGTCGGCATAGCCGTACCACAGGTCGCCCTCGCGCACTTCATCGGCCAGGTACTGGTTGATCGGACCGATGCTCTCGTCCCACATGCGCTTGCAGTCGGCATCGCCGAACAGCTTCCAGCACTTGAACAGGTACTCGTAGTACGAGTCGATGCCGCCGGCGATATGGCTGGTCGGATTGGTCCACTCGCCGGTTTCGACGTTGATGTTCAGACCGACCAGGCCGATCCTGGAGCGGCGGTTGAAGGTTTCGGTCAGCGCCCGCTTGGCCTTGTCGTAATAGATCGG
This sequence comes from Pseudoxanthomonas beigongshangi, assembly GCF_016820515.1. GTDB lineage: Bacteria > Pseudomonadota > Gammaproteobacteria > Xanthomonadales > Xanthomonadaceae > Pseudoxanthomonas_A > Pseudoxanthomonas_A beigongshangi. The sequence continues at coordinate 152,408 of NZ_JADHDV010000008.1, read as the reverse complement.
ATTTCCGGTCAGCTTGCTCAGCGCGCCGAACTCGATCAGCAGGGTGCCGGTCTCGGCCGGATTGCTGACGGTGCCGCGGACCTTGCCGGTGCGCAGGTTGACGTGGGTGTACGGCAGCCCGGTCTTGCTTTCGAACACCGGCAACAGGCGCTTGCCCAGATCCTCGGCCAGCTTGAGCAGGCGCTCGTCGCCGCTGAGCTGGTAGCCGGAGATCAGCCCGCCGAGCAGGCGGATGGTGATCTCGAAGTTCTGCACGTACATGTCGTGATCGAACGAGAGCTGGGTGGCGATCAGCTCGCGCGCTTCGGTCGCTTCCTTGTCCAGGCCCAGCAGGATCAGCGTATCCAGCGCGTCCACCGGCGACATCAGCAGCGACTTCTCGTACCAGTCGCGCGGCTGGCCGCTGATCGGTTTCAGATCATCGTGACCCTTGGCGAACTGCATGTAGCCCTGCCACGCATGGCGGGTTTCGGCCTTGACCTGTTCGGCCAGGCGTGCGGCCTCGGCCTCGTCCACCGCCGGCACGTCCGCGTTCGCGGCCTTGGCGGCCGGCGCCGGTGTTTCGGTGGTCGTGGGCGCGGCCGTTTCGGCCGCCGGCTTCTGATTGCAGGCGGTGCCCGTCACCAGGGTCAGCGCCATCACCACCGCGCCGGCCAGGCGCTGGCCACGCAGGGCGCGACGGGGGGAATTCGTCGGGTTCGATACGTCGTGCATGGGAGTTCCTCTTTGCGGAAAACGATCAGGGAGCCGGCGCGGACATCGCGTCGGCGAGGGATTGAAGGGTCAGCGCCTTGCGCAGCGCCGCCGCGTCGGTCTTCGAGGACACGCGCAGGCTGACGGCTTCGCCCGGCAGCAGGTCCAGCGCGTTGTCGGACAGCGTCGCGTCCAGATCGCCGAAGTCCAGCCACAACGCACGCACGAACACCGGCGAACGCAGGGTCAGCAGATAACCGTCACCGTCGCCATCGGCGGCCAGCTCGGTGTCGATGCGCGGCGCCGGCAGGCGCAGGTCCTTCGGCGCGGTGAAGTAGACCAGTCCGCGCGAAACCGTCTCGCCGCCGCGGACCAGATCGAACACCGCGAACGTGCGCGCGGGATCCGCGCCGCCCAGCAATTCAGCGTCGCCGAACTCGCCGGCCGGCGTGGCCGCCAGCGCCGCGAGCGTGGCCGATTGGCGGCGTTCCTTCAGCACGCGACCATCGAAATCCATCACACGCAGGCGCCATTCGGCCTCCGTCGCGGTGGTCAGGTCGGACAGCAGCGACAACCGGGTCACGCCCTCCTTGCGCAGCGCCGCGACCGCAAGCGGCGCAAAGAACCGGCGCGCGTGGAAGTTCAGCGGCTTCCAGCGTCCGTAGAAGTCCACGCTCGACCACGAGGCGCCCGGCCATACGTCGTTGAGCTGCCAGTACAGCGAACCCATCGTGTACGGCCGCGAGGCGCGGTGATGCAGCGCGGCCAGCCCGATGCCGTCGGCCTGCATCACCCGGCTCAGGTAGACGAAGCCGGGGAAGTCGCGCGGCTTGCCGTACTCGCGCTCGATGTAGAGCGACAGCCGGGTGTTGCCCTCGCCGGCCAGGAACTTCTGGTGCGCCTTGATCACCAGGCTGTCGACCGCCTGCTCTTCCGGCCTGGCGAAGCTGGCGATGGTGCGCATGTCCGGCCACGCCTGCAGGCCGAACTCGGACATGAAGCGCGGGGTTTCGTCCAGGTAGGCCTGCACCGGCTTGGAACCGGCCCAGACGTCCCAGTAATGCTTGTCGCCCTTGCGCGAATCGTTGGCCTTCTCGTCCAGATCGTTGCTGGGTGAACTGGACCAGTACGGCACGCCCAGTCCCTGCTCGCCCACCACCTGGCGCAGATCCTGGCCGAACAGCGCCACGTAGCCCTGCCAGACCTTGTCGGCGAACACCGGATCCGCCGCCACCAGCTGCTTGCGGTGGCCCCAGTCCTTCCACGCGGTCTCTTCCTCGTTGTTGCCGCACCAAAGCACGATGCTGGGGTGGTGGCGCAGGCGGCGGATGTTGTCGTGCGCCTCGGCGACCACGTTGGCCCGGAACGCCGGGTCGTAGCCCGGCTGCATGCCGCCGCCGAACATGAAGTCCTGCCAGACCAGCAGGCCGAGTTCGTCGGCGATCTCGAAGAACACATCGTCTTCGTAATAGCCGCCGCCCCAGTTGCGCAGCATGTTCATGTTGGCGTCGCGGGCGGCGGTCAACGCCGCGCGCACGCGCTTCTCGTCGGCTCGCGGCGGGAACGCGTCGAACGGGATGACGTTCGCACCCTTGGCGAACACCGGCACGCCGTTGATCACGAAGGCGAAGCCCTGGCCCTGCCCGTCCGCGTCGACATCGCGCCTGAGTTCGATCGTGCGCAGGCCGGTGCGGCGCTCGCTGCCCGCCTGCCCGCCCTTGGCCTTCACGGTGGCGCGGAAGGTGTAGCGCGCCTGTTCGCCGTAGCCCACCGGCCACCAGCGACGCGGCTTGGGCAGGGTCATTTCCACCGTCACCGGCTGGACACCGGCGGTCAGCGCGGCCTTGCGGCGCAGGACATCGACGCGGCGCCCATCCGGGTCCAGTACTTCGACCTCCACGTCCGCGGAACCGGCACGCGCGGCATCGACCTCCACCAGCACGGCCAGCCGCGCCTGGCGCTCGTCCAGCGCATCGGTGCGCACGGCCAGATCGGTGATGCGCAGGTCGTTCCAGCTCTCCAGCCGGATCGGCCGCCAGATGCCGGCGGTCACGTAGCGCGGGCCCCAGTCCCAGCCGAAGTGGTAACCGGGCTTGCGCACGAAGTTGCCGACCATCGCGTCCTTCGGCTCGTCGCCATAGGGCGAGGGATAGTTGCCGGCGATCTTGTGCGGCATCGCCTGCACCTTCGGCAGCAGCGTGCGGATGGGCGAACGGAACACCACCCGCAGCTCGTTGCCGCGGGCCTTCAGCCGCCCGTCCACGCGCGCGCGCCAGGTGCGGTGGCTATTGTCCGCCTTCAGCAACGGCTGGCCGTTGAGTTCGACCTCGGCGAAGGTATCCAGTCCCTCGAACACCAGTTCCGCGTGCGGGCGCGCCAGGGTCGCGGCATCGACATCGAAGCGGCCCAGGTACTCCCAATCGGCCAGCCCGATCCATTGCAGCCCGGCTTCCGGCGCGCCGACGTAGGGATCCGGAATCACCCCATTGGCGAACAGATCGGTGTGGACCGTGCCCGGCACCGCGGCCTTCGCCCATCCGGCGGCTTGCGGGTGCGCCGCGAGCTGGGCGTCGCCGGGCAATAGGCGGAAGCGCCAGTCGGCGCTGACCGCCTGTGACTGCGCGGCCGGCTGCGCGATCGCGGTGGTGCCCAGCAACAGCCACGCGACGCAGAGCATCGCGCGCATCCAGGCGGGAACCGTGGCGGCAATGGGTTGGACTCTCATGAACTCGCTCCTCCTCCTCGGCCGACGTGGCTCGGTGCCGTGATGGCACCCGCGTGGCCTGATCCTGCGCCGTTCCCGCCACGCACGCGCGTCGCGGGACCCCGTGCGTCCGTCCGCGACCCGGCATCCCGGATCCGGCCGGACCTCCTGCTTCAATGCCGCAGCTGCGTCGCGTCCAGCGGTTTCAGCGACGCCTCGCCCTTCGCCCAGCTCAGCCCGAGGCCGATATCGCCCGAACGCTGGTAGAAATCCAGCCGCAGCCGGTGCCAGCCGCGGCGCAGCGGCACGCTGCCTTCCACCGGCTGATCGTAGGTCTCGTTGCGCACTACCGCCTCGCCGTCGATGTACAGCGCGGAAGCATCGTCGGCCTGTGCGCGGAAACGGTACAGGCCGTCTTCGGGCACGTGCAGCCAGCCTTCGAACACCAGCCCGAAATGCTCGTGGCGGCCGTAGCCGCGCCAATCGAACGACTGCGCGCTGCCGCTGCGCACCGGCTTGGCCGCTTCCATCTCGGCGAACCGGTCGAAGGTGCCTTCGTAGTAACGGTAGGACACGCCGGAGGCGCGCGCTTCCTTCGGTTCCGGCTGCGCCGGCTTGTAGCGGCGGTTGCGCAGGATCGCGCGGTGGATGCCGCTCTCGCGCCCATCGGCGGTGATCGTCAGCGTGCGCACCGTGACCGCGCCGTCGGCCGGCACGGTGACGCTGACCGGTCCGGTCGCCCGCGGCGAGGCGGTGTTCGGGACGCTGCCGTCCAGGGTGTAGTGGATGCGGCTGCCGGGCACGCGTGGCCGCAGGTCCAGGGTGTACTGATCCTGTTCCACCGCCAGGCCGTCGCGCAGGCCCCAGGGCGCCGGAATGCGGTAACGCAGTCCGGCCTGTGCCAGGCGCGGATACTGGCCGGACAGGCGTCGATCGAAGGCGTCGAAATCGCGCTGCGCCTGCGGCGTCCACGCGATCTCGGCCAGCGCCAGCAGACGCGGGAACACCATGTATTCGACCACTTCCTCGCGCGGCATGCGCTCGGTCCACACGTTCGCCTGCACGCCGAGGATGTGGTGGCGCTTGTCGGCCTCCAGTTCCACCGGCACCGGGTCGTAGGCATAGACCGTCTCGATCGGCAGCTCGCCACCCTTCTGCCACAGTTCGGTGTCCTTGGGACCCTGGCCATAGTCGAGGTAGCAGCAGCGCGTCGGCGACATGATCACGTCGTTGCCGTGGCGCGCGGCGGCGATCCCGCCGGCCTCGCCGCGCCACGACATCACCGTCGCATCCGGGGCAAGGCCGCCTTCGAGGATTTCATCCCAGCCGATCAGGCGCTTGCCGCGCGAGTGCAGGAAGCGCTCCATCCGGCGGATGAACCAGCTCTGCAGTTCGTGTTCGTCCTTCAGGCCTTCGCGGCGGATGACTTCCTGCGCCGCCGCGCTCTGCTGCCAGCGCGTCTTCGGCGCTTCGTCGCCGCCGATGTGCACGTACGGCGCCGGGAACAGCGGGATGACCTCGTCCAGCACGTTCTCCAGGAAGGTGAAGGTCGGCTCGGTCGGGCAGAAAATGTCGTCGAACACGCCCCAGGTGGTGCCGGTCTCGAACGGTCCCGGCGTGCAGCCCAGTTCCGGATAGGCGGCCAAGGCGGCCAGCGCATGGCCCGGCATCTCGATTTCCGGAATCACCGTGATGTGCAGCGACGCCGCGTAGGCGACCACGTCGCGCACCTCGTCCTGGGTGTAGAAGCCGCCGTAGGGTTTGCCGTCGCCGTCGGTTTCCTTGCGCTGCCCGCCCACTTCGGTCAGGCGCGGATAGCGCTTGATCTCGATGCGCCAGCCCTGATCGTCGGTGAGATGCCAGTGGAAGCGGTTGAGCTTGTAGTGCGCCATCCGGTCCAGCAGCCGCTTGATGAAATCAACCGGGAACAGGTGGCGGCCCACGTCCAGGTGCATGCCGCGATAGGCGAAGCGCGGCGCGTCATCGATACGCTGCGCCGGCAGCTCCAGCCGCTGGGCGCGCTCGATGGGCAGCAGTTGCATCAGCGTCTGCACACCATAGAACTGGCCGGCGGCGTCGCCGCGCAGGCTGACGCCTTGCGGCTGCACATGCAGTTGGTAGGCCTCGGCGGCGATGTCCTTGCCGGCGGGCGCCAGCCGGATCACGTCGGCGGTTTTCGCCGATGCCTTGCCGCAATCGCGCAGCGCCCAGCCTTGCCGCTCGCGCAGCCAGGCATTGAACAGATCGGCATTCGCCTGCGCGTCCTTGCCTTCCGCGCACAGCCGCGTGGCAGGCGACAGCCCGAAGGTTCCGGTTTCCGGTTTGACCGATGCCGGCAACGGCACCAGCGAAGGCGCCGGTGCCTGTGCGGATGCCTGTGCGTGCGCGAATCCCGATGCCAGCAGGACCAGTCCTGCCGCCAGCCAACGTTGCATCGATCCAAAACTTGACGCGTGTGTTCCGTGCAAAGCCCTTCCCTCCTCGCTCGGTGTGGTGTCCCGGCTCAGCCGCGCGGGCGCACCACGTTCAGTACCTCATGGCATGCGCCCATGGTGTGGTAGTCCGTCTTGCCGGCCGGACTCTTCTCGTCGCTGTACTTGCGGTTGTCCGCATCCAGGATGCGGTACCACGCGCCGTACCGGTGATCGACGAAGTACTTCCAGGAGTAGTCCCACAGGCGGTCATACCACTGCCAGTAGGACGCATCGCCGGTGCCCTGCGCCAGCAGCGCGGCGGCGGCCAGCGATTCGGCCTGCACCCAGAAATACTTGTCGTCGTCGCACACCGCGCCGTCCGGGGCGAAGCCGTAGTACAGACCGCCACGCGTCTCGTCCCAGGAACGCGCCACCGCGACATCGAACAGGTGGCGTGCGGTCGGCACCAGCCAATCGGCGTCGACATGGCGATCCAGGATCATCAGCAGCTTGGCCCACTCGGTCTGGTGGCCGGGCTGGAATCCCCACGGGCGGAACAGGTGCTTGGGATTGTCGCGGTTGTAGTCCCAGTCGATGTTCCACTGGGTGTCGTAGTGTTCCCACACCAGTCCGTCGGCCTTGGCGGCCTGCCGGCGGGTCATGTGGTCGGCCAGTTGCAGGGCACGCTCGACATAGCGGCGCTCGCCGGTGGCCTCGAACGCCGCCAGCATCGCCTCGCACATATGCATGTTGGCGTTCTGGCCGCGATAGCCGGTGAAGTTCCACTGCGCGTCGGCCTCATCCTTGTACAAGCCGAATTCCGGTTCCCAGAACCGCTGCTCCAGCAGGTTCCAGGTTTCGTCCATCCAGCCACGCGCCTCTTCCACGCCGGCCTTCACGCCGCAGGAATAGGCCAGCAGGACGAAGGCCACGCCGTAGCAGTGGTTCATGTCGTCCTCGACCACGCCGTCGCGCAGCGTCCACGCGTAGCCACCGGTGGCCGGGTTGCGGTGCACCTCGCGCAGGTAGCGCAGGCCGTGCTTCACCGCGTCCAGGTATTCGGCGTTGCCGAATTCGCGGAACGCCATCGCGTAGTTGAAGACGAAGCGCGTGCTGCTGACCAGGTGGCGATGGCCGGCGTCGTAGACGCTGCCGTCGTCGCGGAAGTAATGGAAGAAGCCGCCGGCCGGATCGATGGCGCGCGGATGGTAGAAGGCCATGGTCTGCGCGATGTGTTCGCGCAGGAACGCGGGCGACCGGAAATCCGGCGCGGTATCAGGCGTGCTCATGTTGGTCCTGCAGCAGTTGTTGGACTTCGGCCAGGGTCGGCATGGCGGCGAAGGCGCCCTTGCGGGTCACCGCCAGCGCGCCGACGGCGGCGCCGAAGCGGAGGGTGTCCTCGATGGCCGCGCGGTCGTGGCAGAACGCGGCGAAACCGGCGCCGTCCCCGCCCCGCTCCCCCAGCCGGAACAGCAGGCCGCCGACGAAGGCGTCGCCCGCGGCGGTGGTGTCGCGCGTCTCGACCCGGAAACTGCTCACGCGTCCATTGGCCTGGCGGGTGAACCAGCGGATCGGCGCGGCACCGTCGGTGATGATCAGCAACTGGGCTTGGCCTTCGAACAGGCGCTCGCGCACCCGGGTTTCGCCTTCCGCGCCACCGCCGAACGGACGCGCCAGGTAGTCGAGTTCTTCCTGCGACAGCTTCACCAGGTCCGCATTGCCCAGCGCTTCCCACAGCCGCGGCGCCGGATCCACGCCCGCAGGCCACAAGGCCGGGCGCAGGTTCAGATCCAGGCTGACCACCGCGCCGGCCGCGCGCGCGCGCAGCATGCCGTTGAAGGTGGTCTCGGCGATGGTCGGCTCGGTCAGGCTGTTGGAACAGACGTGGAAGCTGCCGGTACCGTTGAAACAGGCGGGCTGGAAATGCTCGGTGCGGAACAGCAGGTCCGCCGCCGGCGGCCGGTAGAAGCTGAAGCTGCGCTCGCCGGTCGCGTCCAGGGCGACGAAGGCCAGCGCGGTCTTGGCCTCGCCGGTGCGCACGATGCAGTCGGTCGCCACGCCGGCCGATTCCAGGCTCTCGCGCAGGAAGTCGCCGAACATGTCCTCGCCCAGCATGCCGGCGAAATGGGTATCCGCGCCGAGCCGGGCCGCGGCCACCGCCACGTTGGCGGGCGCGCCGCCGGCGTACTGCAGGAACGCCCGCGGGGTATCCGGCGTGGCCGGGGGCTGGGCGAGTAGATCGATCAAAACCTCGCCGAAACAAACGATTTTCGACATTTTGGCCTTACGCTCCCTTGGCCGCCGAGGCGTCCGGGCGCGAACCCGAGAGGCCATAGAAGATGATGTAGCCGTAGCAGAGCAGCGGCAGGATGAAGGAATGATGCAGGCCGATGCGATCGGCCAGCATGCCCTGCAGCAGCGGGATGACCGCGCCGCCGACGATAGCCATGATCAGCAGGCTCGAGGCCTTGTTCGTCAGTGGTCCAAGCCGCTCGATGCTGAGCGCGAAGATGGTCGGGAACATGATCGAATTAAACAGGCCGACACCAATCAGGCTGTAGACCGCCACCATGCCGGTATTACTCATGGTGATCGCCAGCAGCACGATGTTTCCGGCGGCGAAAGTCGCCAACAGCTTGCGCGGCGAGAGCTTGACCATCATGGCCGAACCGGCGAAGCGTCCGACCATCGCCAGGAACCAGTAGGCCATCAGGTACTTGGACGCCTTCTCCTCCGTGATGGCAGCGATTTCCGGTAGCGAGAAGTAGTTGACCATCAGGCTGCCAATGGCAACTTCCGCACCAACGTAGAAGAAGATGCCCAGAACGCCGAACATGACATGGCGATGGCTGAGCGCCTCGCGCAGCGTGTGCTTGCTGTGATCGGCCTGCTCGGTGGTTTCCGTCAGGGCCGGTAGCCGGAACAGGAACACGAATACGGCCAGCAGGAACAGGGCGATGCCCAGCCCCAGATACGGGCCTTGCACGGCCTGCGCTTCCTGCACGCGATAAGCGATCTGCTCGGCTTGCGGCATCACGGCGATCTGTTCTGCGCTCTTGACCGTGCTGGACAGGATCAACACGCCACCGAAGTACGGCGCCAGCGTGGTACCCAGCGAATTCAACGCCTGCGCCAGGGTCAACCGGCTGGAGCTGGTCTGCTCCGGTCCCAGCAGCGCGACATAGGGATTGGCCGCCACCTGCAGCACGGTGATGCCGGTGGCCAGCACGAACAGCGCGCCGAGGAAGGCTTCATAGATGCGCAGTTCGGCCGCCGGCCAGAAGCCCAGCGCGCCGATGCCGGCGATCACCAGGCCAGCGACGATTCCCTTCTTGTAGCCCAGGTGCGCGACCAGCCGGCCGGCCGGCAGCGACATCAGGAAGTAGGCGCCGAAGAAAGTGAACTGCACGAGCATCGCACGCGCGTAGTTCAGCTCGAACACCGCCTTCAGGTGCGGGATGAGGATGTCGTTGAGGCAGGTCAGGAAGCCCCACATGAAGAAGATCGTGGTGACCACGGCCAGGGCCACGCGGGTGTTGACCGCCGGGGCGGCGGCGGAGGTCCGGGGCTGGGGTGTCGGAGCAAAGGCCATGCGGGGGCTCGCCTCAGGGTTCGGTGGATACGGAGAAACGGAAGGACATCATGGGCGCGGCGCCCCGCTGCTTTCGCGGATGCGCAGCTCCACCGATGCGGTGGTGCGCTGCGGCGGGGCCTCGGGTTCGCCCAGGCGGCGCAGCAGCAGTTCAGCGGCCTGCCGGCCACGCTCGCGCGGGTTCACCGCCAGCGTGGTCAGCGGCGGCGACGTCACCGCGGCCTCGGAAATATCGTCGAATCCGGTGACCGCGAAATCGCGCCCCGGATGAATGCCGCGCGACGCCAGGCCCAGCATCAGGCCAAGGGCGACGGTGTCGTTGTAGCAGACCGCCGCGGTAGGGGCCGGTTCGCTGGCGAACAGTTCGCCGGTGTGCGAGGCGGCTTCCAGCCGGTTGGGCGCCGACTCGATCATCCGCCCATCCTCGACCGCCAGGCCGGCTTCCTGCATCGCCTGCGCGTAGCCCGCGCGGCGCTGCCGGCAGGACGACGAATCCGCGTGCCCTCCGAAGAAGGCGATGCGGCGATGGCCCAGATTGATCAGGTGCTGCGTCGCCATGTAGGCGCCGCGCTGGTTGTCCAGCGCCAGGAAATCCCAGTCGGCGCCATCCAGTTCGCGGTTGAACAGCAGCACGTTGCCGTGCGCGCCCAGCACCTGCCGCAACTGCGCGCTGTCGCTGCCCTCGGCGGGCGACAGGATCAGTCCGGCCGGCATGTGTTCCATCAGCGTGGACAGCACCGCCTGCTGGCGTTCGGGCGATTCGGCGGTGCTGCCGAGCAGGGTCACGTAACCACGCGCGCCCAGCGCCTCGTCCACGCCCGCCGCGAATTCGGCGAAGAACGGGTTGGACAGATCGTTGATCACCAGCGCGACGCTGGAGGACGTCTGCCGGCGCAGGTTGGCCGCGCCGCGGTTGTAGACATACCGCTGGCGGCGCAGCTCGGCTTCCACCCGCGCGCGGGTGTCGGCGTGCACCAGCGGACTGCCGCGCAGCACCAGTGAAACGGTCGCGCGCGAAACCCCGATGGCATTGGCGATGTCGGTGACCGTGACCGCCCGCTTGCCGGCCTTCCGGCCCGCGCCTGCGCGGGCACCCTTCCCTGTCGCGGTGGCTTTGTCTTTCATCTGTTCGTAACGTCCCGGGAAGCCGCAAGCCTAAACGATCGCGCGGGGGAAAATGCCATGCCGGCCGCCGGACCGGTGGGAGAGATAGCCGGAGCGGCGGCGGACATGGCGGTAACTCACTGGCCGCCCGCGGACGGAGCGGCGCAGAACGACGCCGGCAGATCGGCCGCGCGGGTGCCCCAGCCGGTGGTCGGCGGCGTGGCGGTCAGCGCGTACTCGATCCGGCCGCCCTGCTGCAGGCGATTCCAGTCCAGCCAGACCGGCGCATACGCCTGCCCGTCCACGCGCACGCCATCGACATACTGCAGCGTGCGGCCGTCGGCGCCCGGCGCGTCGATGCGCAGGGTGCGGCCCTGGCCCAGGTCCATCTCGACCCGGCTGAAGCGCGGCGCATGCAGCAGGAACTGGCCGGTGCCGGGCACGGCCGGATACAGGCCCATCGCGCTGAACAGGTACCAGGCCGACATCGTGCCGAGGTCATCGTTGCCGGTGACGCCGTTGGGCGCGTTGGTGAACAGCTGCTGGGCCGCGCGCAGCACGGTGGTGGTCTTCCACGGCTGGCCGATCAGCGTGTACATCCACGGCGCGTGCAGGTCCGGCTCGTTGTTGGGGTTGTAGCGGTACTGGTTGTAGTAGCTGTACGGGCCGACCACCCACTCCTTGCGGGCCGCGTGCAGCGGATCCTTCACCAGCGCGTCGTAGGCGAAGAAGGTGTCCAGGCGCTTGCCCGCCTGTTCTGCGCCGTGCATCGCCTCGACCAGTCCGGGCACGTCCTGCTGGACCAGCCACTGGTACTGCCAGGCGGTGCCTTCGTGGAAGCCGTGGTGCGAACGCGGGCTGTAGTGGCCGTCGGCCGGCACGTACCAGCCGCCGTCCTCCATGCGCGCGCGCGGGAAGCCGGTGAAGCCGGTTTCCTCGTCGCGCACGTCGGCGTCCCACACCTTGCGCCAGTTGCGGCCGCGCTCGCGCAACACCGCCACGTCCTCGCCCAGGCCCAGGCCGTCGGCCATCTGCGCCAGCGAGCAGTCGGCCAGCGCGTACTCCAGCGTGGCCGAACCGCCGTGGTGCGGATCCACGTCCATGCCCTTGGACGGCCAGGCGCGGTCGTACTGCACGAAGCCGTTGGCCAGATAGCTGGCGTTGCCGGAACGGCCGGCATGGCGCGAATTGGTCGGCGGCATCTCGAAGGCGTTCTGGCGCAGCGCCGCATAGGCCTGCTTCTCCACGCCCTTGAGCGCGCCGAAACGCCACAGGTCGACCATGAACGGGGTGACCGGGTCACCGGTCATCACGTTGGTCTCGAAGTTGGCATAGCCCCAGCGCGGCAACCAGCCGCCCTGCTCGTGGATCGCCAGCAGCGAACGGCCGATGTCGCGGGTGCGCTCGGGGCGCAGCATCGCCAGCAACTGGTTCTGCGAACGGTAGGTGTCCCACAGCGAGAAGTACTCGTAGTAGGTCCAGCCGTCGGCGCGGTGGATCTGCTCGTCGTAGCCGCGATAGCGGCCGTCGGCGTCGCTGCCGGTCAGCGGCTGCAGCAGCGCGTGGTACAGCGCGGTGTAGAACACCGTGCGGTCGTCCCGGTTGCCGCCCTGCACGCGGATGCTGGCCAGTTCCTTGCGCCAGGTGTCCTGGGCCTGCTTGCGCATCTGCTCGAAGCCGAGCAGCTTGCCGCCGCGCATGCCGTCGCTGCGCAGGTTGTTGCGCGCGCCTTCGGCATCGACGTGGGAGATCGCGCTGATCGCGGTGACCGCCTTGCCCTTGCTCGTGTCGAAGCTCAGCCAGGCACCGTTGAGCTTGGCTTCGCCTTCCATGCTGTGGCGCGCGCCCGGCAGGCCGCCAGTCTCGCCCCAGGTACCGAACGCCTTGAACGGGCGATCGAACTCGATGCGGAACCAGGTGGTGTACTGGTGGCCACCGCAGAAGCTGCGGGTGACCAGCTTGCCTTCCACCACGCGATCGCCGACCACGTCGATGGTGCTGCCGATCACCGAATGGCGCTCGTTGGCCTGCGCCACGTTGACCAGCACGTGGCCTTCGCTGGCGCCGGCGGAGAAGGTATAGCGCTCGGCCGCCGCGCGGGTCAGCGCGGTCGCCTCGGCGTCGATGCCGCCGTAATCGAGCAGGCGCACCTTGTAGTAACCGGCCTGCCCCACCTCGCCGTCGTGGCTGTAGCGGGAGGCATAGGTCTTGTGGTTGAAACGCTTGGGATCCTTGGTGTCGAAATCGCCGCCCGGCCCGATCGTGCCGGTGACCGGCAGGACCGAGACCTGGCCGCCCTGCTCCCAGCAACCGGCGCCGGACAGGAACGAATGGCCGAAGCCGCGGATCTTGGGATCGTCGTAACGCCAGCCCGTGTAGTGCTCACCGATGGGGCTGACCTGGATCAGGCCGAATGGCGCCGAAGCGCCCGGGAAGGTATTGCCGTCGTCCTTGCTGCCGATGAAGGTGTTCACTTCGCTCACCGGATCCACCGCCGGTGCGGCGTGGATCATCGGCGTGGCCAGCGCCAGCAGGCCGGCCAAGGCCAGTGCGACGGGACGGGCGCGCGTGGAAACCGGTACTCGGGACGTCGGTGTCATGCGGTCTGATTACCTTGTATGCGTGCGGTCTCGCGACCGCGGGTTGGAGCTTCCTGGAGTCCGGACGGCATCCCTCGGGGAGGATGCCGCCGGATTGTATGACGCGTACTGCGACTAGCTGGAGCGGACGGGAGGGTCCGGCCGTAGCCGGCCCCTCCTGCCCGGACCGTCCCGGAGGACGGAGGAGAACTCCGGTGCCTGCTTAGAACGTGAACACGTATTCCATCGCGACCTCGCGACCCACCGCGCTCAACAGGCGGGTCGGGGCGAAGTCATAGTCGAGCTTGTACGGATCCTTGTGGTTCCAGCTGGCCGCGTTGAACGCGTTGTTCACGTAGAAATTCAGCTTGGCGTGTTCGCTGATGCGATAGCCGACGTTGAAGTTCCAGGTGATGAACGGTCCGACGCGTCCGTAGTAGCGCTTGGTGGACTGACCGGCGTTCGGGTTCGGGTTCGGCTGACCATTCGGCAGCGTGGCCGGCTCGTGGCAGTTCAGCGACGGGTTGTCGCTGGGGACATAGCCATCGGCGAATGGCAGGCAGCCGCCCGGGTTGGTCAGACGATCGGTTCCCCAGTGATAGCGCACGCCCGGCACCGAACCAACGCGATCAGCGTAGATGTTGGCGTTCCAGTCGCCGCGCTGCCAGGCAACGCTGGCACGCAGTTTGCTGCGCAGGTCGCGGTCACGACGCTCCGGGTTCGGATCGTTCTCGTAGCGCTGTTCCTTGGTCGACAACTGGTTGGTGTAGTTGAAACCAAACTGGAAATTGCCCCAGTTGTCGGTGTCCAGACGGTAGCGACCAGTAACGTCCACGCCCTTGACGGTGCGCTGGGCCAGGTTGAACGGACCACGCTCGATCGAGACCAGCCGGCCATCGACGCGCGTCACGCGATCGTAGATACCCTGGCAATACTCGGCACCGGCCGGGTTCGACCATGGCGTGCCATCCATGTTCATGCCGGTTCGGCAACCTGCTTCCGCCGCCAGGATTTCATCGGCGCCGACGTCGACGATCATGTCTTCCAACTTGATCATCCAGTAATCGGCCGAGAACGACAGGTTCTGCAGCGGATCCCAGACGAAGCCAACGGTCCACGACTCGCCCGTTTCAGGCTTCAGGTACGGCGTACCACGACGATTGATGTCGAACGTGTACCAGACATCGGGATTGCCGACACCGCAGTTGTTGGTGAGGTACGCTCCGCTGTCGATGCAGGTGAAGCGATCCGTGGTGGTGACCGCCGCAGAGCTTGGCTGTCCCAGCAGGTAGTGCATGTCCGGGGCATGGAAGCTGGTCGCATAGGAGCCACGTACCAGCAGATTGTCCAACGGACGCCACTCCAGGCCCATGTTCCAGGTGGTTTCCTTCTGGGAACCGATGTCCAGGCCGGCCTCGTTGTTGTAGGCCTTGTAGCTGCCGTAGCGGTCATAGCGCGCCGCCGCGGTGGCGGTCAGCGAAGTCAGCAGCGGCACCTTGAATTCCACGCCCGCCGAATAGCGGGTGCGCTCGCCGCCGCCGCGATCCACGTTCTGTAGATCGAAATCGATACCGGCGCGGGCATCCGGGTTCAACCGATAGCCCTGCTGCGCCGCTTCCACGACCGCCGCGAACCCAATCGGGCCGGCCCAGCCTTCGAACAGATCACCGGAAACATCGAACGAGGCCTGATTGACCCACGATGCGGCGTTGTTCACTGCAACGGTACCAATCTGGTGGTAGACACCCGGTGTGATCGGATTCCACCAGCGTTCTTCATTCAGATCGTAGATGGCTTCGCCATCGGGCGTGGTGCCCAGACGCGGTCCGAGGAAGTAGTCATACGACTTCTGCTCGTCGACCACGTTCTGACGCTCCTCCACGCGGTAGTAGGAACGGCCAATAGACGCATTCCAGTCGAATCGTTCGGCGAAGGAGCCGCGCAGGCCGGCACTCCAGTCCCACGACAACTCGCGGTTGGTATTGCGCAACGTGTCAATGCCGCCGACTTCGTTCGGGGTCAACTGGCGCGAGCCAATCAGGGCACGGCCCGACGGCTGGTCGATGAAGTAGCCATTGGCATCGTCGACCAGATACACGCTTGGCGGTGCGGTGCCCCAGAGCGCCTCGGAATGGAACACGGCCAGGTTCGACCATGCCTGCATGCCGTTGCCGAAATCCCAAGTGGCGTAAAGATTGCCGGACAGGTTCTCGGAACCGCTGGTGAGCAGCCAATTGGCATAGTCGGCACTCATGCCGCACAACTGCCCGGTATTGGTAATCGTATCTGTACCGTAGTTGTAGACCAGGCGATCGGCGGTGTAGTACTCGCCACCGAACTTTTCGCAGGTACCCGTCGGCGGCGCCAGGCGCGTGCCGCTTCCAGCATCAATCAACGCCAGACCAGTGTTCGGGCGGAAGCCGACCTTGCGCTGCTCCATGTTCCAGGAAGAGCGCGGTGCATCCGAATTGTCGTCCATCTCCGGACGATCACGGCCGAACAGCGGATCGCGCTTGTTGTACTGCAGCGCATAGGTGACGCTCCACTGCTGCCCGGTCTTGCCGCCCGCCCAGGAGAGATCCCAGGAATCGCGACCGCCTTCGGTCGAGGAACCACCGCGGAGGCGGACTTCGTCGCCGTCGTAGTTCGTCTTCAGGATGATGTTGACCACGCCGGCGATGGCATCGGAACCATAGATCGCCGACGCGCCGCCGGTCAGCACTTCCACGCGCTCGACTGCGGCTGCGGGAATGTTGCTGTAGTTGGAGAAATTGGTTTCGCCGTTATACGGCAGCGGGTAATCGGCGACGCGGCGGCCGTTGACCAGCAACAGCGTGCGGTTGGGTCCCATGCCGCGCAGGTTCAGGCCGCTGGCATTGGGAGTATGCGAACCCCACTGGGAGTCCGCCTCGACCGTGCCGGTGGCTTCGGTCAGGGTGGTCAACACGTCATAGACGGTGACGAAGCCTTCCTTCTTGATTTGGTCGGCGGTAATCACATTGACCGGCGCCGGACCTTCCACCTGGGCGCGCTTGATGCGCGAGCCGGTGACGGTGACGGTATCGAGTTCCTTGGTGGATTCGGAAGAAGCGGCCTCCTGGGCGGCCACGGACAACGAAGGCAGCATCGCCAGCAGCAGGGCGCTGGACAGGACGTTGCGGCGGTAACGGGTGGACTGAGCCATTTTTGCGAAGTACTCGGGGGTGGTTAGTTGGTGTGGTGTTTGACTTGCGATACGGCGGCGTCCAGAAGGATTTCTCTCGATCTAACCCCGCGCCTGAATCGTTCTAATGGCTCAGGCGCCTCTCTCTGGATCGATCTAAATTAAGCATGCGTAAATGCGGGATGGCATTCCGCAACGCAGCAAATCAGCCAGGCTCGCATTTTGAATCGAGATAAATGTTTCGAATCAATGGCTTGAGGGTGGCGGTTTCAGCCCCCTGCCATGCATCGATGACAGGCGGATGAACAAAGTGCGCAAACTCACCCGCGAGGCCCGCCCGCTGCGCACCTGGCCCCGCGGCTCAGCGCGCGGCGAGTGCCCGCCTGAACGCGGCGACGATCGCCGGATCGGTTTCCTGACGGTCGTACTCGAGCCCGGCCAGCGCCGGGTTATGGAACGCCATTGCCGTGGCGCGCCGCGCCTTGGCCGAGGCATGCACCTCGTTCACGCCGGTCGCCCGCACCAGTCCCGCGACATTGCCCGGCGTCAGCCCGGCCCCGGCCAGGATCCCGATGCGACCGGCCGCCTGCCGCACATGGCCGGCGATCGCCGCGGCACCCAGCACCGCGTCGGCCTGGCCACCCGAGGTCAGCACCCGATCACATCCCAGCGCCACGATCGCTTCCAGCGCCCTGGCCGGATCGCGGACCGCGTCGAAGGCGCGATGGAACGTGACACCCATACCCGATGCCGCCGACACCAACTCGCGGCACAGCGGCAGGTCGATGTCGCCGCCCGCGTCAAGTGCGCCAATCACCACGCCGTCGCAGCCCAGCTGCCGGCAGGCCGCGATGTCATGCAGCATCACCTCGGTTTCTTCCGGGCCATACAGGAAGTCGCCGGCCCGCGGCCGGATCAGCACGAAGATCGGAATCGACAACCGGTCCCGGGTCCTCGCCAGGGTGCCGTAGGAAGGCGTGGTGCCGCCCTCGCCCAGGTTCTCGCACAGCTCGATCCGATCCGCGCCGCCGGCCTGCGCCGCGAGCGCGGACAGGTGCGAGTTGGCGGCGATTTCCAGCAGGCAGCCGTCGGGCTTTTCGTTCATGACTGCGTGGTCGTGTAGACCGAGCCGGATTCGCGCAGATCGTCGCGCTTGCCGGCATCGCATACCGCATAGACGAAACCGCGATGCAGGGCGAACGCCCCGACCTCGCCATGCTTGTTGAGCGCCAGGAAGCACACCTGCAGGTTCTTGCTGGCCTCCGGACGCTTGCGCACCACCCGGTCGATGGCTTCGCGGCAGGCGTCCATCGGCGAGCGGCCCTGGCGCATCAGTTCGACCACCAGGAAACTGGCGGCGTTGCGGATCATCTCCTCGCCCACCCCGGAGGCGGTGGCGGCGCCGACCTCGTTGTCGACGTAGAGGCCGGCGCCGATGATCGGACTATCGCCGACCCGGCCGTGCATCTTCCAGGCCATGCCGCTGGTGGTGCAGGCGCCGGCCAGCCGGCCCTGCGCATCGATGGCGAGCATGCCGATGGTGTCGTGGTTGTCCTTGTTGCCGGGCTGTCCGCGCCGCTCGGCGTTGATCTCCGGCTTGTACTCGGCGGTCTTCAGCCAGTCGCGCCACGCCTTCTCGGCCTGCGGCGTGAGCAGGCGCTTCTTCTCGAAGCCTTCGGCGACCGCGAACTGCTGGGCGCCCTCGCCCACCAGCATCACGTGCGGGGTTTTCTCCATGACGCGGCGCGCCACCGAGATCGGATGCAGGATGTCCTCCAGCGCGGCCACCGAACCGCAGCGGCCGTCGCCGTCCATGATGCTGGCGTCCAGGGTCAGCACGCCGTCGCGATCCGGATTGCCGCAATGGCCGACGGTGGGATTGCACAGCTCGCTCTCGGCCCAGCGCGCCCCGGTTTCCACCGCGTCCAGCGCGGTGCCGCCGCGGGCCAGCACCGGCCAGGCCGCCTGGTTGGCGGGCACGCCGAAATCCCAGGTGGACACCACCCGCGCACCGGGAGCGGAAGCGGCGCCCGCGCGCATGGCGGGCAACGACAGGGCACCGGCGGCCAACAGGCCGGCCTGCAGGAACTGCCTGCGATCAGTCATCGGATCCTCCCTCGGGATGGGCGCGCGCGGCGCCGTGTCGATTCAATCCAGGTGGTGCGAGGCGTACCACGCGGCCGCGCCCATCACGCCAAGTTGGCCGTGATCGACCCGCCACACCGGCACGTGCCGCAGCACGTGGCCGAGCACGCCCTTGTTGAGATAGCGCTCGCGGAATCTGCCGTTGCGCAGGAACTGTTCGATATGGCCGGAGATGCCACCCGCCAGATAGACCGCCTTGGCGCCGAACGCGATCGCCAGATCGCCGGTCAGGCTGCCCAGCCAGCCGCAGAACACCTCGACGGTTTCCACCGCCAGCGGATCCTCGCCCGCCTGCGCGGCGGCGATCAGTTGCTCGGGCGTCTGCCAGCGCGGGGTCCTGCCGCGAATCTCGCACAGGCACGGATACAGGTTCATCAGGCCGTTGCCCGACAGCACGCGCTCGTTGTCCACGTGCGGCCAGCGCTTCATCAGCAGCGCCAGCACTTCCATTTCCAGCGCATTGCCCGGCGCCAGCGCCGCATGGCCGAACTCGCTGGCCAGCACCGGCCGCGTGCCGCCCTCGAAACGCAGCGCCGCCCCGAGCCCGGTACCGGGCCCAAGCACCAATGCCGGCCAATGGAAGGTATGCGGATGCTCGCCGCTCAGCGGCGACAGGCCGTCGGCGTGCAGATAGGGAATCGCGTAGGCGACCGCCTCGAAGTCGTTGATCAGCGAGAGCGTCGCCAGACCGGAGGCCTGCCGGGTGCGCTCCAGCGACACCGGCCACGGCAGGTTGGAATTGACCAGGGTGTCGCCATCCAGCAGCCCGGCGATCGCCACCACCGCGGCATCGGCCGTGGCGTGCTCATCGACGGCGAACCTGTGCAGAATCGCGGCCAGGTCGGGGTATTCGGCGCAGGCGTACTTCTGGTACGCGAGGACGCGCGGCGCATGCCCCGCCGCCACCGCGACCTTGGCCAGCCGGGCGAAGGTTCCGCCGACATCGGCAACGATCAGTTCGCGGCCGGGCGAGGCGTGCGTGGCCTGACTCATTTGCGGCACTTCAGGATTGGCCGGGTACGGTACCGCTGCTGCATTCACGCGTTTGCCCTGGTTTGGATCGATTCAAGCGCCTGGATTCTGTGGCATCGCAGGACGTTTGGAAAGATGCCGAATCCATACCGGGGCGTACTCCGCGGGCGCACAGGGAAGCAACCCGTTCACTTTAACAGGCCGCCCCGGCGCCCGGCGCGATCCGCCTGGACCCGCGTCCAATGCTTATCCGGTGATGTATGCCGCCGCCCGCCGCTGCACATTCACGGGCCGCGCGGTTAAAGTACGTGCCGTCATGTCGCTTCCCTCGCTGCTGCTGCGGATCCTGTTGAGCGTCACCCTGCTGGTCTCGGGGACGGGCAACGCCGTGGCCGCGCTGCAGATGCACGTGGCCCAGGCCGGCCAGGCGCATGCGGGACACGCCATGAACGACTGCGCCATGACGGCAAAGGCCGACCCGGCGGTGTCCGCCACCTGCCACGACGCGGACGGCGTCCCAACCGCTGCCGAACCGGCGCCGGCCCACGACCATGGCCAGCCCGATTGCTGTTCCACCGGCCACTGCGATGGCTTCTGCGCCCAGCAGGCGCCCGCGGCGATGCCGGCGGCGTGGATCGGCAACGGACCGCGCGCCAGCGCCGATCCGGTCGGTCCTGTTCCCGCCGGTCATCCCGCCCCGCCGCTTCCTTCCCCGCAGCGACCTCCCATCGCCTGAATCCGGCCACAGGGCCGTGGATATTCCGCGCCGCCGCGACGTTGCCGTCGCTCCGCGCGTCTTCCCGCAGTTCCGACCCCGGGCTGCCTTCGAATATCGTCAGGAGTTTTCATGTCTTCCGATTCTTTCGGCGCGGGATCCGGTTCCGGATTCCAGCTTTCCCGGCGCCGCTTCGTCACCGGCCTGGCCGTGGGCGGCGTTGCCGCCGGTTTTGGCCTCGCGCGCCTGCCCGCATGGGCGAACACCGCCCATTCGATGTACCAGGCGCCGGTGCTGACCGGCACCGATTTCGATCTCGCCATCGGCACCTCGCCGGTCAACTTCACCGGCCGTACCCGCCCCGCGATCACCGTCAACGGCAGCCTGCCGGCGCCGATCCTGCGCTGGCGCGAAGGCGACACCGTCACCCTGCGGGTCGCCAACCGCCTGGCCGACGCGCACAGTTCGATCCACTGGCACGGCATCCTGCTGCCGGCCAACATGGACGGCGTCCCCGGCCTGAGTTTCGACGGCATCGCGCCGGGCGAAACCTACCAGTACCGCTTCCAGCTCAAGCAGTCCGGCACCTACTGGTACCACAGCCATTCGATGTTCCAGGAACAGGCCGGCCTGTATGGCGCGCTGGTCATCGACCCGGCCGAGCCACCGCCCTATCGCTTCGATCGCGAGCACGTCGTGCTGCTGTCCGACTGGACCGATCTGGATCCTGCCGCGTTGTTCCGGCGGATGAAGAAGATGCCGATGCACGACAACACCTACCAGCGCACGGTCGGTGATTTCGCCCGCGACGTCCGCCGCGACGGCTGGGCGGCGACGCTGTCCGATCGTGGCATGTGGGGACGGATGCGGATGACGCCTTCGGACATCTCCGACATCAACGCGCACACCTACACCTACCTGATGAACGGCAACGCGCCCGCCGGCAACTGGACCGGGCTGTTCCGCTCCGGCGAAAAGGTGCTGCTGCGTTTCATCAACGGCTCGGCGATGACCTACTTCGACGTGCGCATCCCCGGCCTGAAGATGACGGTGGTCGCCGCCGACGGTCTGTACATCCATCCGGTCACCGTCGACGAGTTCCGCATCGCCGTGGCCGAGACCTTCGACGTGCTGGTCGAACCCGGCGGCCAGGACGCCTTCACCATCTTCGCCCAGGACATGGGCCGCACCGGCTACGCACGCGGCACGCTGGCGGTGCGCCAGGGTCTGGAAGCGCCGGTGCCCGCGCGTGATCCACGCCCGCTGCTCACCATGTCGGACATGGGTCATGACATGGGCGGCGACGGCCACGACATGGGCGGCCACAAGGGCATGGAAGGCGGTTGCGGCGCGAACATGTCCGGCCAGAAGGGCATGGAGGGCGGCTGCGGCGCCAGCATGGGCCACGGTGCGCATGGCGGCGGCAAGGCACCAGTGCATGCGCCGAGCGAAGCCGGCAATCCGCTGATCGACATGCAGACGGCGGCCACTTCACCCAAGCTGGACGATCCCGGCATCGGCCTGCGCGACAACGGCCGCAAGGTGCTGACCTATGGCGACATGAAGAGCCTGTTCGACGATCCCGACGGCCGCGATCCGGGCCGCGAGGTCGAACTGCATCTCACCGGGCATATGGAGAAGTTCGCCTGGTCGTTCAACGGCATCCCCTTCGCGGGCGCCGAGCCGCTGCGCCTGAACTACGGCGAGCGCATGCGCATCGTGCTGGTCAACGACACGATGATGCAGCACCCGATCCACCTGCACGGCCTGTGGAGCGATCTGGAGGATGACCAGGGCAACTTCCACCTGCGCAAGCACACCATCGACATGCCGCCGGGCACGCGCCGCACCTATCGCGTGCGCGCCGACGCGCTTGGCCGCTGGGCGTTCCACTGCCACCTGCTGTACCACATGGAAGCCGGCATGATGCGGGAAGTGCGGGTGGAGGAATGATCATGCGCCCCCATCTCCCGCTCGGCCTGCTGGCCGCCGCGCTGACCCTGGCGCTTTCCGCCCAGGTCCAGGCACAACAGCACGACCATGCCGCGCATGCGACACCCGCGCCCGCACGGCAGAAACCGCCGGTCCCCGTCGAGGAAACCCCGAAGACGGATGATTCGAAGACGGATCACTCGCAAATGGATCATTCGAAGATGGACCATTCGCAGAGGGCTCCAACGCAGATGGACCACTCGCAGATGGACCATTCGACGATGGACCACGGAACGGCGGCCAAGGCTCCCACCGATCCGCGCGAACCCATTCCGGCCGTCACCGACGCCGACCGCGCCGCCGCTTTCCCCTCCCTCAAGCCGCATGCGATGGAACATGCGCCGGCGTTCAATTCGTTGGTGATGATCAACCGCCTGGAAGGCTGGGATGCGGACCACGGCACCGGACAGGCCTGGGAAGGCAGCGCCTGGTTCGGCACCGACCTCAATCGGTTGTGGCTGCGCAGCGAGGGCGAACGCGAAGGCTCGCGCACCGAATCGTCCGAACTGGAAGTCCTGTACGGCCGCAGCGTCTCCCCCTGGTGGGATGTGGTGGTGGGCGTGAAGCAGGATTTCCGCCCGGCCGATTCACGCACCTGGGCCGCCTTCGGCGTGCAAGGGCTGGCGCCGTACAAGTTCGAGATGTCCGCCACCGCTTACGTGGGTGAATCCGGACAGGTCATGGCCACGGTGGAAGCCGAGTACGAACTGCTGCTGACCAACCGCCTGATCCTGCAACCGCTGGTCGAAGCGAGCTTCTCGTCCAAGGACGTGCCCGAGTACGGCGAAGGTACCGGCCTCAACAAGGTCGAAGCCGGCCTGCGCCTGCGCTACGAAATCAACCGGCGTTTCGCGCCCTACGTGGGCGTGGTGCACGAACGGCTGTTCGGCGACACCGCCGACTACCGGCGCGGCGAAGGCGGCGACACCCGCGATACCCGCTTCGTGGCCGGTGTCCGCTTCTGGTTCTGACAAACCGGCGGCGGCGAGCGCGCCGCCGCCTCATCCCGATTCGATTGGAAAATGATCCGATGAAAAAACACGTTTCCGCATCCACCCTGATGGCACTCGCCCTGCTGGCCACCCCCGCATTCGCCCAGGATCATGCCGGCCACGGCAGCCACGCCGGTCATGGCACGCCGGCCCCGGCGAAGAAAACCAACACCGCTGGCAACGGCAATGCATCGTTCGAAAGCCTCGACAAGAACCGCGACGGCTTCGTCGGCAAGGCCGAACTGCCCGAGCGCCACCCGTTGTTGCCGCATTTCGGCATGGGCGACAAGAACGGCGACGGCAAGCTGGACCGCAAGGAATTCGCCAGCGCGATGGCGATGCTGTAAACCGTCCGGCGGAATCCGGAAGGATCCCGCCGGCCTTCCGGAGAAGAAACCACCATGAGTTCCCTGCTGAAACACCTCACCGCCAGCGCGTTCCTGGCCGGTTCCAGCGTGCTGCTGGTCGCCTGCGGCGCGGCGCCCGGCGCGGCTTCGGCCAGTGACCGTGTCGCGCTCGCCGCCGTCCCCTCGCCCGCCCAGGCCGCGGCGGAAACCGCGGCCGCTTCCGCGACCGCCACGACTGCCGCAACCTCCTCTGCCGCCACGCCCGCCCACCTGCCGCTGATCCGCGTGCACAAGAGTCCCAGCTGCGGCTGCTGCGGCGTCTGGGTCGACCACGTCCGCACCGCCGGTTTCCCGGTCGAGGTGCACGACACCGAGGACATGATGACGGTGAAGGATCGCCTCGGCGTGCCCGAGCCGATGATGTCCTGCCATACCGCCGAGGTGGATGGCTATTTCGTCGAAGGCCATGTTCCGGCCGAGGACATCAAGCGCCTGCTCGCCGAGAAGCCGAAGGCACGCGGCATCGCCGTGCCCGGCATGCCGCTCGGCTCTCCCGGCATGGAAACGCCGGATGGCCGCACCCAGCCTTACGAAGTGGCGTTGGTCGGCGGCGACGGCACGACCGGGACCTTCTCGCGCCATCCCTGAAAAAAGAAAAGCCCCGGCAGGAGAGACTTCCACCGGGGCAATGGGGTGTTTCCGTCTAGATCTTGAAGTCGTCGTAGGCGATTCGCGCCTCGTCCACGCCCAGCCGCTTCAGCAGTTGCCGCGTCGCCATCAGCATGGCCGGCGGGCCGCACAGATAGAAATCGCAGGCATGCAGATCCGGATGGTCGCGCAGCAGGGTGTGCTCGGCCACCTCGTGCACCAGGCCACGCAGCAGCCCGTCACCGCACTCGGCCTCGTCCGACAGCACCAGGTGCCAGCTGAAGTTGGCGTGCCGTTGCGCCAGCGCCGCCATTTCCTCGATATAGGGCGCGTCGCGCAGGCTGCGTGCGCCGTACCAGAAGTGCATGCGCTCGCCTGCCCCGCCGTCGAGGCAGGCATGGATCATCGCCCGCAGCGGGGCCATGCCCGCACCGCCACCGATGAACACCTTCTCCCGGTGGCCCGGCTTGATCGCGAAATCGCCGAACGGTCCGCTGAAGCGCACCTTGTCGCCGGCCTTCAGCGAGTACAGGTAGGTCGAACCCTTGCCGGTCGGCACCCGCTTCTTCCCTTGCGCGCCCGGATTGAAGCGCGCCAACAGGCTCAGCCGTCCCTCCGTGTTCGCCACCGGCAGCGACAGCGAATAGGAACGCCGCACCGCTTCCTTGTTGACCAGATCGGCCGGCAGTTCCAGCGCTCGCCAGTCGTCGCGATGATGTTCCGGATGCGCCAGATCGTGTGGACGCAGGCGGTAATCCGGCACATGGACCTGCAGGTAGGCGCCGGGCTGGTATTCCTCGCCCAGCGCGGTGTCCGTCTTCAGCACGATCTCGCGCAGGAACGGCGTTACTGCCTCCACCCGTTCGACCACCGCCTCGTGCTCGGTCCACAGGCGGCTGCCGCCCGACACCTCGACGTGGGTGTCCTTGTCGACGTGCAGGTTGCAGGCCAGCCGGTAGCCGAGTTTCAGGCGTGATTCGGGCAGGTGCGCGCGGTCGGCTGCGGTCGCCGGCGGCGGCGTACCGCGGAAGCGAACCTCGCACAGGCCGCAGCTCTGCCCACCGCCACAGTTCGAAGGCAATTGCAGACCATTGCGCGCCAGCGCCAGATAGACGTTGTCGCCATCGGCGGCGGTCACGGTGCGCAGGCAGGTGCCATCGGGATCGTGCACAGCCAGCTCATGGCCGCCGCGCCAGCGACGCGGCACGAACTCGCTCAGTCGGAAGCTCGCGAACAGCAGCCAGACGCCGGTCAGCGCCATCCACAGCCCGCCGATGCCCGCCGACACCACCAATGGATTGTTGAAGTCCACCCGCCCGCTGTAGTCCATGATGTGCAGCATCCAGAACACATCGAACAGCCGCCAGGTGCGGTTGCGGTGCTGCAACACCTGGCCGGTGTCCGCGGCCAGATAGACCGTCGTCTCCTCGGCGTCGTCGAAATCCACCCGCCACAACCGGCCGGGGTGATCGCGCACTTCCAGCGTGCGTTCCAGCAGGCGCGCCGGCGCCGCCTGCCCGGGTCCGGTGTAGGACGCCCGCGCCAGCTGTCCCGCCAGCGCGGCGTCGATGGCCAGGCGTGTTCCCGTCCGCGCATCGACCAGATGCGTGCGGGCGCCATCGAATACCTGGTAGACGGGACGTTCGAGCAACCAGCCCGAAGCAACCGTGAACGCGTCCCCGCCCACCGCCGCCAGCGCCGTGGACGCCGGCCGCGCGTCGGTCGGCCATGCCCGCGGTTCCGCCGCACGCGCGCGGAATTCGTGGCCCTGCACCTTGTCGTGCTCCAGCCAGGCCATCATCAATCCACTCGCCATCCACAGCACGAACTGCACGGCGATGATCAGCCCGACCCACTTGTGTAGTTTCCTCAGCCAGGGCGTCATGCGCTGCGCCTCCGGGTGAAGCTGTAGAACAGCAGCCAGGCGCCGCTCAGCGCGAACAGCAAACCACTCGCCGCCGCCACCCGCAACAGGGTGTTGTTGACGTCCGTGCGCTTCTCGTAATCCATGATGTGGAACATCCACAGGAAATCGAACCAGCGCCACAGGCTGTGCCGGCGCGCCAGCAATTCGCCGGTGTCGGGCGAGAAATACAGCGTGGTCTGGCCGCGGTCGTCGAACCGCACCGCCCACATCGGCACCGGCCGGGTCTGCACTTCGCGGGGCGCGCGGGTGATCCATTCGGCGCCGGTCACGTCCGCCTCGCCCTGGTAGACCGCCTTGGCCAAGGCGACCACGGTCGTGCGTTCCAGCGGAGTGATGCGCTCGCCGGTGCCGGCATCGACCAGGGAGGCGCGATCGCCCTGGCGGATTTCGTAGACCTCGCGATCCAGCAGGCGCTTGATCTTCAGTGCGGTGATATCGGGATAGCGCGTGGCCAGATCCGCCTGCGCCACGCGCGGCGCGGCGGCGACCAGTGGATCAGTGTGGCTGTGCGCCAGGTGATCGCCATGGATGATGTCGAGCGGCACGACGGTCATGTAGACGCCGCTGATCATCCACAGCAGCGCCTGTACTCCGACGATCAGCCCGATCCATTTATGGGCGCGGCGCGCCCAGAAAGCGGGTTTCATTCGAATGTTCCTGTTGGTTGCGGCGTCGCCGCGATCTGCCCGTCCGCCGGCTGGCCGGCGGACGGGTCACGGTTCACCAGCGGTAGCCGAAACGCGCGTACCAGCGCCGGCCCAGCAGGTCGTAGGTCATCGTGTCGGTGTTGCCGTCCGTGTAGCTCTGGATGAACGGCGCCTGCTTGTCCCACAGGTTGTCGATGCCGAACGAGACATCGAACGACTGCCCCACCGGCGCGAACTTCACCTGCACGTTGTGATAGGTCAGGCTCGGCGCGTGATCGCCGGTGAACCCCTTCGTGGCGGTGATGTCGTCGGTCTTGCCGATGTACTGCACGCTGTAGGAACCGGACCAGGCATCGCGCTTGGCCGTCAGCGAGGTGAACGCCCGCCAGTGCGCGTAGCTGCCGCGTCCACCGGTGATCTTGCCGGCATACTCGATCAGGTCCGCGCCCGGGAACGGCCGCACGTCATAGCGATCCAGGTAGGACACATCCATGCTGAAGGTCGAGTCGAAACCCATCGCCTCGAACTCGTACAGGCCGCCCAGATCGATGCCGGAGATTCGCTCGTTGGCCGCGTTGACCGGCTGCGAGGACAGGAAGTCCACTTCGCCGGTGACCGGGTTGCGGGTGAAGTTCTCGCTGCCGCAGAACGGATGCGCCAGGCCGGGGGTGTTGTAGCAGATGGACAGCTTGGTCGACCCGTCGATACGCTGGATCGCGTTGTCGATGCGGATGTTGAAGTAGTCCACGGTCAGGGTCAGGCCCGGCAGGAAGCCCGGCGTCCACACCGCGCCCACCGTCAGCGACTTGGCGTCCTCCGGTTCCAGATCCGGGTTGCCGCCGGAGGTGGTCAGGATGGTGTTGCCCGGCTGCACGTAGCCGGCCGGCACGCCGTAGGCCTGGCAGTTCTGGCGCACGGTCGGATCGATGGTGGTGCTGGTGCTCCAGCCGCTGCACGGATCGGTCGTGGTCAGATTGCCCTCGGCGACGCCGCCGAACAGCTCGGGGATGTTCGGGATGCGGAAGGCCGTGGCGTAGTTGGCGCGGATCTTGAGCGACGGCATCACCTGCCAGTCCAGGCCGACCTTGTAGTTGATGTCCTCGCCGAACAGGTCGTAGTCCGAATAGCGGACGGCGGCGTTGAGGATCAGCGAATCGGCGATGGCGCTGTCCATCAACAGCGGCACGGCGAACTCGACGAAGGCTTCCTTGGCGGTGTACTCGCCGGCGATCGGATCCTGCTGGTTGGTATTGGCGATGCCCATCACCGTCAGCGGATCCGGATCGCGCCAGCCGCGTTCCTTGCGGACTTCGATGCCGGAGGCGAAGCCCACCCAGCCCGCCGGCATCTCGAACAACTGGCCGCTGATGTTGGCGGTGAAGCTCTTCTGTTCGTTGCCGCCATGATCGCGGGTGGTGAACAGGATGTAGTCGAGCACTTCCTGGGTGACATCGCCGTAGCCCAGGTAGTCGGCGCAGGGGATCGCCGCCCCCGGCGCGTTGCTGCAGATCGTGGTGTCGAGGGTCTGGTCCACGCGGTCCAGGTTGGCCACCTTGGTAGAGCCATCCAGGCCGGTGTTGCGGCCCCAGTTCAACGCGGCCGACCAGTCCCAGTTCATGCCCAGCTGGCCTTCCAGCCCGACCACCGCGCGGAAAGTGTTGGTGTCCTGGAAAAACCGGCGGGTACCGGCTTCCTCAAGGCGGCGACGCTGCAACAGCAGATCCTGCCCGGTCGGGTTGGTCGGATGATCCGCGGCGATGTTGATCGGCCGGTACACCCCCAGGCCGCCGGGCGTCGCGAGCTGGTGCGACTGGCGATTGGTGTACATCAGTTCGGTGAACAGGCGCGTGGTATCACTGAGCTGGGTATCGCCGAACAGGCTGAAGCTCAGGCGCTTGATCGGATTGACCGCGTTGAGGGTCGGGTTGCCGTTGTAGTTGTGCTTGGCCGCCGAATACGGCTCGTAGAAGTCGCCGTCGCCGTTCGGATCCTGGTTGAAGTTGACCCGGCTGCCGTCCGCCAGCAAGGCGCGACCGCCGATGGTGGTGGAGCTGCCGGAGCAGACCAGGCCGCCGGTGTCCTCATCCACCGCCAGCCCGCAAGGCGCGCGCGTGGCCATGTTGACGCTGCCGCTTTCGGAATAGCTCAGCCCGGCCATCAGCGAGCCGCGATCGCTGGTGGTGCCCCAGACCAGATCGAAGGATCCGTCTTCGCCGTCGCTCTCGAAGGTCTGGCCATAGCGCATCGCCAGTTCGGCGCCTTCGAAGTTCTTCTTGGTGATGATGTTGACCACGCCGGCCACGGCATCGGCGCCGTAGATCGCCGACGCGCCATCCTTCAGCACCTCGATGCGCTCGATCAGCGCCACCGGGATCATGTTCAGGTCGACCGAACTGTTGGC
Organism: Pseudoxanthomonas beigongshangi; assembly: GCF_016820515.1. Taxonomy (GTDB): domain Bacteria; phylum Pseudomonadota; class Gammaproteobacteria; order Xanthomonadales; family Xanthomonadaceae; genus Pseudoxanthomonas_A; species Pseudoxanthomonas_A beigongshangi. The sequence goes on along the minus strand of NZ_JADHDV010000008.1, from coordinate 123,373 downwards.
ACCGGTGCCGCCGTTGACCACGCGACGGCCATTGAGCAGCACCAGGGTGCGGTTGATGCCCAGGCCACGCAGGTTCACCTGGGTGGTGCCGTAACCGTTCTCGGCCCAGTAGGCATTGGTCTGGCTGCCGGCGAAACCGGCGGATGCCGGCAGGCGTTGCAGCAGGGTTTCCACCGAAGTGGCGCCGGAACGTTCGATGGTTTCGGCGTCGACGACGCTCACCGGACCGACGCCCGAAATCTGCAGGCGCTTGATGTGGCTGCCGGTGACCTGGACGGTGTCCAGCGTGGTCGCCTGCTCTTGCGGGGCCGATGCAGTGTCGGCGGTGGCGGTGTCCTGCGCGTGCAGGGTGTGGACGAAGCCTGCGCACAGCAGTGCGCCGACGGCCGCGGCCAGCGGATTGGGTTTGAAAAACATGGGCTCTCTCCCCGTGTCGGGTGTCTTGTCTGTTCGGATGGTGTCCCGCGGGAAATGCCCGGCAGGACGAACGGGCCGCGCTCGCGGCCATGACAAGCTCAGCCGATCGGAGGTCGGAACACGCGCGAGACGCCGCTGCGCACTTCCGGCAACAGCGGGGGATTCAGATAGGGCGCATCGAGGACATGCTGGGCGGCGAACAACGGCGCCGTGCGTCCCGGATAGAAGGTGAGCACGCAACTGCACGCGCAACTGGTCGTGCTGCCGCAATCGCAATCATCGTGGTGATTGCCGTTCGTCGGATCGCCGGTCAACCAGCCCACATCGGCGGTGCAAGCGGCTGCGCCGCGGTCCGGCTTTGCCTGTTCATCATGCTGGCGATGGCCGCCCTGCCCGCTTTCGCCGTCGTCGATCGCGGCCAGATCAGCGACCGCCATCCGCGTCGCCGCCCACGCACTGGCCGCGCCGTCCAGGCAAAGGACGGTGATCAGGACCAGTCGCAGGAGCAGGCGAATCGACATCGGGAAAAAACGGGCACCAGGTTGTCTATACGAGAGACTTAACACTTATCGAAAACGGGTGTCAACCGTTTGTGCGCTGCGGCATCGAAATCGCTGGCGGCAGTTGTATAGACATGACATGCTTTTTCCATGGAGACGCCCAAGCCGCATTACCTCAAGCTGAAGCAGTACATCCTCCGCCACATCACCAATGGCGATTGGCCGCCGTTGAGCCGGGTGCCCAGCGAGAACGATCTGGTGGTCAAGTTCGGCGTCTCGCGGATGACCGTCAACCGCGCGCTGCGCGAACTCAGCGACTCCGGCGTGCTCACCCGCGTGCAGGGTGTCGGCACCTTCGTCGCCGGCCCGAAGGCCGAGTCCGCCATGTTCGAGGTGCGCAGCATCCGCGAGGAAATCGTCGCGCGCGGACAGGTCCACAGCGTGCAGGTGCTGATCGGCGAGGCGGTGGTCGCGCGCCCCACCGTCACCAACCAGTTCGGCCTGGAATCCGGTGCCGAACTGTTCCACACCCGCCTGCTGCACAAGGCCAACGGCAAGCCGCTGCAGCTGGAGGACCGCTTCGTCAATCCGGCCAGCGCGCCGGATTATCTGGGCATCGATTTCCAGACCGAGATTCCGCACCAGTACCTGATGCGCGTGGCGCCGCTGGAGCGCACCGAACACGTCATCGAGGCCGAGACCGCCAACAAGCGGCTGGCCGCGCAACTGGAGATCGCCGAGGGCGATCCCGTGCTGGTGCTGACCCGCCGCACCTGGTCGCGCGGCCAGGTCGTCACCTGGGTCCGCCTCACCTACCCCGCTTCCCGCTATCGGTTCGTCGGCACCTTCCAGGTCGGCGCCACCATCACTCCCGGAGGATAACCATGACCGCCACCGATCCCTCGCGCACCGCCGGTGCCCGTCCCGTCCGCGCGCCGCGCGGCACCGACCTGCATTGCCGCAGCTGGCTGACCGAAGCGGCCTACCGCATGCTGCAGAACAACCTGGATCCGGACGTGGCCGAGCGCCCCGACGAACTGGTCGTGTACGGCGGCATCGGTCGCGCCGCGCGCAACTGGGCCTGCTTCGACAAGATCCTGGAAACCCTGCGCACGCTGGGCGACGACGAGACCCTGCTGATCCAGTCCGGCAAGCCGGTCGGCGTGTTCCGCACCCACGCCGACGCGCCGCGCGTGCTGCTCGCCAATTCCAACCTGGTCCCGCACTGGGCCACCTGGGACCACTTCAACGAGCTCGATAAGAAGGGCCTGATGATGTACGGCCAGATGACCGCCGGCAGCTGGATCTACATCGGCAGCCAGGGCATCGTCCAGGGCACCTACGAAACCTTCGTCGAACTCGGCCGCCAGCACTACGGCGGCGACTGGTCCGGCAAGTGGATCCTCACCGCCGGCCTCGGCGGCATGGGTGGCGCGCAGGCGCTGGCGGCGACGCTGGCCGGCGCCAGCAGCATCGTCATCGAATGCCAGGAATCGCGCATCGATTTCCGCATGCGCACCCGCTACGTGGACTTCAAGGCCCGCAGCATCGAGGAGGCGCTGGAGATCATCCGCACCACCGATCGCCCGGTCTCGGTCGGCCTGCTCGGCAACGCGGCCGAGCTGCTGCCGAAGTTCGTCGAGCTGGCGCGCCAGGGCGTGGCCAGGCCGGACGCGGTCACCGACCAGACCTCCGCGCATGACCTGATCAACGGCTACCTGCCGGCCGGCTGGACAGTCGAGCAGTGGGTCGCCGCGCGCAACGGCGGCGACGCCGAGCGCGCCGCGCTGACCAACGCCGCCGCCGAGTCCTGCGCCGTCCACGTCAAGGCGATGCTCGATTTCCACCACATGGGCGTGCCGACGATCGACTACGGCAACAACATCCGCCAGGTCGCCAAGGATCGCGGCGTCGCCAACGCCTTCGATTTCCCCGGCTTCGTCCCCGCCTGCATCCGCCCGCTGTTCTGCCGTGGCATGGGCCCGTTCCGCTGGGTCGCGCTGAGCGGCGATCCGGAGGACATCTACAAGACCGACGCCAAGATCAAGGAACTGTTCCCCGACAACGCCCACCTGCACCGCTGGCTGGATCAGGCGCGCGAGCGCATCGCCTTCCAGGGCCTGCCCGCGCGCATCTGCTGGCTGGGCCTGGGCGAGCGCCATCGAGCCGCGCTGGCGTTCAACGAAATGGTCCGCAACGGCGAACTCAAGGCGCCGATCGTGATCGGCCGCGATCACCTCGACTGCGGTTCGGTCGCCAGCCCCAACCGCGAGACCGAAGGCATGCGGGATGGCTCTGACGCGGTCTCCGACTGGCCGCTGCTCAACGCGATGCTGGCGACCTCCGGCGGCGCCACCTGGGTCAGCCTGCACCACGGCGGCGGCGTCGGCATGGGCTTCTCCCAGCATTCGGGCGTGGTCATCGTCTGCGACGGCAGTGAGGCCGCCGACCAACGCCTGTCGCGCGTCCTGTTCAACGATCCGGCGATGGGCGTGATGCGCCACGCCGACGCCGGCTACGAGGACGCCCTCGCCTGTGCCCGCGAACACCACCTGCATCTGCCTGCCATCACCGGATAAGCCTCCATGTTGAATCTCGTCCCCGGCCAGCTGTCGCTGGCCCAGATCCGCACCATCGCCAACACCTTCGAGCCGATCCAGCTGGATCCGGCCTGCCTGCCGGCAGTGCGCGCCTCCGCCGAGACGGTGCAGTCGATCGTCGCCGCCGGTGCGCCCGCCTACGGCATCAACACCGGCTTCGGCAAGCTCGCCAAGGTGCACATCCCGGTCGACCAGTTGGAACAGCTGCAGACCAACCTGGTGCGCTCGCACGCGGTCGGCATGGGCCCGCTGCTGGACGACGACACCGTGCGCCTGATCCTGGCGCTGAAGATCGCTTCGCTGGCGCGCGGTTTTTCCGGCGTGCGCGAGCGGACCCTGCAGGCATTGATCGCAATGTACAACGCGCAGATCTGGCCGTGCATTCCCTCGCAGGGCTCGGTCGGCGCCTCCGGCGATCTGGCGCCGCTGTCGCACCTGAGCCTGGCCGCGATGGGTGAAGGCCAAGTCCGCGTCAACGGTGAACTGCGCGATGCCGGCGAAGCGCTGCGCGCCGCGGGCATCACCCCGATCAAGCTCGCCGCCAAGGAAGGCCTGGCCCTGCTCAACGGCACCCAGGTTTCCACCGGCATCGCCCTGCGCGCGCTGTTCGCGGCCGAGCAGGTCTACTCGGCCGCGGTGCTGGCCGGCGCGCTGAGCGTGGATGCGGCCTGTGGATCCGACGCGCCGTTCGATCCGCGCATCCACGCCGTGCGCGGCCAGCCCGGCCAGATCGAGGTCGCCGCCGAATACCTGCGCCTGCTGCACGGCAGCGCCATCCGCGAATCGCACCGCCACAACGACACCCGCGTGCAGGATCCCTACAGCCTGCGCTGCCAACCGCAGGTCATGGGCGCCTGCCGCGACCAGTTGCAGCAGGCCGCGCGCACGCTGTGGATCGAAGCCAACGCGGTGTCCGACAACCCGCTGGTGTTCACCGACACCGGCGACGTGATCTCCGGCGGCAACTTCCACGCCGAGCCGGTGGCGTTCGCCGCCGACCAGATCACGATTGCCGTCTCCGAAGTCGGCGCGCTGTCCGAACGCCGCATCGCCCTGTTGATCGACGCCAGCATCTCCGGCCTGCCGGCCTTCCTGGTGGCCGAGCCGGGCATCAACTCCGGCTTCATGATCGCCCACGTCACCGCCGCGGCGCTCGCCAGCGAGAACAAGACCCTCGCCCATCCCGCCAGTGTCGATTCGCTGCCCACCTCGGCCAACCAGGAGGATCACGTCAGCATGGCGACCTTCGCCGCGCGCAAGGCCGGCGACGTGGCGACCAACGTGCGCCGCATCGTCGCCATCGAGCTGCTGGCCGCCGCCCAGGGCATCGACTTCCGCCGTCCGCTGAAGTCCTCCGAACTGCTGGAAGCCGCCCACGCCCGCATCCGCGCGGAAGTCCCGCACTACGGCGAGGACCGCTACCTGGCGCCGGAAATGCAGGCATTGGAAGCGCTGGTCGCCAGCGGTACATTGACCGCCTTCGTCGACATGCCGCTCGGGATATCCGCGTGATTCCAGGCTGGAAAGGCCGCATCGACCCGCCCGGCGACGGCGACACCCGCCGCTGGCACCAGATCGTCGCCACGCCCGAGGCGGGCGCGCCCGCCGGCGTGGCGCTGGTGGGGTTCGCCTGCGATGAAGGTATCCGCCGCAACAACGGCCGCACCGGCGCGGCGCAGGGCCCGATGGTCCTGCGCGCGGCACTGTCGAACCTGCCGGTGCGCGACGACGCCCCGCTGTACGACGCGGGCGACGTGATCTGCGAAGGCGAGGATCTGGAAGGCGCGCAGGCGGCGTTCGGCGCCCGCGTCGCCGCCCTGCTCGACGCCGGCCACCTGCCGATCGGCCTGGGGGGCGGGCACGAGATCGCCTTCGCCAGCTACCAGGGCCTGGTCGGCCACCTGCGCGAGCGCCGCCCGCGCGTGGGCATCGTCAACTTCGACGCGCATTTCGATCTGCGCCGGCAACCGGTCGGCAGTTCCGGCACGCCGTTCCTGCAGGCGCTGGATCACGCCGCCGGCATCGGCCTGGACGCGCAGTACCTGTGCCTGGGCATCAGCGCCTCGGCCAATACCCGCCAGTTGTTCGAGACCGCCCGCCAGCGGGGCGTGCGCTATCTGCTCGACGACGAGATGGACATGCGGCGGCTGGACCTGTGCCAGCAGCGCGTGGCCGACTGGCTGCGCGATGTCGACCTGATCTACCTGACCATCTGCCTGGACGTGCTGCCGCACGCGATGGCGCCCGGGGTCAGCGCCCCCAGCGCCCGCGGCGTGCCGCTGGAGGTGCTGGAGCCGCTGCTGGAAACCATCGCGGCCACCGGCAAGGTCGCGCTGATGGACGTGGCGGAGCTGTCGCCACCGTTCGACCGCGACAACGGCACCGCCCGGGTCGCCGCCCGCTTGATCCACCGCGCGGCGCACGCCATCCGCGGCTGAGCCCGCCAGCGCAACAAAACCCTTGACTCTTGACCAAGGTCAAGGGTGCAGAATGGCGCCATTCCGAACCGGAGAACGCCATGAACATCGGCCAATTGGCACGCCTGGCGGGCGTGCCCATCGATACCGTCCGCTACTACGAGCGCCAGCAACTGCTGCCGCCGCCCAGCCGCAGCCCCGCCGGCTACCGCCGCTATGAAGGCTCGGACGTCACCCGCCTGACCTTCATCCGCCGCGCCAAGGCGCTCGGCTTCACCCTGGACGAGGTCCGCGATCTGCTGGACATCAGCGCCGGACGCGAGGACATGGGCCAGATGAAGGCCGCCGCCGCCAGCAAACTGGCCGTCGTCGAGGAGCGCCTGGCCGAGATGACCCGCATGCGCGACGCGCTGCGCAGCTTGGTCGAGGCCTGTCCGGGCCATGGCGATCTGAGCGAGTGCCCGATCGTGGCCGCCCTCGCCGAGGAACCGAAATGAGCGGGTCCTGCCATTCGCACGACAAGCCGGATGCCAACAAGGCGCAAGGCGGATGCTGCGGTGGTGGTTCCTCGTCCTCCCCGACCGCCGCTGTTCGTGATCCGGTCTGCGGCATGAGCGTGGATCCGGCGACCGCGCCGCATCACGTCGAACACGACGGCCAGACCTATTACTTCTGCTCGGCCGGCTGCCGCGACAAGTTCGTCACCGAGCCGGCGCGGTTCCTCACCGCGCATGCCGCCGAAGAGAAGGCATCGGCGTGCTGCGGCACCGAAAAAGCCGAAGCCACCCGCGCGGCGAAGGCGGATGACGCGTGCCGCCACGATGGTGATGCAGGCCACTCGCACGCGCACACCCACCATCACGCGGCCACGCCTTCCCATGCCGGTCATGATCACGCACACCATCACGCCGCACACGCAGCGGGTACCGTGATCGATCCGGTCTGCGGCATGAGCGTGGATCCGACCACCACCGCTCACCACGCCGAACACGCCGGCCAGGCCTACCACTTCTGTTCGGCCGGCTGCCGCGCAAAATTCATCGCCGATCCACCCCGCTGGCTGGCGCCGAAGCGCGAGCCCGAACCGGCCGTGCCCGGCGCGCAGTACACCTGCCCCATGCATCCGGAAATCGTCCGCGACGGCCCCGGCACCTGCCCGATCTGCGGCATGGCGCTGGAGCCGATGATGCCGTCGCTGGATGACGGCGAGAATCCGGAACTCACCGACTTCCGCCGCCGCTTCTGGTGGACCCTGCCGCTGAGCGTGGCGACCCTGGTGCTGGCGATGTTCGGCCAGTACTTCCACGGCCTGTCGCCGACGACGCGCACCTGGATCGAACTGGTACTCAGCACGCCGGTGGTGCTGTGGGCGGCCTGGCCGTTCTTCCAGCGCTGGGCGCAGTCCATCCGCAACCGCAGTCCCAACATGTGGACGCTGATCGGCACCGGCGTCGGCGCCGCCTACGGCTACAGCGTGGTGGCAACGGTGGCGCCGGATCTGTTTCCCGCCTCGTTCCACGAGCACGGCCGGGTCGGCGTGTACTTCGAGGCCGCCGCGATCATCGTCTCGTTGACCCTGCTGGGCCAGTTGCTGGAACTGAAAGCGCGCTCGCAGACCTCGGCGGCGATCAAGGCGCTGCTCGGACTCGCCCCCAAGACCGCCCGCCGCCTGCGCGAGGATGGGCAGGAAGAGGACATCGAACTCTCGCACGTCCATGTCGGCGATCGCCTGCGCGTGCGCCCCGGCGAAAAGGTGCCGGTGGACGGCGTGGTGATCGAAGGCCGTTCGCACATCGACGAGTCGATGCTGACCGGCGAACCGGTACCGGTGTCCAAGGAAAACGGCGACAGCGTCATCGGCGCCACCATCAACGGCTCCGGCAGCCTGATCATCCGCGCCGAGCGGGTCGGCAGCGACAGCGTGCTCGCCCAGATCGTGCAACTGGTGGCGCAGGCGCAACGCTCGCGCGCGCCGATGCAGCGGCTGGCCGACAAGGTGTCGTTCTGGTTCGTGCTGGCGGTGCTGGCCGCGGCCGTGCTGACCTTCCTGGGCTGGGGCCTGTTCGGTCCGGAACCTTCGTGGACCTATGCCGTGCTCAACGCGGTCTCGGTGCTTATCATCGCCTGCCCCTGTGCGCTGGGCCTGGCCACGCCGATGTCGATCATGGTCTCGACCGGCCGTGCCGCCCAGCTGGGCGTGCTGTTCCGCGACGCCGAGGCCATCGAGACCCTGCGCAAGGTCGATACCCTCATCGTCGACAAGACCGGCACGCTCACCGAAGGCCGTCCGGCGTTCCGCGTCCTGATTCCGGCCAGCGGATTCGAGGAAAACGAAGCGCTGCGGCTGGCCGCCAGCCTGGACGCCGGCAGCGAGCATCCGCTGGCGCACGCCATCGTCGCCGAAGCGCGCGAGCGCGGCATCGCGCTGGCGCCGGCACAGGATTTCGAATCCTCCAGCGGCATCGGCGTGCGTGGCCACGTGGACGGCCACGCGCTCGCGCTGGGCAACACCGCGCTGATGCGGGAAACCGGCGTGGACGTGTCGGCGCTGGATGCCGACGCCCGCCGCCTGCGCGCGGAGGGCGCCAGCGTGATGTTCCTGGCCGTGGACGGCCGCGCCGCCGGCCTGATCGCGGTGGCCGATCCGATCAAGGTCACCACGCCTTCGGCGCTGCGCGCGTTGCAGGCGATCGGCGTGCGCATCGTGATGGCCACCGGCGACGGCGAACGCACCGCGCAGGCGGTGGCGTCGCAGGTCGGCATCGACGAGGTCCACGGCGAAGTGCGTCCGGCCGACAAGGCCGCGCTGGTCGCCCGCCTGAAGGCCGAAGGCCGGGCGGTGGCGATGGCCGGCGACGGCATCAATGACGCCCCCGCCCTCGCCTCCGCCGATGTCGGCATCGCCATGGGTACCGGCACCGACGTGGCGATGTCCAGCGCGCAGGTCACCCTGGTCAAGGGCGATCTGGGCGGCATCGTCCGCGCCAAGGCATTGTCGGAAGCAACCGTGCGCAACATGCGCCAGAACCTGGGCTTCGCGTTCTTCTACAACGCGTTGGGTGTGCCGGTCGCCGCCGGCCTGCTGTTCCTGTTCGGTGGCCCGTTGCTGTCACCCATGCTGGCTGCGCTGGCGATGAGCCTGAGCTCGGCCTCGGTGGTCGCCAACGCGCTGCGCCTGCGCCACCAGTCGCTGCCCACGAGCGCCTGATCCCGTCGATCCCGCGGAACGGATGCGCCGCTAGAATGCGGCGCATCCTTCAGGCGCGGAGTCCGGCGGCATATGGAAGATTCGCAAACCCGGCCCGGCGCCGCCGCCCCTTGGCGCTATCTGCTGCTGGTCGCCGTGCCGCTGCTGGCGGCGCTGCTGCTCTCGCGCTGGCCGATGGCGATGACCGTGCCGTCCGCGCCCGCCGCCGTCGACGCCGCGCACGCCGGTGCGACCACCCCGTTGTCCCTGTTCCTGCTGCAACTGCTGGTGGTGCTGTCCGTGGCCAAGGGCGCGGGCTGGCTGCTGCGCCGCTTCGGCCAACCGGCCGTCATCGGCGAAATGGCCGCCGGCCTGCTGCTGGGGCCGCTGCTGTTCGGCGCGGTGATGCCGGACACCCAGGCCTGGTTGTTCGCGCCCGGCTCGCTCGGCGCGCTTGGGCTGATCAGCCAGTTGGGCGTGCTGATGTTCCTGTTCGTCGCTGGCGCGGAACTGGAACTGTCCACCCTGCACGGCCGCCGCGCCTTCGCCGTGCTGGTCAGCCACAGCGGCATCGCGTTGCCGTTCCTGTGCGGCGTGCTGCTGGCGTTCGCGCTGTTCGATGCGCATGCGCCGGCCGGCGTCGGTTTCCCCAACTTCGCTCTGTTCATGGGCGTGTCGCTCAGCATCACCGCCTTCCCGGTGCTGCTGCGCATCCTGTCCGATCGCGGCATCACCCACAGCCCGCTCGGCCGCATCGCGATCGCCTGCGCCGCGCTGGGCGACGCCAGCGCTTGGTGCCTGCTGGCGGCTATCGTCGCCTCGGTGCAGGCCAACGGCTGGAGCGCGGCGCTGATCAGCCTGCTGGGCACGCTGGCGTTCGCCGCCGCGATGATCGCGCTGGTGCGGCCGTGGCTATCCCGCCAGGAAGTGGCTCCCGAACGCGAAGGCCGCCACCTGATCGGACTGTTGTTGATGGCGCTGGCCGCCGCACTGGTCACCGAACTGCTGGGCATCCACGCCTTGTTCGGCGCCTTCCTGGCCGGCATCGCGGTATCCGGCAATGCCCGCCTGCGCGAACTGCTGATCCAGAAGGTCGAACCCTTCGCCATCTCGCTGCTGCTGCCGCTGTTCTTCGCCATGACCGGGCTGCGCCTGCGCGTGGACGGCTGGCAGGCCGGCGACCTGCTTCTATGCGTGGTCGTGATCCTCGTCGCCAGCCTCGGCAAGGGCCTGGGCACCTGGCTGGCCGCGCGCAGCGCGGGCATGCCGCGAACCGACGCGCTGCGCCTGGGGGCGCTGATGAACACGCGCGGCCTGATGGAACTGATCGTGCTGAATCTGGGCTACGAAATGGGCCTGATCGGCGACCGCCTGTTCGCGGTGCTGGTGATCATGGCGCTGGTCACCACCGCGATGACCGGCCCGCTGCTCAACATCATCGAGCGCCGCGCGCGTTCGGCGCAGCGCACATAGCCCCCTCCCCCGCGCGCGGGGGAAGGAGCAAAAACCTCGCGACGGCACGCACACTGGCCCCCTCCCCCGCCTGCGGGGGAGGGCTGGGGTGGGGGCGAGCGGAAGGATCCCGAGCCATGACAACCAACGTCGGAAATGCACCACTGCAGCGACTGCGAAGGATGGATAACGATCGCTGAAAAGCGCCCCCATCCCAGCCTTCCCCCGCACGCGGGGGAAGGGGCAAAAACCTCGCGACGGCACACACACTGGCCCCCTCCCCCGCCTGCGGGGGAGGGTTGGGGTGGGGGCAAGCGGAAGAATCCCGAGCCATGACAACCAACGTCGGAAATACACCACTGCACCGACTGCGAAGGATGGAAAGCGACTTCTGAAAAGCGCCCCCATCCCAGCCTTCCCCCGCACGCGGGGGAAGGGGCAAAAAACCGACCAGCGACACACGCTGGCCCCCTCCCCCGCCTGCGGGGGAGGGTTGGGGTGGGGGCAAGCGGCAAAACCCCCGAGTCGTGACAACCAACGTCGGAAATACACCACTGCACCGGCCGCGAGGGATGGATGACGACCGCTGAAAAGCGCCCCCATCCCAGCCTTCCCCCGCACGCGGGGGAAGGGGCAGAACATCGCGCTAGGGGCGTGAGTGCTTTCTTCAGCGCCATCCCCTTCGGTCGCCATCGTTGTACGAGCTCACCGCTCGTATCTTCATTCCGCCCTATCCAGAGCCATCCGATACACAACGTGGCTTCGCCGCTTCCGTGACAACGGAAACATTGAATCGAAAACGTTCAAAGTTAGTCGACATCGCGCAAGCGCATCAGCAGACTCCGGCATCAGGAGTTCGAAAAACTCCCACACAGTAGTACTACCTCCGTCATTCCGGTGGTTTTCTTATCACTGAGTGACAGCCGGCGGCTTTCGTCTTCGCCGGGAGGGGGCGAATACAAGACCCGAAAGGGAAATCAGCCCATCCGACCTGTGTGCGGTTTTTCGACTCCCGGCTCCCGGCCGCGCTTTCGCGTGCCGGGATACTTCAACGAAGAAATGGAGGTCCCAATGACCAACCCACGTATGGTCTATCTGTTGGAAGAACAAACGCAGCTCAACATGATCCAGCTGCGTGATCACGTCAAACTGCTGTCCACGCTGTCCAGCCCGTGCTTCCGCAAGGACGAGCACCACTGCCTGCCGATTCCCCTGCAGGCCCTGAGCGACTGCTTCGCCTATATCGCCCAGGACATCAACGACATGCTGGACGCCCTGCGCTACCACTACGGCGAACCCGAAGCGGACGAAGCCGCCAGCAACGCGTAACAAAAAACGCGGGCTGCTAGCGCCCGCGTTCTGAACGCATCATCCAACAAGAAACCTGGCATTCACTGCAGCCGCCGCGGCGGTGACTATTTGTGGCGACCGCAGAAGATCAGGCGCTCGACCGGCTTCTTGTCCGGCGAGATCAGAAAGCCATCCAGATAGTCCGGAACATACCAGTCGTCCCAAGGCGCCAGACCGTAAAACGCGTTTGCAAAGTCCTCTACGAGGCCAGAACCCCTGATCTTTGCGCCGACAAAGCCAGTCGAACGCAGGCGGTCATAGAACTTCATCTCGTTCGGGACTGCGCTCACTCGTTCCCCGAGGACGAGCCAACGTCCTGAGTCCAGATAGTCCTTGGTGGCGAGAATCACGGAAAACACAGCATCTCCCGCAAGCGCAGGAACCTTGTTCTCCTTGGACCAGTTTCCTTTGATGTCAAACAGTGCGACCGCAACACTATTGAGAGCATCCGGCTCCCGATCAATCACTTGACCGATGCAGGCCGTTTCGTCCATTAGAGGCAAGAGAAAAACGCTTCCCGCCGTCCATTGAGCAACGCTTCTACGCGCCATCATTTCTCTTGCGCACGAAAATGAACAAAGCGGTCGCAGCCAACAGCGCCATCCCCCGCCGCACCCAGGAATACTCCACCGATCGCTGTCAGACGGACAGGAAACCAATCCGGGAATACTCCGCAGTCATACCCGCACTGCTCCCAGATCCGACTCGCTCCAATGCATAACGAGATCATCGGGCACAGCAAGAGTATGAGAACGGTCGCCGTCTTCCGCATGATTGCCTCCAAATGCATCATCGACAAACCATTCGCGTCGCGACAGAGCAAGCCCGGCATCTACCGGGCTTCTCTTGACTATCGGGTTCGGGCAACCCTCACTTCACCTTCGCGTAAGTCCCCTTCAGCGCCACGCCCGACATGATGTTGCCGGCGTAGCATTCGTAGTTGGTGGGACTCTTGAATTCGTTCTTCTTGAAGTAGCTGGTGATGTCGACCACCGCGTTGGCGCCGCGCGCCTTGGCGCTTTCCTGGAAGGCCTTGAGCACCGACAGGGCGACCCAGCGGCAGGATTCGACGTCGTTCTTGCCAACCCCATTGGTCTTCTTGTTGGAGACGTCCTCGCCCATGCGCGAGACCACTGCGGGGTGGGTCTGGCCGGCCAGGTAGAAATGCACGCTGCCGTCGATGCCGGCTTCCTTGGCCTGCGGCGAGTCGATCAGTTCCTGCAGCGGCAGTTCCAGGCGGGTGTCGCCGGCGAAGGCGTTCGGCGCGGCGATGGACAGGGTCAGCAGGGCGGCGGTGAGAAGGCGTTTCATCGGGTACTCCTTGTAGTGGAAAAGGCGGTCGTCATTCCTGCCAGCGGCGGAAAATCAGCGAGGTGTTGATGCCGCCGAAGGCGAAGTTGTTGCTCATCACGTGTTCGGCCCGCAGTTCGCGGCCCTCGCCGGTAATGTAGTCCAGCTCGGCGCAGCGCGGATCGCGCGCTTCCAGATTGAGCGTGGGGGCGAACCAGCCCTCGCGCATCATCTGGATGGTCGCCCAAGCCTCGTAGGCCCCGCAGGCGCCCAGGGTGTGGCCGACGTAGCTCTTCAGCGAGCTGATAGGAATGCGCGGACCGAATACCTGCGCGGTCGCGGCGGTCTCGGCGATGTCGCCGTGATCGGTGGCGGTGCCGTGCGCGTTGAGATAGTCGATGGCGTCGGGAGTCAGGCCGGCGTCGGCCAGGGCCAGGCGCATCGCCTCGGCCATGGTGTCGGCGCTGGGCTGGGTGACGTGCTGGCCGTCGCTGTTGGTGCCGTAGCCCACGACCTCGGCCAGGATGTGGGCACCACGCGCGCGCGCATGTTCCAGTTCTTCCAGGATCAGCGAGCAGGCGCCCTCGCCCAGCACCAGCCCGTCGCGGCCGGCGTCGAACGGGCGCGGCGTGCTTTGCGGATCGTCGTTGCGCACGCTGGTGGCGAACAGGGTGTCGAACACCGCCGCGGCGGTGGCGTCGAGCTGTTCGGCGCCGCCGGCGACCATCGCGACCTGCTTGCCGAAGCGAATCGCCTCGTAGGCCGAACCGATGCCCTGGCTGCCCGAGGTGCAGGCGCTGGAGGTGGTGATGACCCGGCCGGTCAGGCCGAAGAACACGCCGATGTTGACCGGCGCGGTGTGGCTCATCATCTTCAGGTAGGTGGTGGCGTTGATGCCTTCGGTGGTGTGCTCGTTGAGCATCCGGCCGAAGTCGCCGATGGCGCTGTGGGTACCGGCGGACGAACCGTAGGACACGCCAACCTTGCCGCTGCCCAGCAGCGGATCGCCCAGCAAACCAGCCTGCTCCAGCGCCAGTTCGGTGGCGCGCACGGCCATCAACGCAACCCGGCCCATGCTGCGGGTGGTCTTGCGGTTGTAGTGCGGCGGCAATTCGAACTCGGCGGCTGGCGCGGCCAGTTTGGTGTTCAGGCCTTCGTAGATGTCCCATTCGTGCATGTGCCGCACGGCGTTGCGGCATTCGCGCAGGCGCAGGTGCACGCTGGGCCAGTCGTTGCCCAGCGGGCTGATCGTGCCCGCGCCGGTGACCACCACGCGTTTCAGTTGGGCGTCGCTCATCCGATCAGACCTCCGTTGACGGAGATGACCTGGCGGGTCACGTAAGCCGCCGCCGGCGACAGCAGGAACGCCACCACCGCGGCGACTTCCTCCGGTTTTCCCATGCGCCGCATCGGAATCAGCTTGAGCGCTTCCTCGGCGACCTCGCCGGCCACCATCTCGGTGTTGATCAGGCCAGGGGCGACGCAGTTGACGGTGATTTCGCGGCTGGCCAGTTCCAGCGCCAGCGCCTTGGTCGCGCCGATAATGCCGGCCTTGGCGGCGCTGTAGTTGGCCTGTCCGCGGTTGCCGACCAGGCCCGACACCGACGACAGGGTGACGATGCGCCCGGGCTTGCGCCGGCGCACCATCGGCATGGTCAACGGGTTGAGCACGTTGTAGAACGCATCCAGGTTGGTGTGGATTACCGCGTCCCAGTCCTCCCCGCTCATCGCCGGGAACGCGTTGTCGCGGGCGATGCCCGCATTGCAGACCACCCCGTAGTACGCGCCGTGCGCGGCCATATCGGCTTCCAGCGCCTGCGCGGCGGCGGCGCGATCGCCCACGTCGAAACCCATCACCCGCGCCTGCCGGCCAAGCGCGCGGATCTCCGCGGCCACGGCCTCGGCTTCCTCCATCCGGCTGCGGTAATGCACCACCACGTCGAACCCGTCCTGCGCGGCACGCAGCGCGATCGCGCGCCCGATGCCGCGGCTGGCCCCGGTGACCAGGACCGTCGAGTCTCCACTCATGCTTGCTCGTTCTCCAGATAGGCCATCGCGTCCGGTGGTTCGAACACCGACACGTTGGCGCTTGCGATTTCGTCCCCGTTCGCCTCGATGCGGCAGGCGAACATCCCCAGGCCATTGTCGCCCAACAGCTCGCGGATCGCCTCCACCCGCAGCAGGGTGCCGGCCGGGAAATGGGTCCAGGCCGACTGATAGCGGCGGGTGCCCAGCAGGAAGCCGATACTCGGCTCGCCGCCGGCCTGGCGGGCGCGACAGCCGGCCCAGGCGGCGATGGCCTGGGCCATGTACTCCACCCCGACCCAGGCCGGCACGCCGGCCTCCTCGCTGAACGGCCCGTCGGCCGGCACCCGCACCTCGACCGCCACCCGGTCCTCGTCCCAGCCCAGCAGGCGGTCGATCAGGCGCAGGGTGCCGCGGTGCGGAATGACCCGTTCGATGTCGTACAGCGGATGCGCCGCATCGGCCGCCGGCAACGGGCGCGCATTGTCCAGGTTCATCATCCGGCTCCCAGCAGCAGGACCGCGTTGCTGCCGCCAAAGGCGAAGGAATGGCTGAGCACATGCCGCAGCGGACGCGCGGCGCGCTCGCCGGGGGCGGCGAAGTGCAGTGGCGCCAAATCCGGATCCGCTTCGCCATCCCACCAGTGCGGCGGCAGGCGGTGCTCGGGATTGGCCGCCAGCGCGAGCCAGGACAGCCCGGCCTCGATCGCGCCCGCCGCGCCCAGGGTGTGCCCGGTCAACGGCTTGGTCGAACTCACCGGCGTGCCGGGCCGCATCGTCGCGGCGACCGCGCGGCTTTCCATCGCGTCGTTCTGCGGCGTGGCGGTGCCGTGCAGGTTGACGTAGTCGATGTCGTCGGCCTGCACGCCCGCGCGCGCCAATGCCTGCCCGATCGCGGCGATGGCGCCGACACCCTGCGGCTCGGGCGCGGAGATATGGTGGGCATCGGCGGTTTCGCCCCACCCCGCCAGCCGTACCGGTCCGGGTTCGCGGGTCATCAGGAACAACGCGGCACCCTCGCCGATGTTGATGCCGTTGCGGTGACGCGAGAACGGATTGCAGCGGGCGGCCGATACCGATTCCAGCGCGCTGAAGCCGTCGATGGTGAAGCGGCACAACGAGTCCGCGCCGCCGGCGATCACCGCGTCGACGATGCCCGCGCGCAGCAGGCGCGCCCCCGAAGCCAGGGCCTTGGCACTGGAGGAACAGGCGGTCGATATCGTCCAGGCCGGACCGTGCACGCCCGCTTCGGCGGCGACGAACCGCGCCGGCGTGCCGATCTCCTGCTGGGCGTAGTGGAAGCCCGCCGGCCAACTGCCGTGTTCGTGCTTGAACGGCAAGGCCTGTTCGGATTCGCCGATGCCGGAGGTGCTGGTTCCCAGCACCACCGCCACCCGGTCGGCGCCATATCGGTCGATGGCGGCGGCCACGGCCGGTGCGATCTGGGTGAATGCGCCGCGCAACAGCGCGTTGTTGCGTCCGCGCAACGGCAGCGGGCAGTCGGACAGATCCGGCAGGACGCCGGTCACCGCGCCCAGCATGAGCGGTCGCCCGGGAGTGAGCGTTTCGCTGACGCGCACGCCGCCAGGCGTATCGGCGGCGAACAACGCGGTCGCCACCGCATCGCGGCCGGTGCCCAGCGCGCAGGTGATGCCGAGTTCGTTGAGGAAGACCGGCGCGGCGCTCACGGATTCGTTTCTCCGCCAACGGTCCGGATGTCCAGCGCGTAGCCTTCGGCCAGGTTGCGCAGCCGCAGGTTGTCCGGCGCGTCGCGGGTCAGCACCAGCCAGGCGGTGCCGTCGCGCAGCAGCCGACGCTCGTGGCCGTCGTCCTCGACCCGCCACCCGGCGGGCAAGGCGCCACGCACGGCTTCCAGCGGCCACAGCGCGAACTGGAGATCGTCCAGCACGCGCTCGCCGCGCACCGCCGGCGGCAGCCAGGGCGCGCGTTGCTGGTGCAATTCGCGGCCATCCCATTGCAGGCGCACGCCGGACTGGCCGAGTGCCTGCACCGCCAGCCGCACTTCCTGCGCGTCCACTTCCAGCAACGCATCCAGATCGCGTTGCCGGGCGCCGAACTGGAAATGCAGGCGCTGCTGCACCGCCAGCGGTTTGCCCAGCGCGGCCGGCGCCAGCCGCAGCGGCGGCAACGCGACCGCCGGTGCCGGCGCGCGGTGCGCGCAGGCCGCCAGCAGGCACAGCATGCCCAACGGGGCGATCAGGCGTCGCACAGTTCCTCCAGCACGCGCAGGCGGCGGCCGGTGTCGGCGACGTACGGGTTGCGGGTATCCCAGGCGTAGCCGGCCAGGATCGAGCAGATCATGCGGCGGATCTCCGGCTGCTGGTCAGGATGGAAAATGATCTTCTGGAAGCCGCCCGCATACCACGCCTCCACGAAACGGCGGAAGGTCTGCACGCCCGCGCGCAGCGGTATCGAGTAGTCGGTTTCCCAGTCCACCGTTTCGCCCGCGTAGCGGCGCCGCAGGCAGTCGGCCGCCAGTTGCGCCGACTTGAAGGCGATGGTCACGCCCGAGGAGAACACCGGATCCAGGAATTCGCCGGCGTTGCCCAGCAGTGCGTAGCCCGGCCCCCACAGCGAGTTCACGTTGGCCGAGTAGCCGGTGATCTGGCGCACCGGCAGCACCGCCCACTCCGCGTCCTTCAGCAGCCGGGTCAGGTTGGGATCCTCGCCGACGATCGCCTGCAGGCGCTCCAGCTCCGTGCCCGGATAGCGGTTGAGGAATTCCATTTCCGCGACCACGCCCAGCGAGCAGCAGCCATTGGAGAACGGGATGGTCCAGTACCATACGTCGACGTGCTCGGGGTGGGTGGTGATCAGGATCTTGTTGCGATCAAAGCCGGCATCCTGCGCGATGTGGTCGCGAACATGCGTGAAGATGGCGCCGCGCACCGGGAAATTCGACGGCGATTCCAGTTTCAGCAGCTTGGGCAGCAGCCGTCCGAAGCCGCTGGCGTCGAGCATGAAGTCCGCCTCGACCTGGTAGGTCTCGCCCTCCGGCGAGCGCACGGTCACCCGCGGGCGCTCGCCCGGTTCGGCGGCCAGCACCTCGTGGCGATAACGGACCTCCGCGCCCATCCGCTCCGCGCCCCTAGCCAGCACGTGGTCGAAGTCGGCGCGCTGCACCTGGTAGGTGGTGCCCCAGCCCGGCGAGAACTTGTCGCGGAAATCGAACTGGGTGGTGCGCTCGCCGCGCACGAACGCGGCACCGTTCTTGTACTGGAAGCCGGCTTCCACCACGTCCTGCAGCAGCCCGGCGGCCTCGATGTATTCCATGCTCTGCGGCAGCAGGCTCTCGCCGATGGAGAAGCGCGGGAACTGCTCGCGTTCCAGGATCAGCACGCGGCGTCCCTGCTGGCGCAGCATCGCCGCCGCCACCGAGCCCGCCGGGCCCGCGCCGATGATCAGGATTTCCGTCTGTTCGATTTTCATTCCTTGCTACTCGTGCTCTTGAGGTGACGGGGAAGCCGCCGGTGGGCGGAACAACGGTGAAACCAGCCAGACCAGGCCGATGCCCAGCAGCAGGGTGAGACCGAAGGCGCGCAATGCCGGTGTCGCCGACAACGCCAGCAGCCCGAACGACAGCCAGGTGCTGGCCGCGCCGATGCATACCGCCATCCAGGCGCGGGCGTCGCCGCGGTGTTCGGTCAGGAAAATGCCGTAGTCGATGCCCATCCCCAGCAGCAGCAGCAGGGCCAGCACGTTGAACAGTTGCAGCGGCTGCCCGGCCAAGCCCAGCAGCGCGACGGTCAACGCGCCGGCCAGCAGGGTCGGCACCATCACCCGCCAGGCGCCGGCGCGATAGCGCCACCACAGCAATGCATACACCAGCACCGCGCCGGCCAGCAGCAGCCCACTCATCAGGTGGCGGTAATGGCGCAGCAGGCGCGAGAAGTCGGCGGTGCGATCGACCCAGCGCACCCCGGGCAGTTGCGCGGCCTGTTGTTCCAGCAAGGCCAGCGCGCCGTCGCGTCCCAGGTCATCGATCAGCACCACGCTGGCCAGTTGTCCGCCCACCTGCCCCAGCCATTGATGGCGGAACGGCGCGGACACCGGCGAAGCCAGCCACGCCTCGGGCCGCAGGGGGCCGGCGCTGAAATCCGGACGCGCCAGCGATTCGCCCAGCGCTTGTCCGACCTGCGCCATCACCGCGCTTTCCACCCGTCCGGTCAACACGGCGTCGGCCTGTTGCCGGCGCAACGACGGCAGCCAGTCGCTGATCGCGCGATGGCCGCCGATGCGGTCATTGGTCTCCAGCTTGCGCAGGCGTTCGGTCAACGCCTCTTCGCGTTGCAGCAGGGTTTCGGCATCGTCGGCGCGGATCAGGAAGAACTGCGCGGGACTCGGCATCCCCAGCAGCCGCCCCACTTCGATCTGCTGGGCCATCACCGTCGGTGGCGAGGATTGCAGGCTGCGAAGGTCGTCATCGCCATGCACGCGCAGCAGGCCGGCGATCAGCACCACGCCCACCAGCACGCCCACCACGATCCCGCCGCGGCTGCGAACCGCGCGCGGCCAACGGTCCAGCGAACGGCCAATCGCCCGCGAGAAACGGGTATCGCGCACCTGGCCGCCATCAAGCCACGGGAACAGGCAGATCACGGTGAGGAACGCGCCGGCCAACCCGACCACCGAAAACAGCGCCATCTGGCGCAGGCCCGGAAACGGCGCCAGCCCCAGCGCCAGATAGGCCAGCGCGCTGGTCGCCAGCGCCAGCCACAGGCCCGGCAACAGGTGGCGCAACAAAGCCCAGCGCCGTTCCGCCGCCACGCCTTGGCGCGAGGCGAACCAGTGGATGCCGTAGTCCTCGGCCACGCCGACCAGGCTGGCGCCGAAAATCAGGGTCAGCAGATGGACCTGGCCGAACACCAGCGCGGTCACCGACAGCGCGGTCGCGCAGCCGATGATCAGCGAAGCGGCCACCAGCAGGATCGGACGCAGCGAACGAAACGCCAGCCACACCAGCAGCAACACCGCCGCCAGCGAGCCCCAGCCGATGGTGTTGATTTCGCGGTTGGCCTGCACCGCCGCCGCCTCGGCGTGCAGCGGCACGCCCGCGCGCAGCACGCGCACCGAGGGCTCGGCCGCGCGCGCGGCGGCGCTGGCGCGGTCCAGCGCGTCCTGGATGACGCGTTCGCCATCGAGCCGGAACGCCGAGGCGCGGGTCTGGAACGCCAGCACGCTCCAGTGCAGGCCATCCTTTTCCAGCAGGCCGTCCTCGCCCACGCTCAGGCCCGACGCGCGCGCGCGCGCCTGCCACCATTGCGGCCACAGGCCGAGCGGGTCCTGCCACCATTCGGTCAACCGGGGTGCGCCCATGGGGCCGTACAGCGCGGCCAGCGCCTGTTCCGCCAGCACGGCGGTGTCGGCCGTGGCGATGCCGACGCGCTGTCCGGGCGTCAGCAGACGATCGCGATACGGCGCGTAGAAAGCCTGCGCCTGCGGAAACCAGTCGGCGGCATTGTCGGCCGCGGTGAACGGCAATCGCGCCGCGTCCTCGCCGGCCAGCGAACGGCGGAACGCCGTTTCGGCCCGATGCGCCTGCTCCGGCGTGGCCGCGCCCAGCACCACCACGATCTGGCGCGCACCGGCATCGGCGATGCGCTCGGTGGCATCGGCCAGCACGCGATCGTCGGCATCGCGCGGCAACAGCGCCAGGATGTCGCTGTCGATCGGCGGGTGCTGCCAGAACCGCCACTGGTGCGCCGCGACCGCGGCCACCGCGAGCAGCCACAGCAGGGCCAGCCAGCGCCAGCCGAAACGCCAGCGGCGATCCCGCGCGTCCAGGCCTTCAGTCAAAGCGGCGCGCCTCGTCCGCCGCCAGCGTGGCCGGCGTGTCCTTCAGCGCCGAAAACCGCAGCAGCGTGCTGTCGCCGTTGGCTTCCTCGATCCGCACCTCGCGCACGTAGCGATCACCACTCAGCTCGATTCTGGCGAACACCTTGGCCAGTGCCGCCGAACGCGGTTTCAGGCCCAGCCGCCAGCCGTTGTCCGGCAACGCCTGCACCCGGGTTTCGAAACGCGAGGACAGCGCGGCGACATCGCCGCTGACCAGCGCGAACATCATCGCGTTGACCGAGCGCAGGGCCGGCTGTTCGCGACCGTCCACCTCGACCCGCTGGCTGCCGTCGCGCTGACGGCTGAGGATGCGATCGCGGGTGATCACCATCTCGGACGGGAACGGCTTTTCCGTCGTCCAGATCACCCCCTTCTGCCGAGCGACCACGAACCGGCCCTGCGAACGCAGCGGGTTCTTGAAGCCGGTGATGCGCTTTTCCTGTTCGAACTGGCCGCGCAACACTTCGACCTGGGCGACGCGCTGCTGGATCACCGCCAGATCGTCCGCCGCGCGCGCGGACGGCGGCCACGCGCCCGCCGCGAGCAGCAGCACCGACGACAACAGGAACCCGGACCACCGCTTCATTCGACCTGCACTCCCAGCCGTTCCCACAGCACCGGCGGACACACATAGAGCATCTCGCCTGAAGCCGCCTCGACCGCCACCTGGAGGGTGTGGGCGCGGGTCAGGACCTGTTGGGATTCGGCGTCGCGGATGACGTATTCCAGCTTCAGCCGGTTTTCCCACTCCACGATTTCGGCGCGCACCACCAGCGGCTGCGCATAGCGCAGGGGACGGATGTACTTGATGCGCGCATCCACCACCGGCCACAGGAAACCCGAGGCCTGCATCTGCGGATAGTCGTAGTCGAACCGTTGCAGCAGCGTGCAGCGGGCGATTTCCAGGTACTTGAAGTAGTTGCCGTGCCAGACCACCTGCATCGGATCGCAGTCGTGGAAGGCTGGCGACAGCGCGATTTCGCAGGACAGATCAGGCGTCTGCATACAGGCCCCAGCGCCGCGCGCGCACGTCCTCGCACAGCGCGCGCAATTCGTTGTCCAGCGCGCGGTCCTCCACGACCAGGGCGATGCGGTCGCGCAGATCCGCGTACATCGCCGCCGCCTGCTCGCCGAACACGGCCGAACCGCCGGCGCGCGCGCGCAGTTCCACCGCCTGGCGGGCGGCGATCAGCATCGCCGCGACCACCTGTTCGGTCAGGGTGATCACGCGCAGGCAGTCGCGGGCGGCGATCGTGCCCATGCTGACCTTGTCCTGGTTGTGGCATTCGGTCGAGCGCGAGAACACCGAGGCCGGCATGGTCAGCTTGAGCGCTTCGGCGGTCCACGCCGACACGCTGATCTGCAACGCCTTCAGGCCGTGGTTGATGGCCGCGCGCGGGCCGGTCGCGGCGGACAGGTTGGACGGCAGGCCGTGGTTGAAGCGGGTGTCCACCAGCAGCGCCAACTGGCGGTCCAGCAGATCGGCCAGGTTGGCGACCGCGTTCTTCATCGCGTCCATCGCGAAGGCGATGTGGCCGCCGTAGAAATGCCCGCCATGCAGGATCTGGCCGCGCTCGGGATCGATCAGCGGATTGTCGTTGGCACTGTTGAGTTCGGTTTCAATCAACTGGCGGAAGAACGGCAGCGCGTCTTCCAGCACGCCGATCACGTGCGGCGCGCAGCGCAGCGAATAACGATCCTGCAGGCGCTGCTCGTTGCGCGGCGGACGATCGCTGTGCAGGTCCCGGCGCAGGCGCGCGGCGGTCCGCGACTGGCCCGGATGCGGCTTGGCGTCGAACAGCACCTCGTCGAAATGGTGCGCGTTGCCGTCGCTGGCGAGCACGTTGAACGCGGTCAGCCGGGTCGCCAGCCGGTCCAGGTAGTCGGCGCGTTCCCAGGCCAGGCAGGCCAGCGCGGTCATCACCGCGGTGCCATTCATGATGGCCAGGCCTTCCTTCGGCCGCAGCTTGAGCGGGGTCATGCCGATCTCCGCCAGCGCTTCGGCCGCGGGCCGGCGCACGCCGGCGTGGATGACCTCGCGTTCGCCGCACAGTACCGCCGCCACGTAGGACAGCGGGGTCAGGTCACCGCTCGCCCCCACCGAGCCTTCGGCCGGAATCAGCGGCAGCACGTCGTGCCGGAGCAGGTTCTCCAGCCCGTCGAGCAGTCCCTGGCTGACGCCGGACATGCCGCGCGCCAGCGATGCCAGCCGCGCCGCGAGGACCGCGCGGGTCTCCTCGGCGTCAAGGAACCTGCCGAGTCCACAGCCATGGTAGGTGTAGAGGTGGTGCGGCAGTTCGGCGACCAGTTCCGGCGGAATGTTGACCGTGCAGGAATCGCCATAGCCGGTGGTCACGCCGTAGATGACGCCGTCCTCGCGCAGCACGCGATCCAGGAAGTCGGCGCCGCGGGCGATGCGCGCGCGGAAACCGGCGTCGTCGGACAGCCGGGCCTCGCGCTGCCGGCGCGCCAGCGCCGTCACGTCCTCGATGCGCAACGGGGCATCGCCGAACCGGACCGCGCCGGTGTCACTCTCGAGGGGAAGCGTCATGCGTAACCTGATCCCAGAAGGGAAAGAA
Organism: Pseudoxanthomonas beigongshangi; assembly: GCF_016820515.1. Taxonomy (GTDB): domain Bacteria; phylum Pseudomonadota; class Gammaproteobacteria; order Xanthomonadales; family Xanthomonadaceae; genus Pseudoxanthomonas_A; species Pseudoxanthomonas_A beigongshangi. The sequence goes on along the minus strand of NZ_JADHDV010000008.1, from coordinate 99,701 downwards.
ATTGAACCAGTCGTAAGGCGCGCCGACCAACTGGCGCTCCAGCCATTGTGCGAACCGCCCGGCGTGTTCGGCCAGCGCCGCGTCGCGCGAACCGCGTGGCAGGCGGATGTTTTCGGCAAAGGGTTCGAAGCGCACTTCGTAACCATCGCCGGCGTGGGTGCAAGCCATCGTGAACACCGGGCAGCTCAGCGCCGAGGCCAGCGCATAGGCGCCAATCGGAAACGGCGCCGGATGGCCCAGGAACGGCACCCGCACGCTGCGCCCGCCCTGCAAGGGCACGCGATCGCCGGCGATGGCGACGAACTCGCCGGCGGCGATGCGTTCGGCCAGCACCGTGGCGGTGGCCGGCCCCAGCTCGGTCACCTGCATCAGGCGCACGCCGTTGGCCGGGTCCAGCCGTTCCAGCAGGCGGTTGAAGCGCGCCGCGTGCGCGGTGTGCACCAGCGCGGTCAGGCGGAAACCCGGCACCCGGTCGGCCAGCGCCTGGCACAGCTCCAGGCAACCGATGTGCGCGGTGATGATCAGCCCGCCGCGCCGCTGCGCGACCATCGCCATCATCACGTCGCGATGGGTGATCACCCGCTGTTCGGGATAGCGGTTGCCCATCGCCAGGATCTTGTCCAGCAGGGTCTCGGCGAACATGAAGAAATGGCGCAGGCTCTGCCAGCCCCCCGGCTCGCCACCGAACACTCCGCGATCGTGCGCATGCAGCCGGCGCAGGTACTGCAGCGACGCCGCGCGCGCGGTGGCGTTGCCCAGCCAGTGGAAGAACACCACCGGATAGGCGCACAGCCGGAACGGCCAGCGTCCCAGCCAGCGATGCACGCCGCACAGGAAGCGCACACCGGCCACCGAGGTGGACTCGGCGATGTCCGCCCAGTGCGGTTGTCCGGTGGCGCTCACGCGGGCACCGTCCGTCCACGCAGCAGCCAGCGCGGCAGGCGCCGCAGCATGCCGAAGAACAGGCGCGCGTGCATGCGGCTGATCCGCACGTTGTCGCGCCAGACATCGAAATGCGACACGCCGTCGCTGGGATAGGTCACCCGGGTCGGCAGGTTGACCACCGCCACGCCGCGCCAGAACAGCCGCACGATGATTTCGATGTCGAAATCCATCCGCCGGCCAATCGGTTCCTGCGCCATCAGCGCCAGCACCGGCGCCAGCGGATAGACGCGGAAGCCGCACATCGAATCGCGGATGGCGAACGACAGCGTGTTGATCCAGACCCAGACGTGGGTCAGGTAGCGGCCATACAGGCGCCCTTTGGGCACGCTTTCGTCGTATTCGGGCACGCCGCAGATGATCGCCTGCGGTCGCTGCCGCGACGCCTCGGCGAAACGCGGAATGTCGGCGGGATCGTGCTGGCCGTCGGCGTCGATCTGCAACGCGTGGCTGGCGCCCAGCCGCGCGGCTTCGCGGAAACCCGCCATCACCGCCCCGCCCTTGCCCTGGTTGTGCGCCAGCCGCAGCAGCCGCACGCGCGGCGCATGCGCCTCGGCCAAGGCGTCCAGCACCCGGGCGCAGGCCGGACCGGATCCGTCGTCCACCAGCAGGCAGTCCAAACCGGAGGCGAGCACGCCGGTGACCATCGCGCCAATCGCGTGCTCGTGGTCGAACACCGGAATGATCACCATCAAGCGATCGACCGACATGGTTCAGTGTCCTTCCTGCGCCGCGAACACGACCCGGCCACTGGCGTGCGGACCATGCGCGGAGGTGTACTGGAATGCCAGCGTCGATTTTTCCGCCGCCCATTGCAGGTGCAGGCGGATGCGGTCGCCCGGACGCGCGACGCGCTGGAACTTCAGCGCCTCCATGCGCAGGAACCGCGGCGGCAGCGGGAAGGCTTCGCGGCCGAACCGGATCGCCCAGTCCAGTTGCGCCACCCCGGGCAGGATCGTCGCCTGCGGAAAATGACCGTCGAACACCGCCAGATCCACGTCCAGATCCAGTTCCAGTTCGGCGGCCAGCGGTTCGCGCACGCGCCAGTGCGGTTCCGGACGCTCGGGCCGGAACAGCGCGGTCAGCGCCCGCTCGGTGACCTTGCCCTGCGCGTTGACCGGCAGGGCCACCGCGTAACGCCAGCGGCGCGGACGCGCGACCGCGTCGTGGCGGCCGGCCAGATGCTGCGACAACTGCTGCGACAGCGCGCGGCGGCCGTGTTCGCGCAGGTACTCCCAGCCGGCCTCATTGGGCACCACCACCGCCACCAGCGCGTCGCGCGCGCCGGGCAGCACGCAGACGCGGGCTTCGGCCACCCGCGGATGACCGGCGATGTCGCGCTCCAGTCCATCCAGCGACACCCGGCGCTCCTCGACCTTGACGATGCGATCCGCCCGCCCGAGCAGGCGGAACCCGTCTCCGTCGGCGTGTACCCGGTCCTCGCTGGTCCACCACTCCCGCGCCTGGGCCAGGTGCGGCGAGCGCACCTGCAGGCGTCCGTCCTGGACCCGCCAGGCCACCCCGGGCAGCGCGCGCCAGGCCGGTTGTTCGTCGTCCCAGCGCCGCCACGCGATGCCGCCGGTCTCGCTGCTGCCGTAGATTTCGGTGGGGGCCACCCCCAACCAGCGGCGGGCTTCCAGCGCGGCCTCGGCCGGCAAGGCGCCACCGGAGGAGAACACCGCCCGCAATTGCCCGCGCAGCGAGGCCCAGTCCAGTTGCTGCGGCAGCCGCTTCAGGTGCGCCGGGCTGGCCACCAGCAACGCCGGTTGCCCGGCCAGGGCGGCCAGCAGGTCCTCGTGGAAGAAGGTACGCGGCGCGATCGGCCGGCCGGCCGCCAGCGGCCACAGCACCCGGAACAGCAGTCCGTAGATGTGCTGGTGGGACACCGTGCCATGCACCGTCGCCGCGCCGAGGTCCGCGCCGAAAGCGGCTTCCAGCGCTTCCACCTCCCGCGCCAGCTGATCCAGCCGCTTCTCGATGGCGACCGGCTCGCCGGTGCTGCCCGAAGTGAACACCAGCAAGCGGGTCGCGGCCTCGTCCAGCGGCGCCAGGACCGTGTCCGGAACCACGTCGGCGGGCATCACGCCACCATCCGCGAAGTCGCCGGCGAAGCCATCGACCTGCCCGGCCAGCCGTTCACGGGTGGCCGGCAGGTTGTCGGCGCACAGGAATACCCGCTTGCCGGCGTGCCAGGCGCCGAACAGGGCCGCGGCGAAGGCGGTCGCGTCCTCGAAGTACAGCGCCCAGTCACGGCCCCCGGCGCCGGCGAATGCCGCCTGCCAGGCCAGTACTCGGGTCCGGAACGCCGGGTGATCCCAATCCGGACCGACCCACCGTCCGGTCCGGGCATCGACGGCGACGCGGTCCAGCGGCAGCCACTCACTCATGCCGGTGCGCCGCCCGCACGCGCTGCCGCACCAGCCACTCGCCCGCGAACAAGGCGCCCATCAGCAGGTAGGCGATGCCGCCGTTGTAGAGCGCCCAGACGCGATCCGTGGTCCATAGAGCCGTTGCCAGCGCCAGTGCGCCATTGAAGATGAAGAACACGCACCACACCTGGGTGACCCGGCGGGTATAGGCGACCGCGCGCGCCGGCAGATCCGGCTCGCTCACGCGGGCGATCCGCTCCACCACCGTGGGCGGGAAGCGCAGGCTCACCGCGAACACCACCAGCATCACCGCGTTGACCAGCGCCGGATACAGCTTCAGCGGCAGCGCATCGTTGAACACCGTGGTCAGCGCGGCCAGGACCGCCGCCCCGCCTGCCGCCGCCAGCCACACCGGCTGGCGGGTCGCCAGCGCGCGCAGCAGCGCCAGCGCCATCAGCAGGAGCGCCAGCCAGCGCGGCTCGAACCGGCCCAGCGCCAGGTAGACGACCAGCGGATAGGCCAGCGACAGGGCAATGAACAATGCCGCGCGGACCCGGTTCGCCATGAGCGCGCCGCGCCTTGATCAGGCGGCTTGGTCGCGGATCAGGCCATACAGCACGTCGACGACGTCCTGCACCGTGCGGACGGTCTTGAACGCGTCCGGTTGCAGGTTGCGGCCCAGCAGCGGCTTGAGCTGGACGATCAGATCGACCGCGTCGATGCTGTCGATGTCCAGGTCGTCGTACAGGCGCGATTCCGGCGTGATCTTCGCCGGATCGATTTCGAAGGTGTCGTGCAGGATCGTGGCGATCCGGTCGAATAGTTCGTTCTTGGTCATTTCAGTCCCCTCGCCGCGCCCTTCACGCCGCCCGCTGCGACGCGACGAACTCGGCCAGCGCTCGCACGCTGGAAAAATGCTTGCGGGTTTCCTGCGAGTCCGCCGACAGGCTGACGCCGTAGCGCTTCTGCAGGGCCAGGCCCAGTTCCAGCGCGTCGATCGAATCCAGCCCCAATCCTTCGACGAACAGCGGCGCCGCCGTATCGATGTCATCGGGACCAATGTCCTCGAGGGACAGGGCGGCGATGATCAATTCCTTGATCTCGTGCTCAAGTGCCTGCACGCGTTTCCTCTCCAGAAAAATAATGCGTCAAATAGTCGGTGAGCCGCCTGGCGGCTGCCGCGTCCCCTCCGGTTCCGGACTCGGCGGCGTTCAGGAACCGTGCGATCGGCAGGTCTTCCTGAACGTCCACCACCACATGGAACCGGCGCGTGGGCACACGATACCATTTCTCCCCTTTCCCCAGCGTCATCGGCGTGCAGCTCAGCCTGACCGGCGTGATGTCCAGGCGGCCGCGGACGGCGATGTTGGCGGCCCCGCGCTGCAGCTTCGGCGGCTGCCCGCGCACGGTCCGGGTCCCCTCCGGAAAAATCACCAGGTTGCCGCCCGCCTTCACCGCCGCGATGCAATCGTCCACCAGTCCGGCGCCATCGTCGTTGGATACGTAGCCCGCGGCCCGGACCGGCCCGCGCATGAACGGATTGCGCGCCACCGCCGACTTCACCACGCAATCGGCGTTGGGCAGCAGCGAGACCAGGAACACCACGTCGATCAGGGTCGGATGGTTGGCCAGGATCAGCAGGCCGTCGCGTTGCAGGCGCTCGCGATGGCGGATTTCATAGGTCAGCAGGCCCAACCGGCGCATCAGCTCCACGTGCGCGGCGAAACTGCGCTGCACGGCGCGCCGGACCAGCCTCCGCCGGCGCGACGGGTCACGCACGAACCATTGCATCGGCGGGAACACCAGCACCCTCAGCACCAGCCCGCCGACACCAAAGGCCAGGAAACTCAGGCCGGTGCCGAACACCCGCCACAGATGGTCCAGGCGGTCACCCACCGTGGCGCCACTCCCATTGCCGCCCATCGGCCACATGCCGCAGGGTGCCGGAACCGGCCAGCAGGAAACGCAATACCTCCAGACTGTGCGGCAGGACCGCGGCTTCCGGCACGCCCGCCTCCGCCGGCACCGCGCCGCAGCCCAGTCCCACGGCGATGCCGTCGCCGCGATCCGCCGGCGCCACCCGCCAGCACCAGGCGTGGAAAGGATCCGGTTCGTCCCTGAAATCGGCATACACCTCTGGCAGCGCGGCGTCGTAAACCACCACCAGTACTTCGGGCGAACCATCCCCGAGCAGTCCCGCCGCCTCCACCAGCGCCGCTTCCGGCGTGGCGTGTCCGGCGGCGAGCGCCAGATAGTTGCCACGCTCGCCGCGCACAATCGAATACAGCGCGGCGATCGCGTTGTGCACGGAGAGTCCGAAGCTGGTCGGCGACAGGGTTTCGCGACGGCTCAGCGATTCCAGCAGTTCCACCGAGCAGGCCACGTCGCCGTGCCGCGAGGCGAACACGAACGGAATGCCTTCCGCCTCCGCGCGCTGGCACCAATAGGCGGTCTGGATCGCCATCCGCCCCAGGCGATCGATTCGCCGCCGCTGCATCGCCGGTACCTCCCCCAGCGCCGGCGTGCCCTCGCCGTGGGGCGGAAACGGCTGGCGCGCCCATTCGCGCCACGCCTCGGCGGTTTCGAGTCCGGGCGCCCAGGCGGCCCATTCGGCGATGGTGAACTGAATCCTCACGATGCTGCGATCCGCCCGGTTTCTGCGAGCGCCCTATTCCACCGGATGTGCCCCGAATCCGCCACCGTGAAATTTTTTTTTCACGGATGCTTGCAAGTCGGCAAAGCCCCCCCTACAATTTCGCTTCTCCCGCCGCGTGGGGCCATAGCTCAGCTGGGAGAGCGCTTGCATGGCATGCAAGAGGTCGCCGGTTCGATCCCGGCTGGCTCCACCAACTTTCCAGGCATTAGGCCGTCTGGAAAGAAAAATTTAAGCGGCAATGTTTCAAACGCGTCCCCATCGTCTAGAGGCCTAGGACATCACCCTTTCACGGTGGCGACCGGGGTTCGAATCCCCGTGGGGACGCCAATTTTGAAGAAGCAATCAGGGCTCGGGAAACCGGGCCCTGATTGTTTTTGCGTTGCCGGAATAACGGGAAACTGGCTACGGAAAGATTCTGCACGGGCTGACGAAACCCGCCTGGTTCTTACTGTGCGAATGGAATGTTGTACGACTGGTGGTTCGTTACGCGCGCACGCGTTGCACGCTGCCTTGTCCGCATTGCCCGCCTGCGCAGGAATCGGTTTCGACGTGCAGGCCAATCCGAGTCGAACTAGGCCGCGTCGAGCGCGGCGGTTTCGACCGCTTTCAATGTCGCCACGCCATGTCCCTGGTCGGCCAGGTATTCCAGCCATTTGCCCAGGAAGGTATTCATGCGCATGCGATGGCTGATCACTTCCGCCGGCGGCGGATACAGGCCGATCACGTCTTGCCAGCGGCGGCCGACGTAGCAATGCGTGGCCTCGGCCTGGTGGGCGTCGCGGTACAGGCGCACGAAGGCGGAAGGATCCGGTTCGCCGGTCAGCGGATCGCGCAGATCGTAGGTGAGCCTGAGTTCGACCGTGTAGCGGTGGGTCTCGATCACTTCCAGGCGCACGTCCAGGCCGTCGCCGACCGAGGAAATGTAGGTTCCCGCGGTCAGGTGGTCCGGGGCGAACAACCGCATCAGGCGCACGTGGTTTTCCGCATAGAGCGCCATCAGCCAGCCGAAGCGGCTGAGCTTGGGAATGCGTGCCTGGCGGTCGGTGGCGGGAGGTTGCATGGGGCCGATGCTACACGCTGGCCGGCGCCGGCGGCAGCATTGACGGCATCGCCCGGGAAGCCTAAGTTAAGGTTTCCCGCCGCCGGAATTCCGCGGCGCGTCCCGGCCCCTTCCGGCCCGCCTCCCCGCCTCAGAACATCTCGCGCTGCAGCCCCAGCGTGGACAGCACCTTGCTGGAGATTTCCTCGATCGACTTGTTGGTGGTGCTGAGGGTGGGAATGCGCTCCACCTGGAACATCGCCTCGGCCGCGGCGACCTCGCGCTTGCAGGTATCCATCTGCGCATAGCGGGAATTGGGACGCCGCTCCTGCCGGATCTGGTGCAGGCGATCCGGATCGATGGTCAGGCCGAACAGCTTGCGCCGGTAAGGACGCAGCCGCGGTGGCAGGCGATCGGTTTCCAGATCCTGATCGGTCAGCGGATAGTTGGCCGCGCGCACGCCATAGTGCAGCGCCAGGTACACGCAGGTGGGCGTCTTGCCGGCGCGCGACACCGCCACCAGGATGACGTCGGCCTCCTCGTATTCCAGCGCGATGCCGTCGTCGTGGGTCAGGGCGAAGTTCATCGCGTTGATGCGGCGATGGTAGGTCTCGAAATCGACCAGGCCGTGCGCCTGGCCCACCCGCGACTGCCGGGGGGTCCCCAGCTCGCGCTCCAGCGGTTCGATGAACGGCGCGAACACGTCCAGCATCAAGGCGCCACTCTCGGCCAGCACCCCGCTCAGGGCCGGATCCACGCAGGAATTGACCACGATCGGCCGGGCCCCTAGCGCGATCCCGGCCCGGCGGATGCGGTCGGCCGCGTCCCGGGCCTTTTCCTCGTCGTCCACGAAGGAAATCCGGTCGGTCTGGAAGCGGAAACCGGTGAACTGCGTCAACAGACTGTGACCGATGGTTTCGGCGGTGATGCCGGTACCATCGGAGACGTAGAACACCGGCCTGGTCACCAGGCCGCCCTGGTCCGGATTCACCACGAAACCCCCTTCAGATCAAGCTTGTCTGCAATTGGTATTGCATAGCATCATAGCGCCTCTTTCCCCACGGACACGGCCCGGCCGATGGTCTCGGCGCGGCGCACGGTCAGCTTTGGAGCTTAACGCTTGAACGAGAACATCCTCTGGCTGCATGCGTTGCGCCTGTCCGATCTTGCCCGTGTCGGCGGCAAGAATTCCTCGCTTGGCGAAATGATCGGCCACCTGGCCGGCCTGGGCGTGTCCGTGCCGGGCGGCTACGCGACCACGGCCGAGGCGTTCAAGACGTTCATCGCCCACAACGACCTGTCCAAGCGGATTTTCGACAAGCTGGCCACGCTGGATGTCGAGGACGTGCCGGCGCTGACCGCCGCCGGTCGCGAGATTCGCGGCTGGGTCATCGACGCCCCCCTGCAACCGGACCTGGATCAGGACATCCGCACCGCCTACGCGCAACTGTGCGCGGAAAACGGCGGCGGCGAAGTGGCGGTCGCGGTGCGCTCCTCCGCCACTGCCGAGGACCTGCCCGACGCCAGCTTCGCCGGCCAGCAGGAAACCTTCCTCAACGTCACCGGCGCCGATGACGTGGTCCACAAGGTGAAGGAAGTCTTCGCCTCGCTGTACAACGATCGCGCCATCGCCTACCGCGTGCACCACGGCTTCAAGCACGAGGACGTGTTCCTGTCCGCCGGCGTGCAGCTGATGGTGCGCTCGGACGTGGGATCCTCCGGCGTGCTGTTCACCCTGGACACCGAATCCGGTTTCCGCGAGGTGGTGTTCGTCACCGCCAGCTACGGCCTGGGCGAGAACGTCGTGCAGGGCGCGGTGAATCCGGACGAGTTCTACGTCTACAAGCCCACCCTGGCGCAGGGCAAGCCGGCGATCCTGCGCCGCGCCCTGGGCAGCAAGCAGATCCGGATGGTCTATTCGGGCAAGCCCGGCGAGCGCGTGCGCAACGAGGACACCCCGGCGGAACTGCGGAGCAAGTTCTCCATTTCCGATGCCGACGTGCAGGAGCTGTCGAAGCAGGCGCTGGTCATCGAAAAACACTACGGCCGCCCGATGGACATCGAATGGGCGAAGGACGGCGTCAGCGGCAAGCTGTTCATCGTGCAGGCCCGTCCGGAGACGGTGAAGTCGCGCGCCAAGGCCACCCAGATCGAACGCTACGCGCTGGAAAAGCGCGGCACGGTCATCGCCGAGGGCCGCGCGATCGGCCAGAAAATCGGCAGCGGCGTGGCCCGCGTGGTGCGCTCGCTGGATGACATGAACCGCGTGCAGGCCGGCGACGTGCTGGTCGCCGACATGACCGACCCCGATTGGGAGCCGGTGATGAAGCGCGCTTCGGCCATCGTCACCAACCGCGGCGGCCGCACCTGCCACGCGGCGATCATCGCCCGTGAACTGGGCGTGCCGGCGGTGGTCGGCACCGGCAACGCGCTGGACAGCATCGCCGACGGCGTGGAAGTGACGGTCAGCTGCGCCGAGGGCGACACCGGTTTCATCTACGACAGCGCCCTGCCCTTCGAGCGCACGACGACCGATCTGGACAACATGCCGCCGGCGCCGCTGAAGATCATGATGAACGTGGCCAACCCCGAGCGCGCGTTCGATTTCGGCCAGTTGCCGAACGCCGGCATCGGCCTGGCCCGGCTGGAAATGATCATCGCCAGCCACATCGGCGTGCATCCGCTGGCGCTGCTGGAATACGACCGCCAGGACTTGGAAACCCGTCGCAAGATCGACGCCAAGATGGCCGGCTACGCGGACCCGGTGAGCTTCTACGTGGATCGCCTGGCCGAGGGTATCGCTACCATCACAGCTTCGGTCGCGCCGAACCCGGTCATCGTGCGCCTGTCGGACTTCAAGTCCAACGAATACGCCAACCTGATCGGCGGCACCCGCTACGAGCCGCATGAAGAAAACCCGATGATCGGCTTCCGCGGTGCCAGTCGCTACGTCGATGCCTCGTTCGAGCCGGCCTTCGCGCTGGAGTGCCGCGCGGTGCGCAAGGTCCGCGACGAGATGGGCCTGGACAACCTGTGGGTGATGATCCCGTTCGTGCGTACCCTGGAGGAAGGCCGCAAGGTGGTCGAAGTGCTGGCCCGCCACGGCCTCAAGCAGGGCGATGGCGCTACTGGCGACAAGCCGGGCCTGAAGATCATCATGATGTGCGAGGTGCCCTCGAACGCCCTGCTGGCTGACGAGTTCCTGGACATCTTCGACGGCTTCTCGATCGGATCCAACGACCTGACCCAGCTGACCCTGGGCCTGGATCGCGACTCCAGCATCGTCGCCAACCTGTTCGACGAACGGAACCCGGCGGTCAAGAAACTGCTGTCGATGGCCATCCAGGCCGCGCGCGCCAAGGGCAAGTACGTGGGCATCTGCGGCCAGGGTCCGTCCGACCATCCGGATCTGGCCGAATGGCTGATGCAGGAAGGCATCGAGTCGGTGTCGCTGAACCCGGACACCGTGGTCGATACCTGGCTGCGTCTGGCGAAGCGAAAAGCGGCATAATCCGGGCCGCATGGCCCTGATCACCCTTCCCACCAAGACGCCCGCCGCGGCGTCCACGCCCACCGCCACCCGTGCGTTCGACTGGAGTTCGATCGACTGGATGGCGGTGCTCACCAACTGGGCGATTGCCGCGGCCATCGTGCTGCTCGGCTACTGGCTGTCCAAATGGATCAGCCGGATCGTGTACCGGGCGCTGACCCGCGGCGGGGTCGAGGCGACCCTCGCCGGCTTCCTGCGCAATGTCTGCTACGCGGTGATGATGGTGGTGGTGCTGATCGCCGCGCTGCAGAAGATCGGCGTACCCACCACCTCGGTGCTGGCGGTGGTCGGCGCGGCCGGCCTGGCGGTCGGCCTGGCGCTCAAGGACTCGCTGTCCAACATCGCCTCCGGGGTGATGCTGATCGTGCTGCGTCCGTTCCGCGACGGCGACCACGTGCAGGCCGCCGGACTGGAGGGCGTGATCGAGGAAGTGCGCATCTTCCAGACCCGGCTGCGCACCTTCGACAACCGCCTGATCGTATTGCCCAACAGCATGATCACCACCGCGCCGATCATCAATTTCACCGCCAAGCCGCGTCGCCGCGTCGACATCCTGGTGGGCGTTGGCTACGACGACGATCTGAAGCAGGCCAAGGACGTGTTGTTGGCGCTGGCGCATGCCAATCCGCTGGTGCTGGCCGATCCCGCGCCGCTGGTGCTGGTGAGCAGGCTGAGCGAAAGCAGTGTCGACCTGACCCTGCAGGCGTGGGTGAAGACCAAGGATTTCGGCGATGCCCGCAGCCAGCTGACCGAAGCGGTGCGCACGGACATCATCGGCCACGGCCTCAACATCCCGTATCCGCAGCGCGATCTGCATGTCTACCACCACAACGCCGACGGTACCCCACTCACCCACCTCATCACCCGCGCCGTCGCCGATGATGGCGACGTGACGCCGCCGGTGACGCCCGCGCCCTGACCCGCCCGTTCCTGTGGGAGCGACGTAAGTCGCGATTACCTGAGCGGACGACGACAGTCCGGTGTGGACGATCCATCGGGTCGCGACTTACGTCGCTCCTACCGCCAATTGCCCCCTGTAGGAGCGACGTCAATCGCGACCGGATACTCTCCGAATGGGGCGACCATCGCGACTTACGTCGCTCCCACAGGGACGGGAAAAGCGCGGCCTCAGCCGGCCAGTTCGGCCAGGTGCTTGCGGTAGGGGCGTCGTCCCCGTCCGTCGCGGTTGCCTTGCCGGGTCAAGACGGTTCGCTGCCGATGATCTATCGGGTCGCGACTCACGTCGCTCCTACAGCCAACTACCCCATGTAGGAGCGACGTGAGTCGCGACCGGATACTTTCCGAACGGGGCTATCGCGACTCACGTCGCTCCCACAGGGATGGGAAAAGCGCGGCCTCAGCCGGCCAGTTCGGCCAGGTGCTTGCGGTAGTGGCGCAGTTCCTCGATGGAATCGCGCACGTCGCTGAGCGCGGTGTGCGCGGCCTGCTTGCGCACGCCCTCCAGCACCGGCGGGGCCCAGCGGCGCGCCAGTTCCTTCAAGGTGCTGACGTCGAGGTTGCGGTAATGGAAATATTTCTCCAGCCGCGGCATCAGGCGGTGCAGGAAGCGCCGATCCTGGCAGATGGAATTGCCGCACATCGGCGACGCGTTGGCCGGCACCCATTCGTTGAGGAAGGCCACGGTCAGCGCCTCGGCCTGGCCCAGGCTGACCTGGCTGTCCAGGACCCGCTGCCACAGCCCGGACTTGCGATGCTGGTTGCGATTCCAGTCGTCCATGGCTTCCAGCGCCTCCAGCGGATGGGCGATGGCCAGTTCCGGCCCCTCGGCCAGCACGTTCAACTGCGAATCGGTGACCACCGTGGCGATCTCCAGGATGGAGTCTCCGCCCGTGTCCAACCCGGTCATTTCCAGGTCGATCCAGATGAGTCGGTCGTTGTTCGCGTTGCTGGCTGCCATGCACCTGTCCGTCGGGGAATGAGGCCGGGAATCCGGCGCGTTGCGGGAAATCCGCGTGATGTCATCATAACGCAGACGCCCACCACGACCGGCCCATGAACAATTTCGCGCACTATGCCGTCCTGACCGCGATGCTGGCGCCCGCGTTCTTCCTGACCGCCACCGCCTCCCTGCTGCTGTCGGCCAACAACCGCCTGGCCCGGATCATCGACCGCGCCCGCACCCTGCTGCGCGAGCTGGTCGACGTCGAGGACGAGCACGAACGCCAGCTCTACGAGATGCGCATCCGCCTGCAGCGCCGCCGCAGCCTGATCATCCTGCGCGCCGGCCAACTCCTGTACGCCGCGATCAGCTGCTTCGTCGGCACCAGCCTGGCCGTGGCCGTCGACACCTTCCTCGAACACCGGCTGGGTAGCCTGCCCACCTGGCTGGCGGCGGTCGGGGTCCTGGCGATGCTCGCCGCCAGCCTGTTGCTGGCGCGTGAATCCACCCTAGCGGTGACCGCCATCAACGAGGAAATGGACCACCGCCACGTCAAGCGCCGGTAGGGCGGAGCTTGCTCCGCTGACGCGTGGCGCTTCCCTCCCGGACAAGCTGCGGAAAGCAGCGGGGCAAGCTCCGCTCTACAGGAGCGGGCGGCCGCGCTTGGCGCGGAAATAGTTGGTCAAGCGACGGCTGGCTTCTTCTCCCAGCACGCCGCCCTGCACTTCAACGCGATGGTTGTGGCGCGGGTCGGTCAGCAGATCGAACACGCTGCCACAGGCGCCGGTCTTCGGATCGGCCGCGCCGTAGACCACCCGCGCCACCCGCGCATGCACCAGCGCCATCGCGCACATCGCGCAAGGCTCCAGGGTGACGTACAGGGTCGTGCCGATCAGCCGATGGTTGCCCAGCGCCTGCCCGGCGCGACGCATGGCGACGATCTCCGCGTGCGCGGTGGGGTCGTGTTCGGCCAGGTTGCGGTTCCAGCCCTCGCCCAGCACCTGCCCGTCGGCATCCACCAGCACCGCGCCCACCGGAATCTCGTCATCCTCGCGTTCGGCGCGCTCGGCCAGCGCCAGCGCATGCTGCATCCAGCGGATATCGTCGTCGGGCGTGGCCATCTTGCGGGGTGGATTTCGGCGAGAAGTGCGCCATCGTGGTCGAAGCGGGCCACGAACGTCAATGTGATGGCCGGTACGCGGCCCATGGCGCGCGCGCCATGCCATCCCCTATATACGCAGGTATATCCCGGCCAAACCACCGCAGCCTAGGCGTGCCGCGATGGCGCGCGGATAATTCCACCATCACGCAACGGCGGTCGACGACCGCGCCGATGCGTCTCCCGCTTCCGCGCACAGGTGCGCTTCCCGGAGATTTCCCATGGACCCCGACCCTGACGGGCGCTTCGCCGCGTCCCCAACCACATCGTTCCGCACACAACCGGCGCCGCTGCCGGGGTCCCTTCGCGCCTGATCGCCGGTGACCCCGCGGGCGTCGTCCCGGAGGTCACCATGAATCGCACGTTCCTCTATCCCGCGCTGCGCGGCGCCCTTTGCGCACGCGATGTCGTCGCCTTGCGCCGCCTCTATGCAGAGCATGGCGCCGCCGCATTCGCCGGCGCGCTCTCCACCTGTTCCCCGCGCGTCTCGGCCGATGCGTTGTCGTTGCTGCCGTTGCGGGGCCGGATCCGCGTCCTGCCGCATCTGCCGCCGCCAGCCCGCGCGCAGTTGGAATCGCTGTGCCGTCCCACACGCGCCACCGCATTGCCAAACGCGTCCATCCCGCTGTCCGGTGGATATGGCCCATGAAGACGCGCCCCTCGCAGGCGTCCATCGCCCCGCCGAACTTCCATTTCTTCCGTGTCAGCCTGCGCCTGCGCACCGGCTGGAGCGACACGGTCGAAGCCCGCATCCGACGCGCGCGCGGCCTGCATCTCAGATTCGTGCACCGGCGCGAACAGGCCATCGTCCTCGGCATCGACGCGCCCGGGGAAGGACGCCGCGAACTGGCCCGGCTGGTGCGACTCATGTCCTGCCATCCCGGCGTGCGCGCCGTGCGCTGGGAAGTCGTGCCCACCACCGCCGATGCGTTCGAACCCCTCGCCTGAATCGTCCGGCCGACATCGCGTCGTCGTGCGGTTGCCCTTCCCTTCCAGGAGTTTCACATGAACCTGCTCAAGACCTGGTTCGATGCCTTTCTGCGCAGCCGCCGCGCCGCCGGCCTGTTCGGCCGTCGCGCGATGCCCGAGGCCGGCTTCGGCCGAGCCGATGCACGCACGGCGCCCCTGCTTCCGTCCCGGACCCTGTCACAGGTGGCGCGGGACGATCTGCCCGCCGCGCTGTCGCGGCTGGCGTCGCACGAGGACGGCCTGAGCCTGGCCGAAGCCGCGGAGCGCCGCGCGCGCTTCGGTCCCAACGAGGTCGATCACGAAAAGCCGCTGCCGTGGTGGCGCCACCTGTGGCAGTGCTACCGCAATCCCTTCAACCTGCTGCTGACCGTGCTGGCGGCCGTTTCCTACCTCACCGAGGACGCCAAGGCGACCGTTGTCATCGGCATCATGGTGCTGCTGTCCACCCTGATCCGGTTCTTCCAGGAAGGGCGCTCCAACCGCGCGGCCGAGCGACTCAAGGCGCTGGTCGGCAACACCGCCACCGTGATCCGGCGCGACCTGGGCACCGAAGCGGCCGATGTCGCCGAGCGCTACTTCGGCACCCGACTGCAGTCGCGCCGTCCGCCCAGCCGGCAGGAAGTCCCGATCCGCGATCTGGTGCCCGGGGATCACATCGTGCTGTCGGCCGGCGACATGATTCCCGCCGACTGCCGGGTGCTGGTCGCCAAGGATCTGTTTGTCGCCCAGGCGGCGATGACCGGCGAATCGCTGCCGGTGGAAAAATTCGCCGAGGCCAGCAGGGACGAAGGCGGCGCGCTCGAACAGAACAACCTGTTGTTCATGGGCACGAACGTCGTTTCCGGCACCGCCACCGCACTGGTGGTGGCGACCGGTGCGGAAACCTGCTTCGGCGCCGTCGCGCATCGGGTCACCGCCAGCGACCATGCGCCCACCGCGTTCCAGGCCGGCGTCAACAGCGTCAGCTGGCTGCTGATCCGTTTCGCCCTGGTGATGGTCCCGTTCGTGCTGCTGATCAACGGCTTCACCAAGGGTGACTGGATGGAGGCGTTCCTGTTCGCCCTGTCGGTCGCGGTCGGGCTGACCCCGGAAATGCTGCCGATGATCGTCACCTCCACCCTGGCCAAGGGTGCGGTATTGCTGGCGCGGCGGAAAGTCATCGTCAAGCGGCTGGACGCGATCCAGAATTTCGGCGCGATGGAGGTGCTGTGCACCGACAAGACCGGCACCCTGACCCAGGACCGGATCGCGCTGGAACGCCACACCGACGTGTTCGGGAACGATTCGGAGGACGTGCTCAAGTTTGCCTACCTCAACAGCCACTACCAGACCGGATTGAAGAATCTGCTGGATCGCGCGGTGCTGGAACACGTCGAACTGCAGACCGAACTGCGGCTCGCCCAGGACTACCGCAAGGTCGACGAAATCCCGTTCGACTTCGAACGCCGCCGGATGTCGGTGGTGGTGTCCGAACGCGAGGATCACCACGAACTGATCTGCAAGGGCGCGGTCGAGGAAATGCTGGCGGTCTGCACGCAGGTCCGCGACGGCGAAACCGTGGTGCCGCTGGACTCCCGGATGCTCGCGCGGGTCCGCCGGGTCACCCAGGAACTCAACGAGGAAGGCCTGCGGGTAGTCGCGGTGGCGATGAAGGAAACCCCGCCCGCCCGCGATGCCTACTCCGTCGCCGACGAGCACGATCTGATCCTGGTGGGCTACGTGGCCTTTCTCGACCCGCCCAAGGAATCGGCGGCACCCGCTCTGCGCGCCCTGGCCGACCATGGCGTGGAGGTGAAGGTGCTGACCGGTGACAACGAACTGGTCGCCGCCCGGGTGTGCTCGCAGGTCGGCCTGGAAGGCGACGCGGTGATCACCGGTCCGCAACTGGACCGGATGAGCGACGCCAGCCTGACCGCCGCCGTCCAGCGCTACCGCGTGTTCGCCCGGCTCACCCCGCTGCACAAGGAGCGCCTGGTGCGCGCCCTGCGCGGACAGGGCAAGGTGGTCGGCTTCCTCGGCGACGGCATCAACGACGCGCCGGCGCTGCGCGCGGCCGACATCGGCATCAGCGTGGACGGCGCGGTGGACATCGCCAAGGAGGCCGCCGACATCATCCTGCTGGAAAAGAGCCTGATGGTGCTGGAGGAAGGCGTGATCCAGGGCCGTCGCACCTTCTGCAACATGCTCAAGTACATCCGCATGACCGCCAGTTCCAACTTCGGCAACGTGTTCTCGGTGCTGGTGGCCTCGGCGTTCCTGCCGTTCCTGCCAATGTTGCCGCTGCAACTGCTGGTGCAGAACCTGCTGTACGACGTGTCGCAGATCGCCATCCCGTTCGACCACGTGGACGAGGAACTGGTGCGCCGGCCGCTGAAGTGGAATCCGGGCGACATCGGCCGCTTCATGGTGTTCTTCGGTCCGATCAGCTCGATCTTCGACATCACCTGCTTCGTGGTGATGTGGCATGTGTTCGCCGCCGACACCGTGGCCGAACAGGGCCTGTTCCAGTCCGGCTGGTTCGTGGTCGGCCTGCTCACCCAGACCCTGATCGTGCACATGATCCGGACGCCGCGGCTGCCGTTCGTGCAGAGCCTGGCCGCGCCCGCGCTGCTGGCGATGACCGGCGTGATCATGCTTATCGGCGTGTTGCTGCCCATGAGCCCGTTGGCCGGCTACTTCGGGCTGCAGGCCCTGCCGACCGGCTACTGGCCGGTCCTGGTGGCCATTCTGCTGGGCTACGCGGTCCTGACCACCTTGTTGAAGCGTTTCTACATCCGCCGCTTCGGCTGGCAATGAGCGGGCGGCCACGCCGTCCGCGAGCGAGTACGACATGAACCTGGATCCCCGTCTGCCCCCGTTCGACGCGGGAGCGACCCTGAGTTCGCTGATCAGCCTGGGCACGGCCTTCCTGCTCGGCTCGCTGATCGGCTTCGAACGGCAGGTCCGCCAGCGCACGGCGGGCCTGCGCACCAATACCCTGGTCGCGGTGGGCGCGGCCGTGTTCGTCGATCTGGCGGTGCGTTTCCACGCCCTGCACGGGGGCACACCCACACCCTTGCAGGTGGTGGCCTACGTCATCTCCGGCATCGGCTTCCTCGGTGCCGGCGCGATCATGAAGGAAGGCGCGCAGGTCTCCGGCCTGAACACGGCGGCGACGCTGTGGGGCTCGGCCGCGGTCGGCGCCTGCGCCGGCGCCAAGCTGTTGCCGGAGGCGGCGATGGCGGCGCTGTTCGTGCTCACCGCGAACACCGTCCTGCGCCCGGTCGTCAATCGCATCAATCGCCGGCCGGTGCAGGAGGAGTTCAGCGAGGCGACCTACGTCGTGCGCGTGGTCTGCCGGCGCGCCGCCCAGATCGGCGTGCTGCAGCGGACCACCGACATGCTGGAGGCCGCGCACTATCCGATCCGTTCAATCGAGCAGCAGCCCTTCGGCAGCGAGGAAATCGAGCTCGAAGCGGTCCTGTACGCGACGGCCGTCGACGCCGACGAACTGGACGCGGTGATGACGGCCATCTCGCGCCTGCCGGGCGTGACGCAGGCGTTCTGGAACGCCAGCGCCGAGGAATGACCGGGCGAAGCGATGCGCCCGTCCCGGCAAAGGCGCCGATGCTATCCTGCGCCGGCCTGAGCATCGCCACGGGGACACGGACACCGGGATCATGCGCGTCAACTCTTCCCGCCTGGGCCTGGGCGTCGCCGTCGCGCTGGCGGTCATGGCCGCCATCTTCGTCGCCGATACCTCCACCGACTATGCGGTCGCGGCGGCGGGTTTCTATACGGTGGTGATCCTGGCGTCCGCGCGACGGCTGTCGGCGCGCCAGCTGACGATCCTGGCCTGCGCCTGCATCCTGCTGACCCTGCTGAGCTTCGCCCTGTCCGGTTTCGGCAATTACCGGGTGGGCCTGATCAACTCCGGCATCGGCATCGTCACAATCATGGTCACCACCTATCTGGCGCTGAAGATGGAAGCCGCGCGCGCCGACGCCCAGGACGCGCAGGCCCGGCTGCTGCGGGTGGCACGCGCCTCCACTTTGGGCGAACTGACCACCTCCATCGCCCACGAGGTCAACCAGCCGCTGGCCGCAATCGTCACCAGCGGCAACGCCTGCCAGCGCTGGCTGGCGCAGTCGCCGCCGAACCTGGACAAGGCGCGGCAGGCGGTGGAGCGCATCCTGGATGATGCGCGGCGTGCCAGCGACGTCATCGTCCGCGTCCGCGGCATGACCCGCGGACAAGCGCAACAACCGCAGGCCTTCGCCATCAATCCGGCCATCGAGGAAGTCCTGTCGCTGGCGCGCGCGGAACTGGAGCGCCACGGCGTCCCCGTCACGCTGGAACTGTCCGAGGAACTGCCGCCGGTGTTCGCCGATCGCGTGCAGATCCAGCAGGTGCTCGCCAATCTGGTCCTGAACGCGGTGGAGGCGATGTCGGCCACTCCGCCGGGCCGGCGCTCGCTGCGCGTGGGCAGCGCACGCGCGCCCGACGGACGGGTGCGCGTGAGCGTGGCCGACACCGGCAGCGGCCTGCCCGCGGCGATGGATGACCAGCCTTTCGAGGCTTTCTGGACCACCAAGGCCGACGGTCTCGGCCTGGGGCTGAGCATCAGCCGCGGCATCATCCAGGCCAGCGGAGGCAGCATCCGTGCGGCGAACCGCGCGCAAGGCGGTGCCGAACTGGTGTTCGAGCTTCCTCCCGCACCGGGGACGTCCGCATGAGGACAGTGGCATGAATCGAGTCCGCCCTCCCGTCGTCCCTGCTCCGGAGCCGATCGTCCATGTGATCGATGACGATCGCTCGGTGCGCGCGGCGCTGGAGGATCTGCTGGCCTCGGTGGGCCTGCGGGTGCGTGTGTTCGGGTCGGTGAGCGACTTCCTCGCCGCTCCGCGCGAGGATGCGCCCGGCTGCCTGATCCTCGATGTGCGCATGCCCGGACAGAGCGGCATGGATTTCCATCGGCAGATGGGTGAACTGGGCATCGCCATGCCGGTCATCTTCATCACCGGCCACGGCGACATCGCCATGGGGGTGGAAGCGATGAAGAACGGCGCGCTCGAATTCCTGACCAAGCCGTTCCGGGATCAGGATCTGCTGGACGCGATCCAGCGCGGCATCGAGCAGGATCGCGCGCGCCGCACGGAAGAAGGTGCCATCGACGAACTGCGCCAGCGTTGGGCCTCGCTCAACGCGGGCGAGCAGGCGGTGATCCAGGGCGTCGTGCGGGGCCGGCTCAACAAGCAGATTGCCGCGGATCTGGGGGTCAGCGAGATCACCGTGAAAGTCCGGCGCGCACAGTTGATGCGCAAGATGCAGGCCAAGACACTGGTGGATCTGGTGCGGATGTACGACCGCCTGCAGGCGTCCTGAGCTGGGATTGCGCGGCGGCGCTTGCCGGGCAGGCTTCCTCCGGATACGTCGTGGTCATCGACGAAGCGCGGGTTCCCACCCGCTCGCGAAACATGCGCGCACGCGCTTGACCTCAAGTCCACTTGAGGGCCGACACTCGCCTGAAATGCGGCCGCCGGAATTTTGTTTCCGGTACCCGGCCTTGCGCCGGCCGCGCGCTTTCCTCCCTCGCGAAAAGAAACCGAGATGCCGAAGACCGTCGCCGCCCTGCTCGAAAGTCCGATCCTGTGGTTCATCGCCCGCCTGGCCCTGGCGGTGGTGTTCGTCTCCTCCGGCCTGGCCAAACTGATTGATTTCGACGCCGGCATGCAGGAGATGCGCGGCGCCGGCCTGGAACCGGCGCCGTTCTTCAACCTGGCCACCATCGGCGTACTGCTCGGTGGCGCGACGCTGATCCTGCTGGATCGACTCGTGTGGCTCGGCGCGGCGGTACTGTCCGTGTTCCTGATCCTGACCATCCTGATCGTGCACACTTTCTGGAGCCAGAGCGGCGGCCAGGCGCAGTTGTCGCTGTTCTTCGCCCTGGAACACGTCTCGGTCGTCGGTGGCCTGATCGCCGTCGCCATCGCCAGCCACCAGCGGCATCGCGCAAACCTTGCGATGCCGCGCTGAAACAGCGCCGGTGGTTTCAGGCGACGCCGAGCTTCCCGCGCTCCCCCTCGCGAGGCGTCGCCAATTCCTCGGGGCTCACGAAATCGGCCAGATCCGCCGCCTCGTAGAACGGCCGGATTTCGATTTCGCTCGGGCCCGACATCGGCGCGCGCCTCGCCCAGGCCATGGCCTCGTCGATGTCCTTGACCTCCCAGATCGAGAAGCCGGCGATCAGTTCCTTGGTCTCGGCAAACGGTCCGTCGGTGACCGTCAGGTGGGCGCCGTCATAACTGAGGCGCTTGGCCTCGCCGTTGTTCTTGAGGCCTGCGGCGGCCACGAAGATGCCGGCCTGGACGAGTTCCTCGGTGAACCGGTCCATCGCCGCGAAGGCTTCAAGCGCCTCGGGCGTGGGGTCGCCGATCTTGTCGCCGCCCTCGATGGCTTTCACGAAAACCAGTACGCGCATGTCTGTCTCCTGTTGGAGTCCGCCCCATTGGCGGCTCATCTGGACGACGAACCAGCGGAACGGCTATCGACGCACCTCGAAAGCTACTCAGGAACAACCGATAAACCATTGTTCCATAAGGTGGGAGCCGTGCCGCGGATTACTCCCACTCGATAGTGGCGGGCGGCTTTCCGCTGATGTCATAAACGACACGAGAAACACCACGCAACTCATTGATAATCCTGTTGGAAACGGTACCCAGCAGGTCATACGGCAGGTGCGCCCAATGGGCGGTCATGAAATCGATGGTCTCAACCGCGCGCAGCGCGATCACCCACTCGTAGGCGCGGGCGTCGCCGACCACGCCGACCGACTTGACCGGCAGGAACACCGCAAACGCCTGGCTGACCTTGTCGTACCAGTCGGCCTTGCGCAGTTCCTCGATGAAGATGGCATCGGCGCGCGCCAGCAGGTCGGCGTACTCGGCCTTGACCTCGCCCAGGATGCGCACGCCCAGGCCCGGGCCCGGGAACGGATGGCGGTACACCATCGTGCGCGGCAGGCCCAGCTCCACGCCCAGCCGGCGCACTTCGTCCTTGAACAGTTCGCGCAACGGTTCGACCAGGCCCAGCTTCATGTGCTCGGGCAGGCCGCCGACGTTGTGGTGGCTCTTGATGACGTGGGCCTTGCCGGTCTTGCTGCCGGCCGACTCGATCACGTCCGGATAGATGGTGCCCTGCGCCAGCCACTTGGCGTTCTTCAGCTTGTTCGATTCTTCCTCGAAGATTTCGACGAACAGGTTGCCGATGATCTTGCGCTTGGCTTCCGGATCGCTGACGCCTTCCAGCGCCTTGAAATAGCGCTCGGCGGCATTGACCCGCACGATCTTCACGCCCATGTGCTCGGCGAACATCGCCATCACCTGGTCGCCTTCCTGCCAGCGCAGCAGGCCGGTGTCCACGAACACGCAGGTCAGCTGTTCGCCGATGGCCTTGTGCAGCAGCGCGGCCACCACCGAGGAATCCACACCGCCGGAAAGGCCGAGGATGACCTCGTCGGAGCCGACCTGCTCGCGCACGCGGGCAATCTGGTCGTCGATGATGTTGGCGGCGGTCCACAGGGTCTTGCAGCCGCAGATTTCGGCGACGAAGCGGCGCAGCAGGGTCTGGCCCTGCTTGGTGTGCGTGACTTCCGGATGGAACTGCACGCCGTACCAGCGCTTTTCCTCCAGCGCCATCGCGGCAACCGGAATGCGGTCGGTGACAGCGGTAATCGTCCAGCCCGGTGGCGCCTTGGCAACGTGGTCGCCATGGCTCATCCACACGTCGATGCGCGGATCGCCATCATGGTCGGTCAGCCCGCCCAGCAGCGCGTCATGCGCCACCAGCTCGACTTCGGCGTGGCCGAACTCGCGGGCGTCGGCCGCTTCGGTGGCGCCACCCAGTTGCGCGGCCAGCGTCTGCATGCCGTAGCAGATGCCGAGAATCGGCAGGCCGGCGTCGAACACCTGCTGCGGCGCCTTCGGCGCACCCGGCAGCGTGGTGGATTCGGGGCCGCCGGAAAGAATGATGCCCTTGGCACCGAACTTCGCGATTTCCTCGGGATCATGATCCCAGGCCCAGATTTCGCAGTAGACACCGATCTCGCGGATGCGCCGGGCAATCAGCTGCGTGTACTGCGCGCCGAAATCGAGGATGAGGATTTTGTCGTCGTGAAGCCGGGATTGGGGATTGGAGATTGGGGATTCGGAAACGCCGGACATACTTCCTCGCACTGGTACTGGTTCTTTTATCGAATCTCGAATCCCGAATCACCTCATCCCATCGGATGGGTTCACCCCATCCGATAGTTCGGCGGTTCCTTCGTGATCTGCACGTCGTGGACGTGGCTCTCGCGCTGGCCGGCGCCGGTGATCACCACGAACTTCGGCTTGCTGCGCATCTCCTCAATGGTCGCGCAACCCACGTAGCCCATGGTGGCGCGCAGGCCGCCCACCAGCTGATGGATGATGCCGCCAACCGAACCGCGGTACGGCACGCGGCCTTCGATGCCTTCGGGCACCAACTTGTCGGCGTCGCTCGCATCCTGGAAATAGCGATCCTTGGACCCCTTCTCCATCGCGCCCAGGCTGCCCATGCCACGGTAGCTCTTGTAGCTGCGGCCCTGGAACAGCTCGACTTCGCCCGGGGCTTCCTCGGTGCCGGCGAACAGGCCGCCGATCATCACCGTGGACGCACCGGCGGCGATCGCCTTGCCGATGTCGCCGGAATAGCGGATGCCGCCGTCGGCGATCAGCGGGATGCGGTCCTGCAGCGCCTCGGCGACCATGTCGACCGCGGTGATCTGCGGCACGCCCACGCCGGCGACCATGCGGGTGGTGCAGATCGAACCCGGGCCCACGCCGACCTTGACCGCGTCGGCGCCGGCGTCCATCAGCGCCAGCGCGGCGTCGCCGGTGACGATGTTGCCGCCGATGACCTGCAGCGACGGGAAGCGCTTCTTGACCCAGGCCACGCGATCCAGCACGCCCTGTGAATGGCCGTGCGCGGTATCGACGATGACGACGTCAACGCCGGCCGCCACCAGGGCTTCCACGCGCTGATCGGTATCGCCGCCCACACCCACCGCGGCGCCGACGACCAGGCGGCTGGCGCTGTCCTTGGCGGCGTTGGGATTGTCGGTCTTCTTCTGGATGTCCTTGACGGTGATCAGGCCACGCAGTTCGAAGCCGTCGTTGACCACCAGCACCTTCTCGATGCGGTGCTTGTGCAGCAGTTGCAGCACTTCGGCGTCGCTGGCACCTTCGCGGACCGTGATCAGCCGGTCCTTCTTGGTCATGATGTGGCGGACCGGATCGTCGAGCTTGGTCTCGAAGCGCATGTCGCGGCTGGTGACGATGCCGACCAGCTGGCCGCCGTCGACCACCGGCACGCCGGAAATGTTGCGCGCGCGGGTCAGCTTGAGGACTTCGGCGATCGTCGTCTCGGGGCCGACGGTGAACGGTTCCTTGATGACGCCGGCCTCGAACTTCTTGACCTTGGCCACTTCCGCGGCCTGCTGTTCGACGGTCAGGTTCTTGTGGACGATGCCGATGCCGCCCATCTGCGCCATCGCGATGGCCAGGCGGGCTTCGGTGACGGTATCCATGGCCGCCGAGACGATCGGCAGGTTCAGGCGGAGTTCGCGCGTGAGGCGCGTCCCCAGGCTGACGTCTTTCGGCAGGACGATGGAGTGGGCGGGGACGAGCGAGACGTCGTCGTAAGTCAGTGCTTCAGCCTGGATGCGCAGCATCGGCGGACCCGGAGTGTGGGGAAGCGCGATATTGTAGCCCGTTGCGGCCCTGATTGTCAGCGGCCAGCGGGATTCAGCGTGCCGCCAGCGCGGCTTCCGCCGCTTCCAGGGTGTTCTGCATCAGCGTGGCCACGGTCATCGGTCCCACCCCGCCCGGTACGGGCGTGATCCAGCTGGCCCGCGCGGCGGCGGCGTCGAAGCCCACGTCGCCCACCAGGCGCCCGTCGTCGAGCCGGTTGATGCCCACGTCGATGACCACCGCGCCCGGCTTGACCCACTGCCCCGGAATCAGTCCCGGCCGGCCCACCGCCACCACCAGGATATCGGCGTCGCGGACCCGCGCTTCCAGCACGTCCGGCGGGGTGAACTTGTGGCAGCTGGTCACCGTGCAGCCGGCGATCAGCAGTTCCAGCGCCATCGGCCGGCCGACGTGGTTGCTGACGCCCACGATGGTGGCGTTCTGGCCGCGCACCGGCCGGTCGGTGTAGGCCAGCAGGGTGGTGATGCCACGCGGCGTGCACGGGCGCAGGCCGAACTGGCGCAGGGCCAGGTGGCCGACGTTGGCCGGATGGAAACCGTCCACGTCCTTGCGTGGGTCGATGCGCTCGATCAGCCGGCTGGCGTCGGGGATGCCCGGGAGCGGCAATTGCACCAGGATGCCGTGGATCTTCGGATCCGCGTTCAACTGGTCGATCAGCGCCAGCAGTTGCGCCTCGCTGGTGCCTGCGGGCAAATCGTAGTCGTAGGCATGGATGCCGACCTTTTCCGCCGCCCGGCGCTTGTTGCGCACGTACACGGTGGAAGCGGGATCGCCGCCCACCAGCACCACCGCCAGCCCCGGCCGGTCGCCGCCCGCGGCCAGGCGTGCGTCCACCCTCGCCTTCAGTTCGTCGAGCAGGTTTTCGGCAACGCGGCGGCCGTCCAGGATTCGGGCAGTCATCGGGATCGGAGGGGATCGGAGCGGTGTAGAGTCCGCATATTCTCCCCGATTCCGGCATTCCTGTGTGAGCGGCGACGCGGCCGCCCCGCGGAGACGCCATCACAGGAACCCGCATGAACGACACCACCGCCATCGAAGCCGCCGCCTTCCGCCGCCTGCTCCAGCACCTGAACGAGCAGCGCCCGGACGTGCAGAACATCGATCTGATGATCCTGGCCGGCTTCTGCCGCAACTGCCTGGCCGACTGGTACCGGGAGGCCGCCACCGAGCACGGACAGCCGATGGACAAGGAGCAGGCGCGCGAGCGCGTCTACGGCATGCCGTTCGCCGAATGGAAAGCGCGCCACCAGCCGGAGGCCACGCCGGAGCAGCTGGCGGCGTTCGAGGCCGCCAGGAAGCGGCATGGCTGACGCGCGGAGGCGCCGCATGTGGCCGTGGCTGGCCCTCGCCGCCCTGCCCCCGCTGCTCTGGTTGGCACTGTGCGCCGGCATGTACGCGCAGCAGCGCCATTTCATCTATTTCCCGCAGGCCACGCGCACGCCGGTTGCCGGCACCGATTTCGAACTGCGGCGCGGCGATCTGACCCTGCACGGATGGCACCTGCATCCCGGCCAGGCCGACGCGCTGATCTACTTCGGCGGCAATGCCGAGCGCGTGCAGGACAACGCCGCCGATTTCGACCGTGCGCTGCCGGACTGGAGCGTCTACCTGCTGCCTTATCGCGGCTATGGTCCCAATGCCGGTACTCCGGACGAAGCCACGCTGGTGGCCGACGCGCTGGCCCTCCATGACGAAGTCCGCAAACGTCATCCAAACGGCCGCATCGCGGTGATCGGGCGCAGCCTCGGCAGCGGCATCGCGGTACAGGTCGCGGCGCGGCGGCCGGTCGATCGGCTGGTGCTGGTCACGCCCTTCGACAGCCTCGCCGCGGTCGCCGGCACGCACTACCCCTGGTTGCCGGTGCGCTGGCTGCTGCGTGATCGCTACGAGTCGGTCCATCACCTGCCCGCGCATCGGGGCGAATGGCTGCTGCTGCGCGCCGGGCACGATGCCGTGGTGCCGCCCGCGCACACGGACCGGCTGATCGCGGCGGCAGCGACCCCGCCGCGCGTGATCGCATTCGCCGATGCGGGACACGATGATCTGTCCGCATCGCCGCGCTACTGGTCGGGCATCGCCGATTTCCTGCGTGAAGGCACGCAGGCCCCCGTGCGCCGGGAAACTACTCCTCTTCCTCTTCGCCGATGACCTGCGCGGCCTCGTCGTTGAGCGCCCGCGCCTCGCGCCGGGGCGGCGTGAACGGCGTGGGGCTCGGCTTGAACGGCTGGTTGCCGCGCATCAGCGGGATGCCGGCGCGCACGTCGCCCGCGGCTATTTCCAGTTCGAACCGCTCGGCGTCCAGCCGACGGACTTCCGCGGCGATCTCGGCGGCTTCGTCCTCCGGCACGCCCAACTGGATCAGGGCCGCTTCGCCGAAGTTCACGGCGGACTCGAAGGTCTCGCGGATCTGGTAATCGACGCCAGCGGCGACCAGCGCCAGCGAATGCTCGCGATCGAACGAACGCACCAGCAGCTTGGCCTGCGGAAACTCCTGCCGGGCCAGTTCGACAATCCGGCTGGCAGACTCGCGCTTGTCGATGCAGACCGCGATGGCGCGGGCGCTGTCGGCTCCGGAGGCATGCAGCACATCCAGGCGGGTGCCGTCCCCGTAGTAGATCTTGAAGCCGAACTCCTCGGCGCTGCGGATCATCTCGATGTCGTTGTCGATGATGGTCACGTCCACATCTCGCGCCAGCAGCGACTGGCTCATGACCTGGCCGAAGCGGCCGAAGCCGATGATCAGCACGCTGCCGCTCAGGCCTTCGGCCTTGTCCACGCCTTCCAGGTTGGCCTGGGTCTTGGGCGCGAAGCGGCGGAACAAGGTGGCGAACAACGGTGTCAGCGCCATCGACAGCACCACGATGGCGGTGAGGTTGGCGGCGATCTCCGCATCGATGACATGCGCCGCGGCGGCGGCGCCGAACAGCACGAACGCGAACTCGCCGCCCTGCGCCATGACCACCGCGCGGTCCAGCGCTTCGGCATGGCAGGTCCGGGTCAACCGCGCGACCACGTAGATGGCGATGGCCTTGACCAGCATCATCGCCAGCACCGCGCTCAGGATCAGCGGCCAATGGCCCCATACCACGCCCAGGTCCAGGGCCATGCCGACGCCGAGGAAGAACAGGCCCAGCAGGATGCCGCGGAAAGGCTCGATGTCCGCCTCGATCTGGTGGCGGAAGGTGGATTCGGACAGCAGCACGCCGGCGAGGAATGCCCCCATCGCCATCGACAGGCCGCCCAGTTGCATCAGCAACGCCGCGCCCAGCACCACCAGCAGCGCGGCCGCGGTCATCACTTCGCGCGCACGCGCCGCCGCCAGGATCCGGAACAGCGGGTTGAGCAGCCAGATGCCGGCCGCAACCAGTCCGGCCACCGAGGCCGCCGCGATACCGATACCGATCCAGCGGGATTCGCCGCCACGGGCAGCGACGTCCGGCGACATCAGCGCGACCACCGCCAGCAGCGGAACGATCAGCAGGTCCTCGAACAGCAGGATCGACACGATGCGCTGTCCGCGTGGCAGCGCTATGTCGCCACGCTCGCCCAGCAACTGCATGACCACCGCGGTGGAGGTCAGCACGAAGCCCATCGCGCCGATGAAGGACACCGGCAACGAATACCCGAACGCCAGCCCCACGCCGGTCAGCGCGACGCCGCAGGCCAGGATCTGCAACGTGCCGAGTCCGAAGATCTCGCCGCGCAGGCTCCACAAATGCGAGGGCCGCATCTCCAGACCGATCACGAACAGGAACATCACCACGCCCAGTTCGGCGACGTGGAGGATGGCCTGTGCGTCGGAGAACCAGCCCAGCCCGAACGGACCGATCAGCAGGCCGGCGGCGAGGTAGCCGAGCACGGAGCCCAGGCCGAGGCGACGGAAGATCGGCACGGCGACGACGGCCGCGCCCAGCAGGGCGACGACCTTGACCAGGTCGCTGGTGGTGGATTCGACTGACATGTGCGCCAGTCTAGCCGCACTCCGCCGAATCAGGATCCCGCGATAGGCGTGGCCGCCCTGCCCCGGCGCAACGCACGCGTCTCCCATACCGCCACGATCACTATCACCGCCGTGGTGCCGATGCCCAGCGCCAGCGCAGAGGGATGCGCCCACACCGCCCAACCGGCCATCAACGCCAGCAGGACGAGTCCGGCCAGGTGCGACAGCGGCGGGAAGCGCCGGTCCCAGGTCAGCCACTTGAACAGCGCGTTGCCGGCCAGGTACAGCGCGGGTCCGCCGAGGATGGCGACGACGCCCGCCGGGGTGGCGTGATCCGGATGCATCAGCACCAGTTCGTCGGCCACCGCGCACACGATGATGCCGGCGACGATCAGCAGATGCACGTAGGTATAGGCGATCCGCGCGATCCGGCCCGGATCGTCGGAACCGGCGATGCGATGGCTGCCGTGTTCGGCGCCCGAGTCGAAATAGATCCACCACATGGCCACGCTGCCGAGGAACGCGGCCAGGAAGGCCGCCATCGTCGGCGGCGTCCACGCCAGTTGCGAGAAGGTGGCGCCGGTGACCAGCAGCGATTCACCGAGCGCGATGATCACGAACAGCATGCAGCGTTCGGCCAGGTGCGCGCCGTCGACGTTCCAGTCGCTGGTCCGGGAGCGACCGAGTCCGGGAACCCGGAAGTAAAGCGCGGGCGAAACGTATTCGATGCCCAGCGCGACGCACCAGCAAAGCACGCGCGCCTGTCCCTCCATCAAGCCGCCGGCGAGCCAGAACGCCCCCGACACCAGCAGCCACAAGGCTACCCGCAGGAAGTTGTCGCGTTGCTCCCGGTGTCCGCGAAAGGCGCGCACCATGAACAGCGAGCGTCCCACCTGCATGATCGCGAACAGCAGTCCGAACGCCAGCCCCGCCGCGCCGAATGCCTGCGGAATCGACGAGGACAGCACCAGCCCGCCCAGCATCAGCGCGAACAGCAACAACCGCACCGCGGTCGTATCCGGATTCAGCCAGTTGGTGCACCACGAAGTGAAGATCCACAGCCACCAGACCGCCAGGAACAGCACCGACGTCCGCAGGAACCCGCCCAGATCCAGATGCTCGAGCAGGGTGTGCGACAGCTGGGTCACCGCGAACACGAACACCAGATCGAAGAACAGTTCGGTCATCGAGACCTTGCCGCTGTCCCGCTGGCCACGCGTGCGCAGCCATGACCCGTTCGTTTCCATGCGGCGCGGCCTCGATGGGTTCAGTGGGGACGCGTGCGCAGCCACCACGCCAGTGCCGCGGCGACGGGCACGGCATAGATGAGCAACTGGATGGGCAGTTCCTCGCCCAGCGAGTAGCCATGCGACAGGCCGGTGCGCAGGTTCCAGCCCACCACGCCCAGCCAGGCCAGCGCGAAACCGCCGGCCCACAGCCCCCGCTTGGCGGTCGGCGCGAAATGCATGGCCAACGTGGCCAGCACCAGTCCCAGCACGATCAGGATCAGCGTACGCATCCCGTTCCCCTTCGAAGTGGAGATTGCCGTGACCGGCCGTGGCGTCCGCCAGGCCCCCACGGCGCGAACATAACCCAAGGTCCACCGCCGCGCCACGGCCGGGGCGGCGGACCTTGTCGGCGCGTCAACGCGTGGTGTAGCCGCCGTTGGCGAAGATCGTCTGGCCGGTGATCCACCAGCCGTCGGTGACCAGGAAGCGCACGATCGGAGCGATGTCCCCGATATCGGTCAGGCCCTTCTTCGAGTAGGCGCTGAGCGCCGCCGCGGTGCTGTGATAGGCGGTGGACTCGGCGGTTTCCTGGCCGTAGAAGAACGGCGTGTCCATCGGTCCCGGGCCGATCGCGTTCACCGAGATGCCGCGTGCGCCGAATTCCTTGGAGGCGGCGCGGGTGTAGTGTTCCACCGGCGCCTTGCTGCCCGGATAGACCGCATAGAACGGGGTATAGGCGGCCAGCAACGAACTGACGATGGTGACGATCTTGCCGCCGTCCGACAGCGACTTGCCGGCCTGCTGGATGAAGAAGAAGGCCGCTTTCGAGTTGGCGGCGAAACTGCGGTCGTAGTCGTCTTCCGTGACCTCCAGGATCGGCTTCTTGATGACCACGCCAGCGGTATTGACCGCGATGTCCGCGCGACCGAAGTGCTGCACGGCGCGCTCGAACAGTTCGACATTGTTGCCGACCACCGACAGATCGCCCTGGAACAGGATGGCATCGGTGCCGCCGGCTTTCAGCTCGTTGGCCGTGCGCTCGGCGTCGGCGCGGGAAGCATCGCTGTTGTAGTGGATGACGATGCCCGCTGCGCCCGCTTCCGCGAACTGGCGGGCAATCAGGGCGCCCAGGTTCTTGCCGCCGCCGGCGATCACGGCGACCTTGCCTTGCAGGGAATGGCTCATGACGTGCTCCAGGAGTGAGGGGAGCCGGCAGTTTGAATTCTCGGATTTCTCTGATAAACAGAGCGGAATCTCAAAGTCTTTTCGGCGCGACCGAACAATCGATCATGGACCTGCTCCAATCCCTGGCGATCTTCCAGCGCGTGGCCGAGACCGGCAGCTTCACCCGCGCCGCTGACGGCCTGGGCCTGGCGACCTCTTCGGTGTCCGCCGCCATCCAGAAACTGGAGGAGCGGCTGGGCGTGGGCCTGTTCCAGCGCACCACCCGCCGGGTCCGCCTGACCGGCGAGGGCGAACTGCTGTACGAACGCGCCGGCCGCCTGCTCTCGGAAGCCACCGAGGTCGATGGCCTGTTCCGCGCCGAACAGCCGCCCGAAGGGCTGCTGCGGGTGGAGGTGCCGGCGCGCATCGCCCGCCGCCTCATTGCGCCGGCGCTGCCCGACTTCCTGCGCCGCTACCCGGATGTCCGCCTGGAGCTGGGCAGCACTGACAAGTTCAGCGATCTGCTGGAGGAAGGCATCGACTGCGTGCTGCGGGTGGGCGAATCAGGCGAGCAGGATCTGGCCAGCCGCCCACTGGGTCGGTTGCCGCAGACCACCTGCGCCAGCCCCGCGTTGCTGGCCGAACACGGCATGCCCACCGATCTGCCAGGACTGGCCCTGTTGCCCGCGGTCCATTTCGGCCGCGTCGCCGCGGGCAAGCCGGAGCTCTGGGAGTACCTCGACGACCGGCACGGTCGCATGCACGAACTGGCCATGCATGGACGCGTCGCGGTGAGCAACGCGGAGGCTTACATCGCCTGCTGCCTGGCCGGGCTGGGCGTCATCCAGGTACCGCGCTACGACGTGGCGCACCTGATTGCGCGCGGCGAACTGCGGGAAATCCTCATCCCCGGCTTCCAGCCGCCCAGCCTGCCGATCGCGGTGCTGTATCCCCCGCGCCGGCGCCAGTCACGGCTGCTGCGGCTGTTCGTCGACTGGCTGGAGTCGCAGATTTCGCCGCATGCCCAGCCGCCCTCCTCTTCCGGTTACACCCGTTGAACCCGCGGCGCCACCGCGCTATCTGGGTGGTGCGCGGTCACCCCACCCCGCAGAACCTGGCGTAGTCGATGTAGCCGGGGAACGCCACGCCGGGCGCACAGACCGGGCAATGCGGATCGGCGCGCAGACGGGTCTCGCGGAACCGCATGCCGAGCGCATCGAAATGCAGCAGCCGCCCGCTCAGCGGTTCGCCCGCGCCCAGCAGCAGCTTGATCACCTCGGTGGCCTGGAGCAGTCCGATGACCCCCGGCAGGACGCCGAGCACGCCGGCCTCGGCGCAGTTGGGGGCGAATTCCGGCGGTGGCGGTTCCGGGAACAGGCAGCGGTAGCACGGCGCCTGTCCGCGATGGCGGCCCGCATCGAACACGCTCACCTGCCCCTCGAAACGCTGCACCGCGCCGTAGACGAGCGGCTTGCCCAGCTTCACGCAGGCGTCGTTGAGCAGATAGCGCACCGGGAAGTTGTCGGCGCCGTCCAACACCACATCCACGCCTTCCAGCAGGCGCTCGACGTTGGCCGAAGTGACCCGTTCCTGCACCGCTTCAATCCGGGTGCCGGGATTGAGCGCGTTGAGCGTGACCTGCGCGGAATCGACCTTGGCCTGGCCGATGCGCGCCTCGGTATGGAGAATCTGCCGCTGCAGGTTGCTGCGATCGACGACGTCATCGTCGGCGATGCGCAGGTGGCCGATGCCGGCCGCGGCCAGGTAATAACCGGCCGGCGAGCCCAGGCCCCCGGCCCCGATCATCAGTACCCGCGCCTCGCGCAGGCGACGCTGCCCTTCCACCCCGACTTCCGGCAACAGCAGGTGGCGCGAGTAGCGGTCGTAGAAATCGGCGGCTTCCGCGTCGAGTTGCGGCTTGACCACCGGCAACCCATCGGCGATCCAGCGCCCGGTTCCGCCGGCGACCGACAGCAATCGCGCGTAGCCGGCTGCCTGCAACGACCTGGCCGCATCCATCGAGCGGCCGCCGCGCTGGCAGATCAGCACGACCTCGCGTTGCGGATCGGGAAGATGGCGGGACGGGTCGGCCAGCAGGTCGCCCTTGGCCAGGCCGATGGCGCCTTCGGCCTGGCCGCCCACCCGCTCGTGTTCCTCGCGCACGTCGATGAAGACGGCGCCGTGGGACAGATGTTCGCGCACCTGTGCCGGGGTGATTTCACGGATGTCCATGCGCGGATTATCGCGCAGTTCGCCGACTCCGGCGTCCGCGCCGGTCAGTACGGCAGGATTTCCACCACGTCGTCCACGGCGTACTCGCGCTCGCCTTCCGGCAGCACGATCAGCGCGTTGCTGTCGGCGGCGCCGCGCAGTCGATGCGAGGCATCGGCGGCGTTCGGAACCACGCGCAGCACCCCATCCGCATCCGGTTGCAGCCGGCCTCGCAGGAACTCGTGGCGAACGTGGTTTTTCCGCCAGGGCGCGGCCAGTCGCGCATGCCAGCGTGGCCGGGCTTCGCTTCGACCTTGCAGGCCGTCCAGCAGCGGAACGCCCAGCGCAAGGAAGGTCGCCAGCACCGAGACCGGATTGCCCGGCAACGACAGGAATACCGCCTGTTCCCGTTCGCCGAACAGGACCGGCATGCCCGGCTTCATCCGCACCCTCCAGAAATGGATCCGTCCGCTGCCGGCGAGGAAACCGGGCAGGAAATCCTTCTCGCCGGCGGAAACACCGCCGCAGGTCAGCACGACATCGAATGCCGACGCGGCGTCTTCCAACTGGCTGCGGACCCGTTCGGGGTCGTCCGGCAGGGTCGGCCACGCGGTCGGTTCGAGTCCTTGCTGACGGAGCAATCCCATCAGCAGTTCGCGATTGCTGTTGTAGATGCGCCCCGGCGGCAGCGGCATCCCCGGTTCGACCAGTTCATCGCCGGTGGTGAACACCGCCACCGTCGGCCGTCGCCTCACCGCGACATCCGCGATGCCCAGGGCCGCCAGCAGGCTGGCCCGGACCGGGCTCAGCACCTGTCCCGCGGCCAGGATCGGTTCGCCGGCCGCGACATCCTCGCCCGCGCGCCGGATGTCCGCTCCCACGACCGGCACATCCGCCAGTTCAATCCACCCGCCGTCCTCACGGACATCTTCCTTGATGACGACCGTGTCCGCGCCGGCCGGCAGCGCCGCGCCAGTGGTGATGCGGACGCAGGTGCCCGCGGCGATCGCCGCATCACCCAGGCCGGCACCGGCGTATTGTTCGCCGGCGATGCGCAGGCGCGGCGGCTGTCCGGTGCCGGCAAGATCGGCATGACGCAGCGCGAATCCGTCCATCCGGCTGTTGTCGAATGGCGGCAGCGCGATGGGCGCGGTGATGGGTTCCGCCAGGATCCGGCCTTCGGCGCGGCGGACCGGGACGCGTTCGGCCCCGAGCGCACGCGCCATGGCCACCGTGCGGACGATCGCCAGCGCTTCATCGAACGCGAGCCGGCCGGGAATGTCCGCAGGCATGCCGGGAATGGCCTACTTGCCGCGCTTGACGTGCCGGATCAACCGGCGCTTGCGCGCGATCTGGCGATCGGTCAGCTCGTTCTTCTTGCCCTCGTAAGGGTTGGTGCCTTCCTTGAACACGAACCGCACCGGCGTGCCGACCAGCTTGAAGCGTTTGCGGAAGAAGTTCTCCAGATAGCGCTTGTACGAATCCGGCAACACCTTCAGGCGGGTGCCGTGGACGACGAAGGTCGGCGGATTGCTGCCGCCCGGATGCACGTAGCGCAGCTTGGAGACATGGCCGCGGATGCTCGGCGGCGGATTGGACTCGTATGCCACCTCCAGCGCCTTGTTGATCTCGCTGGTGGCGAATTCGCGGGTGGCCGAGGCATGCGCGCGATGGACGGCGCGGAACAGTTCGCGCAGGCCGGAACCGTGCTTGGCGGAAATGCGCACCGCCTCGGCCCATTCGACGAAATTCAGCTTGCGCGACAGCAGGGCTTCGGCCTGCTCGCGCTGGTAGGTGGTCAGCCCGTCCCATTTATTGATCGCCACCACCAGCGCGCGGCCGGCGTCGAGGATGGCGCCCAGCACGCTGGCATCCTGATCGGTGACGCCTTCGCTGGCGTCCAGCAGGAGCACCGCGACCTGGCACTGCTCGATGGCCTGCAAGGTCTTGACCACGCTGAACTTCTCGACCGCCTCGTCGACGCGCGACTTGCGGCGCAGGCCGGCGGTGTCCACCAACCGGTACTGGCGCCCGTCGCGCTCCAGGTCCACCGCGATCGAATCGCGGGTGGTCCCCGGGACCTCGGAAGCGATCATCCGCTCCTCGCCCAGCAGGCGGTTGACCAGGGTCGACTTGCCCACGTTGGGACGGCCAACGAACGCCACCCGCATCCGGTTGGGATCGTTGTCGAGGGTTTCGGCTTCGCCCTCTTCCGGCAATCGCTCCAGCACGTGTTCGAGCAGATCATCGATGCCCTGCCGGTGCGCGGCGGAGATCGTCATCACGTCATCGAAGCCGTAGCGGGCGAACTCGGCGCGCGCACCGGGTTCGTCCACACCGTCGATCTTGTTGATTATCAGCAGGGTCGGCCGTGCCGCCTTGCGCAACCAGCGCAGGATGTCATCGTCCAGCGCCGACGGCCCCTCGCGGCCATCGACAATGAAAAGCACCAGATCCGCCTCCTCGGCCGCCGCGCGCGCCTGCCGCGCGGTCGCTCCGGCCAGGCCTTCTTCCTCACCGGCGATGCCGCCGGTATCGACCACCACGAAGGACTGCTCCGCATCGGGTCGGCAGACGCCGTAGTGGCGGTCGCGGGTCACGCCCGGCTGGTCGTGGACCAGGGCGTCGCGACTGCGGGTCAGCGCATTGAACAGCGTCGATTTACCGACATTGGGACGGCCCACCAGGGCGACGAGCGGAAGCATGGA
Source organism: Pseudoxanthomonas beigongshangi (assembly GCF_016820515.1). Taxonomy (GTDB): domain Bacteria; phylum Pseudomonadota; class Gammaproteobacteria; order Xanthomonadales; family Xanthomonadaceae; genus Pseudoxanthomonas_A; species Pseudoxanthomonas_A beigongshangi. The sequence continues at coordinate 64,095 of NZ_JADHDV010000008.1, read as the reverse complement.
TTGAACCGGAAAAGGATGGGAAGGCAGGAATACGGGGATGAAGGGCGGCGGGGCCGAAGCCTTCCGGCTCCTGCCGGGCCGGTTCCGCATGATGCCGAGCCGGCCCGGAAAAGGGAACTCGTAAACGGAAAGCGGCCCGGTGCATTCGCTCCGGACCGCCCTGGTTCGGCACCGCGCTGGGGCTTACTTGAAGCGGAACGCGGTCAGCTCGCCCTCGACGTTCTGGATGAGCAGGATGCCGTCGGCCACCACCGGCTTGGCGCGGATGGCCTTGCCGCCGGCGCGCGCGCGCGCGGCTTCCTCGCCATTGTCGAGCTTCAGCCAATGCACGTAGCCGTCGAAATCACCCACCACCGCAAAGTCGCCATGAATCGACGGCGCGGTCAGCGAGCGACGGAGCATTTTCGGGTTGGACCAGGTGGCGTTGCCGCTGTAGCGGTCCAGGCCCCACACCGTGCCGCCCTGATCGGCGACCACGACATGGCTGCTGGTCACGCCCAGGCCACCCGGGCCACCGTTGTCACGCTGCCACAGCGGCCGCCCGCTGGGACCCTCGATGGCGACGGTTTCCTTCTTGTAGCTGGTGGCGAACAGGGTGGTGCCGTCCAGTACCGGCGGACCGTCGACGTCCGCCATGCGATCCAGCTCGCTGCGACCATCCGGGCTGCCCACGGTCTGGCTCCAGACCTGGCGACCATCACGCAGCGACAGCGCCGCGACCGTGCCGTCGTCGTTGCCGACGAACACCACGCCCGGCCCCAGCGTCACCGGCGCATTGCCACGCACGGTCAGGCTGGGCAGTTCGCTGGTCCAGAACCAGCGGCGTTCGCCGCTGGCGGCGTCGAACGCGCTCACCCGGCCGTCATTGGTGCGCACCAGCACATAGCCCTGGCCGATCGCCGGTGCCGTGATGACCTCGTTGGGCACCTTGGCGCGCCACTTCTCGGTGCCGTTGCTGGCGTCCAGCGCGATCACGCGGCCGTCCAGCGTGCCGATCACGACCAGTCCGTCGCCCGCGCCGGGACCGCCGGAGAAGCGCCATTCGATCTTGCGCTTGGCCGCCTTCTTGGCCAGCTTGGCGGCTTCCTTGCGGGCGCGCTTGGCGGCCTTGGTTTCCTCTTCGCCCTGCGCCGGTTCCTCGGCGACCTGATCGGGCTGGGCGGCATCGCCGGCCCGGGTCTTCTCCGGCTTGAAATGCCAGACTTCCTTGCCGGTCTGCAGGTCGAGCGCACGCACGCCGCCTTCGACGGCGGCCGCATATACCCGGCCATCGGCGACCACGGGTGCCTGCTGCAGGCCCAAGCGATCCTCGCCCTTGCCCACGTTGGCGCTCCAGACCTTGGTCACTTCCACCGACGGGGTGAACTCGACCAGTTCGGCCGGCTCGGTCGGCTTCTCGTCCTTCTTGTTTCCGCCGAACCAGCCCTTGATGGTGCTGCAGCCCGACAGGACCAGCACCAGTGCCGCCACCGCCAGCAACCGCTTGCCCGTTGCGTTCCTCGCCATCATGCAGACTCTCCGGTCTTCGGCGGAGTGCCGCCCGCGTCGGTCAGTTTCAGTTCCACCAGGCGGCGCTGCGGCGAGGCCACGTCGAGACTGGTCAGCGCCTTGGTATAGGCATCGCGCGCCTCGGCCTGCTTGCCGCCGGCCATCAGCGCGTCGCCACGGATCTCCAGGCTGGTCGAATCCTTGGCATCGGCCAGCAGCTTCAAGGCCTCATCGTGCTTGCCGGCGTCCACCAGCAGTCGCGCCAGCCGCTGCTGGACAATGGCATGAAGGGAGGAATCGGCCTGGATCGCCCGCAACGTGGTGATGGCGGCATCGCGTTGTCCGGCGTCCACCTGGGCCTTGGCCAGCTGCAGCGCGGCCAGGTCGCCATAGACCCCGTCCTTGCCGCCCAGCGAGGCGACCGCCGCTTCGGCCTTCTTCAGATCGTTGGCGGCAATGCCGTCGATCGCCTTCTCGTAATTCAGGTTGGCCTGCTCGTCCTGCTGCTGGCGGTTCTTCTGCCACCACTGGCCGCCGAAAATCACCGCCAGTCCCAGCGCGACGCCACCAATCAATCCGGCGCCATTGTCCCTCAGCCAACTGCGGACGCGTTCGCCCTGTTCGTGCTCGTCGAGCAGATCATCAATCGCCATGCGTACTCTCGCCCCGTCCGAGCGGGGTCTTGATTTTGGTTGGACAAACCCGCGCTCGGGTCAGTCGGCGACCGGTGCGAGGGAACCGTCAGAGGATACCGTAAAGCGCGCGACATTCGCGCGCCGGTACGGCGTCAGGTCCACCGTACTACCGGCTTGCTGAACCTCGACCGCCGCCGCGTTGCCCAGGACAATCCGCCCGACCTGGCCGGCTGGATAGCTGCGCTGGTCCCCGGCTTTCAGCAGGGCCTGCTCGATGCCGCTGCCATCCGGAGCGACGATCTGGACCCAGCTGTCGCCCTTGAACACCAGGCTGAGCGCTGCCTCCGGTGCCCGGCTGATGGGTGGCGTCAACGACGCCACGTAAGGCGTCGCGGCCGGACGCTGCGCGGGCGCCGCGGTACCACCCGCGGTCCCCGTGGCGGCCGGTTTCTGCGGGATCACGTCCAGCGATGCGGTGGTCTGGCCGCCGTTGCCACCCAGGTGCGGCCGGGTCGCCATCCATACCGGCGTGGCGATGACCGCGGTGATGACCACGTACACGGCCCGCCGCTTGGCGCTTTCGAACAGGCGCTGCGCCTTGGGCGTGTAGCTGTGGCTCACCAGTTCCGCCGGACGGACGGTTTCCAGGTCGGCCTGCGCCAGGAAGGGATCGATGTCGACCTTCAGCAACCGCGCATAGCTGCGCAGTTGCCCGCGGACGAACACCGGTGCCCCGAGCTGCGACCACTGTTCCCCTTCCAGGGCCTGCAGCACCTTGAGCGGCATCTTCAGCCGATTCCCCACGTCCTGCAGGCTGAGACCCGCCTTCTCGCGCGCATCCCGCAGGAACGCGCCGCAGCCCTGCAGGCGCTGCGTATCAATCGAGTTGGAACCCGTCATTGTTCTGCCTTTCCCCCAGTTTGAGCGTCTGACGCGTCGGGGAACTCCGCCCGAAGTTGCTGAACATATCGACCGGCAGCAGTCCTGTCGCCGAGTCTTTCTTCGATTTGTGATGCAAGTTTTAGCACGTCGGCGCTGGCGGGTGCAGCCGCCAGCCTGCGTTCGACGAACGCCCGGGCTTCGAAATAACGCCCGGCGCGGTACTCGTGTTCGGCCATGGAAAGCAGCCCGAAGGCATTGCGCGGATCCAGCGCCAGCGCCTGACGCAGATCGCGCTCGGCCCGCTCGCGCTGCCCCGCCTTGTCGGCGCAACCGCCGGCGTTGGCGAGCACCGCGGCCGGAGTCTCGTACTCGCTGTCCTGCAGTGCGCGGTCAAACCACACCAGCGATTCGGCCGGATAGCCGTTCGAGCAGAGCCAGGCACCGTAGTTGTTCTGCTCGGCGCCCCGCCCCGGTGCCAGTTCGGTGGCCCGCCGGTAATGCTCGCCCGCAGCCTTGGCCTGGCCGCGCTGCTCGGCCACGACGGCCAGGATGGTCTGCGCGTCGGCGGACTGGGGATCGGCCTTCATCGCGGCCCGGGCGCCGCGCTCGGCGACATCGAGGTCGCCGGCCTGCAGCCGCTGGGTCGCCAGGGCCAGGGCACGTTCGACTTCCATCCGGCGCTTGGTCTCGGCGCTGTCGCTGACCTGGTAGGTCGGCGCGATCTGCTCGCCGTCCTTGCGTTCCATCTTGGGTCTTATGAAGGTCAGCCGGCTGCAGCCGGTCGCCACCAGCACCACGGCCAGCAGCAGCAGCCAGGGCTTATGCCGCCGCATCACCGATGCCCTGTTCCTGCAACTGGCGGCGGAACTCGGCCTGGCGACGGGTGCGATCCATCACCTGCCCCTTCAGCTGTCCGCAGGCCGCATCGATGTCGTCGCCGCGGGTCCGCCGGACCATGGTCAATACATGCGCGTCCAGCAACAGCTTCTGGAAGGCGCGGATGTCTTCCTCGCCCGAACGCTCGTAGCGCGTGCCCGGGAAGGGGTTGAACGGAATCAGGTTGACCTTGCCCGCATCCTTGAGCTGGGTCGCGTTGCTGAACTTGCGCATCAACTGGGCGAGCTGGCGCGCATGCTCGGGCTGATCGTTGACGCCCTTCATCAGCGTGTACTCGAAGGTCACCGAGTCGCGCTTCTTGTTGGCCCGCAGGTAGCGCGCGCACGACGCCATCAATTCAGCGATCGGATACTTACGGTTGAGCGGCACCAACTGCTCGCGCAGCGCATCGTTGGGCGCATGCAGCGAGACCGCGAGCGAGACGTCGGTTTCGGTCGAAAGCCGATCGATCATCGGCACCAGTCCGGACGTCGACAGGGTCACGCGCTTGCTGGCCAGGCCGTAGCCCAGATCGTCGCGCATGATGTTCATCGCACGCACGACGTTGTCGAAATTGAGCAGGGGCTCGCCCATGCCCATCATCACCACGTTGGTGAGGCGACGGTTCTGCGCCGGCACGTTGCCCAGGTGGCGCGCGGTAATCCAGACCTGGCCGATGATCTCGGCGGTGGTCAGGTTGCGGTTGAACCCCTGGGTCGCGGTGGAGCAGAACGTGCAGTTGAGGCCACAGCCCACCTGCGAGGACACGCACAACGTGCCGCGGTTCTTGTCCGGGATGTAGACCGTTTCGACGGCATTCTTGCCGTCAACGCCCATGCCCAGCAGCCATTTGTGGGTGCCGTCGGCGGAGGGCTTGTCGAACACGATGCCGGGGACGACGACCTCGGCATGTTCCTGCAGCTTCGCGCGCAGGTTCTTGCCGAGATCGGTCATCTGCTCGAAATCGGTGACGTAGCGGTGATGAATCCACTTCATCACCTGGTGGGCGCGGAACTTCTGCTCGCCGAGTTGTTCGACGAAGAAACGCTCCATGCCGTCCCGATCGAGGTCCAGCAGGTTCTGTTTCGCAGACACGCCCGCGCCGCTCACCGCCGGCTGCGCATCCGCGGCCAGCTTCAGTTCAATCGGCGCGAGTTCGTGGCTGCTCATCGCTGGCTCAGCGCGAGAACACTTCGGTGGCGGCGAAGAAGTACGCGATCTCGATGTTCGCGTTCTCGACCGAATCCGAACCGTGCGCCGCATTGGCGTCGATGGAGTCGGCGAAGTCGGCGCGGATGGTACCCGGCGCGGCTTCCTTCGGATTGGTGGCGCCGAGGATCTCGCGATGCTTGAGCACCGCGTTCTCGCCTTCCAGCACCTGGATGGCGACCGGACCGGAGATCATGAATTCGACCAGCGCGTTGAAGAACGGACGCTCGCGGTGCACGGCATAGAAACCTTCGGCCTCGCGACGCGACAGGTGCTTCATCTTCGCGGCGACGATCTTGAGACCGGCCTTTTCGAAACGGGCATAGATTTCGCCGACGACGTTCTTGGCAACGGCATCGGGCTTGACGATCGACAGGGTGCGCTCCAGCGCCATGGGGATTTCTCCGTTGGGCGGGCCACTTTCGGCCCAAGGTTAACATGAAAAAACCCGCGTCGAAACACGGGCTTAGCCTGAATTGCGGAGCGAGATTCTAACGTATTGGCCGCAATTGCGCACCTGGCCGGAGACCGGATTGCTGCAAGGCAGCATGACAACCATACGTGAGCGGATGGACAATCAAACAAGCGTTTGATTAGCAGGACCGACCGCATGGGCAACACCCCCCACTTCTCCACCAAGGAGCGCATCCTCGGCGCCGCCGAGGAACTGTTCGCCCAGTTCGGCTTTGCCGGCACCTCCCTGCGGCAGGTGACCAGCCGGGCCGACGTCAACATCGCCGCCGTCAACTACCACTTCGGCTCCAAGGAAAACCTTGTCAACGAGGTCTTCCGGCGACGCATGGACGAAATGAGCGGCCAGCGGCTGGGCCAGCTTCGGGCCGCCCTGGAGCAGCATCCCGGCGAACTGGAGCCGATCCTGGCCGCGTTCGTCGAGCCCGCCCTGGCCCTGGCCCAGGACCGCCACGGCGGCGGAGCCTTCGTCCGGGTCATCGCCCGCGCCTATGCCGAGAAGAACGACGGCCTGCGCAAGTTCCTGTCAGACCACTATGGCCATGTCCTGCGCGAGTTCGGCAAGGCCATCGCCGGCTGCGTGCCCGGCCTGAGCAAGGAAGAGCTGTACTGGCGGCTGGATTTCCTGTCCGGCGCGCTGACCTATGCCATGGCGGACTTCGGGCTCATCAAGCGTCCCCATGGTGTCACCGAGGCGGTGCACCGTGAGCGGGCCGCCCGCGAACTCATCCGTTTCGCCGAGGCCGGCCTGCGCGCCGACCACGTCAAATAACCCCCTGACATCCAAGGATTCCCGAAATGTCCAATCCATTGCTTGTGCGCAAGGCGGCCGTGCTTGGTGCCGGCGTGATGGGCGCGCAGATCGCCGCCCACCTGACCAACGCCGGCGTCGATACGGTGCTGTTCGACCTGGCCGCGAAGGAAGGCCACCCCGACGGTGTTGTCCTCAAGGCCATCGCCAACCTGGGCAAGCTGAGCCCCGCCCCGCTCGCCAGCAAGACGCTGGCCGAGGCGATCAGCCCGGCCAATTACGATACCGGGCTGGACCAGCTGAAGGACTGCGACCTGATCATCGAGGCCATCGCCGAACGGATGGACTGGAAGCAGGACCTCTACAAGAAAATCGCCCCGTTCGTCGCCGAGCACACGGTGCTGGCGAGCAACACCTCGGGCCTGGGCATCAACAAGCTGGCCGAAGTACTGCCGGAACAACTTCGCCATCGTTTCTGCGGCGTGCATTTCTTCAACCCGCCGCGCTACATGCACCTGGCCGAACTGATCCCGGCCAGGACCACCGACGGCACCGTGCTGGAAGGCCTGGAAACCTTCCTGACCACCACCCTGGGCAAGGGCGTGGTCTACGCCAAGGACACCCCGAACTTCATCGGCAACCGCATCGGCGTGTTCTCGATCCTGGCCACCATCCACCACACCCAGCAGTTCGGCCTGGGCTTCGATGAAGTCGACGGCCTGACCGGGCCGCTCGTCGGTCGCCCCAAGTCGGCCACCTACCGGACCTCCGATGTGGTCGGCCTGGACACGATGGCCCACGTCATCAAGACCATGGCCGATACCCTCCCCGAGGATCCCTGGCACGCCTACTTCAAGTCGCCGGCATGGCTGGATGCGCTGATCGCCAAGGGCGCGCTCGGCCAGAAGGCCGGGGCCGGCATCTTCCGCAAGGTCGGCAAGGACATCGTGGTGCTGGATCTGCAAAAGCAGGACTACCGTCCCGCCGACCGTGCCGCGGCACCGGAGGTGGTCGAGATCCTCAAGCTGAAGAACCCGGCCGAGAAGTTCGCCCGCTTGCGCGAGAGCCAGCATCCGCAGGCACAGTTCCTGTGGGCCGTGTTCCGCGACCTGTTCCATTACAGCGCCTTCCACCTGGCCGACATCGCCGAAACCGCACGCGACGTCGACCTGGCCATCCGCTGGGGCTACGGCTGGTCGCTGGGTCCGTTCGAGACCTGGCAGGCCGCCGGCTGGAAGCAGGTCGCCCAGTGGATCGCCGACGACATCGTTGCCGGCAAGAGCATGAGCAATGCGCCGCTGCCGGACTGGGTATTCGATGGTCGCGAAGGCGTGCATGCCGCCGACGGCAGCTACAGCCCGGCGCGCAACGCCAAACTGCCGCGTTCGGCGCTGCCGGTGTATCGCCGCCAGCGCTTCCCGGACCCGCTGCTGGGCGAATCCTTCCCGAGGGGCGAGACGGTGTTCGAGAACGACGGCGTGCGCCTGTGGACCGATGGCGACGGCGTGGGCGTGGTCAGCTTCAAGACCAAGATGAACACCGTGTCCGATGCCGTGCTGGAAGGCGTGCAGCAGGCCGTGGCCATCGCCGAGCAGAAGTTCAAGGGCCTGGTGATCTGGCAACCGAAGGAGCCTTTCTCCGCCGGTGCCGATCTGGCCGGAGCGCTCGGCGCCCTGCAGGCCGGGAAGATTGCCGAGTTCGAGGCCATGGTCGCCAACTTCCAGGCCACCAGCCAGCGCATCAAGTACTCGCTGGTGCCGGTCGTGGCCGCGGTGCGCGGCCTGGCGCTGGGCGGTGGCTGCGAGTTCCAGATGCACAGCGCCCGCACCGTGGCTACACTGGAAAGCTACATCGGCCTGGTCGAAGCGGGCGTGGGCCTGCTGCCTGCCGGCGGCGGCCTGAAGGAAATCGCGGTACGCGCCTCGCAGGCGGCCGGACCGGGCGGAGACGTGTTCGCCGAACTCAAGCGCACGTTCGAGACGGTGGCCATGGCCAAGGTCTCGGCTTCAGCCGTCGAAGCCAAGGAACTGGGCCTCATGCGGGCGAACGACCTTGTCGTGTTCAACGCCTACGAGCAGTTGCATATCGCCAAGCAGCAGGTGCTGGCACTGGCCGAGAGCGGCTATCGTCCGCCGCTGCCGGCACGCCGCATCCAGGTCGCCGGCGACGTCGGCATCGCCACGTTCAAGATGCTGCTGGTCAACATGCTGGAAGGCCGTTTCATCAGCGAATACGACTATGAAATCGCCACCCGCATCGCCACCGTGCTGTGCGGCGGCGAAGTGGATCGCGGCGCGCTGGTCGACGAGGAATGGCTGCTGGCGCTTGAGCGCAAGCATTTCGTCGAACTGGCCCAGCAGGAAAAGACCCAAGCCCGCATCGCGCACATGCTGAAGACCGGCAAGCCGCTTAGGAACTGAGATTCGTGATTCGGGATTGGGGATTCGTGCAAAGCGGATTCCCTTCCCTTCGAAATTCCATCATCGCCGGGAAGGCCGGGCACGGGGCGTTACGAATCCCCAATCCCGAATCCCCAATCCCGGCTCTCGGAGAAAGCCATGAAGCAAATCCAGGACGCCTACATCGTCGCCGCCACCCGCACCCCGGTCGGCAAGGCACCCAAGGGCGTGTTCCGCAATACCCGTCCCGACGACATGCTCGCGCATGTGCTGAAGTCGGTCATCGCGCAGGCGCCGGGCATCGACGTCAACCGCATTGATGACGCCATCATCGGCTGCGCGATGCCGGAAGGCGAGCAAGGCATGAACGTGGCCCGCATCGGCGTGCTGCTGGCCGGCCTCCCCAACACCATCGCCGCGCAGACCATCAACCGTTTCTGCTCGTCCGGCCTGCAGGCAGTGGCGATGGCCGCCGACCAGATCCGGCTGGGCAACGCCGACCTGATGCTGGCAGGCGGCACCGAGTCGATGTCGATGGTGCCGATGATGGGCAACAAGGTCGCGCTGTCGCCGTCGGTGTTCAAGGACGACCACGTCGCCATCGCCTATGGCATGGGCATCACCGCGGAGAAGGTCGCGGAGGAATGGAAGGTCTCGCGCGAAGAACAGGATGCCTTCGCCCTCGCCTCCCACCAGAAAGCGCTGGCGGCCATCGCCGCGGGCGAATTCAAGAGCGAGATCTCGCCCTATGAGGTCCTTTCGCACCTGCCGGATCTGGCGGGCAACACCATTCGGCTGAAGAAGCTGCTGGTCGAGAACGACGAGGGCCCGCGCGCGGACACCTCGCTGGAAGGCCTGGCCAAGCTGCGCCCGGTGTTCCGCAACGGCCAGTTCGGCGGCAGCGTGACCGCCGGCAACTCCTCGCAGATGAGCGATGGCGCCGGCGCGGTGCTGCTCGCTTCCGAACAGGCGATCAAGGACTACGGGCTGACGCCGCTGGCGCGCTTCGTCAGCTTCTCGGTTGCCGGCGTGCGTCCGGAAGTGATGGGTATCGGCCCGATCGCCGCGATTCCGAAGGCGCTGAAGCAGGCCGGCCTGAGCAAGGATCAACTGGACTGGATCGAGCTCAATGAAGCCTTCGCCGCGCAGGCGCTTGCGGTCATCCGCGACAGTGAACTCGACCCGGCCAAGATCAACCCGCTGGGCGGCGCCATCGCGCTGGGTCATCCGCTGGGCGCGACCGGTGCCGTCCGCACGGCCACCATCGTCCATGGCCTGCGCCGTCGCCAGCAGAAGTACGGCATGGTAACGATGTGCATCGGCACCGGCATGGGCGCCGCCGGCATCTTCGAGTCGCTCTGACGCCCCGGCTCCGCTACTGCCGAAAAGAGGAATGGCGCCATCAGGCGCCATTCTTTTGTCCGTGTTTCAGGCGTCCACCCGCGCCCTACTCCAGATCGGTCACGCCCAGTTCGCTCAGCGCATCCTGCATCATGCTGCGCGCCGCATCGCTCAGCTTTTCATGATCCAGCGCATAGCGGATGGTGGCCTCGATGAGGCCGATGTGGGTACCGCAGTCGAAGCGCGTGCCCTGGAAACGGTAGGCATGGACCGGCTTCTGCGCGAGCAGGGTCGCGATGGCGTCGGTCAGCTGGATTTCCCCGCCGGCTCCCGGCGTGGTGTTCTCCAGCAGGTCGAAAATCCCGCCATCAAGAACGTAGCGCCCCACCACCGCCAGCGTGCTCGGTGCGACCTCGGGCTTGGGCTTTTCGACGATGGCGTTGATCCGGCCGGATCGGCCCGAGAACGCATCCGTGGCGACGATGCCATAGCTGCCGGTCTGTTCGCGGGCCACGTCCTGCACCGCAATCATGCTGGCGCCGGTCGCCTCGGCGGCATCGGCCATCTGTTTCAGCGCGCCCGCGCCCCGGTTCCAGATGAGGTCGTCGGGCAGCAGGACCGCGAATGGTTCGTTGCCCACGATGGGCTTGGCGCACAGCACCGCGTGGCCAAGTCCCAATGCTTCGGCCTGGGTGACGAATACGGCGCGCACGCCCTCGGGCAGCACATTCCGGACCAGTTCGAGCTGCTCGTGCTTGCCGGCACGCTCCAGCTTCTGCTCCAGTTCGTAAGCCTTGTCGAAGTAGTCGGCCACCGCGTGCTTGTAGCGGTTGGTGACGAAGATCAGGGTGTCGCAGCCCGCTTCGATAGCTTCATCGACGGCGTACTGGATCAGCGGCCGATCAATGATCGGCAGCATTTCCTTGGGAACGGTCTTGGTGGCGGGAAGAAAACGGGTTCCCAGGCCTGCAACGGGAAATACGGCCTTGCGGATGCGTCCGGTCATCGGGTCCTGCGGGCTTCTCGAGCGGGGAAGGTCACGATGGTAGCCGAAGCGGGTTCAAGAGATTGTTCAAGCGGCGAGAACTCGGGTACCGCGATGCGCAGGATCTCCTGCATCTCGTCGACATCGTAGCGGCCATAGGCGGCCCGCAGGCGCTGCAACGCCAGTTCGATGAAATCGGCCGACACGGTGCGCGCCTCGGCCTGCATGATCTTGGAATGGGAGGTCGGCCGGTAGGCCTCGTCCGCGTGGAAGAGGTTCTCGTGCAGCTTCTCGCCCGGACGCAGGCCGGTATAGACGATGGCGATGTCGCGGCCCGGCTGCTTGCCCGCCAACCGGATCATCTGCTCGGCCAGCAGCCGGATGGGCACGGCCTCGCCCATGTCCAGCGTATAGATGGCGGCATGCGCCGCGCCGGCGGCCGCCTGCAGGATCAACTGGCTGGCCTCCGGAATCGTCATGAAGTAACGGGTCACTTCCGGGTCGGTCACCGTCACCGGCCCACCCTTGCGGATCTGCTCGCGGAACAGGGGAACCACGCTGCCGGCGGAATCCAGCACGTTGCCGAAGCGGACGGTGACGAACCGGGTCCCGCTGGCATGGCCATCGTCCGTGGCCTGGCAAACCATCTCGGCGAGCCGCTTGGTCGCCCCCAGCACGTTGACCGGATCCACCGCCTTGTCGGTGGAGATCAGGACGAACGTCCCTACCCCGCTGCGACGGCAGGCCTTGGCCACCATATCGGTGGCCAGCACGTTGTTGCCTACCGCTTCGCGCAGATGCTGTTCCAGCAGCGGCACCTGCTTGTAGGCCGCGGCGTGGAAGACCGCATCCGGCTCGGCCAGCGCCAGCGCGTGTTCGACAACCGCGGGATCTCCGCAGTTGCCCAGCACGGGAAGGACCTCCAGATCCGGAAACGCCCGTCGCAGATCGGCCTGGATGGTGATCAGGGCCAGTTCGTCGATTTCGAGCAGGGCGATGCGCTGGGCACCATGGCGCGCGCATTGCCGGCACAGTTCGGAGCCGATCGAACCGCCGGCGCCCGTCACCAGGACGGTCCGACCCCCCAGCCAGCCACGGATCAGCTTCCAGTCCGGAGTCACCGATTTCCGGCCCAGCAGGTCCTCGATGGCCACCTCCTTGAGGTCGCCCGGCATGGCATGTCCCTCGAGGACATTGATCAGCCTCGGCACCATGCGGAACGGCAGGCCGGTACTTTCACAAATGGCGACAACCCGCTGCATGCTCGGCGCATCCAGCGACGGCATCGCGATGACCAGCATCCGCGCCGCGCTCTCGCGGGCGACGCTGGCGGCCTGGTCCAGGCTGCCCAGCACGGGCACCCCCAACAGCTTGGAGCCGTGCAGCTTGACCGCGTCGTCCAGGAAGCCGATCGGCTGGTAGACGCCGGTCCTGCGCAGTTCCCGGACCAGCGCCTCGCCCGCCCGGCCTGCGCCAAGGACGAGCACGCGCGATGCATTCTCATGCAGCCGGCTGGTCTGCAGGTCCTTCCAGGCCCGATACAGCAGGCGCGGCAAGCCCAGGAAAGCCACCAGCGCGAACGGATAGAACGCCAGCACCGCCCGTGGCAGGGAGCCGAAGCGGTTGTAGAAGAACAGTCCGACGACGATGGCCAGGAAGCCCAGGCCGCTCGCCTTCACGATGTTCCAGAGATCCGGCAGGCTGGCGAAGCGCCACAGCCCCCGATAGAGACCCATCCACCAGAACACCAGCCCCTGGCCAGCGACCACGATGGCGATTTCGTTCGACCAGAGGGGATAACCCGGCGACTGGGGCAGCATGGCGTAGCGCACGAAGTGCAGCAGTTGCCAGCACAGCCACACCATGAACAAATCATGGGTCGCCACCAGCAGGCGCGGTAGGAATGCCGTCGTCCGGTCCCGCCAAGATTGCATGCAACTCCTCCCTGACCCTATGCCAATCCCTTGCGCGACCATCCCCAGAGCGCAAGCGCGAATGCGTACCAAGCAACCAAGGCAATGAGCCCGGACCCGGCCCCGGCCCCGGCATTAGACAGCATCCACATTAACAAGAGCGTAACACCACTGAACAGGCCATAGAGCGCGGTTACGGCCACATGACCGTAACGTCGGGCGGCGCGCTGGTAGACATGCGTGACATGAGGCGTCCACCAGCGCTCGCCGTTAAGGATGCGCGTAGCGAGCGTGAAGCCGGCGTCGACAAGGAACGCGGCCAGCGGCAGCAACAAGAGCATTGGCGGCGTTGCCGCATTCTTTGAGGCGACGCTCAAGAGCGCCGCCAGTGCGAATCCCAGTGCTCCGCTGCCGACATCTCCCAGGAAAATCCGGGCGCGGGGGAAGTTGAACGGCAGAAAACCGCAACATGCCGCGAACAGGGCCGCCGCCAGCCAGGACCAGGGGCCCGGCAGGAAGAACGCGCCCGCCAGGCCGGCGATCAACGCCTGGCTGGCGGCCAGGCCGTCTATCCCGTCCATGAAATTCCAGACGTTGACCAGGCTGACAATGGCGATGATGGCCAACAGTACCTGCCATGCCGGCGCCCCCTGGCGATGCAGGGCGGTGGCGAACACGAGGGCAGCGATCAGATGGGCCAGCAACCGCCAGGACGCCGGCAGCGGACGGTGGTCGTCCCACCAGCCCACGCCGGCAACCAGCGCCAGTCCGATTCCGAACGCGGCGAACAGTTCGCGCTCCCCCGGCGTCCGCCAGCCGAGCACGGCCGCGGCCAGCAGCAGCGCCACGACAATGGCGATCCCGCCCCCTCGCGGCGTGGCAATCGAATGGCTCCGGCGCTCGCCGGGCTGATCGACCAGGCGGCGATGGAGCGCGTAGCGGCGCGCCAGCCAGGTACCTGCCGCCGCCACCACGAAGTGCAGCATCAGCCAGGGGATGAATCCGGGCATCAGACGACGGCGTAGTTCAGCAAAGGCTTGATGCTGCCCCATTCCTTGCAGCTGGGACATTGCCAGTGATGCGTGCGTGCGCCGAATCCGCAGCGGGTGCAGCGGTAGCTGGGATTGCGGACCAGCAACTGGTCGGTGATGTGCTTGAGATCGTGCAGGGTCGCGGACGGGTCGGCGCCTTCGGCCAGGGTCAGGTCGATGAGGGCCGCCTCACCCCGCACCGAGGGTCGATCCTTGAGCTGCCTCGCCAGGTAGGCGCGCGCGGCGGCGACGCCATCCTGTCCTTCCACCAGCTTGGTGAGGGCCAGCACCGGCGCGATGCCGCGGTAGTGCTCGCTCATTTCCGACAGGAACGTCCGCGCACCGGAGAGATCGCCCACCTTCTCATAGTTGGCAAGCAACCCGGGCAGCACCTCGGGCAGATAGTCGGGATCGTGGCGCGCGGCACGCTCGTAGGCGCGGATGGCGGCCTCGTGATTGCCGGCATCCGATTCCAGCCGCCCCTCCAGGATGCCCGCGCGCACGCAGCCGGCGTCGGCCTGGTAGGCACGGGCAATCGCCGCGCGCGCCGCGGTGACATCGTTGGCGGTGCGGTGACGCTCGGCCAGTTCGCACTCGAACTGCGCGACCAGCTTGCCCATCGCCTCGCCGGTCACTTCCTCGTAGCGCATCGCGTTGTCGATGGCCTTTTCCCAATCGCGCTCGGCCTGGTAGATGCCGATCAAATGCTTGAGGGCCTGCGGCGCGCGCTGGTCGATGCGGGCCAGGTCGGTGAACACGGTCTCGGCCCGGTCCAGCAGCCCCGAGCGCATGTAGTCCTCGCCCAGCGCGAGCAATGCCTGGACCTTCTGCTGGTCGCTCAGGTCCGGACGCTGCACGAGTCCCTGGTGAAGGCGGATCGCCCGGTCCACTTCGCCGCGGCGGCGGAACAGGTGCCCCAGCGCGACCTGGGTTTCAAAGGTTTCCTTGTCCAGCTCGGCGATGTGCAGGAACAGCTCGATAGCCTTGTCGGGCTGTTCGTTGAGCAGGTAGTTCAGGCCCCGGAAATAGGTGCTGGACAGGCGGCTGACCTGGGTGTCGCCATGGCGCTGGCCGCCGCGCCGGCCGATGATCCAGCCGCTCAGCGCGGCCAGCGGCAGGAACAGGAAGAACCAGAACCACTCGTTGAGGAATTCCATCGATCAGGGACCCATGCCAGGAGTTGGCGGGATGGAGGAGGAAGCGGCGGAGGCCTGGACCTTGTTCGCCTTGCGCAGGCGCGCATAGAGCGGCAGCACCATGGTGGCCATGACGATCAGGCCGCCGATGAGCACGCCGAACAGCAGCGAGAGGATGATCGCGACACCGGACGAGGTCGGAATTTCGGTGAACAGCAGTTTCAGCACGATTGGCTGGGTGTTGAGCACACCGATCACCAGACCGGCGGCGAGAAAAACCAGTGCGACAACCAGGCGGATGGTACTCATCGGGCGACTCCCTGCGCTTGCCAGTCGGGGCTAGCTTAGCCGAGCGCCGGCTCCGTGCGCAGCCGGGCGTGAGGCCGGCGTCCCGCGCCGGTCCTGCCAGACGCCGTCGAAAACCTGAAAATCAGTCCGCGCTTTCTTCCACCGGGGTGACGTCGCTGACGCGTTCGCGCAGCTCCTTGCCCGGCTTGAAGTGGGGAACATGCTTGGCCGGAAGGGCGACCGAATCACCGGTCTTGGGGTTGCGGCCCATGCGCGGCGGGCGGTAGTGCAGCGAGAAGCTGCCGAACCCGCGGATTTCGATGCGATCGCCCTGCGCCAGCGCCCCGGCCATCATTTCCAGCAACGCCTTCACGGCCAGGTCGACGTCTTCGGCCTTGAGGTGCGGCTGGCGGCGGGTCAGGATTTCGATGAGTTCGGATTTGGTCATCGCGCAGGCTTTCGGGCGGGTACGTTCCGCACCGGCCCGGGTCATTGACCCGGGCCGGCCGGAAGCTCGTGTTGCTTACAACGGACTTGCTTGGCTTACTCGGACTTGTTGCCGTCCAGCTGTGCACGCAGCAGCGCGCCCAGCGTGGTGGTGCCGCCCGACGCGGACTGGTATTCCTCCAGCACTTCGCGCATTTCGGCTTCGTCCTTCGCCTTGATCGACAGCTGCAGGGTGCGGCCCTTGCGATCCATGCCGATGAACTTGGCTTCGATCTTGTCGCCGACCTTCAGGTGCTGGCTGGCGTCGTCGATGCGCTCGTTGGCGATGTCGCGAGCCGACACGTAGCCTTCGATGCCGTCGGCCAGTTCGATCACGGCGCCCTTGGCGTCGACTTCCTTCACCACACCCTCGACCTTCGAGCCCTTCGGATGCGCCGCCATGTACTGGCCGAACGGATCCTGCTCCAGCTGCTTGACGCCCAGGCTGATGCGCTCGCGCTCCGGGTCAACGGCCAGCACCACGGCTTCCAGCGTGTCGCCCTTCTTGAAGTTGCGCACGATGTCTTCGCCGGTGGTGTTCCAGCTGATGTCGGACAGGTGGACCAGGCCGTCGATGCCGCCGTCCAGGCCGATGAAGATGCCGAAGTCGGTGATCGACTTGATCTGGCCGGACACCTTGTCGTTCTTCTTGTGGGTAGCCGCGAAGGTTTCCCACGGATTGGCGGCGACCTGCTTCATGCCCAGCGAGATGCGGCGACGCTCTTCGTCCACGTCCAGCACCATCACTTCGACTTCGTCGCCGACCTGCACGACCTTGGACGGGTTGACGTTCTTGTTGGTCCAGTCCATCTCGGACACGTGCACCAGGCCTTCCACGCCCGGCTCGATCTCGACGAACGCGCCGTAATCGGTGACGTTGGAGACCTTGCCGAACACCCGGCTGTTGGCCGGATAACGGCGGGCGATGTTGTCCCACGGATCCTCGCCCAGCTGCTTCAGGCCCAGCGAGACGCGGTTGCGCTCACGGTCGTACTTGAGCACGCGGACGTCCAGTTCCTGGCCGACTTCGACCACTTCGGACGGATGACGCACGCGCTTCCACGCCATGTCGGTGATGTGCAGCAGGCCGTCGATGCCACCCAGGTCGACGAACGCGCCGTAGTCGGTGAGGTTCTTGACCACACCCTTCAGCACCACGCCTTCCTGCAGCTTGTCCATCAGCTGCTCGCGCTCTTCCGAATGCTCGCTCTCGACCACCGCGCGGCGGGAGACGACCACATTGTTGCGCTTGCGGTCCAGCTTGATGAGCTTGAACTCCAGCTCCTTGCCTTCCAGGTAGCCCGGGTCGCGGACCGGACGGACGTCGACCAGCGAGCCCGGCAGGAACGCGCGGACGTCCTTGATGTCGACGGTGAAACCACCCTTGACCTTGCCGCTGATGCGGCCGGTGATGGTTTCGTTCTTCTCCAGCGCCTGCTCCAGCTCGTCCCACACCATGGCGCGCTTGGCCTTCTCGCGCGACAGGACGGTTTCGCCGAAGCCGTTCTCGATCGAGTCGAGGGCCACTTTCACTTCGTCGCCCACGCCCACGTCGATTTCGCCGGCGTCGTTCCGGAACTGTTCGATCGGCACGATGCCTTCGGACTTCAGGCCGGCGTTGATCACCACCACGTCGTTGCGGACTTCCACGACGACGCCGGTGACGATGGCGCCCGGCTTCAGCTTGGCCAGTTGGGTCTGGCTCTGTTCAAACAGTTCGGCAAATGATTCGGTCATTGTTGATTACTCGGTTGGACACACGGACGGGTGCGCGCCTCGCGGCGTTCCCCCGTCCACCCTTTCGGCACGTAGGAAAGTGCCGTGTGTAGTTGAAGTGGAAAAACCGTCGCCCCGGTGCAAGGCACCGGAGAACGGGCTCGTTTCTGCCAGTGGATTCCGCGGCGTGCCTTGAACCGGAAGTCGCCGCGATGAATTGCGATCAACGACTCACGATGGCCAGCACGCGCGCCACGACTTCGTCGATGCCCAGGCCGGTGGTGTCGATGTGGACGGCGTCGTCGGCCGGCCGCAGGGGCGCCACCGTGCGCTGTGCGTCACGGGCGTCGCGGGCGAGAATCTCGCGTAGCAGACCGTCTAAGGTAACCGAAACCCCTTTGTCTTTCAACTGCTTATAGCGCCTTTCCGCCCTTTCCTCGGCGCTGGCGGTCAGGAACACCTTGTAGGGGGCGTCCGGGAAGATGACGGTACCCATGTCACGACCGTCGGCCACCAGGCCCGGAAGCTGCCGGAAAGCCCGCTGGCGCTCCTTCAGGGCCGAGCGGACCTCGGGGATCGCGGCGATGGCCGAGGCCAGCGCCCCGGTGGTTTCCAGCCGCAGTTCCTCGGTGGCGTCCACGTCGTCGACGATGACCCGCAGGCCCTGCGGGCCATCCTGGAAGCGGACCCGGGTATCGAAGGTGCAGCGGACCAGCGCCGCGGGGTCGGAAATGTCCAGGTCCGCCCAGCTCGCCGCCACCCCGACCGCCCGGTACAACGCGCCGGAATCCAGGTAATGCCAGCCCAGGCGGTCGGCGACGATGCGGCTGACCGTGCCCTTGCCGGCCCCGGACGGGCCATCGATGGTGAGGACGGGAATGCTCTCGGACATGGGGAATCCTGTGGTTTTCACACTATTATGCCGCGCCGCCCGCGGGCCGCGCCGGCCGTTTTCCCGTCTCGTCCGGCAACCACTTGATGTTGCTGGGGAAATGCATTTAGAATAGCGGGCTTCGTTTCGCCCCATATTCTTTTACGCCGAGGTTTCATCATGAAGGTCCTGTCCTCCCTGAAGTCGGCGAAGGCCCGTCACCGCGACTGCAAGGTGGTCCGCCGCCGCGGTAAGGTCTTCGTGATCTGCAAGTCCAATCCGCGTTTCAAGGCGCGCCAGCGCTGAGTTTCCGGCCGCGGGCGACCTTCCGGTCGAGCCTGCGCGGAACTCCCGGAAAACCGCCTTCGGGCGGTTTTTTGTTGCGCCGCTTTTGCTATAAAGGCCGCCTCTTTCCGGGGGAAATCCGCCATGAACCATCGCGTCCTCGTCATCCCGATGTACGTGCTGCTGGGCCTGGCCACCAACGCCTTCGCCGCCGACACCCTGCTGGTTGACCGCGTGCAGGAAACCGCCGCCCAGGCGGCGCCGGTGCGCGGCTGGACCAGCACCCAGGTGCAGGCGCGCTTCGGCGAACCGCAGCAGAAGCTGGAACCGCGCGGCGGCCAGAAGCGGCAATGGCCCACGATCCATCGCTGGGTCTACCCCGCCTTCACCGTGTATTTCGAACGCGACCGCGTGATCGACGTGGTCGCCAACCAGGCCGGCCCGGAAGAAATCGGGCCCAAGCCCCCCATCCGCTGACCCGCACTGACCGATTGGTACGATGACCGACGCTTTCCGTTTTCCCGCCGAGTGGGAACCCCAGTCCGCGATCCTGATTGCCTGGCCGCATGCCGACACCGACTGGGCCGAACGCCTGGGCGAGGTCGAGGAAACCTACGTGGCGCTGGTGGCGGCCATCACCCGCTTCCAGGACGTGGTGATCTGCGTCGCCGACGATGATCTGCAGATCTATGCGGAAGCCCGGCTGCGCTCGGCGCGGGTGGACATGGACCGGGTTCGCTTCGTGCCGGCGGAGTACGACGACACCTGGCTGCGCGACTCCGGCCCGATCAGCCTGCACGACGGTGGCCGCTTCAAGCTGCTCGACTTCCGCTTCACCGGCTGGGGCGGCAAGTTCGAGGCCAGCCGCGACGACCGCCTGGTCGGCGAGCTGTCCGGCATGAACCTGTTTCACAACTATTTCGTCCAAAGCATTGATTTTGCATTGGAAGGTGGCGCCATCGAAACCGATGGCGAGGGCACGTTGCTGACCACGTGGCAATGCCTGCACGAGCGTCATCCGCAGGCCAGCCGCGAGGAGCTGACCGCGCGGCTGGGCGGTTGGCTGAAACAGGATCGGGTGCTGTGGCTGGACCATGGCTACCTGGAAGGCGACGACACCGACGCCCACGTCGATACCCTCGCCCGCTTCGCGCCTGGCGACGCCATCGTGTTCCAGGCCTGCGACGATCCGGCCGACTCGCACTTCGCCGAACTCCAGGCGATGGCGGCCGACATCGCCGCCCTGAGCACCCGCACCGGCGAACCCTACCGCCCGTTCCCGCTGCCCTGGGCGCAACCGGTCCTGGACAACGGTCGCCGCCTGGCCGCCTCGTACGCGAACTACCTGATTCTCAATGGCGCGGTGCTGATGCCGGCCTATGGCGACCCGGCCGACGCCAAGGCGGCGGAAGTTCTGGCGGCGGCCTATCCCGGTCGCGAAATCGTGCAGGTGCCATGCCGGGCGCTGATCTGGCAGAACGGCAGTCTCCACTGCATCACCATGCAGTTGCCACAGGGCCTGCTCTCCGCGGTCTGAGTGGCGGACTCGGCAGTTCGAAACGAACGGGGCGGATTCGCAGGAATCCGCCCCGTTTCACATTTCAGGTCGAAACATCGCGACTAGGTCTTTGGTTGGGGCGGCATTGAACGCTTCGTTTACACATGCGTGACACCAATCACTGATAACGCTCTCTTGCCCAGCGCGGAGGAGTCCACGGTGTACACACGACGCCAGTTCCTTGCTTCCACCGCCGCGGCCGCCGCGGGTCTTGGCCTCGCGGCCTGCCGTGACACCGCCGAGGCCGGGATGGCCCAGAGCGCGCCGGGCAAGACGCCGTCGGCAGCCAGCACCGCGCTGCCCGGACCGATCAATACCCGGCTGATTCCACACACGCAGGAGCGCATTCCCGTCATCGGCATGGGCACCTCCGGCAGTTTCGAAGTCGGCGCCAGCGCCGCGGAACAGGATCCGCTGCGCGAGGTGCTGAAACGCTTCTTCGCCGCCGGCGCCAGCGTCATCGACACCGCGCCGACCTACGGTACCGCCGAGGATGTGCTCGGTCCCCTGCTGGCCGAACAGGGCCTGCGACCGAAGGCCTGGCTGGCGACCAAACTCTCCGGCGTCACCGGACGCGAGGAAGGCCTCGCTCAGTTCAACGACAGCCTGCGCCGCCTGCGGACCGACAAGGTCGAGCTGCTGCAGGTCCACAACCTCGGGGATCTGAAGGCGCAACTGGCGCTCGCGCGCGAACTCAAGCAGCAGGGCAAGGTGCGCTACGTCGGCGTCACCCACTACGTCGAGCGCGCGCAGGACGAACTGGCCGACATCGTCCAGGCGGAGAAACCCGACTTCCTGCAGATCAACTATTCGGTCGTTTCGCGCGGTGCGGAGAAACGGGTGCTGCCGCTGGCGCAGGACCTTGGTGTGGGCGTGATGATCAACCGCGCGTTCGAGGATGGCCGCTTGTTCGCGCAGGTGAAGGACAAGCCGCTCCCCGGCTGGGCGGCCGAGGCCGGCATCACCAGTTGGGCGCAGGCGTTCCTGAAATTCGCGCTGAGCCATCCTGCGGTGACGGTGGTGATTCCCGCCACCGGCAAGCCCGATCGGCAGAGTGACAACCTGCGCGCCGGCGTCGGCGCGGATCTCGATGCCACCCAGCGCCAGTCGCTGATCGCCCAATTCGCCTGAGTACCCGATGAGCGACGCCTCGCCGCGCCCCAACCTGATCGCCCGCCTGTTCAACGTCGAACCCCGCGAGACCGCCGCGGTCGTCGCGGGACTGGCGCTGTTCTTCCTGCTGTTCACCGGCTACTTCATGCTGCGTCCCGTGCGCGAGACGATGGGCGTGGCCGGCGGCGTGGACAACCTGCAATGGCTGTTCACCGGCACCTTCGTGGCGACCCTGGCGGCGATGCCGCTGTTCGGCTGGGTGGCGGCGCGGGTACGGCGGCGGCATATCCTGCCATGGACCTTCGGCTTCTTCGTGCTGAACCTGCTGGTTTTCGCCGCGCTGTTCGCCTGGCAGCCGGAGAACGTCTGGATCGCGCGCACGTTCTACATCTGGCTGTCGGTGTTCAACCTGCTGACCATTTCGCTGGCCTGGAGCGTGCTGGCGGACCTGTTCGTGGTGGCGCAGGCCAAGCGGCTGTTCGCGTTGATGGCGGGCGGCGCCAGTCTCGGCGGCCTGTTCGGCCCCATCCTCGGCACCCTGCTGGTCGCGCCGCTGGGGCATGCCGGGCTGGTGCTGCTGTCCGCGCTGTTCCTGGCCGGCAGCATCGCCGCCGCCAACTGGCTGCAGCGCTGGCGCGACGCGCATCCGCTTCCGATCCAGGATGGCGCCACCCGCAGCCACCCGCTGGGCGGAAATCCGTTCGCGGGCGCGACGGCGGTGTTCCGCTCGCCTTACCTGCTGGGCATCGCCCTGTTCGTGCTGCTGCTGGCCAGCGTCAGCACCTTCCTGTACTTCGAACAGGCGCGGCTGGTCGCTGAGGTATTCCCCGACCGCACCCGCCAGACCCAGGTGTTCGGCTTGATCGACACCATCGTGCAGAGCTTGGCGATCCTGACCCAGATCTTCATCACCGGGCAGATCGCGCGCCGGCTCGGCGTGGGCATCCTGCTGGTACTGGTACCGCTGATCACCGCCGCCGGTTTCCTGTGGCTGGCGCTGGCGCCCACCTTCGCGGTGTTCGCGGTGGTGATGGTGGTGCGCCGCGCGGGCGAATACGCGCTGGTGCGGCCGGGCCGCGAGATGCTGTACACCGTGGTCGGCGCCGAGGACAAGTACAAGGCCAAGAACTTCATCGACACCGTGGTCTATCGCGGTGCCGACGCGCTCAGCGGCTGGGTGAAGCGGATGCTGGATCTGGTCGCGGAGCACCCCGCGCTGGCGATGTTCATCGGCGCCGGCATCGCCCTGGTCTGGGCCGGCAACGGCGCCTGGCTGGGGCGCGCCCAGCGCCGTCGCGAGCAGGCCGGCGCCTGACGGCGCCGCGCCCGCCGTTCACCCGCGGTCGGCCCGGGGCCGGGCCATCCGCGTTACCATGCGCGTCCGCTCAACACCGCCCCCGCCATGACCCGCAAGACCTCCCTGCCCGTCGCCCTGATCCAGGAAAAGAACCACGGCGATGCCGACGCCAACCTGTCGGTGATCGAGGAACGCGTGGCCGAGGCCGCCCGCCGCGGCGCGCGCCTGGTGCTGCTGCAGGAACTGCACAACGGCCCATACTTCTGCCAGCACGAGTCGGTCGGCGAGTTCGACCTGGCCGAACCGATTCCCGGCCCCAGCACCGAACGCCTGAGCCGCCTGGCGAAGCAACACAACGTGGTGCTGGTGAGTTCGCTGTTCGAGCGCCGCGCCACCGGCCTGTACCACAACACTGCGGTGGTGTTCGAGAAGGACGGCAGCATCGCGGGCAAGTACCGCAAGATGCACATCCCGGATGATCCGGGCTTCTACGAGAAGTTCTATTTCACTCCCGGCGACATCGGCTTCAAGCCGATCGACACTTCGGTCGGTCGCTTGGGCGTGCTGGTGTGCTGGGACCAGTGGTACCCGGAAGCCGCGCGCCTGATGGCGCTGGCCGGCGCCGAGCTGTTGCTGTACCCGACCGCGATTGGCTGGGATCCTGACGACACGCAGGAAGAAAAGAATCGCCAGCGCGATGCGTGGGTACTGAGCCATCGCGGCCATGCGGTCGCCAACGGCCTGCCGGTGCTCAGTTGCAACCGCGTCGGCCACGAACCCTCGCCGCTGGGCACGTCCGGCATCCAGTTCTGGGGCAACAGCCATGTGCTGGGTCCGCAGGGCGAGTTCCTCGCCGAGGCCGGCACCGACGCCACCCTCCTGAGTGTGGAAGTGGACATGGAACGCAGCGAGCACGTGCGCCGGATCTGGCCGTTCCTGCGTGACCGCCGCATCGACGCCTACGGCGATCTGCTCAAGCGCTACATCGACTGAGGCATCACCCGCTTGCCCCTGCACATCCGCGACGCCACCGAGGCCGACATCCCGGCCATCGCCGCCCTGTACGCCGAGGAAGTGCGCGAGCGCGTGGCGACCTACGAATACGACGTACCCGACGAGGCCGAAATGGCGCAACGCATGCGCGCCGTGCAGGCGGCGGGCTATCCCTACTTCGTCGCCGAACGCGATGGCCGCTTCGCCGGCTACGCCTACGCCAGCAGCTATCGCAGCCGCATCGGCTACCGCTGGACCGTGGAGGACACGGTCTACATCGTTCCCGAGCACCAGGGCCAGGGCGTCGGCAAGGCGCTGCTGCAACGCCTGATCGACGCCTGCGAAGCCAGCGGCTTCCGGCAGATGATCGCGGTGATCGGCGAACCCGCCAACGGCGCCTCGGTCGCCCTGCATGAAAAGCTGGGCTTCCGCACCGTTGGCGTCTTCCAGGGCCTGGGCCGCAAGCACGGCCGCTGGCTCGATACCGTGCAGATGCAACGCGCGCTCGGCGCGGGTGACGGCGCGGCCCCTTCCGATGAATGACACCATGAACGACCCTACGCCGTCCCCTCTTCCCGCCGCGCACGACCCGCTGGCCGGTCAGCCGCACCAGATCGTCGAACGCGACGGCATCCGCTACACCCTGCTCGGCACCGCGCACGTCTCGCGCAGCAGCGTGGACGCCGTGCGCGCGGCGGTCGCCAGTGGCGCCTACGACAGCGTGGCGGTCGAACTCGACGCCGGCCGTCTGCAATCGCTCACGGATCCCGACGCGCTGGCAAAGCTGGATCTCATCAAGGTGCTGCGCGAAGGCAAGACCCACCTGTTTGCCGCCAACCTGGCCCTGGCCGCGTACCAGCGCCGGCTGGCGGAACAACTGGACGTGGAACCCGGTGCCGAACTCAAGGCCGGCGCGCTAGACGCGCGCGAACGCGGGCTGCCGGTGCACCTGATCGATCGCGAGGTCGGCCTGACCTTCAAGCGCGCCCTGCATCGCCTGAGCTGGTGGGGCCGCGCCAAGATCAGCGCCGGCATCCTGGCCGGCATGTTCGCCGACGAGGAAGTCGGCGATGCCGAAATCGAGAAGCTGAAACAGGGTGACATGCTCGAATCGAGCTTCGGCGAATTCGCCCAGGACAATCCGGCGCTGTACGAAACCGTCATCGCCGAGCGGGATCGCTACATGGCCACGCGCCTGCGCCAGGCCGGCGGCCAACAGACCAAGGGCGACAAGCCGCACGAAATGCTGGCGGTGGTCGGCGCGGGCCATCTGCACGGACTGGCCCGGCACCTGCGCGAGGACAACGATGAACCGGCCGCCACGCTCGCCGAGCTGGAGCACATTCCCGAAAAGAGCAGCATTCCCTGGTTCACCATTCTGCTGACCACGTTCGTGCTGGGTGGCTTCGCCTGGGGTTTCTATCGGGGCGGCGTGGACGTCGGTTCGGATCTCATCGTGCAATGGGTGCTCGCGACCGGTGCCCTCGGCGCATTGGGCTGCGCCATCGCCGGGGGGCATCCCCTGAGCATCGCCGCCGCGTTCGTCGCCTCCCCGCTCACCCCGCTGCATCCGGCGCTGGCGTCCGGCACCGTGAGCGCCCTGGTCGAGGCGAGCCTGCGCAAACCGACCTATGCGGATTTCATGGCGCTGCGCGACGATGTGCAGACCCTGCGCGGCTGGTGGCGCAACCGGGTGGCGCGGGTGCTGCTCAACTTCTTCCTGACCAGCCTGGGAACGGCCATCGGCGTGTGGACCGGCGGGCTGCGCATGCTGGGCAAGCTGTTCGGCTGATCCGGCTGCCGATTGTCCGCTCCGGATCCGCTCGATCGATTACGGCAACAGGTGCGGCACTGGACGGCCGACGCCGCCCTGCGCGCGCCGGATCAATGGCGTCGGCGTGGTGATGTGCTGGATCGCCTGGAAGCCTCCGGTTTCCAGGCAGAGGCCGGGCTGTCCCGACAGACAGGCGCGCTGCGCGAAGAACTGGAAGCAATCCATCACGATTTCTGCGCGATGCTGCGTGGCGCCATCCGCCAGGGCCGGGGCGCGGAAGCGCTCACCGCGCTGACGGCAGGCGAAGGCGACGCACCCGATGGCGATGGCTATGACGCATTGGACGCGCTGTTGGCCGAGGTGCTCGCGCCGGATGCGCCCTCGACGGACATCGGCGGGCTGCTTCCGGACATGGTGTTCTACCAGCCCACGCCGGCGCGCCACTTGCTGGCGCTGCTGCGCCGGCTGGATTTGCGCGAATCCGATGTCCTGATCGATCTCGGTTCGGGCCTGGGCCATCTCCCGCTGCTGACCGCCATCCTCACGCCCGCGCAGGCCGTCGGCATCGAAATCGAGCCCGCCTACGTCGCCAGCGCGCGGCGCAGTGCCGACGCGCTGGCGCTTCAGCACGTCCGCTTCGTCGCCGGCGACGCCCGCACCGCCGATCTATCCGCCGCGAGCGTGTATTACCTCTATTCGCCGTTCTCCGGCGCGATGCTGGCCGGGATGCTGGCGATCCTGGAACGCCAGGCACGCACGCGGCCACTGCGCATCGCCACGCTCGGTCCCTGCACCATCGAAACCGCGACAGCGGCGTGGCTGCGCACCGGCGATGCCATAAGACCGGACGCTCCCGTACTGTTCCACAGTCGTTGACCGCGGTTTCTGGGGCGTCTATGTGGTCCACGTTGCCCGTTCAAATGGTAATGACTATCATTTGCGATTATCGTGAGAACTGCCGACGACATGGATGGCTTCACCCGCGTTTTCGTCCGCGAGCGCCAGCGCATCGTTCATCTGGTGCGCCGCATCGTCGGCTGCGACAGCACGGCCGAGGACATCGTGCAGGACACCTACCTGCGGCTGACGGATCGCCATCTGGGTGAAGCGGATCTCAGCCTGGTGTTCCGCACCGCGCAGAACCTGGCGCTGGATCATCTGCGATCCCGGCGCGTGCGCCACGAGCACGCACGCCAGGCCAGCCACGATACCGACGTTTCCTCCGCATCCCCGGAACAGATGGCGGACAGCCGCGCGCGTCTGGAAGGACTGCTGCAAACCCTGCGCGGACTGCCGCCGCGCACGCGCCGGGTGTTCCTCATGCAACGCATCGATGGCTGGACCTACCCGCAAATCGGCCAGGCGCTCGGCGTATCGACCAGCACGGTCGAAAAGGAGATGATGCTGGCCATGCATCGCTGCCGCGATTTCCTGCGCCGGCAGGCACAGGCCGAGTCAACCGCGGTCGCCGGTGAACGTTACACGTTGACCTGATCCACATACTGGCCACCGCTCCCAGGCACCCATGTCGGCACCCCACGAGAGCCCAACTCCTTCCCCCTCCGACCAGGCCATTGCCTGGCACGTGCGCCTGCATTCGGGTGTGCCGATGGAGGAGGCCGAGCAGGAACGATTCCTGGCATGGCTGGGTGAACCCGCACACCAGACCGCGTGGGAAGAGACGCTGCAGTTGTCCGAGCAACTGGAACAGTCCGCGCACATACTCGCGAGCGAGTTTAGTCATATTACTTCCACGCCCCCGTCCCGCGCCGGGCAACCCACGTGGATGGCGGTCGCGGCGTTGTTGCTGTGTTGCGTGGTGATCTACTGCCTGTTGCGTTGAGACGGCGTTCTGCCCGTTGAGTGATTCCCATTGCTGGCGCGTTGTACGTGCACACCCCACCCGGGGCGAACACCACGCCATTTCAGGAATCACATCATGTCCCCCACCCCCGTTCCCACGCTTCCTTTCCGCCATCCCCTGGCACAGACCATCGCCCTGGCGTGCGCGCTGCTGCCTGGACTCGCCCGCGCGCAGGCCGCCTCGGACGGACCGACGACGCTGGATGCAATCGAAGTCCACGGTGAAAAGGAAAACAAGAACTCCTATACGGTCCGCGAAACCGGCAGCGCGACCAAGTTGAATCTGTCCCTGCGCGAAACCCCGCAGTCGGTCACCGTCATCACCCGCCAGCGCCTGGACGACATGGGACTGTTCAGCCTGTCCGGCGTGATGCAGCAGGTCACCGGCGTGTTCGTCCAGTACACCGACAGCGAGCGCGTCAGCTACAACGCGCGCGGCTACGCCATCAACAACATCCAGGTCGACGGCATGCTCAATACCGGCGGCTACGTCAAGGCCGACGGTGATTCGGCCGTGTACGAACGCATCGAAGTGGTTCGTGGCGCCACCGGCCTGACCACGGGCGCGGGAGATCCGTCCGGCACCATCAACCTGATCCGCAAGCGGCCGACCTCCGAATTCGCGATGACCACGGGGCTGACGATCGGGCGCTGGAGCAACCACCGCTTCGAGACCGACATCAGTGGCCCGCTGGGCTGGGATGGTCGGCTGCGTGGCCGCCTGGTCGCCGCCAAGCAGCAGAGCGACTCCTGGCGCGACTTCTACCGGCTCGACAAGAACGTGCTGTACGGCGTGATCGAAGCCGATCTGACGCCGCGCACGCTGCTGACCGCGGGCTACGACTACCAGTCGCCGAAAACCCAGGGCGCCACCTGGGGCACGCTGCCCTACTGGATGGCCGACGGCAGTCTGGCGCGATTGCCGCGCAACACCAATCTGTCGGCCAAATGGAGTTCGTGGCCACGCGAGGATCGCCAGGCTTTCGCCCGCCTGGAACAGTCCTTCGCCAATGGCTGGCTGGCCAGACTGGCCTATACCCGTGCCGACAGCGACACCGACGGCTACATGTTCTACGGCGGCGAAGGCTTTCCGCGCGCCGACGGCAGCGGGATCCAGGTGTGGACTTCGCGCTTCCTGGGAAGCACCCGCAGCGATGCCTGGGAGTTCAACGCCGGCGGTCCGTTCCGCCTGTTCGGCCGCGAGCACACCCTGCTGGCTGGCTACAGCACCCTGAGCCAGCGCTCTTACGAACCCTATACGCAAACCCTGCCGCCGGCCGGCTATGCCAGCTGGGCCGACTACAGTCGGATTCCGGACTGGCGCAACTGGGACGGCAACGTGCCCCGGTTCGGCAGTATCCGCCATGGCCACAACGCCTACAGCTCCCGAACCCGGCAGAGCGCCGGTTTCATCGCCGCGCACCTGAATTTCACCGACGCTCTCAAGGCGGTGGTTGGTGCGCGCTACAGCACCTGGGAAACCGCCAATGAGGAACGCTACAACACGGCCGGCACGCTCGAGGCCCGGGGTGGCTACAAAGTCGAAGATGTGTTCACTCCCTACGCCGGCGTGCTCTTCGATCTCAATGACAAGCTGACCGCCTATGCCAGCTACACGAGCATCTTCAAGCCGCAGGAATATCGCGATCGCAACGACCGCTATCTGGATCCGATCGAGGGCAACAGCTACGAGCTGGGCCTGAAGGGCGAGTTCTTCGATGGCGGCCTCAACGCGAGCGCGGCGGTGTTCCGCAGCGAACAGGACAACCTGGCGGAAATCGATGATTCGGTGCCGCCGCGGATCATCAACGGCTCGCCGACCTACGCCTACAAGTCCACCGGCAAGGGCAACAAGGTGCAGGGCTGGGAACTGGAAGTGCAAGGCCAGGTCACCGAGAACTGGAACATCGCCGGCGGCTTCACCCACGCCAAGGCCGAGAACGCGGCCGGCGTTCGCATCAACACCATGCAGCCGGTGGATCTGTTCCGCCTCAATACCTACTACCGCCTGCCTGGCCGCTGGAACCGTCTGAGCATCGGTGGCGGCGTCACCTGGCAAGGCAAGCTCACAGCTACCGGCAACCGGCCGACGGGCGCGTACGACCCGGGCACCGGCGCCCCGCTCACCCGGCGCGCGCCGATGGAACAGGATGCCGTCCATCTGCTCAATCTGGCGGCCAGCTATCGCTTCAGCGACAACATCACTGCCAGTCTCAACATCAACAACCTGCTGGACAAGGACTATTACAGCCGGATGGGGTTCTACAACGGCGTGCATTGGGGAGAACCACGCAACGTCACCCTGAACCTGCGCATCCGTCTCTGAACCCGGCATCGGCCACCCGCGCCCGGCAATCCTTGAGGGATGCGGTGGCCTGGCACGTTGTAGCGGGATGGACACCGCGCCCGATGGCGTCGGCCGCCGCCAGGGAAGGCGGCTCCCGGTCGGGTGGCGAAACCGCCTGCCCTTTCCTGTCGCAAGCCCGGATGCGTTCGTGAAAGTTCTTTTCTCCCCCCGTCCCCAACGCCTTGCCGGTGTGCTCCGGCATCCGCGCGCCGGCATCGCCTCGCGCAGCCTCGCGGCCATCCTCGGCGGCTATGCGCTGGCCGCCACTACCTCGTCCTTCCTCGCCCTGGCGCTGCCGATGGATCGCGCCCAGGCCGTGCTGACCGGCATGCTGGTCGCGATCGTCGTCTGCGCCTGCGCCGCGCTGTGGGCGTTCGCGGTACGCACCGCCCTGCGCGCCTGGATCGGCATCGCCCTGCCTGCGCTGCTGATGGGCGTGGGCACGGCCTGGCTGGGACCTGCGGCATGAAGCAGGGTTTCCGCCAGTCGATGGCCTGGCTGCACACCTGGACAGGCTTGCTGGTCGGCTGGCTGCTGCTGCTGATTTTCATGGCCGGTACCGCCAGCTATTACCGCGAGGAAATCAGCCGCTGGATGCGTCCGGAGGTACCCAGCACCCTCGCGCGGGGGCCGGAAGCCGCCGAGCGTGCGCTTCAATACCTTCAACGGTACGCGGCGCGGGCCGAAAGCTGGACCGTTACCCTGCCCGACGACCGTAACGGCACCCTGCGGATGTTCTGGCGCAATCCCGAATCCGCCACTTCGCCGGACGAGGGCAAGCGCCGTGGCCGGCGGGGCGGACGCTTCGGCGACGCCACCGTCAACCCCGATACCGGCGAGGCGATTGCCGCCCGCGAAACCCGCGGCGGCGATTTCTTCTACCGCCTGCATTTCGACCTGCACTACATCCCGGTGGTGTGGGCGCGCTACCTGGTCGGCTTCTGCGCGATGTTCATGCTGGTGGCGATCATCACCGGCGTGATCACCCACAAGAAGATCCTCAAGGACTTCTTCACGTTCCGCCCCGGCAAGGGCCAGCGCTCGTGGCTGGATTTCCACAACGTCAGCGCGGTGATGGCGCTGCCATACCACGCGATGATCACCTATACCGGCATCGTCACCCTGATGTTCATGTACCTGCCCTGGGGCGTGAAGGCGGCCTATCCGGCCGACGAGGATGCCTTCTTCAGCGCCGCGTTCGCGCGGTTCGGCGAACCGCGCGACGCCGCGGGGACATCCGCGCCAGGCACACCGGACATCCTGCGTGTGCTCGATGCCTCGCACCGGTATTGGCAGGGCGGCGAGCCCGGCGGCTTCACCGTTCACCATCCCGGTGATGCGAATGCCGTGGTCGACGTGTTCCAGCGCACCGGCAAGCGCCTGTCGATCGACACGCCCTCGTTGCGTTTCGACGGCGCCACCGGCGCCCTGCTCGATGCCAGCCCCGGTCCGGGTGGTGCCACCCGCACCCGCGGCGTGATGTATGGCCTGCATCTGGCACGCTTCGCCGATCCCCTGCTGCGCCTGCTGTTCTTCCTGTCCGGCCTCGCCGGTTGCCTGATGGTCGCCAGCGGCGTGATCCTGTGGGCCATCAAGGAACGCCCCAAACACCTGAAGACAGGGCGCATCGGTTTCGGCCTGCGGCTGGTGGATGCGCTCAACATCGGCGCGGTCGCCGGCCTGCCGATCGCGTTCGCGGCCTATTTCTGGGGCAACCGGTTGCTGCCGTTGGCGATCGCCGAGCGCGCGTCCGCGGAGGCGAACGTGTTTTTCGCGGCATGGGCGGTGGCGCTGCTGGCCGCTTTCGCCTGGCCCAGGCGCGCCATGTGGGTCTGGCAGCTCTACGTCGCCGCACTGCTGTTCCTGCTGCTGCCGCTGGTCAACGCATTGACCACTTCGACGCACCTCGGTGTCTCGCTCATGCGGCATGACTGGGTGATGGCCGGTTTTGATCTCGCCATGCTTGCGCTGGGTGCTGGCCTGGCCTGTGCCGGCCGCCGCATGCAGCGCTGGCAACCGCCGGCAAGCGCGGCGGCGCGGCGACGGCAGGCCACCAATGTCGCCGATACGGGGCCGGCGGCAGCGAACGCATGAGCGTGCTCGTGTTCCTGCTGCTGACGGCTCTGGCCTATGCGGGTTTCGCGGCGCTGTGCCTGTCGATGGAAAAACACCAGATGGATCTGCACGGCGCCGCACGGGCCGGTACCGGCCGGATGCGCCAGTGGCGCTGGCTCGGCGGGAGCCTGCTCGCGCTGGCCCTGCTGGTGGCCGGCCAGGCCGAGGACTGGGCGCGCGGTCCAGTGATCTGGTTGGGCGCCATGACCGCAGCCGGCCTCTCGCTTGCGCTGGGCGTCCTGCCTTACCGGCCGCGCTGGCTGGTGGGTCTTGCGTGGATGCTGGCCGGTCTGGTGGCGCTGGCCGCCCTGCACAGGTGGCTGGCGTGAGCGCGGCCGCTTCGTTTCTTCCCCCGCCGGAGTCGTTTGATGAGCCTGCATGCGATTGAGCGCGTCACCCATGTCCACCACTGGAACGACAGCCTGTTCTCGTTCCGCACCACCCGCGATCCGGGCCTGCGCTTCGAGAGCGGTCATTTCGTGATGATCGGGCTCGAGGTCGACGGCCGTCCGCTGATGCGGGCCTACAGCATCGCCAGCCCGCACTGGGAAGAACATCTCGAGTTCTTCAGCATCAAGGTCCAGGACGGGCAGCTAACGTCCCGGCTCCAGCATCTTCAGGTCGGCGATCCGGTGCTGGTCAGCCGCAAGCCCACCGGCACGCTGGTCCTGCACGACCTGCATCCCGGACGGCATCTGTATTTGCTCGGCACCGGCACCGGCCTGGCCCCGTTCATGAGCATCATCCAGGATCCGGAAACCTACGAGCGCTACGAGAAGGTCATCGTCGCGCATGGCGTGCGGCACATCAGTGATCTGGCCTACTCGGCCTTCATCGAGCGGGATCTGCCGGCGCACCCGTTCCTCGGCGCGCAGATCCGGCAGAAGCTGCTCTACCACCCGACCGTGACCCGCGACGGCTTTCGCAACACCGGCCGGCTCACCGCGCAGATCGCCGATGGCCGCCTGGCGGATGCCAGCGGATTACCGCCGCTGCATCCGGCCCGCGATCGCTTCATGATCTGCGGCAGCCCGTCAATGCTCGCCGAGATCCGCGCCCTGCTGGACCAGCGGGGCTTCCAGGTTTCGCCCCGGACCGGCCATCCCGGGGACTACGTGTTCGAACGCGCCTTCGTGGAGAAGTAACACCCGTCGTTGCATGTCCTCCTGACGGAAGGAGGATGAGGAAGGAAAAAAGAAGGCCGGCTTTGGGCCGGCCTTCCTGGTCAGGCACGCCTGTCCGCGTTACTCCGTATGCAATGCGGTGAGGCTGGCCGCCGCCGGCGCATCGCCCTTGCCACGCGCACGCCGGAGGGCCCGGACCGTACCGCTGCGCAGATCGTCGAGGATCGCGTAGATGGTCGGCAGGAACAGCAAGCTGACCACGGTGGAGAACGCCAGTCCGCCGGCGATGGCGCGCGCCATCGGGAAGTACGGCGGGCCATCACCCGCCAACTGGGTATTGCTGATCGCAATCGGCACCATTGCCAGGATCGCCGTGCCCATCGTCATCATGATCGGGCGCAGGCGTTCGCGGCTGCCTTCCACCAGCGCCTCGGTGCGGGACATGCCGCGCCGTCGCAGGTTGTTGATGTGCTCGATCATCACGATGCCGTTGTTCACCACCACGCCCATCAGCACCAGGATGCCGATGAAGGCCATGATGTTGAATTCGGTGCCGGTCAGCCAGAACAGCCAGAACACGCCCAGCACCGAGAACAGCACGCCACTCATGATCGCCGACGGGAACAGCAGCGACTCGAACACCGCCGCCATCACCACGTAGATCATGATCAGGGCAATCAGCAGGTTGAACATCATCTGCTGCATGGCTTCCTGATCCTCCTGGAAACCACCGCCATCGAAGCTGTAGCTGTAACCCGCCGGATACGCCAGCGGCTTGAGGGTATCCTCCATCGCCTTGCGTGCTTCCGGCATCGACACCTTGTCGGCCAGGTTGGCCTGGATGGTCAGCGTGGTCTGGCGATTGGAACGCTGGACCTCGTTGGCCGACGGCTTGATGGCCACGTCGACCATCGCCAGCAGCGGCACGGTGCGGCCATCCGGTGCGCGCACGGTGAACGATTCCAGATCCTCGGAACCATAATGTTCGGCGCCGGAGAAGCGAACCCACACCGGCACCTCGTTCTCGCCACGGCGGAATTCGCGCAGCGGCGCGCCGCGCAGGGCCAGTTCGACGAAGCGCCCCACTTCCTGGGCGCTGAAGCCGAACGCCAGCGCACGCTCGCGATCCACGCGCACCGCCAGTTCGCTGTTGCGGTCGCCGCTGTTCACGCGCACGTCGGTCAATTCCTTGCGCTTGGCCAGGATCGGCACGACTTCGTTGGCCAGCTCGGTCAGGGTCTGGGTGGAATCACCCACCAGTTGCACCGACACGCTCTGCGCCTGCTGGCCGCCACCGCCACCCGGTCCGCCCTGGTCGCCGATGCCGACGTTGGCACGCGCCGACTTCGGCAGGTCCTTGCGGATGGCATCGACCAGTTGCTTGCTCTCGGTGATGTCCTTGGTGTCCAGCTTGATGTTGGTGCCGCCCCAGCCCTGCTCGCTGAAGAACGAGTAGATCTGGGTGATCTTGAAGCGCTTGCGGTTGGCTTCCAGGTAGGCCTCGATCTTGCCGACTTCCTGCGACATCTGCTCCTTGGTGTAGGCGCCCTTCCACTGGTAGAAGATTCGCGTCTCGCCGGCATCCTCGCCGCCGAACATGTTGGTCTTCATCTGGGTCATCGGCAGCACGCTGGCCGCGATGATCAGCAGGATGCCCAGCACGCTCCAGCCGCGATGGGCCAGTGTCCAGCGCAGCAGGCCGGCGTAGCGGCGCTGCATGCGCGGAATCAGCCCGTCGGGCTTGCTCACCGCCGGCGGCGTCTTCAGTCGCGCGGAGATCATCGGGATCAGGCTCACCGCGACCAGCCAGGACGCGAGCAGCGACACCGAGATGGTGATGGCGATCTGGGACAGGAAGATGCTCAGCATGTTGCGTTCGCCGAACATCGTCGGCACGAACACGATGCAGTGGCACAACGTACCCGCCGACAGCGCGATGGCGACGTGGCGGGTGCCGACGATCGAGGCCAGCACCGGCTGGCCCGGCATCCGCTCGCGTTCCTGGTAGATGCTCTCCACCACCACCACCGCGTTGTCCACCAGCATGCCCACGGCCAGCAGCAGCCCCATCATGCTGAGGATGTTGAGGGTGACGCCGGCG
Source organism: Pseudoxanthomonas beigongshangi (assembly GCF_016820515.1). Taxonomy (GTDB): domain Bacteria; phylum Pseudomonadota; class Gammaproteobacteria; order Xanthomonadales; family Xanthomonadaceae; genus Pseudoxanthomonas_A; species Pseudoxanthomonas_A beigongshangi. The sequence continues at coordinate 29,047 of NZ_JADHDV010000008.1, read as the reverse complement.
AAGTACATGAAGCCCAGGGTCATCACGAAGCAGATCGGAATCGCCAGGGTCACCATCAGCGTCGACGGCCAATGGCGCAGGAAGAAGAACAGCACCGCGATAGACAGCACCAGGCCGATGCCGCCGGCTTCGGCCAGGCTCAGCAGCGAGGAGGTGACGTTGTCGCCCTGGTTGTCCATCACCAGGACCTGCACGTCATTCAGTGCCGGGCTTTCGCGAATCGCCTCCACTTCCTTCAGCGCCGCGCTGGAGACTTCCACCAGGTTGGCGTTGCGCTCCTTGAAGATGTCCAAGCCCACCGCCGCGCGCCCGTCCAGGCGGCGCCCGTAGTCCATCCGCGCCGGCTTCAGCCGCACCTCGGCGATGTCGCCCAGGCGCAGGCCGCTGTTGTTCAGCACCAGCGAGCGCAGTTGTTCGAGATCGGCCAGTTCGCCCACCGGCTGCACGCGCAGGCGGCGGCCTCCGTCGGTGATCTGCCCGGCCGAGACCGAGAAATTGACGGCTTGGAGGCGGGTGGTCAGCTCGTTGAGGCTCAGGTTGTGCGCGGTCAGGCGATCCGGCTCGATCGCGATTTCCACCTCGTTGGCCGGCGCGCCGGACACCTCGACCCGCGCCACGCCGGGAATCCGTTCCAGCCGGCGCTTGAATTCGCGGTCGATCATGTCGTACGCGCCGGTCAGGTCGGTGGCACTGGCCAGGCGCACTCGCAGGACCGGTTCGTCGGTGGTCGAGAACTTGAAAACGAAGTAGCGCTGCAGGTCGTCCGGCAAGTCGTCACGGATGGCGTCGATGCGCTCGCGCGCCTCCGAGGCGGCGATGGCCACGTCGCGGTTCCAGTCCGAGAACTGGATGAAGATATTGGCCCCATCCGAGCGCGCGGAGCTGTCCATCCGCTTGATGCCGGTCATGGTCGAGAGCGTTTCCTCGACCGGCCGCAGCACGGTGCGCTCGACCTCTTCCGGGGTCGAGCCGGTGTACGGCAGCTGCACCATGATGAACGGCGGCGACACGTCCGGGAACGCTTCCAGCGGCAGCCGGATCGCCGCGATCATGCCAATCACGAACAACGACACGAAGAACATGATCGTCGTGACCGGCCGCTTGATGCTGAACTCGGCGACGCTCATGCGTGCTCCGCCGCGGCCGTGCCGCCCTCGCCCGCACCATCAATGCCTTCGGCCGAGGCGCGATTGCGGCGCCCGCGCTCCAGGTAGTAGTCATCGGCGCGGCGGTCCAGCAGGTTGTAGACCACCGGGATGACCAGCAGGGTCAGCAGGGTCGACACCAGCAGGCCGCCGATCACGGTGATCGCCATCGGCGAACGCACTTCCGCGCCCGGACTGCCGAACAGCGGCGCGACGGCCAGGGGCAGGAAGCCGAACAGCGTGCACAGCGTGGTCATCACGATCGGGCGCAGGCGCGAGCGCGCACCCTCGATCAGGGCCTCGCGCTTGGCCACGCCGGCCTCGCGCAACTGATTCACCTTGTCGATCAGGATGATCGCGTTCTTCACCACCAGGCCGACCAGCAGGATCAAACCGATGAACACCACCACCGACACCGGCGAGCGCGTCATCAGCAGCGCCAGCACCGCGCCGACCAGGGCCAGCGGGATGGTGAACAGGATGACGAACGGATGCAGCAGCGACTCGAACTGCGAGGCCATCACCAGGTAGACCAGGAACACCGCCAGGGCGAACGCGAACAGCAGCGAGCGCACCGACTCGGCGAGTTCCTCGCCCTGTCCGCCGATGTGCATGCCGATGGCCGCGCCCAGCGGTTCCTTGGCGACCATGTCGCGCACCTCGGCGACGGCGCCGCCCAGGTCGATGTCGCGCAGGTTGGCCGAGACGATCGCCACCCGGATCTGGTCGGTGCGATGAATCTCGCTGGGACCGGTGGTGGACACCACGTCGGCGACCGCGTCCAGGGTCACCGGCCGGCTGCTGCCGGGATTGACGATCAGACGGCGGATGCTCTCCACGCTGGCGCGGTCGGTTTCCTGCGCGCGCACCAGCACGTCGATCTTGCGATCGCGGAAGCTGTAGCGCGTGGCCACTTCACCGCGGACCTTCTTCACCACCACGTCGGCAATCTGGCGGGTAGTCAGGCCCAGCGCACCGGCGCGCTCCTGATCGAAGCGGATCTGGATCTCCGGGAAGCCCTCCTCCACCGTCGACTTGACGTCGGCGTAGTGCGGATTGTTGCGCAGCATCGCCGCCAGCTTGCGGCCGGCCTGCTCGATCGAGGCCAGATCCTGTCCGCGCAGCTCAACTTCCAGGGGGGTGGAGAAACTGAACAGTTCGGGACGGGCGAAGTCCACCTGCACGCCGGCGTGCGACTGCATGGTCGCGCGCAGGCGCTCGGTCTCGGCGGCCTCGATCTTCTCGCTGCCGCCACCAGTCATCACCACCGTCAGCTTGCCGATGTTCTCGCCGCTCTCGGTCGGGCTGGCATCCAGCCGGGTGCCGCTGCCGCTGACGCCATACAGCGATTGCACGCCGTCATCCTTGGAGTGCTTCTGCTGCAACTCGCGGACCAGCGCATCGGTGTCCTTCAACGGCGTGCCCGGCGGCAGCTTGACCGTCATTTCGAAGCGATCCTGGGCCAGCTGCGGAATCAGGTCCGCGCCCAGCATCGGCACCGTCAGCAGGGTCAGGCCGAATGCCGCGCCGGCGAAGCCCAGCACCAGCCAGGGTCGCGCCAGCGAAGCCGGCAGCAGGCGCAGATAGGCACGCTCGGCGCCGTTGTACGGCATCATCACCAGGTCGCTGAGCTTGCGCATGATCGGACCGACCACCGCGGCCACGCCACGCCACGCCTTGACCACGAACCAGGCAATGCCGAAGAACACGGAGCGGAACACCAGCCCGATCAGATGGCCGACGAAGGCGAAAGGACGCTGCCAGGCCGAGGTCGGCTGCCAGCGCGGATGCGGTGCTTCCTCCGGGAACGCCAACGGCGGGCGGCCCTTGAGCGAGCTCAGCATCGGAATCAGGGTCATCGCCACCACCAGCGAAATCGCGATGGCAATCGCCACGGTCAGTGCCTGATCGCGGAACAACTGGCCGGCGATGCCTTCCACGAACACCAACGGCAGGAACACCGCCACCGTGGTCAGGGTCGACGCCACCACCGCCATGCTCACTTCGCGGGTGCCGGCGATCGCCGCCTGCAATATGCCCAGTCCGCGCTCGCGCGCCTTGGCGATGCTCTCCAGCACGACGATGGAATCGTCCACCACCAGGCCGGTCGCCAGCGCCAAACCGCCCAGCGACATCACATTCAGGCTCAAGCCTAGCTGGCCCATGAAGAAGAACGTGGTGATGATCGACACCGGCAGCGACAGGCTGATGACGAACGTGCTCCAGCCATCGCGCAGGAACATGAAGATGATCAGGATCGCCAGGATGCCGCCGATGACCGCGTCCTTCTTGACGTCGGCAATCGCTTGCTCGATGAACAGCGACTGGTCCTCGATGGTGGTCAGCTCGACGTCCGGTGGAATCTGGCTCTTGAGCTCTTCCAGCTTCTTCTTGACCGCGTCGGCGGTGGACACGGTGTTGGCGTCGCCTTCCTTGTAGATGGCCAGCTCCACCGCTTCCTTGCCGGCCAGGCGAATGATCGCCTCGCGCTCCTTGTAGCCCTGGCGGACATCCGCGACGTCCTTCAGCCGCACCGCCATACCGCCGGCGATGGCGCTTGTATCGCTCGAAGACGCGCTCTGCACCGAAGCCGCCGCGGCCATCGCCGCCGCCGAACCGGTGGACGCGGCGATCGCCGCCATCTGCGCGGCCGCCGATTGCGCGGCGCTGCTGCCGCCGTTGGTCTGCGCGGTGATCAGCATCTCGCGGATTTCGTTGACCGTGGCGAACTGGTTGACCGTGCGCACCAGGTAACGCTGCGACCCCTCTTCCAGGCGACCGCCGGAGATATTGATGTTCTCCTGTTGCAGGCGCTGGATGACGTTGTCGATGGGCAGGTTCAACTGGGCCAGCTTCTGCTGGTCGATGTCGACCTGGATTTCGTCTTCCAGGCCGCCGCCGACCTTGACCGCGGCCACGCCTTCGACCGGCTCCAGCTTCTTCTTCAGATCGTCGTCGGCGTAGCGGCGCAGCTCGATGAGCAGGCGCACCGCGTCGGCATCATTGGCCGGCGCGTTCTTGTTGGACAGCGCCAGGCGGACGATCGGCTCGGTGGAGGGATTGAAGCGCAGCAGCACCGGGGCCTTGGCCTCCAGCGGCAGTTGCAGTACTTCCATCTTGTCGCGGACTTCCAGGCTGGCCTGGTCCATGTCCGTGCCCCAGGCGAATTCCAGCACCACATCGCTCTGACCGGTACGCGAGACCGACTTGAGCTTGCGCAGGTTCTTGACCACGCCCAGCGCTTCCTCGACCGGCTCGGAAATCAGGGTCTCGATTTCCGACGGCGCCGCACCGGTGTATTCGGTGCGCACGGTCAGGGTCGGATAGCTTAGATCCGGCAGCAGGTTGACCTTCAGGCTGCCGAGGGCGATGACGCCGAACAGCAGCATGGTGACCGTGATCATCGCGATGGTCACCCGGCGGCGGGTGGAGAACTCCACCAGGCCGCCACCCAGCCGCCCTTGCGGCTGGGAATCGTGGGGATCCGGATGGCCGCTCATTGCTTGCTACCAGCCTCGACGGCCTGATCCTTCGCCGCTACCGCCTTCGGAACTGGATCACCGATCACCTGCACGGCGCTGCCATCGCGCAGGGCCACCTTGCCTGCGGTGACCACGCGATCGCCCGGCTTCAGGCCTTCGCGCACTTCCAGCCATTCGCCATCGGCGTAGCCCAGCTTCACCGGCACCCGCGCGGCCTTGCCGTCACGGACCACGAACACCGCCGGGTCGCCATCGTCCAGCAGCGCGATGCGTGGCACCACCAGTGCGTCGGCGCGTTGGTCGTAATCGATGCGGATGCGGCTGAACATGCCCGGCTGCAGGGTCGCGTCGGCGAACGCGCAGACCACCCGGAAGGTGCCGCTGCCGGCATCCACCACATTGGCCACGCGATCGACCACGCCCTGGAAGGTCTTGCCCGGCAGCGCGTCGGCCTGCAGCAGGACCGGCAGGCCGGCCTTGAGCGTCGCCAGTTCGCGCTCGGGCACGTTGAGCGTGGCTTCCAGCTTCGAGTTGTCGACGATGCGGAAGATCGGCGTGTTGATCTGGACGAAGTTGCCGGTCTTGATCGAGCGCGAGGCGATCACGCCGGAAATCGGCGCCACCACCGTCGTATAGGACAGTTCCAGCTTGGCCAGGTTGTACTGCGCGCGCGCGTTCTCCAGATCGAACTTGATCTGGTCCACGTCGTTGGCGCTGATCATCTGCTGATCCACCAACTGGCGGGCGCGGTGGTAGTTGTTCTCCAGCTTGCGCATCTGCGCCTCGGCCTGGGCCACGGCCAGGCGCGCGCGATCCGGATCCAGCCGCACCAGCGCCTGCCCGGCCTTGATCTGCTGGCCTTCCTCGACCATCACCGCCAGCGCCACGCCGGAGGTCTTGGCGACCACCTGCGACTCGGCGCGCGGTTCCAGGGTGGTGGTACCGGTGTAGCTGGCGGCCACGGCGCGGCGGCTGGCCGTCACCGCTTCCACCGGCACCGCGTCGGCGGCCTTGGCCTCGGCCCCGTTCTTGGCCTGGGCTTCGGGCGCGGGGCCGCCGCCCTTGCAGGCGGACAGGACCAGCATGCCGCACAGGACGGGCAGCAGGGCCAGGCGCAGGTGGGAGCGGCCGGATTGGGGGTGGGCTCGGGACATGGGGTGGACCGTGGTGGTGTTGTTTAGGTGTTGTATGAAGGTATATCACCCATTCAACCGGAATCATGCGCCGAAGGTCATGGTGACCAGCATCCGTAATGGCCGCTTTTGCGGCGGCGATGCGTGCGGAGCGACCTGGATCCGGTTGTCGCCAAGGGTGCATCGACCATGCGGCACCGGCGTGACCGTCCGGCGGATGGCGGCATTCGTGACGTTAACGTTATACTTCGCGAAGCCAAGCGCTGCGGTTGGACGCGGCGCGCGCAAATGAGAGTCCCGGATTAACGACATGATGCGACCGCTTCCGCTCGCCGCTTGCCTTGCCTTGGCCGCCGCCCTGCCGATGGCCGCCCTGACCGCCCAGACCCCCACCAGCGAAGCCGCGCCCGCGCCGGCCCCCGCTGCTGCGGCTCCGGCGGCTGCTCCCGCCGCCCCCGCCGCCGCGCCGATCACCGGCAACGCCGACAAGGGCCGCACCCTGACGTACACCTGCCAGGGCTGCCACGGCATCACCGGCTACAAGAATGCCTACCCGAACTACCACGTGCCGCGCATCGGCGGCCAGTCGGCGGAATATCTGGTCAATGCGCTGACCGAATACAAGAAGGGGGCCCGCAAGCACCCGACCATGCAGGCGCAGTCCGAAAGCTTCTCGGATCAGGACATCGCCGACATCGCCGCCTTCCTTTCCACCGTCAAGTAATCCGCCATGCCCAACGCCAAGCACGCCCAGCGTCTAGCCATCGCCCTGCTCGCCGCCCTCGCCCTGGCGGCATGCTCCAAGGTGGAAACCAACGAGACCGCCGCCGCCGATCCCGGCCACGCCAGTGGCGAGCACGGTTCCAGTTCCTCCGCCGGCCTGCCGGACGGCCGCATCGCCGCAGGCGAGCAATTGGCCAACGCCAAGGGCAAGGCCACCGGCCAGAGCTGCATCGACTGTCACGGCGCCGACGGCAATGCCCCGATCGACGGCACCTACCCGAAGCTGGGTGGCCAGTACGCCGACTACATCGCGCATGCGCTCCAGGCCTACCGCGCCGGCGATCGCCAGCACGCGCTGATGTCGCCGCAGGCCGCCGGCCTGAGCGACCAGGACATCTCGGATCTGGCCGCCTACTTCGGCTCGCGCGAGTCCAAGCTGCGCGACCTGCACGGCGTGCACTGAAACCGCGACAGGCAGACATCCTCGTCGGAGACGGAGCCGCAAGGCTCCGTTTCTTTTTGTGCCGATGACATCCGCAATGGCCGGGGCCACCCTCATCGGCCCTGGATTCGAGCCGTATGCCGCATGCCATGCGGGCCTTGCATCATCGTGATGCCATTGCTGGACGGTTTGCCGGAAAACGCCAGCTGTTTTCCCCCAAGTCTTGTATCGCGCCACCGAACGGCCACACCCGTGGCGTCCGGCGTCAGGAATCGGTGGGAATGGGCGTGCGCTTGGTCGGGATTTCCGGCGGCGGACGCGCCGAAGCCGGTTGTTCGTTGAGATTGGGGTCGAACAGGCCGCAGCCGCCGCCCAGTTGCAGCACGGACACCACGCAGCGGATTTTCTTGCGGGTTCCGGGAATCGGGATCACCGCTTCGCGGATGTTGCGCCGGACCCATTCGGCCAACAGCGACTCGTTCGGCACCCAGTACTTGTCGAAGCTGGTCGGTTCGTAGTCGTAGGGCGGACGTTGGAGCCAGGTGCCGGAACTGTCGATCTTCTCGCGCGTCCACTGGTCATTGCCGCCGCCGGGCGCGCCGCGTTCGCTGGCGGTCGCCGGACCCTCGCCGGCACCGGCGCCGGTCGGCACCCGCACGCTGCCATCGGCGTTGAACAGGCCCGGCTTCTGCCCGGCATTGGCGCCGCTGTCGCCAGCGACGTTGCGCCGCGAAGCTCCCCAGTCGTCGCCGCGCTGCGGTGTGGCCCAGCCGCCGCTGCGATCGGCCTGCGCCGGTCCCGATCGCGTCGCCCCGGGCTGCAGGCCTTTCGACGCCGAAGGCGTGGCCGCCTGCGGACCTGTGCCGGTATCGCGGGCGGTGGCCGGGGCCGGCGTGCTCGCGGCACTGGCATTGCCCTGCGTCGTGGCCGGGCGCGGCGCCGGAATCTCGCGTTCGCGCACGCCCGGGGCCGGCTGTTGCAGATCGCGTACCGGCGCCACCCGCGTGGGTACCTGCGCCGTGCGCACCTGTGGCAACGGCGCGGCGATCTCGCGCTCCTGCACCTGCGGCACCGGTCGGTTGATTTGCGGTGCGGCGATGCCGCGCTGCGTGTCCACGCGCGGTACCGCCGGGGTTTCCAGCACGGTGACCTCGCGCTGCGGCACGCTCAGTTCGCGCGGGGTGATCGTGGGTGCGGTCACCGCATCGCGACGCAGATTGGGCGGCGGCAATACGTATTCGGTGGTCGGCGCCGGCACTTCGGTGACCTGCACCGGCTGCGGTGCCTGCGGTGCCGGCTCGGCGATTTCGCGTTCGCGCACCTGCGGTGTTTCGGTGGCCAGCGTCGGCGACGGCGGCACGAATTCGGGCATCCGCCGGGGCGTGGCCACGGTGCTGGCATCCTGGCTCGCGGCCTCGCCACCGGAAGCGGCCGGCGCCGGCGAAGAGGTCGCCTGCGGCGCGCCGCCACCGGTTTCCTCGGGCGTGCCGCGGCCGACGAATTCGACCTGCACGCGGCTGCTGTCGCCGGCTTCCGCCGGCGATGGTGGCAGGCGGACCACCGCGACCCAGACCAGCAGCAGCACGAACAACAGGTGCATCAGCAGGCTGGTGAAACCAGCCAGCCAGCGGATGCCACGTTCCTCGCGCGGCGGCGGATCCCAGTCCTGGTAGAACAGCGAACGCAGACCGCCCCAGAAACCCAGCGCAGGCGCGATCGGACCCGGCGGTGGCGGCGGGCGCATCATCAGGTCCGTGACGATGGCTTCGGACCTTTCGCGGGTGATGATGCCGAGGCGTTCCGGCAGCGCGCGCAGCCAGAGTCCCCAGCCATACGGCAGGCCGGTGTGACGCTCCAGTATGGGAGCCGCCTTGCGCGGCAACAGCGCCTGGATGATGAGTTCGGCGGCTCGCGTCACCGGCGCGGGGCTATGTCAGGCCGCGTTGCCGCGGGGAATGTAGGGAGCCGCGCCGGTATCGTGATCGGTGGCATCGCGCACCGCCGTCACGCCGGGAACGCGCGCGACCAGGGTCTTCTCGATACCCTGTTTCAGGGTCACGTCGGCCATGCCGCAACCGTGGCAACCGCCGCCGAAGCGCAGGTACACGACACCGTCGCCGGTCACCTGCTCCACCGCCACCTTGCCTTTGTGCTGGGCCAGTTGCGGATTGATCTCGTTTTCCACCACCCAGCGCACGCGCTCGACCAGGGATGCGGACTCGGCGGGTACCTCGCCCTTGATCTTGGGCGCCTTGATGGTCAGCTGGGTGCTGGCGCCCTGGTAGACGTAGTCGATCTCGGCACCATCCAGCCAGGCCACGCTGTCGGCCTGCACGTACAAGGTGAACCCGTCGCAGTCCACCGCCCATTCGTCGCCGGCCAGATCGCGCGGTTCGGCGAACTCCAGGCGCGCATCGGCGCGCGGGGTACCTGCATGCACCGCGCTGAGCCGCACGCCGAGACCGGGCAGCGACTCGCGCTCGATCAGTTTGCGGAAATGGGCCTGTGCGCTGTCGGAAATCTGGATCATGCGGGGTATTCTAGCGTTCCGGCCGGGGCTTGCCCGTCCGGACCATCGTAACGTGTGCCGGCGTTCAGCGGACCGGCTTTCCCGGAGGACTCATGACCGACCTGATCCCCCTCGCCCAGGCCCATTGCGTGCCCCTGCGTGGCGGCGAGCACAAGCTGGGCCAGGCCCGCATCGCCGAACTGATGCCGGAACTGCCCGGCTGGGAACTGGCCGAGGACGGCCATGCGCTGTGCAAGACCTTCACGTTCGCCAACTACCACGAGACCATGGCGTTCGTGAATGCGCTGGCCTACATCGCCCACCGCGAGGACCATCACCCGGATTTGGGCGTACATTACAACCGCGCCGTGGTCCGCTATTCGACCCACGATGTCGGCGGACTCAGCGAAAACGACTTCATCTGCGCGGCCAAGGCCGAGGCGTTGGTCACCGGAGCTCCCTGATGAGAATTCTTCCCCTGTGGGCGACTTCCACCGTGCTGGCGGCAACGCTGTCCGCCTGCGGCGGTTCTGGCACCCCGGCCGCGCCGGTGGCGGCGCCGACCGAACTGGCGGCGGTCGACACGCCCCCGCCCGAGTATCCGATTGAACTGGCCTGCGCCGGCATCGGCGGCGTGTCCACGCTGAAGGTCGTCGTCGGCATCGAAGGCGTTCCGACCGAAGTCGGCGTGTTCAAGAGCAGCGGCCAACCGGCGCTGGACGAAGCGGCGCAGAAGGCCGTGCACGGATGGCAGTTCAAGGCCGCCACCCGCAACGGCCAGGCGATCAGCCAGACCATCCAGGTGCCGGTGACCTTCACCCCGCCCGCCGAACGGCCGAACCAGTGCTTCGCGCTGGATTCGCAACGCCAGGGATGAACCTGCGTTGCTGAACCTGTTGCTGGCGTGGTCCTTGGCGCAAGTCCAGCCCGCCAATCTGCCACCGCCTCCGCCGCAGCCCGCCGAGTTGCGCTACCTGCCCGTCCGCGTCGATGCGCATATCGCCGAGGCGGAATCGATTCCGGGTGACGGCCGTGCCGCCGACATGCTGGTGTCCGTCGTCGACGAACGAACCCTGCGAGTAAGCTTGACCGTTCGCCATGACGAACAGGAAAGCGTCAATGCGGCGGGTATCCGCGCCTGGCGCGCCGATGAAGATCTGCAGATCATGATTCCGCTGGTTTCCAATGCGGCGACGCCATTCGAGCCACGCTGCTGTCTCGCCTATTCGCAGGCGGATCTGGTGCTGAGTTTCCCGGATGGATTACCCGGACATGTCACCGTGCGAACCGAGCAGCCGCAACTGCGCGTCATTGCGGAACAGCGCCTGGCGCCGCAGCTCTGAAAGCGGTTTTTGCCGGCTCAACCCAGCCGGTTCAGCACTTCCGCCAATTCCGGCGCCAGCGGCGCATTGAGCAGGTAGGGCGTCTTGCCGCCGTCAAGCGCGAATTCCAGCGAGGCGGCATGCAGGAACAGCCGCTTCAGGCCGGCCTGGTCGCGCAGGCGTTTGTTGACCGCCGGATCCCCGTACTTGTCATCCCCGGCCACCGGATGCCCGAGGTGCTGCGCATGCACGCGGATCTGGTGCGTGCGGCCGGTCTCGATGACGACTTCGCAATACGAATGACCAGCGCGCCGCTCCAGTACCCGGAAATGGCTCAGTGACGCCTTGCCGGCGGGATTGACCTGCACATGCCGCTCTCCGCCCTGGCGCAGGCCGACATGCAATGGCGCATCCACGCTCATCACCCCGTCCGGCATCCGCCCCACCAGCAGGGTCAGGTAGCGCTTCTCGATGCCGCGCCCCTCGTCGCTGTCGTTCTCGCGCATCAGCGCCTGCAGTTCGGACAGCGCGGAACGCTTCTTGGCCATGATCAGCAGGCCGGACGTGTCGCGATCCAGGCGGTGCACCAGTTCCAGCGTCTGTCCCGGGCGCAGCGCGCGCATGGTCTCGATGGCGCCGTGGCTGATGCCGCTGCCACCGTGACTGGCCACCCCGGAGGGCTTGTTGATGACCAGCAGGCGGGCGTCCTCGAACACGATTGCCGCCTCCATCCGTTGCAGGAAGCCGGTCGGAGGCGGCGCCTTGTCTCCAGCTTCAGTGAGATTGACGGGGGGAATCCGGACCTCGTCGCCCGCCTCCAGCTTGCGCTCGGCCTTGGCGCGACCACCGTTGACCCGGACCTGGCCGCTCCGGACCAGCTTGTAGACCAGGCTGCGTGGCGCGCCCTTCAGCTGGCCCAGCAGGAAGTTGTCCAGTCGCTGTCCGCCCCGGTCTTCCGGGACCCTGACCAGGCGGACGGTGGCTTTGGTCCCGGCCTGCGGCCGTGAAGCGGGGGGCGAAGCGGTCATGGTCACTATTATTCTGCTACACTCGGCGGGCGAGATAAGGGTTTGATTTCGCAGGGAGTTGCCGGCTTGGAAGCAAGCCGTGGGCCAGAAGCCCGGCTCCCCGCGATTCCGGCAGGCACGCGGCCACCGCCCCAGGGGCGGCCATGTTAGCGGCTTGCCGGCGAACCCGGATACCGCCGGACGCGTGACGGCGCCCGTAGCTGAACATGTCCCGCGCGGCGCCACCACTGGTTGGGAAGCTGCCGCCGGCCCGTAACACACATTAAAAAAGCGCTCCCGCGGCCTGCCGTGGTGTCGTAGCGCTGGAAACCCAACCCGCCCCGCTGCGCCTGCGCAAGGGGCGGAGCACCGTTCCAGAGGCGAAACGCCATGGCGTTCCGCGCGGTAGTAGCGCGCGAGGAACGCAAACAATGAAACGCATGTTGATCAATGCGACGCAGGCTGAAGAACTGCGCGTCGCGATCGTGGATGGCCAGACGCTGTACGACATCGATATCGAGCAACCGTCGAAAGAACAGAAGAAGTCCAACATCTACAAGGGCCGCATCACCCGGCTCGAACCTTCCCTCGAAGCCGCCTTCGTCGACTACGGTGCAGACCGGCATGGCTTCCTGCCGCTGAAGGAAATCTCCCGCGACTATTTCCAGGCCGGGGTCGACCACAACAAGGCCGGCCTGCGCGAACTGCTGCGCGAGGGCCAGGAAGTCGTCGTCCAGGTGGACAAGGATGAGCGCGGCAACAAGGGCGCCGCCCTGACCACGTTCATCTCCCTGGCCGGCCGCTACATGGTGCTGATGCCCAACTCGCCCACCGCCGGCGGCGTGTCGCGCCGCATCGAGGGCGATGACCGTGCCGAGCTGAAGCGGGCCATGGACTCGCTGGCCATCCCCGACGACATGGGCGTCATCATCCGCACCGCCGGCGTCGGCCGCGACGCCGAAGAGCTGCAGTGGGACCTGGATTACCTGCTGCAGGTCTGGAAGGCGATTGCCGAGGCCGCGCTGACCAAGCCGGCACCGTTCCTGATCTACCAGGAGTCGCGCCTGATCGTGCGCGCCCTGCGCGACTACCTGCGCGCTGACATCGGCGAAATCCTGGTCGACACCGAGGAACTGCACGAGACCGCGCGCGAGTTCATGCAGCAGGTCATGCCGCAGAGCCTGCGCAAGCTCAAGCACTACAAGGACGACATCCCGCTGTTCAACCGCTTCCAGATCGAATCCCAGATCGAAGGCGCGTATGAACGCAATGTCCGCCTGCCCTCCGGCGGCTCCATCGTGGTCGACCAGACCGAGGCGCTGACGGCCATCGACGTCAACTCGGCGCGCGCCACCAAGGGCGGCGACATCGAGGAGACCGCGTTCCACACCAACCTGGAGGCGGCCGAGGAAGTGGCCCGCCAGCTGCGCCTGCGCGATCTGGGCGGCCTGGTGGTGATCGACTTCATCGACATGTCGAGCAACAAGCACCAGCGCGAGGTCGAGAACCGCCTGCAGAACGCACTGAAGTACGACCGCGCCCGCGTGCAGCTGGGCCGCATCTCGCGCTTCGGCCTGATGGAAATGAGCCGCCAGCGCCTGCGTCCGTCGCTGGGCGAATCCAGCCAGATCGTCTGCCCCCGCTGCGACGGCCACGGCCGCATGCGCAGCGTGGAGTCGCTGTCGCTGTCCATCATCCGCGTGGCCGAAGAGCACGCGATGAAGGAGAACACCGGACAGGTCCTGGTCCAGGCGCCGGTGGAAATCGCCAACTTCCTGCTCAACGAGAAGCGCGGCGCGCTGCGCGAGATCGAGACCCGCCACGACGCGCCGATCATCATCGTCGCCGACGAGGCGCTGCACACCCCGCACTACGAGGTCACCCGCATCCGCGAGAACGAGCTGGGCGAGGAAAGCACCAAGCCCAGCTACCAGCGCGGCACCCCGCGCAAGCTGCCCGTGCATGCGCTGACCAAGGCGCAGCTGAACATCCCGGCCGCCCCGGCGGTGACCCACGTGAAGCATTCGCAGCCCGCCCCGGTGCGCGAAGAACGCGAGGTCCCTGCGCCCGCGCCGGTCGCCCCCGCGCCTGCCCCGGCACCGGTCGCCGCGCCGGCTTCCGGTGGCCTGTTCGGCTGGCTCAAGCGCCTGGTCGGCGCCGAAAGCGCGCCGGCGCCCGCGCCGCAGCCGCGTCAGCAGGACAACCGCCTGCCGCGCAACGAACGCAATGATCGCGGCCAGCGCCGTGACAACCGCCAGCAGCAGAGCCAGGGACGCGGAGGCAACGGCCAGCAGCGCCGCGAGGAAGGCCGCGGCAAGGGCCAGCAGAACGCGCAGCAGAAGCCGCGCGGCGAGCAGCAGCCCAAGCAGCCGGGGCAGCAGCAACAGCCCAAGCAGAAGCAGCAACAGCAGCCGCAGGCTCCCCGTCAGCAGGGACAGCAAGGCCAAGGCCAGCAGCAGGCACCGAAGCCGCGTGGCGAACAGGCCCAGCCGGCGCAGAAGCCGCAGGCCGCCCCGGCTTCGAAGCCGGAAACCGCTTCGCCGGTCGCCGTCGCGCCCGCCGAGACCGAAGTGGGCAAGATCGCTACCGTGGCCGCGGTTGCTGCAACGGAAGCACCGCGTCCGCAGCCGCAGGTTCAGCCTGAAACCATCGCCGAACAGACCGCGGAGGCAGCCGCCGCGGACAGCGTGACTGCGTCCGAGGAAGGCGCAGCCGGTGATGCCGCGCAGGGCGAAGGCGGCGGACGTCGCCGCCGTGGTCGCCGTGGTGGCCGCCGTCGCCGTCGTGGCAATGCCGAGGGCGCAACGCTGGCCGACGATCAGGGCGGCGACGATCTTTCCGATCTGGGTCCGGACGAACAGGATGCGGTCGCCAGCCGTTCGCAGCCGGAGTTCGATTTCGACGACGAGGAACCGGCTCCCGCGCCGTCCCGTCCCGCCGGTGCCAACCGTCCGACGGCCGTCGCGCCGGTGACGCCTGCGGAAACGCCTGCTCCGGCCACGCCGGTGCAGGACAAGCCCGTAGCGGATGCCGTGGCACAGACCGCTCCCGTCGCCGTCCCGACGGCACCGGTCGAAGTCGTTGCCGAGGCACGGGCCGAAGTCGCCGCGGTCGCGGATAGTGGCGACGCGCGCGCCGTCATCGCCGAAACCGTGAGGGTCGAAGCCCGGGCCGGCAACGAGATTGTCCAGGCGGTCCAGCAGGACATCGCGACGGAGTCTCCCGCCGTTGCGTCCGCGACGGACGTGACCGAAACCCCGGCGATCGCGCCCGCTCCGAACGAAGCGGCCTCCCCGCCGGTGGCGGCAAGCACTGAGGTCGTGGCCGAGCCGGCCAGTGAACCGGTGCGCGCCGAACTTGCCGAGCCGACCCCGGCCGCCCAGCCGGCGACGCCTTCCGCGCCGCCGCGCGGCACCACCGGATCGCTGTTCTTCGCGCTGGATGCGGATACTCCGCCGTCGGTGACGCGTGGCCTGTTCGAACCGGTCGCCACGCCCAAGCCGACCGCACCGGAGACCTCGGCCGGCATCGCCCACAACGACGATGAAGATCAGCCGGTCGATCCGAATCATCCGGAGAACGAGCGCAGCGCCTGACATCAGGCGCAAGCGCGCAGGCACGACGAAAACCGGCTGGCGACAGCCGGTTTTCTTTTTGTCCGCTTGAAATGCGTGATGCGCGCTTGGCGCCAAATGGAAGCGCCGGGCAACCGGCCTGCTAGAGCGCCCGTGCCGGGTCGAGCAATCCGTACTGGGCGGCCAGTCGCGCCAGCGCGATGTTGTCGGTGACCCCCGCCTTCTCGAACAGGCGCGTCTTGTGCGTGTTGACGGTCTTGGCGCTCAGGCTCAGGCGCTTGGCGATTTCTTCCTGGCGCAGGCCCTGGATCAGCAGCATGGCGACTTCCAGTTCGCGCGGCGACAACGCATCGAAGGGAGAACCATCCCCGGACACGTTGAGCAGCGCCAGGTTCTGGGCCACGCTGCTGCCCAGATAGCGCTTGCCGCGGGCGACGTCACGCACCGCGCGGATCAGCTCCTGGGCGTCGCCGCCCTTGCCCAGATAGCCGGACGCGCCGGCTTCCAGCAGGCGCTTGGGCAACGGCCCGTCTTCCAGCACCGACACGATGATCACCCGCGTCTCCTGGTCACCGCGCACGATGCGCTCGGTCACTTCCAGCCCGCTGTATCCGGGCAGGTGCAGATCGCACAGCACCACGTCTGGCTTCAGCTTGCGGATGACCGGCAAGGCCTCCTCGCCGCTCTCCGCCTCGCCCACCACCTCGAAATCGGTTTCCTGCGCGAGGATCATCCGCATGCCGGTCCGCACCAGCGCGTGATCGTCAATCAGGAATACTCGAATCGTCATGCCACATCCCCTTTCGAGCCTCGGCTCAACACCGAGCCTATTCCCGGAATGCGGCCATCGCAACTCACATTCTAGCCGTCCGTCCGCACCGCGATGACCTCCCACTGGTCATGCATCGTCCTGGTTCCCGGCTCATGCATACTCGCCGTTCACGCCTTCGGAAGGAGCCTTGAATGACATCGAAAACATCGGCACGCCCGTTCTGGGCCGGCCTGTTGCTGCTGGTTGCCCTGCCCGTCTGCGCCGCCGACGGCGGCGATGCGGCGGAATGGAAAGGCCAGGTTGCCCGCATCAGCGCGGGCGCCGATACCGCCGCGCGCGGACAGGCCATCACCAATCGCCTCGACGCCATGGGCGTGACCTGGCGCGAAGAGGCCTTCGAACAGAAGGACAAGCATGGCCGCAATCTGCTCGCCGACCTGGGCGGAAAAGCCGATGCACCGCTGCTGCTGATCGGCGCGCACTACGATCGCGTCGCGGTAGGCCACGGCGCGACCGACAACGCATCCGGTTCCGCCGCGGTGCTGGAACTGGCCGCACGCCTGAAGGCACGGCCACTGGTCAACCATCGGGTCCAGATCGCGTTCTGGGATCTGGAGGAAGCCGGCCTGCTCGGCTCGCATGCCTACGTCACCACGCCGGGACGCGAGAAACCTGCGCTGTACGTCAACTTCGACGTGTTCGGCTGGGGCGATACCCTGTGGATGATGTCACCGCAAGCGGATACCCCGCTGATCGCCGCGCTGCGCAGCGCAAGCACGGCGCACAAGCTGGGCTTCCAGTCGGGTGAACATTATCCGCCCACCGATCATCTCGCGTTCCTCAAGCAGGAATGGCCGGCGGTTTCCTTCTCGCTGGTGGGAGGCGACGAAATCGATCCGATCCTGGCGGTCTTCGGCGGCAAGAAACCGGCCACCGCACCGAAGGTCATGCAGGTCATCCACAGTCCGCGTGACACGGTCGCCGAACTCGACGACGGCCGCGTGGACGATGCCCTGGATGTCATCGAGCAGGGACTGCGCGACTGGGATGCCGCCGCGCGATAAGAAACACGCGGAAAGAAGCACCTTGCCGGGGCGGCATGCGAGAACCGCCCCGGCTTTCCGGACGGCGACGGTGTCGGGCTCGCGACTGACCGCCGGGCATCCACGCCTGTGCGCGGACGTTGGGCTCTCTGGTGGCTCCCGGGTCATCGGCCGGTCCGGGAAGCGGGCCGGGGTGATCGGCGCCTGCCACTCGTTTGGTTTATACGTCGTCCGATGCGAAGAAGCCGTGTAGAGAAGCGCGTGCGACGTGCCGGCGCGTCATACCAAAGGCGAAGGCGTTTCTTTGCACGGAGATGACATCCCTGTCGCTAGCCTGTCGGCAACCGATGCTGCCCTGCCGCGCCATGATGACGCTCGATCTCCCCCATTCGCCCGGCCACGACGGCAGTTTCCTGCTGTCGATCAACGAATCCGAACCCCTGCATTTCCCGTCGCGCATTTCCGCGCTCGCCTACGCCAGCAAGCTCGCCTGGCAACGCGAGCAGCAGGGCCTGGATTACGCGATCAATGTCGAGGGAGGAGACGGCAAGTGGCGCCTGTTCCGCGGCGTTCGTCGGCTGCGTGCCTGACCCGGGTCCCGGAACATCGGATTTTTCCTACAGCAGGTCGGGCACTGCACCGACTGACTGGTCGCGTGCGCCGCGGCATTCTGGACGCGTTCCCGGAAGCACGCCCTGCGACGGTCAGGAAGACCGCTCTGCAAAGGAAAAGGGCGCCGCCTTGAGCAAGCGGAAGCGGCCCGGGAACCTCCCCCTTCAAGGTCCGGCCTGGATGGTGCCGGACCTTTCTTTTTTGCTGCGGCCTGATGATGACCGAAAACGGTGAGTCCGCGCACGCGGGCTGTGGCAGCATCGCGGCATTCCCTCCTGGACCGCCAGCATGCCGACCACCGCCGAACGCACCGCCCTCTTCCGCCAGTTGCACGCCGATGGGCTGCTGCTGCTCGCCAACGCCTGGGACGCGGGCAGCGCGCGCCTGATCGAATCGCTGGGCGCGCGCGCCAGCGCCACCACCAGCGCCGGCCTGGCGTGGTCACAGGGCTATCCGGACGGCGACCATCTGCCGGTCGCGCGCTTGCTGGACAGCGTCGACAGCATCGTCCGTGTCCTGTCGACGCCGTTGACCGTCGATATCGAAGGCGGCTACTCGGATGATCCCGACACCGTCGCCGACACGGTGCTGCATCTGGTCCGGCGGGGCGTGTCGGGCATCAACCTCGAGGACGGCGGCGACGATCCCGCCGTGCTGTGCGCCAAGATCGCGCGCATCCGCGAACATTGCCGGGAGGCTGGCAGCGATGTGTTCGTCAACGTGCGCACCGATGTCTATCTGCGCCGGCTCGCTCCGGCGGGTGCGGCCAGCGTGCAGGAAACCCAGGCGCGCGCCGCGCGTTACCGCGAGGCCGGCGCCGATGGGCTGTTCGTGCCGGGCGTGGTCGAGGAAACCGAGATCACCGCCATCGCCCAGGACGCGGGCCTGCCGCTGAATGTCCTGTGGCGCGCCGCGCTGCCGGATCGCGACCGGCTTCGCCGGTGTGGTGTGCGCCGCCTCAGCGCCGGTTCGGATCTCGCCGAATCGGTCGCTGGCCACCTGCAACGCCGTGCGCAGTCGTTCCTCACCGAGGGCGCCGGCATGCCGGCGGATCCGCAGGCGCTGGGCTACGGGCAGCTCAACGCGCTGTTCGCTTCCGCCTGATCCGCCTCGTTCGGCGTCGCGCGCCGCTGCATTCACGATGCGGCGCGTCAGTCATGGCCCAGGGATTCGATCAGGAAATCCACGACCGCGCGCACGCCGGGCAGTTGCCCGCGCCGGTGCGGCATCACCAGCGTGGTGGTCACCCGGCCGGCATGCCATCCCGGAAAGACACGCGACAGTCGGCCTTCGTCCAAATCCGGGCGGCACAAGGATTCCGGCAGGCAGGCGATCCCCAGCCCCGCGCCGGCCGCCGCCCGCAGCGCCTGCGATTCGTTGGCAATCATGCGCGGCCGTGGGGTGACCTCCACGGTCCGCGCGTCCGCGGCCCCCGCCATGAGTGTCCAGCGCGTTGCGCCGGCACCGCTCAACAAGCCGTCATGCCGTTCCAGCGCTTCCGGGTCCGTCGGCATTCCGTGGGCGTCCAGATAGCCGGGTGAAGCGACCAGCACGATGCTCTCCTGCCCGATTCGGCGCTGCACCAGTCCCGAATCGGGCAAGGGCGCGAAATGACTGCGCACGGCGATGTCATAGCCTTCCTGGACCACGTCCACGAACCGATCGGTCACGTCCAGTTGCAGGCACAGGCGCGGGAACCGTTGCGCCAGTCGCGGCAGGTGCGCGGCCAGTTGCTCCTGCGCCACCGGCACGGAAGCGGTGATGCGCACGGTGCCGCTGGGCTCGGCCACCCGCTGGCGCACGATGTCCTGCGCGGCCTCGGCCTCAATGATCGAGGCACGGGCATGCTCGTAGAAATCACGCCCGACGTCGGTCAGCGTGAAGCTGCGCGAGGTGCGATGGATCAACCGCACCTGCAGCGCCTCTTCCAATTCGGCCACACGCTTGCTCAGGGTCGACTTGGGTAGCCCCAGCCGGCGCGAGGCCGGCGCGAAACCGCCGTGTTCGACCGCGGCGACGAAGAACACCAGGTCGTTGAGATTGAGCACTGAAAGTCCATGAATGTAGACGATAAGTCGCCATTTTGCCGACTACACGGTCAAAGTCCACAGTTCTATTGTTTCCCCACCGGCCGGATTCCCCTTCTCCCCAGGATCTTCATCCATGACCACCACTACCCTGCTGTACGGCGTGCCTTCGGGCTGCTCCTTCGGTTCCATCGTCGCGCTGGAATGGCTCGGCCTGCCCTATCGGCTCAGCCGGATTGCCATGCCCGAGGAAGTCACCGGCGACGACTATCGCCGCCTGAATCCGGTCGGCGAGACCCCCACCCTGATCACCACGGACGGCCGCGCCATCAGCGAAAGCATGGCCATCCTCAACCATCTCGGCGCGCGTGGCCTGGACACCGGGCTGGCATTCGCCCAGGGCACGCCGGGGTTCGACCGGCTCAACCAGATGCTGGCGTTCCTCAACACCGCCTTCTTCAACGCCTTCAGCCCGCTATGGCATGCGCTGGAGCACGGCAGCGAAGGCGTCGAGAACCAGGTGCTGGGCGAATACGGCCGCGGCAGGGTCGTGCGCGCGCACGCCCTGCTGGAACAGTTGCTGGGCGACCGTCCCTGGTTGCTCGGCGATCAGCGCACGCTGGCCGACGCCTACTTCATCGGCATTGCCCGCTGGACGCAGTACCACGACGTGATCGATCGCCGCGATTACCCGAACCTGCAGCGCCTGTTCGACAAACTGGAAGCCGACCCGGCGGTGATCTTCGCGCATGCGATCGAAGCCGGACGCCCGGCGGTGTCCGCGGGTGGATTCCAGGGCCAGGTGCCGCTGCAGGGCGTGCTCGGCGAGTTCCGCCAGGCCGCCTGATTCCCCGGGGCAATGAATGGCCTCCGGCGGCATCCCGTCGCCGGAGGCGCAAGAACCGGAGAGTCGCCGGAAGGCATCGCCGACACACTGGCGCCTCTTCTCCACGAGGGTTCTCCATGAAGGTTCTGCAAGGCAAGGTCGCCATCGTCACCGGCGCCAGTTCCGGTATCGGCGAGGCCAGTGCCCGGTTGTTCGCGCGCGAAGGCGCCCGCATCGTCGCGGTCGCACGCGGCGAGGAAGGTCTGCGCCGGCTGGTCTCCGCCATCGCCGACGAGGGCGGCGAAGCGGTCGCGGTTGCCGGCGACGTGCGTGACGAAAGCTGCGCGCGGGTCGCGGTACAGGCCGCGCTCGAACATTTCGGCGGGCTCGACATCGCGTTCAACAACGCCGGCACGCTTGGCGAGATGGGACCGACACCGGGCATATCCGCGCAAGGCTGGCGCGACACCCTGGACATCAACCTGACCAGCGCGTTCCTGGCCGCCAGGCACCAACTGCCGGCAATGCAGGCGCGCGGCGGCGGCTCGCTGATCTTCACCTCGACCTTCGTCGGCCATACGGTCGGCCTGCCAGGCGCAGCCGCCTACGCGGCGAGCAAGGCCGGCCTGCTCGGCCTGACCCGCGCGCTGGCGGCGGAGTTCGGCGCCGAAGGCATCCGCGTCAATGCCCTGCTTCCCGGCGGCACCGACACGCCGATGGCACGGGCGATGAACGGCACCGCGGAATCCTGGGCCTTCGTCGAGAACCTGCACGCGCTCAAGCGTACCGCCACGCCGGAGGAACAGGCGCGCTCGGCGCTGTACCTGGCTTCCGACGCCTCCTCCTTCACCACCGGCACCGCGCTGCTGGTCGATGGTGGCGTTTCGATCACCCGCATGTAGAGGCGGCGCGCCCGGCACCTTCCCGCTTTTCCTCCTCGCCTGTCCCCGCGCGCCACGCTAGAGTGACGGCGGGGAATCGGCTCAACGGCGGTCGCAGCGGCCGCCACGGGGGAACATCGATGAAGACGAACACCATGGGATGGGTCGGCGCGGCACTGTGCCTGGCAACGGCTACCGCATCGGCGCAGGACGCGCCGTTGTCGGAGGAACAGCAGATCCTGCTGCGCGCGGCGCAGAACGTCACCACCCGCACCGAAACGGTCAGCAGGATTCTCGACTACTGCACCCGCCAGGACGCCGGCTTCGCCGCCACCGGGCTGGACAGCATCCGCGCCTGGCGGCAACGCAACCAGGCCTACGTGGATCTGGGCCCTACCCTGCGCGAGGAGACCTACGCGATGGGCGTGCGCCAGTTCGGCGTCACCCGCGAAGAAGCCGAAGCCGCGCTCATGGCTGCGGTCGAAGAGGTCGCCGGCACCTTCGCCGAGGAGATGGAACAGGTCGATGAGCCCGCCCGCCGGTGCCACGCCTGCGACGCCTATGCGCGCAAGATCAGCGACGGCGAACTGGACATCGGCTTCGAACGTCCCGAGGTGAAAGCGATGCTCGACGCCCGCCTCGATGGAACGCGCAAACGCTAGCCGGCGATGGTGCCGGAGTTCCCGGCGAGCCAGGCCGCCAGTCTCTCCAATCCGACTTCGGTCCCCTCGCGGCGTTCGCCATGATCGGTATAGCCGTCCAGGAACACGACCTGTTCGGTGAACGACATCAGCGTGCCGCCGGCATCGGGCCGCAGCGACACCGTCACCAGCGATACCGAGATGCGCCGCTCGCCCAGCAGCAGGTCGTAGGCGTAGATGATGCGCCGCTCGGGCACGATGTCGAGGAAATGCGCACGGAACACGTGCGCGAGTCCATCGCTGTCATGGACCTGGTTGTATTCGCTGCCGCCGATGCGGAAATCCAGCGCGTAGCCGGCGTTGTTCCAGTCGTCGTGGCAGGAGAACCACGCCTGCTTGGCCTCGGCCTGCGACCACGCCGCGAACACCCGCGCCGGCGTTGCCGGCAGCTTGCGATCGATGCGGAAGTGGGTGTGTGCCTCGGACAGTTCAGAAAGGGGCGGCATGCGATGCTCCTTGGGCAGTTTCAGCGGGAGGAATCCGCGTCATCGGATCCGGTGCGGGCGAGGAAGGCTTCCAGCCGGTCGAAGCGACGCCGCCAGCTACGCTCGCGTTGAGCCGCCCACGCTTCGACCTGGGCCAGCGCGCCCGGTATCAACCGGAACGTGCGCACGCGCCCCTGCTTCTCCGAGGCCACCAATCCGCCCCGCTCCAATACGGCCAGGTGCTTGACCACCGACGGCATCGCCAAGTCCAGTGGCCGCGCCAGCTCCGATACCGAAGCCGGTCCCTGGCTGAGTTGATCGACCATCCGCCGCCGGCTGTCGTCGGCCAGCGCATGGAACAGCGCGTCCAGGCGTTCGGAAGCCTGCGCCGCCATGGTCAGTCCGTCTCCAGCGGTTGCAGGAAGCGTGCGGGTATCCGCTCGCGATAGGGAAAAAGATCGAAGTAAGGCCGCGCCTCGTCATAGGTGCGGCGCACCGAGGGCCGCGCCATCAGGCGTTCGAAATAGGCCGCCAGCGCGCCGAGTCCGGGCGGAAACGGGTGCACGATGCCGGCATAGAACAGCGCCGGCGACGCGGAGCAGTCGGCCAGGCTGAACGTGTCGCCGGCGATCCATTCGCGTCCGGCCAGTTGCTTTTCCAGCATGGCATAGGCGCTATCGAGCGTGGCCAGCGCTTCGGCCACGCCGCGTGCGTCGTGCTCGCCGTCGCCGCGGAGGCGGTCGATGACGACTTTCTGTACCGGCTGATGGACGTAGTGGTCGAAGAACCGATCCCATAGCCGCACCTGCAATGCGGCTTCCGGCTCCGTCGGCAACATGGGGCGCAGCCCGGGATAGTGCTGGTCCAGGTACTCCACCACGATGCTGGATTCCGGAATCACCGCTTCGCGGCGCACATCGCGCAGCACCGGCATCTTGCCCACCGGCCAGACCTCCAGGAACGCATCCAGCGAATCGGCGTTGTCGTGCCGGACGATGACGCCCTCGAAGGGCGTGCCGTGCTCGTACAGCGCGATGAGCACCTTGTGGCAGAACGAGGCGAGCGGGTGGTAGTAGAGCACCAGATCCATCGATGTCCTCCGGGGAATGCGCGCCGGGAATGGCCCGCCCAATAGTTTCCCTATTGGATAAGTATTAGCCCGGCGCCGGACCGGGCGCAAGTGCCCGCGCCGGCTTCCGCTTGGTCACCCCGACCGTGCCCTTTGTCCCAGCCGCGTTGTCCGGCGATGCGGCGATGTCCATCGTGCCTCCTTCCCCGCGCCTGCCATCCGGAACATCGCCCATGCATTCCCTGTTCAACGGCTATCCCTGGATCCGCGCCGGGACCAGCCTGCAGCTCCTGCGCATCGTCACCGCGATCCTGTTCATGGCCCACGCCGCCGTCCGCATCTTCAACGGCACGATTCCCCGTTTCGCCGAATTCATGGAGGCGCAGGGATTCCCGCACGGCTCGGCCTGGGTCTGGGCAATCACTTTGTACGAACTCACCGCCGGCACGCTGCTCGTACTCAACCTCGGCGTGCGCTGGGCGGCGTCGGGCCTGGCGGTGATTGCCGGCGTCGGCATCCTGCTCATCCACTGGAAGAACGGTTGGTTCGTCGGCGAGCACGGCGTCGGCGGCAGCGAGTACAGCATCGCGCTGCTCGCCATGCTGCTGGTGATCGCCGCGCATGACGCCAATCGACACGCGCAGGCCGTCGCCGCCCTCATGCCGCAGGTGAAGGACAAGGCGCCACCACCGCTGGTGCGGTTGACCGGAACGGATTGATGCGGTCGCTGGGAGCGCTACGCCGGTGACGGCACCGGAATGCCACGGCGGATCAAGCCGTGGATCTGATCGCGGTAGTTGCGGCCACTGACCAACCGGCGTCCGGTATGCAGGTCGATCCGGTAGCGGCCCGACCCCATCGGCATGATTTCCCGGATCGCGCCCGCGCGGACAATGGTTGAGCGGTGCACGCGCAGGAACGCCAGCGCGTCCAGTTCCGCCTCGAACGACGCCAGCGTGCGACGCAGGGTGTAGCGTCCCTGCTGGCAGTCGATGTCCAGGTAGTTGCCCTGCGCCTCGACGACGTTGATCTGGCTCTCCGGCACCAGTTGCACGCGCTGCCCGACCTGCAGCGGAATCCGGCGTACACCGTCGTCGACCGTCGCCACCTGCAGACCCTGCAAGGCCAGGCGCTCGCGCAGGCGCTCCACCGTCTGTTGCAGGCGTTCGGCGGACAGCGGCTTCAGCAGGTAGTCCACCGCGCGGGCGTCGAAGGCGCGCGCGCCGTGTTCGTGATAGGCGGTGACGAACACCACCAGCGGCTGCGGTCCACGCCATTGCGTGAGCGCGGAAAATCCATCGCCGCCGGGCATCTCGATGTCCAGGAACAGCACGTCGATGGCGGTCCTGCGGGCCGCCTCCAGCAGTTCCTCCACGTCCACGCACTCGGCCACCACCGCGATGCTGCCGCCGGCGACCTTTTCCAGCAGCCGGCGCAGGCGCGCGCGCGACAGCGGTTCGTCATCGACGATGGCGGCTTTCAGGCTCATGCCACCCGCTCCAGCGGACGGGTGCCCAGCGTCGTCGCGTCGACCGCGGGCAACGGGATTTCCAGCTCGACCAGATACCGGTCGGGGGAGGTATCCGGCCTCGACAGGCGCGCCCGATCGCCATACAGCAGTTGCAGGCGTCCGGCGACGCCGCGCAGGCCCACGCCGTTGCCGGCGACGGTAGCGGTGCCGGGTTCGGCGCTGTTCTCCACGGCAAGATGAAGGACGCGATGGATCAACCTCGCCCGGATCAGCAACCCGCCGGGAGACTTGCGCCGGGCGATGCCGTGGACGATGGCGTTCTCGACCAGCGGCTGCAGTATCAATACCGGCACCGGCACGTCCAGGCAGTCGGCATCGATTTCCCGGCGCACCTGCAAACGGCTGGTCAAGCGGATCTTTTCGATCATCAGGTAGTGATCCACCACCGCCAGTTCGTCGCGCAGCGGCCGCTCCTGCATTTCGTCCTGCTTGAGTCCGTCGCGCAGCAGCGCCGACAGCGAAACCAGCATGCGATCGGCCAGATCCCGGTCCACATGCACCATCTCCGCCACCGAGTTCAGGGCATTGAACAGGAAGTGCGGATTGACCTGCGCGCGCAGCGCTTCGAGCCGGGTGGAAACCAGGCTCTTCTCGATGTCGGCGATGCGCTTTTCGCGCTCGCGCGAACGCTCGTAGTACACGAACGCGTGCGCCACGCCGATCACCGTCCATGCCGTCATCAGGTTGTTGCGGATGCTGGTGACCACGACCTCGCCAAAACCCGGCAGGACGTCATACCACTGGAAGATCGGGTCGGTCAGGTAAACGTACGCGGCCTTCAGCACGATGATGGCCGCCACGCCCAGCGACTGCACGCCCAGGGCCCGCATGACGGACCCGCGCTCGATGGGAAAGCGCCGGACCAGCCAGAGGACGCCCAGGCTGAAGGGCACCCAGGTCATCCAGCCACCGAAGCTGAAGTGCAGCGCTCGCGACCAGGCGATCGGCTTGCCATCGGTGTCGCCCATGGCCACGACCTGGCTGGCGAACATCACCGAGTACGCGGTCCACCACAGCAGGACCATCCAGACGATCAGGGGAATCTTGAAGGGGCGCTTGTCCACGGGCGCCACCCTACCGCTCCGTCGCGACGTCGTACAGGTATCCGGCGGGCTTTTTTTCAGGATGTCGGGCGCGCGTGGCGTTCGTCACGCGCCCGGTGCCGTTCGTCACAGCCGGATGGCGGTCCTGTCCCGGCGGCGAGAAAGATGGCGCACTCCCGCCGGGCGGACAACGCCAGGAAGCCCAGGCTTCCGCGCAAGGACGACGGCTTCCACCACGAGAGGATCCCATGGCACACCGATTTCTTTTCCTGCTTCCCCTGGCCCTGGCGGGCGCGACCCCGGTCGCGTGGGCCGGCGAATGCGAGGACAACTTCAGCAAATCCGGCAGCGTGTTTTCCGGCGCCGACTTCTCCAGCAAGGTGACGGTGCCGGATCTGTCCGTGGCCGACGCAATGGGTCAGATCCGCGGCATCATGATCGCCGAGAAGATGGACGTGATCACCGAGGACGCTGGCACCGGCACGATGCTGGTGGAACAGCGCTCGACCAATTTCACCCGCGCCGTCCCCACGCTGATCAACGTCAGCCAGGAGGGCAACGCGGCGGTAGTGGAGATGACGGTCAAGACCGAGAAGGGCCAGTTCGCCAAAGCCGATTCGATGCGTCCGTACATGTGCCAGCTGATGGCGAAGATCAAGGGCGGCAAGGAAGGCAGGACCGCCGGCGCGCAGGGCGCGCGCACCCAGAACGTGGCGGACACCACGTTCAAGGACGTATACGTGTTCTCCCGCGAGATCGCGCGCGAGGCCAAGGGCAACGCGCTGGTGGTCAACGCCCGCCACAAGGGCCGCAAGTACAGCCTGAAGGGCCGCGTGGACTATATCCAGGAAGATGGCGCCGAGTACAACGTCTCCTTCGACATCCCCGACGAGAGCGAAGTCCTGATCAAGGTGCCCGGCGACGACCAACCGCGCGTTGGCGTGGCCTGTCTGTTCAACGCCAACCAGCTCGCCAACGTGCTGACTTTCCGCAAGGGCCACTACGCCACCTTCACCGGCAGCTTCCATCGCTACGACGATTTCAAGCGGATGCTGTGGCTGGAGAACTGCGTGCAGGCGAAGAAGAAGAAGTGACGCAAGCGGGCACTGCAACTTGCCTGCAAGTGCCGTCCCATCATCCAGGCGGATACGCAAACGCCCCCGTAGGGGGCGTTCTGCGAAGGTTTGGCGGAGAGAGTGGCAGCCAAACAAAATTTATGTTTGAATCCTGACCATCCCATAAAAGCCTATAAAACACTTAAATTTAAGGCTTTTTCTCAATTGAAATTCGCTTCTCCCGGCGACCCCAAGTTCAAGATATCCTTACAATGTTGGGAACAAAGTAGGGAACAGAAATGAAGCTCACGGTTCCTTTCGTGGGTAAAGCCCCCGCCGGCAGGCACGGTGACGGCGGCGGACTCTATTTGCTTGTGAAGCCGGACGGACGCAAGACTTGGGTGTTCCGTTACCGCGACCGGACCACAGGGAAGTCTCGAGACAAGGGCTTGGGACCCTATCCGGACGTCAAGCTCGCGGAAGCCCGCGAACTAGCCGGCGCCTGCCGGTCGCAGCTCCGCTCAAACATCGACCCGATTGCATCCCGAAGGGCCGCCCTTCAACGCGCGAGGGCCGAGCAGAGCAGGATGCTGACCTTCGGTGAGTGCGCTAACCGATTCATTGCCGCCAACGAGCATTCGTGGCGTAACCCAAAGCATGTCGACCAGTGGCGGTCCACCATCGACACCTATTGCGGCTCACTACTCAGGCTCCCCGTATCAGACATTGACACAAACCTTGTGTACAGCGCGCTGAGCGCGATATGGCATGACAAAACGGAGACGGCCACTAGGCTACGCGGACGCATCGAACGGGTACTGGACTGGGCGAACGTGAGCGGATTTCGTTCTGGTGACAATCCAGCCAGATGGAAGGGAAATCTTCAGCACCTACTTGCCCCGCCGGAGAAGCTCAAGAAGGTCGAGCATCGGCCCGCCCTCCCCTATGCGGAAATGCCTGAGTTCATGAAGAAGCTCCGGCAGCGGAAGGAGTTGTCAGCCCTTGCCCTGCAATTTCAGGTCCTGACGGCCACGCGACCCGGTGAAGCAACAGGCGCGAAGTGGGAAGAAATTGATTGGAAACAGAAGCTCTGGACCGTGCCACCAAGCCGAACCAAGACCAATAGGGCACACGAAGTCCCTCTGAGCGAACAGACCATTGCGCTCTTGAAGGGGATACCCAACACCGGGAAGTCGCACGTATTTCCGGGTAAGGCGAACAGGCCAATCGTTACCGCCGCGCCGTTGAAGGTATTGCGAACAATTCCGGGCGCCGAAGGCACCACTTGTCACGGCTTTCGTAGCTCATTCCGGGACTGGGCGGCTGACAAAACCAATCACGGACGAGACATCATCGAGATGTCGCTCGCACACAAGGTAGTAGGAAAAGTCGAAGCCGCATACCTGAGAAGCAAGATGCTCGAAAAGCGAGCGGCGCTTATGGCGGATTGGGGCACCTATTGCCTCGGAAATGTGGGACACAGCAAAAGCGCTAAACCCGACCAATGAGCGCAAGTACCTAACTTCCCAACTACCGAAAACGTCAAACTTGTGCAGTGACCTGTGGCCGCCCAAGCCAGCCGGTACCGCGACTCACAGTAGGCAACACGAACTAACTCACATGCACCCTAAAAGGGCGCAAACAATTCCGAAAACGTTGCGGGACAAGGCTCTCGGGCCATCGAAGACTGTCCGTTGTGGACCGGCCAGCCTTTCGTAGACATC
>NZ_JADHDV010000007.1 GCF_016820515.1 Pseudoxanthomonas beigongshangi | reverse complement strand
GGTGTCTACGGAATCGGGGGCGTACCACGTTCGCCCATGTCACGCATGTTTGCGATGTCCGTGCACTGCCCCTTCCCCTGCTTGCGGGGGAAGGTTGGGATGGGGGCGAGGCTGTCATCGTGCGGGGAATACACGCTGTGCTTGCGTTGGGGCCCCCACCCCAACCCTCCCCCGCACGCGGGGGAGGGAGCGGTGCGCGTGTTTCGTTCGTTTTCTCGTCGGCGTCGCTCCTTCCCCCGCTTGCGGGGGAAGGTTGGGATGGGGGCGAGGCTGTCGTCGTGCGGGGAGGACATGCGGCGTTTGCGTTGGGGGGCCCCCACCCCAGCCCTCCCCCGCACGCGGGGGAGGGAGCTGTGTGCGTGTGCGGCTCGTTCTACTCGCAGTGCTGGAAGGAGAAGGCGTGAGAAGCTGTCAGCCATTTGATTTCTTGACCGGTCGTTGGCGCCAGCGTGCATTCGTGCTGGTGCTGCTTGCGGCCGTCGGCTTTGATCTGCATGCCGCAGCATCCGTCTCCGTGGTGGAAGCGGCCGATATCCATCTGCAAGCCTATCTTCAGGCCGAGGCGCGGCAGGTGGAGCGACTGTCGGCGTATCTGCGGAACGAGACGCCTTCGTCCTGCACGGAAAGATGCGACATCCCTTCGCTGCCCGGAGTCGCGATTGAACGTCGGCTGCAAGAGGCACTCGCAGCGCGTGGCGTGGCGGAAACACCGGCGCTCACGTCGCGCATCGGCGCGATCACGCAGGCGATGACGGAGGGGGTGCGCCGCTCACGCTGCCATGCACTGGATGCATCCAGTGCGTTCTTCGGGGCCGCCACGCCGGAAGAGGCGGGCGAGGCGATGGTCCGCTTCCGCTGTGATTTGCCCGATGCCGCCGTCGCGTTGCGGCATGCCGCGACCTTGCGGGAACACGGCGACAGCGTATCGGTGGACGCGCTGTTGCGCACGCACCTGGACGCCGCGATGGCCCTGCTACGGGCACCGCTGCGCACGGTCGATGCGGAGATGCTGATGCATCGCGATACCGGTGGCGGCTGGCGGACGATGCTGCCAGCGCAGTGGATGGAATACTTCCTGGCCCTGCTCGAACATGCCGACGCCCCGGCCACCGCGGTGCCGGCGGCCAACCTGTATCTGCGGGCACATCTGGGTTTCGTGGTCGCGGACCGGAAGAAGCTGGACGACTATCTGCGATCCTCGTTGGACCCCGCCCGGGATGAACCCGGCACCACGTTGGCGGATCTGCTTAATTCGCTCGACGAGGAGACTGCATGGGACGAGAACGTGGCAGTCGTCCGACTGACGGGCACGTTCCTACCCCATCGTGAGGGCGGAAAACTCGCCCGGCTTTTTGAAGAGATACCCCAGCAACGCATCCAGGCCCCTGTCCCGGCAGATGGTCGTCGCCGGGAAACAGGCGCAATGCACGGCCATGCAGGTGGAAGCGCTTCCGTTCGAATACAGCCGTCATGCGCGCGTCGCCGTCCGTTGCCAGCTTCCGGACATCGCCGTGGCCGCCGGGCGGTTCCAGCAACGTGCGGACGCGGGGATTCCGGTCACCGTGAAGGAGGTGGACGCCCTGATTGCCGCGCTCGCGTCGCCGGCCCGGCGCGATCACGACGGCTCGCTGGAGCTGGAACTCATCGGGGCGCGCGGTGATACCTGGTACGTGCATCCAAACAAGGTCTTCGACATGATGCTGAGGATGCTGTTTTCGCCGGCACGCGATGTACCGTGATCACTCGCCGGTTCTCCGCCCCCTTGGAAGTGAATGAAATGGAACTCCGATCGCCCCCTCCCCTCTCCCCCGCCCAGCGAATCGGCGCGGCTGCTTTCACGCTGTTCGCCCTGCCGGTGCTGGCCTGGGTCGCCTGCTTCGGCTACTGGCTGCCGGTGTGCGGAAAGGCGGGTTGGGGCTACGCGCTGATCATGCTGGTGGGCGGCAGCGTGATGGCGCCGGCGGTGGCGGGCATCGCATGGGCAGCGGGACTGGGGACGATGTTCGCGTGGCATCTGCATCGCGTGCGGAAGCACCGGCGGTTGTCCATCCTGTTGTCCGACGCGGCGATTCTGGCGGTGGTGCTGTTTTTTCGTTGGCGTCATGCTCGGCGCGACGTTGGGCCAGGGCGGGCGTTGCAGCCTGTTCTAGCGGCAGCCCTTGCCGGCGCAGAGGCTGCGCTAGAATCACCGCGGTTTTCCCACGGATCACGTCCATGCCATCGCCCGCCTCGTCTTCGTCCACTCCGCTCGCTTTCATCGGTGGCGGCAACATGGCGCGCAGCCTGATTGGCGGGCTGATTGCGCGCGGACATGCGCCGGAAGCCATTCACGTGGCCGAGCCGGTGGAGGCGCTGCGCGATGCGCTGGCGCGGGACTTCGGCGTGCGGGTGCACGCGAGCGCCGCCGATGCGGCCGCCGACGCCGAGGTCTGGCTGTTGGCGGTCAAGCCGCAAGTGATGCGCACGGTTTGTGGCGATCTGTCCGCGCTGGCGCAGGCACGGCGACCGCTGGCGATTTCGATTGCCGCCGGCATCACCGCCGCGCAGTTGGAGCGCTGGCTGGGCGGCGATGTGGCGGTGGTGCGGGCGATGCCCAACACGCCAGCGCTGCTGGGCGCCGGCATCACCGGGCTGTATGCGAACGATCGCGCCGACGCCGCGCAGCGCGACGCCGCCGCCGCGTTGCTGGCGGCGGTGGGACCAACCGTGGCGATTGGCGAGGAACCATTGATGGACGCGGTCACCGCGGTGTCCGGCAGCGGGCCGGCCTATGTGTTCCTGCTGGCCGAAGCGATGCAGGCGGCCGGCGAAGCCGAAGGCCTGTCCCCGGACGCGGCGCGCGAGCTGGCCACGCAGACCCTGCTGGGTGCTGCGCGCATGCTGGTCGAATCCGGCGAGCCGGCCGGCGTGCTGCGCGCGCGGGTGACCTCGCCCAACGGCACCACCCAGGCGGCCATCGAGACCTTCCAGGCCGGCGGCTTTGAGGCACTGGTCGCAAAAGCCATCCACGCCGCCACCGAACGCGGACGCGAACTGTCCGCCGCCAACGACTGACATCGACGACTGCCATGAAGACCATCAAGACCGCCTGGATTGCCTGCACCCTGTCTCTCGCCCTGGCCGCGTGTTCGGCCGGCGAAGCGCCGCGCGCCGCCGAGTTCGTGCAGCCGGTGCAGGCGCAGCAGGATTTCGGTTCCCTGCGCGTGCATTTCAACGCGCTGCCGACGCTGTCGCTGAGCGAGGCGGTGGCGCGCGAGTACCAGGTGCAGCGCGAGGCCGGCACCGCGCTGGTGGTGATCGCCCTGCGCCGGGTGGCCGGCGGCGAGGAAAGCGTCACCGAGGGCGAGGTCGAGGGTGAGGCGCGGGATCTGTCCGGCAAGCGGCAGGCGCTGGCGTTCCGCGCGGTGCGCACCGGTGATTACGTTGACCACATCGGCACGCTCAAGGTCGGTCCGCGCGATACCTATCGGTTTGACCTGACCGTGCGCGCCGACGGCCGCAGCGAGAAGTTGCAGTTCCAGCGCAATTTCTGAGCGGCGCGGCACGGCGTGCGCGCGCCGGTTGACCTCAACCGCGCTTGAGGGCGCAAGCTCCGCGACTCCCCCGCTCCGCTTCTCCTTCCATGGAATCGTCGTCCCTGTCTTCCTCCGCCGGCCCCGATATCGCGGCCGATCCGGCTCCGGCCATCACCACAACCGCCGAGGACGGCCTGCTGTCGCCGCGCCGTCGCGCGATGACCCTGGGCATGGTGGCCCTGGTGTCGCTGGGCGCATTCGAGGCGCTGGCCGTCGCGACCGCGATGCCGACCGTGGCGCGGGCGCTGGACGGCCTGTCGTTGTACGCGCTGGCGTTCGCCGGCACCTTGGCCGCGAGTGTGGTCGGCATGGTGCACGCCGGCCGCGCCAGTGATCGGCACGGTCCCACGCGCGTGGTCTGGTGGGGCGTGGCGTGGTTCGTCGCCGGCCTGATCGTGGCGGGACTGGCGCCGAACATGCCGGTGCTGCTGCTGGGGCGCGTTGTACAGGGCTTTGGCGGCGGCGCGATGTCGGTGGCGCTGTACGTGGTGGTGGCGCGCGCGTATCCGGAGGCGCTGCGCCCGCGCGTGTTTGCCGCGTTCTCGGCGGCATGGGTGGTGCCTTCGCTGATCGGCCCGAGCGTCAGTG
This sequence comes from Pseudoxanthomonas beigongshangi, assembly GCF_016820515.1. GTDB lineage: Bacteria > Pseudomonadota > Gammaproteobacteria > Xanthomonadales > Xanthomonadaceae > Pseudoxanthomonas_A > Pseudoxanthomonas_A beigongshangi. Next base: position 172,152 of record NZ_JADHDV010000007.1, on the reverse strand, counting down.
GATTGATCGTGGAGCATGTGGGCTGGCGCTGGGTGTTCCTGGCGGTGCCACTGCTGGCGATTCCGGCAGCCTGGGCATTGCGGCCCGGCCTGAAGGCGTTACCACCGACGATCGCCGAAACCACCGGCGGGCGATCGCTGTTGCCGTGGGCCGGGCTTGCGGCGGCGGCGGCCTGCGCGTTGCATCTGGCCGGACAGCGGCACGACGCGCGCGGCGCGCTGCTGCTGGCGGTGGCACTGATGGGTTTGATCTGGGCGACGCGCAAGCTGTTGCCGGACGGCAGCCTGAGCCTGCGGCGCGGGTTGCCGAGCGTGATCGCGCTGCGCGGATTGGCAAGCGCGACCTTCTTTGGCGCCGAGGTGTTCATTCCGCTGATGCTGGCGCAGCAGTTCAAGTTGTCGCCGCTGTGGGCGGGTGTGGCGCTGAGTGTCGGCGCGCTGGGCTGGTCGATGGGTTCCTGGTACCAGGGCAACACGCGGCGTGCGTGGTCGCGCGCGACGCTGCTGCGGATTGGCCTGACGATGATGGCGATCGGCATCCTGCCGTTGCCGCTGGCGGTGTTCCTGCCGGGTGGATTGGGGCTGGCGCTGGTGGGCTGGGCGATCACCGGCATCGGCATGGGCCTGACCTACCCCAGCCTGTCGGTGCTGACGCTCTCGCTGTCGCCGCCGCAGGCGCAGGGGCGCAACAGTTCCGCCTTGCAGTTGATGGACGCGCTGGCGATCGCGACGGTGCTCGCGCTGGCCGGATCGCTGGTGGCGGCGCTGCTGGATCGCGCGCCGACGCTGGCGTTCGGACTGAGTTTCGGGATGACCGTCGTGCTGGCGGTCCTCGGTGCGCTGCTGGCCGGGCGCGTGCGTCCGGCCGATTGAAGCGTGCCGATTCGCCCGCGACTCAGGCGTGGCGCGCGGCCCAGGCCTGCACGATGTCGGCGATCGCGCGCACGCCGTCGGTGAGCGCGGCCGGGCCGGGCTGGAGGATCAGCGGTGATTTGATCTCGTGCAGTTCGCCGTCACGCACCGCCGGGATCGTGTCCCAGCCGGGCCGCGCGGCGACCCGCTCGGGGCGGAATTTCTTGCCGCACCACGATCCCAGGATGATGTCGGGCGCGCGCCGCACCACTTCGTCACCATTGGCGAGGATGCGCTGCTTCGCCAGCGGTTCGATCGACAGTTCCGGAAACACGTCGTCGCCACCGGCGATGCGCACGATCTCGGCGACCCAGCGGATGCCGGTGATGATCGGCTCGTCCCATTCCTCGAAGTACACGCGCGGTCGGCGCGGCAGCGCGGCGGCGGCCTGCTCGATGGTGCGCAGGCCATCCTCGATGCCGCGCGCGTAGGCGTCGGCCTTGTCGCTCGCGCCGACCAGCGCGCCCAGCCGGCGGATGTAGTCGAGGATGCCGTCAACGCTGCGGTGGTTGGCGATCCACACTTCCACGCCCTGCTTGATCAGCTCGGCGGCGATTTCGGACTGGATGTCGGAGAAACCGATGGCCAGATCCGGCTTGAGCGCCATGATCTCGCCGATCTTGGCGCTGGTGAACGCGCTGACCTTGGGTTTCTCGCGGCGCGCCTGCGGCGGCCGCACGGTGAAGCCGCTGATGCCGACGATGCGGTGCTGCTCGCCGAGCGCGTACAGCGTTTCGGTGGGTTCCTCGGTCAGGCAGACGATGCGTTGCGGGCCCATGCGTCAGTCGTCCAGGCGCTTGCGGAAATACACCACGCGCTCGGTTTCCTCGAAGCCGCAGGCGGCGTGCGCGGCCTGGCTGTCGCGGTTGTCGAGCAGCGCGTCGGATGCCAGTTCGCTGCATCCCTGTTCGCGCGTCCACGCTTCCACCGCCCGCACCAGCGCGCGGCCGATGCCACGGCCGCGCCAGGCCGGATCCACGTACCAGCCCTCCAGGAAGCCGACCGGGGAGGCCTCGGTGCCGTTGACGTAGTCGTGCCGCAGGCTGGCCTCGGCGAAGGCGATCACCTGCCCGTCCGCATCGGTGGCCAGGAAGCCGGCCGCGTCGCCGGCCAGGAAATCCAGGATGTCGGCGGCCTGCTGGCCGGGTTCGTCCATCGGCCACAGATCCTGGCGCAGGCGCGCCCAGCCGGCGGTGTCGCGGGGTTGCGCCTGGCGGATGCGCCACCCCTCGCTCACGGGAACAGCATCCGCTTGGTCCACTGGCCGGCGGCGTCGCGCTCGTAGCGCCAGCGTTCGTGCAGGCGGAACTGCGCGCCGTACCAGAACTCGAACGCCTCCGGCACCACCCGGAAACCGCTCCAGCCGCTGGGGCGCGGCACGTCCTGGCCGGCGAAGCGCGCTTCGGTTTCGGCGATGCGCTGGTCGAAAGCCTCGGCCGAGGCCAGCGTTTCCGATTGGTGGGAGGCCCAGGCGCCGATCTGGCTCATGCGCGGGCGCGAGGCGAAGTAGGCGTCGGCCTCGGCCGCGTCGACCTGCTCCGCCGCGCCTTCGATGCGCACCTGGATGCCGGCATCGCGCAGGCTGCGCCACAGGAACAGCAGCGCCGCGCGCGGATTGGTTTCCAGCTCGCGGCCCTTGTGGCTGTGCAGGTGGGTGTAGAACACGAAGCCGCGTTCGTCGAAGGCCTTCAGCAGCACGGTGCGCGCGGACGGGTGGCCGTCTGGGGTGGCGGTGGCCACGGTCATGGCATTGGCTTCCAGTTCGCGCGGGGAAGCCTGGGCTTCCTCGTAGAGTCCGGCGAACGTGGTCAGGGCTTCGGCATACAGATCGGTCATTGCGCACCCGGCAGGTCGAGGGTGCCGCGCGGCGCGCGGCGGTCATGCGCTATTGTCGCGCGATGTCCGCATCCACGCATCCCGGCAACGGCGAGGGCTTCGCATCCGAATGGGTCGAGGCCGCGCTGGCGGCGGCGCTGTCGGTGCGCGCGGCCGTGCCGGTGCTGGCGATCAGCGGTTTGCAGGGTTCCGGCAAGTCCACGTTCGCGGCACAGATCGACGCGCTGGCGCGGGCGCGCGGTCGGCATCCGGCGGTGCTGTCCATCGACGATGTCTACCTGACCCGCGCCGAACGCGGGCAACTGGCGCGCGAGGTGCATCCCCTGCTCGCCACCCGCGGTCCGCCCGGCACGCACGACGTGGGACTGGCCTGCGATCTGCTGGATGCGCTGCGCGCGGGGCGGCCGGCGACGTTGCCGCGCTTCGACAAGTTGGCGGACGACCGTGCGCCCGAGTCGGCGTGGGAACGGCTGGAGGTGGCGGATCTGGTGATCTTCGAGGGCTGGTTCCTCGGCACGCCGGCCGAGCGGGACGACGCGCTGCGCGAGCCACTGAACGCGCTGGAGCGCGAGCAGGACGGCAATGGCCGCTGGCGGCGGTATTGCAACGACGCGCTGCGCCGCGACTATCCGGCGCTGTGGCGGCGATTCGATCGCCTGTGGTTCCTGCAACCGCCGGGCTTCGAGGTGGTCGCCGGCTGGCGCGCGCAGCAGGAGCGGGAGCTGGCGCGGGCGCGGCCGGACGTCGCGTCGATGGACGACGCCGGCGTGGCGAGGTTTGTGCAGTTCTTCGAGCGGGTCAGCCGGCAGGCGCTGCGCACGCTGCCGGATCTGGCCGATCGGACGCTGGCGCTGGATGAGCGCCGACGGCCTCGGTGAAGCCTCCCCCTCCTCCTTCCTTCCTCCTTGTGGGAGCGACGTAAGTCGCGATAGCCGCCGCGGGAAAGCCTCATCGCGACTGACACCCTGGGAAAGCCCCATCGCGACTTACGTCGCTCCCACAGGGAGGGTTGTTGTGGGGTTACGCCACCACGAAGCTGATGCGCAAATTGACGCGCCATTCGGTGACGTTGCCGGCGTCGTCGGTCACCACCTTGATCTCGTTGACCCAAGCGCCCTTGATGCCCTTGACCGTCTCGGAGGTCTTCTTCAAGCCGACCTTCACCGCGTCTTCCATGCTGGTCTTGGAGGCGGCGTTGATTTCGATGATCTTGGCGACAGACATGGCGTTTCTTCCTTTTGCTGTGGCTGGGCGGGCATCCGCCGGGGTGTCCACCCTAGGCCAGCGCGTGTTAAGGGCCCGCCACGGGTGCTAGCATCCCCGGCGATGAATCCCGCCCCCAACCTCGTCCTGGTCGGCCCGATGGGCGCCGGCAAAACCTCGATCGGCAAGCGTGTCGCCGAGCGGTTCGGGCTGGTGTTCATCGATGCCGACCAGGCCATCGTCGAGCGGGCGGGCGCCACCATCCCGGAAATTTTCGAGCATGCCGGCGAGGCCGGTTTCCGCGAACGCGAGACCGAGGTGCTGCGCGATCTGCTGGCCGGCGAAGGCCGGTTGATCTCCACCGGCGGCGGCGCGGTGTTGTCGGCCGACAACCGCGCCCTGCTGGGCCGGCGCGGTTTCGTCGTCCACCTGGGCGTGAGCGTGCCGGCACAGCTCAAGCGCCTGGCCCGCTGCACCAACCGCCCGCTGCTGCAACGCCCGGATCGCGAGCAGGTGCTGGAGGAAATGGCGCGCACCCGCACGCCGCTGTATGCCGAAGTCGCCGATCTCACCCTCGATACCGATCACCTGATGCCGCCCGAGGCCACCCTGCGCCTGTGCCACCTGCTGGCCACGCACTGGCGGCGGCAAGAGACCCCCGCATGAATCCGCTTTTCCGCACCGTCGCCGTCGGCGGCGACACTCCCTACACGATCACCATCGGTCCCGGCCTGCTGGCCGATGGCGCCGCCCTGGCCCGCCATGTGCGCGGCCGCCACGTGCTGCTGGTCAGCGATTCGACGGTGGCGCCGCTGTATGCGGCGGCAGTACGCGAAGCGCTGCACGCCGCGCGCCCGGAACTGGGCATCGGCACTTTCATCCTGCCGGCCGGCGAAGCCTCCAAGACGCTGGCGCATTTCGGCCACGCCATCGACGCGCTGGCCACTCTGGGCGCGACCCGCGACGCCTGCGTGTTCGCGCTGGGCGGCGGCGTGGTCGGCGATCTGGCCGGATTCGCAGCCGCCTGCTGGATGCGCGGCGTGGACTGCGTGCAGTTGCCGACCACTCTGCTGTCGATGGTGGATTCCTCGGTGGGCGGCAAGACCGCGGTGGACATTCCGCAGGGCAAGAACCTGGTCGGCGCGTTCCATCCGCCGCGCGCGGTGTTCGCCGACACCGACGCGCTGCGCACGCTGCCGCCGCGCGAACTGCGCGCCGGCCTGGCCGAGGTGATCAAGTACGGCGCGATCCGCGACCCGCTGTTCTTCCAGTGGCTGGAGGCCGAACGCGACGCGCTGCTGGAAAGCGATCCGACCGTTCTGGCACAGGCGATCGCGCGCAGTTGCGAGCACAAGGCGGAAATCGTCGAACGGGATCCGCTGGAGCGCGGCGAGCGCGCGCTGCTCAACCTGGGCCACACCTTCGGCCACGCCATCGAGACCGAACAGGGCTACGGCAGCCCGGACAACGACAACCTCAACCACGGCGAAGCGGTGGCGGTGGGCATGGTGCTGGCGGCGCGGCTGTCGGCGATGCTGGGCCTTTCAGGCGATGCCGATACAGAACGGTTGATTGCGTTGCTGCATGCGTACGGCCTGCCGATCGCCATTCCGACCGGACTGGCGCCGGAAGCTTTGCTGGCGCGGATGCGGTTGGACAAGAAGAACCAGGCCGGCCGCCTGCGGCTGGTGCTGTGGCGTGGCATCGGCCGCGCCGAGGTGGTGCCGGACGTGGACGAGGCGCAGGTGTTGCGGGTCCTCGGGGGAGGCTGAACTTCCCCATCCTTGTGGGGGGCGACGTCAGTCGCGATGGAGATCGCGGGAAAGCCCCATCGCGACTGACGTCGCTCCTACAAGTAGCGTTCGGCGTGTACACGGATTCGGCCCCCTCCCCCGCGTGCGGGGGAGGGCTGGGGTGGGGGCGAACGTCCCGGTGTTCCCGCGCTGCTGGAAGCGGCCCCCATCCCGACCTTCCCCCGCAGGCGGGGGAAGGGGCAAAAGCCTGGCGCTGCGGGTGCCCGTCGGTCGCGCCGAGGTGCTGCCGGATGTGGATGAGGCGCAAATGTTGAGGGTGCTCGGGGGAGGTTGAATTCCTCCTCCCTTGTGGGAGCGACGTCAGTCGCGATGAAGATCACGGGAAAGCCCCATCGCGACTGAAGTCGCTCCTACAGGTTGCGTAGCGCGCACGTACACGAATTCCACACCCTTCCCCGCCTGCGGGGGAGGGCTGGGATGGGGGCGAACGTTCCGGTGTTCCCGCGCTGCTGGAAGCGGCCCCCATCCCGACCTTCCCCCGCGCGCGGGGGAAGGGGCAAAAGCTAGGCGCTGCCGGTAGCTGCGCGTTCGACGGCTACACGCTGCCTTCGCGTTCAATCACCAGGATTCGCGCCACGCCGAGCGGTTCGGCCCGATGCCCGGTACCGGTGTCCGCATGGAACACGAACGACCCACCGACTTGGNGGTGCTGCCGGATGTGGATGAGGCGCAAATGTTGAGGGTGCTCGGGGGAGGTTGAATTCCTCCTCCCTTGTGGGAGCGACGTCAGTCGCGATGAAGATCACGGGAAAGCCCCATCGCGACTGAAGTCGCTCCTACAGGTTGCGTAGCGCGCACGTACACGAATTCCACACCCTTCCCCGCCTGCGGGGGAGGGCTGGGATGGGGGCGAACGTTCCGGTGTTCCCGCGCTGCTGGAAGCGGCCCCCATCCCGACCTTCCCCCGCGCGCGGGGGAAGGGGCAAAAGCTAGGCGCTGCCGGTAGCTGCGCGTTCGACGGCTACACGCTGCCTTCGCGTTCAATCACCAGGATTCGCGCCACGCCGAGCGGTTCGGCCCGATGCCCGGTACCGGTGTCCGCATGGAACACGAACGACCCACCGACTTGGCTCCCTCCCCCGCCTGCGGGGGAGGGCTGGGGTGGGGGCGAACGTCCCGGTGTTCCCACGCCGCTGGAAGCGGCCCCCATCCCGACCTTCCCCCGCAGGCGGGGGAAGGGGCAAAAGCTGGGCGCTGCCGGTACCTGCGCATCCGACGGCTACACGCTGCCTTCGCGTTCAATCACCAGGATTCGCGCCACGCCGAGCGGTTCGGCCCGGTGCTCGGTGCCGGTTTGCGCATGGAACATGTCGCCGGATTCCAGTACCGCCGAGTGTTCGACACCGTGCTCGCGCCAATGCATGCGCACGCGGCCGTCCATCACCGCGAACACCTCCTGGCCGTCGTTGACGTGCCAGCGGTATGGCTGGTCGGTCCAGTGCAGGCGAACGCTGGTGCCGTCCAGATGGGCGATGTCGAGCGCGTCCCAGGCACGATCGGCGGTGTAGTCGCGGCTGCGGATGAGGTTCATGGGAGCTCCGTGGAGGCAAGTAATATCGAGATCCGATCGCTTCCTTGTGGGAGCGACGTCAGTCGCGATGAAGATCGCGGGAAAGCCCCATCGCGACTGACGTCGCTCCCACAGGTTGGGGATCAGGCCACGGCTTCGCGGGCGCGCAGGTTGGATTGCGGCACGTTGTCGATCGGCAGCGGTGCCTGCGCGTCGAGCGCGGCGATCCATTCGGCGGTGGAAGCCACGGCGGCGAAGTTGCTGTGGAAGACCACGCTGAAGACGCGGTGGATTTCCTCGGCGCTGGCCGAACCGGCCGCGTTGGCGTAGGGCAGCGCGCCGGTGGCGTCGTGCAGGAATTCCATCCGCAGGCCGCGATGCGCGCCTTCGTAGATTGTCGAGGCGTCGCAGTTGTGGGTCATATAGCCGACCACGGCGAGCGTATCGATGCCGCGCGTGGCCAGCCAGTCGGCCAGATCGGTGCCGGTGAACGCGCTGGCGAGTGATTTCTCGATGTAGTGATCGCGCGGCCGGCCGGCCACGTCCGGATGCAGTTCCCAGGTCGCGGTGCCGGGCGCGAACACCGGCGCGCCGGCCGGGGCGGTGTGCTGGACCACGATGACCGGGATGCCGGCCGCGTGGGCGGCGTCCATCGCCCGCAGCAGGTTGGGCAGGGATTCGCCGACCGGCGGGTGCTCGATGGGCAGGCCGCCGGTGAAGTACTCGTTCTGGACGTCGATGACGATGAGGGCGCGACGGGGGGAGGTCATGGCGGTCGGTTCCGGTGGGGTGTGGCGGCATTCTGGGCAGCGGGCCGGAACGCCACGAGTGGCCCGAAGCGCATCTTTCGATAGAATCGGGCCATGTCCCTGCACTGCATCGCCGTGGTCGCCTTTGACCGCATCAGCCCCTTCCACCTGTCGGTGCCCTGCCTGGTGTTCGAGTCGCGGCCGGCGCCGGGCCTGCCCGACTTCGACCTGCGGGTCTGCGCGGTGGAGCCGGGTCCGCTGCGCACCGACGCCGGCTTCGCCCTGCAACCGGAGTACGGGCTGGAAGGGCTGGAAGGCGCCGATACCGTGGTCGTCCCGTCCTGGCGGGACCAGGACGAACCGGCGCCGGAGGCGCTGTGCCAGGCCCTGCGCCGGGCCCATGCGGACGGCGCCCGGCTGGTGGGCCTGTGCCTGGGCACCTTCGTGCTGGCCGACGCCGGGCTGCTGGACGGGCGTCCGGCCACCACCCACTGGGCCGCGCTGGACACCTTCGCCCGCCGCTACCCGAAGGTGCGGCTGGAGCCGGACGTGCTGTACCTGGACGATGGCGAACTGCTGACCTCGGCCGGCACCGCCGCCGGCATCGATTGCTGCCTGCATCTGGTCCGTCGCCATCACGGCGCCGAGGTCGCCAACCGGATCGCCCGCCGGCTGGTGGTGGCGCCGCATCGCCAGGGCGGCCAGACCCAGTACATCGAGCAGCCGCTGCCGGCCGATCCGGGCGACGACCGCCTGCGCGCGGTACTGGCCTGGGCGCTGGCGCACCTGGACCAGCGGCTGGGGGTGGACGAACTGGCCGACCGGGCGCTGATGAGCCGGCGCACCTTCACCCGCCGGTTCCGCCGGGCCATCGGCACCAGCGTCGGCGACTGGCTGGCCCACCAGCGGCTGGCGCGGGCGCAGCGGCTGCTGGAAACCACCGACCGGCCGCTGGACCACATCGCCGCCGAGGCCGGTTTCGGCAGCGCCGTCTCCCTGCGCCAGCGGTTCGCCGCCGCCCTGGGCACCTCGCCCTCGGCCTACCGGCGCAGCTTCCGCGGCGGCTGAACGGCCGCCGCTTCGCTACAATCCGCCCCATGCGCGTCTTCCTCCAGCAACGCCCCGAGACGGGCGAAGCTCCCCGCTACGTCCAGCTGACCCTGCAACCGGACCTGTTCGGCGGCTGGGAGCTGCTGCGCGAAAGCGGACAGATCGGCGGGCGCGCGCAACTCAAGCGCGAGCAGTACCTGCTGCAATCCGAGGCCGACGCGGCCTTCGAGAAAGCGCGCGACACCCACCTCAAGCGTGGCTACCAGATCACCTTCACGCAGGGAGCGCCACAGCCGTGAGCCTCTCCGCGGCGGCCGCCGTCCGCGCCGCCTGAAGGTCCGCATGCGTCGCCCGCGCCACGCCTCTTTTTCCACCCGGCGAAACCACTGCCGGATTCCCCCACAAGGAACATGATGTCCAGCTCCCTGAAGAATGATCGCCTGCTGCGCGCGCTCAAGCGCGAACCCGTCGACTGCACGCCCGTCTGGCTGATGCGCCAGGCCGGCCGCTACCTGCCGGAGTACCGCGCCACCCGCGCCGCCGCCGGCAGCTTCCTGGGCATGGCGAAAAATCCGGAGATCGCCTGCGAGGTCACCCTGCAACCGCTGCGCCGTTTCAAGCTGGACGCGGCGATCCTGTTTTCCGACATCCTGACCGTGCCCGACGCGATGGGCCTGGGCCTGTACTTCGTCGAAGGCGAAGGCCCGAAGTTCGAACGCACCGTGCGCACCGCCGCCGATGCGGAAAAGCTGGCCGTGCCCGACATGGAGACCGAACTGCGCTACGTGATGGACGCGGTGCGCCTGATCCGCCGCGAACTGGACGGACAGGTGCCGCTGATCGGTTTCTCCGGCAGCCCGTGGACGCTGGCCTGCTACATGGTCGAAGGCGGCGGCAGCAAGGATTACGCGCGCATCAAGGCAATGGCGCTGAACGATCCGGCCACCCTGCACAGGCTGCTGTCGGTGAACACCGACGCGGTGATCGCCTACCTGTCGGCGCAGCGCGCGGCCGGCGCGCAGGCGCTGCAGGTGTTCGACACCTGGGGAGGCGTGCTGTCGCCGGCGATGTACCGTGAGTTCTCGCTGCCTTACCTGACCCGCATCGCGCGTGAACTGGAACGTGGCGAGGGCGCGGATCGCACGCCGCTGATCCTGTTCGGCAAGGGCAACGCCGCGCACCTGGAAGCGCTGGCCGACAGCGGCGCCGAAGGCGTGGGCGTGGACTGGCTGATCGAACTGGCCGACGCGCGCCGCCGCACCGCCGGCAAGGTGGCGCTGCAGGGCAACCTGGACCCGGCCGTGCTGTACGGTTCGCCGGACGCGATCCGCGCGCAGGTGAAGGCGACCCTGGACAGCTACGCCGCGGGTGCGGACGGCAGCCGCGACGGCCACGTCTTCAACCTCGGCCACGGCATGTCGCCCGACATGAATCCCGAGCACGTTGCCGTGCTGGTGGATGCCGTGCACGAGTTCAGCGCCCGGTAGGCGCGACTTTTCCGGAGCCCGCAATGGACGGCCGCCCCCACGCGCTTTCCCTCGCCCTCGTCCTGATGACCACCGGCCTGGCCGCCTCCGCGGCGCTGGCCGACGAACGCGCACCGGTGACGATCGAAGTGCGTGGCGACGACTTCCCGATGCTGGTGCAGGACACCGGCCTGCCGCCGCCGCTGGACGACAACGGCCTGCCGCGCACGCCCGGCTGCGAGGCCGTGCGCGCGCGCCGCGTGGACGAACTGCCCTATCCCTGGCGCGAGGCGGTGGATCGCATTCACCTGGATTGCCAGCCGATGGAAGCGCCCGAGGGCGAGACCGCGCTGATGGCGCTGACCGCGACCGCGTTCCTCAAGCCCGGCCGGGTCTGGCTGGCCGGCCACACGGTGAGCGAGATCCGGCGGATGGATTCCGAACTCTGGGGCGATCACCAGTACGTACTGGCCGAACCCTACGCGCAGGTCGCCGCCGATCTGCGCGCGCAGCTGGAAGCAGATTGCGTGAAGCGCCATACGCGCCAGGAACGCGAAGGCGCGCCCGAATGCACGATGGAAGAAAGCGAAGGCGCGCTGTACCTGCGCGTGGACGAAATCAGCGGCATCTGGATTCATGCGGATCCGGACGATGCATCGCGGACGATCTACGCGGAAGGGTGGGCTGATTAGGCGGGGATTGGGGAAGGCTAGGCTTTTGCCTCCCCCTTTGAAAAAGGGGGATTGAGGGGGATTTTGCTTTGGGCGCAAAAAGCAAATCCCCCGTCACCCGCTTCGCGGGTGCCCGCCCCCTTTTTCAAAGGGGGTTGATCGGGTGGTCTTGTCGGACTGATGTTTTGCAGGAACACAACGGCTGACAGCAAACGCACGCACATACCTCCCCCCCACTGTCACCCCGCGCCCGTACGCTGTCCCCGCAGGCGCGGCGCGGTGCCGTCGGTGTCGTCTTTCGGCGCGCTGTACTCGAAGCGTAGTTCGCGCATGTCTTCCGGTACTGCCGGATTCATGTCTTCCGGCGGTTTGCAACCGGGTCCGATGCGACCGATTGCGTTCCCCGCCACCACCTGTAGGACGCGGGCCTGGGGAGTCTGCGGATCCAGCACCTCGATCCGATCCGCATACGCCACGCCCCAGATCACGCCGTCCTTGTCGGCACTGGCCACCATGCCCGGCCGCCCGAGTTCCAGTGGCGCCGTCGCCGCCACGATGGGCGCGGGATTCCAGCACTTGCCGGTGTTGGACACGCGCAGGGCACGAACAAGTCCAGTGGTGCTCTGTTCCAGCAGGGTCCGGATCTGCTCCTGCTCGAGCTGATCCTCCTCCACCGTCATGCGGGTCTTGATGTAGTACATGTCGTGCACCAGCATCACCATCGCCGAGTGGTAGCCCTTTCCCTTGCGCCGGAGCTGCATCGACACCGAATAGGCTTCCAGGTCCCGCTTCTCCTTGCCCTTGCCCAGCGTGATGACGAACGGTCGCAGGGTTCCCATCCCGACCCGCTCGTAACTGTTCGCGCGCCCGGCCAGGCTGCTGATTTCGTCCACCGTCTGCTGGACGTCCTTGCGCAGGCGATCCGGCGGCAGCACGCCGGCGGGATAGAAGTAGGCGTCCAGCCAGCGATCTTCCCGGGACGGATCCTGGTAGCGGACCGAAGCGCCGAGTTCGGCAAGTTCGAAACGATGTTCCCCGAGTGCCTCCCAGGCTTCGAGCTTCAGCGGATACAGGATTCGCGTTTCGGTCAGGAAGCCGCCCAGGAACGGTGCAGCTTCATCCTTCCGCGGCGTGTCCGGTTCGCCTGCCATCACCGTGGGCGTGGCGAACAGCAACAACCACCACGACAGGCGACGGCCGTTCCGGGCACGGAATCCGCCGCTCATGGCGAAGCGGCTCCGGCGCGCGCGCGATCACCGTGGTCGACATCACGGGAGAAGGACGCGACTCCTTGCCGCCCCATGTCGCCGCTCCTTCCGCTGTCTCGCTTGCGCATCATTCACCTCCGCTACTGCCGGCCCGACCGGCCGTTCATGTGCCGTCCGCCCGCCCGTCACAGACACGCAGGATCCCATCGGCCAGCATGTCGCCGGTGACCGGTTTTCGCAGGAAGTCGTCGAAGCCGGCCGCGCGCGCCTGTGGTTCGGCCTCGGCGTCGGCGCGGGCGGTGATGGCGATCAGCGGCGCGTTGAAGCCGCCCAGGCGCAGTTGCCGCGCCAATGCCAGCCCGTCCAGTCCCGGCAGATCGAGATCCAGCAGGGCGACGTCGAACGATTGCCCGGCGGTTTCGCCCAGCGCCGCCAGTCCGTGCGCGGCATGCACGACATGATGTCCGCGCGCGCGCAGCAGTCCGGCGATCACTTCGGCCACGGTGATGTCGTCTTCCACCAGCAGGATCCGCCGCGCCTGCGCCGACACCGCCGCCCGCGGCGTGCCGGCCGCCGCCGGCACGACGTGCGGAAGCGGCAGTTCCACGATGAAGCGGGTGCCCAGGCCCGGTCGGCTTTCGACCCGGATGCTGCCGCCCATCGCGACCGCCAGTTCCTGGCAGATCGCCAGGCCCAGTCCGCTGCCGCCGTAGCGCGAGGTGGTGCGCGCGCCATCGCCCTGTTCGAAACGCTGGAACAGGCGCGCCTGTTGTTCGGCGTTGATGCCCGGCCCGGTGTCGCTGACTTCGAAGCGCACGCCCTGCGGGTGCAACGGGAGCACGCGCAGGCCCACCCCGCCGCGCTCGGTGAACTTGATGGCGTTGCCTAGCAGGTTGAGCAGGATCTGCCGCATCCGCATCGGATCGACGATCACGTGCGAAGGCACGTCCTCGTCGCATTCGTCGGAGAACGACAGCCCGCGCTTCTCGGCCATCGGCGCGGTCATGTCGATGACCTCGCGGATCAACGCGCGCAGATCGACTTCCTGCGCATCCATGTCCAGCTTGCCGGCCTCGATGCGGGCCAGGTCCAGTGCGTCGTTGACCAGCCGCAGCAGGTGCGAACCGGCGCGCTGGATGGCGTTGGTGTAATGGCGCTGGGTGTCGGTCAGTGGCGTCGCCAGCAGCAGTTCGCTCATGCCCAGGACGCCGGTCATCGGCGTGCGCACTTCATGGCCGAGGGTGGCGAGGAAGCGGGTCTTGGCCAGTGAAGCCTGTTCGGCCACTTCGCGCTTGTGTTCGTTGAGCTGCCATTCGGTGCGACGACGCACCCGGCGCCGGTAGGCGGCGGCCAGCAGCGCCAGCAGCAAGGCGCCGGCCGCGGTCAACAGGCTGATGCCCCAGACGCTGCGGTACCAGGGCGGCAGCACTTCGAACGAAAGCTGCTTTTCCCCCGAAGCGTTGCCCGCCGCGTCGAACGCCTGCAGGCGCAGGCGATAGTGGCCGGGACGCAGGTTCGAAAACGAACGCTCGCCGCTGGCGCCCTGTTCGACCCAGCCCTGATCGAAGCCTTCCAGCCAGGAACGGTAACGATGCGCCAGCGGATCCTCGTAGCTGAGCAGGCGCAGGCTGACCTGCAGGTCATGGTCATCGGGCAGCAGTTCGAAGCCGCCATTCATCGGCAACTGCACGGTGCGGTCGCGCTGGTTCACCTGCAATCCGGCCAGCAGCAGGTGCGGGGTGAGCGGCGGCGGATCCGGCAACGCCGTGTCCAGCAGCATCACCGAACCATCGGCGGTGCTGCCGGCCAACAGGCCGCCGCCCGCCATCAGCAGGCCGCGGTCGTTGAATTCCTGGCTCATCAGGCCATCGCGCACGCCGAAATTGCGCACCCGCACCGGCGCCTGATCATCGGGTGCCTCGATCCGGAACAGGCCGCGGCGGGTCGCCAGCCACACCCGCTTTTCCGGATCGATGGTCATGCCGGTCGATTCCAGCGCCGGCAATCCCTGTCGGGGCGCGATCTGCCGCACCTGTACCCATCGGCCTTCCCGCTGCCGCCAGTGCTCCAGGCCGGAGAGCCGATGCAGCCACAATTCGTCGGGCGCGACGAAGGCGAAGGACAGCACCCGCTCCACGCCCGCGCCGATGACGGTGACGAACCGGTGCTGGCCGGGATCCCAGCGCTCGATGCCGCGATTGCTCGCCGTCCACAACTGGCCGTCGGGGCCGGCGAGCATCGTTTCGATCTCGCTCGGCTCGCTGTCCTGTTCCGAGCGGGCCAGACTGTCGATGACCTGCCCGGTCGCGCCATCCCGGTGCTGCAGCGACCCCATCTGGGTCGCCAGCCACAGCGTGCCGTCGCCGGTCTGCACCAGCCAGTCCACCGACGTGCCGTCGGGCACCTGATCCGGGCCTTCGGCATTCGACCATTCGCGCTTCTCGCCGCTGCGCGGATCGATGCGGATGATGCCGTTGCGATGGCCGAGCCAGAGGCGTCCCTCGCGATCCTCCAGCACCGAGGTGAAGCGCAGTTCCTTCAACCGCTGCGCGTGCACGCCCAACGGCTCCACCTCGCCGCTGGCCGTGTCCAGTCGCTCGACCCCGCCGATGCTGCTGACCAGCCACACGCCGGTACCGGTGGCCGAGGTGGCCAGGCCGCGATACAGCCCGCCTCCCAGGCCCTGCGTGGGCGTGAACGACGCGATCCGCCGCCAGTCCGAGCGCAGGTAGGCGACGCCGCGCGTCGGCACCGGCACCCAGAGACCGCCATCGGGTTGCATCAGCAACGTCTGCAACACGCGGCCGACGCCCACGCCCTGGCTGTCCTGCGCGATCGGCGCGGGCGCGCGATCGCCGTCGGTATGCCAGAGCCCGCCCTGGCTTGCCAGCCAGTATTCGCCGTGCCCATCGGCGGCCATCGCCATCACCGCGTTGGGTCGTTCGAACATCGGCGACCATGGCGGCGTGCTCCAACCGCCCTGGCGACGCCAGCGATACATGCCGGACGATGTGCCCGCCCAGATCGAATCGCCGTCGACGGTGACCGAATAGATGATCAGCGACTCCCCGCCGGGCAGGGCTTCGCGCAGCATGCGCTTGCCGTCGTACCGGACCAGGCCGCTCATGGTGCCGATCCACAACTGGCCGGTCGGATCGAAGGCCAGCGACAGCACGTTGTCGGACGGCAGGCTGGCCGGATCGCCTTCCACCGCGTTGAAGCGCTGTACGCGACCGTCGGTGCCGATCCGATGCAGGCCGCCGCCGAAGGTGCCGAACCAGACCTCGCCACCGTGGCTGGCGATGGCGAATGCATCGTCGCTGCCCATCTGCGGATACTGGGCCCTGCGGAAATGGCGGAATCCGCGGCGCTCGGGTCCCATCATGCTGAGGCCGCCGTTCTCGGTGGCGACCCAGACCCGGTCGAGGCCATCCACGTGCAGCGCCTGGACGACGTTGCCGGGCAGCGAGGCCGGATCATCCGGATCATGCCGCCACACCTTGAAGTTCACGCCGTCATAGCGGGCCACGCCATCCCAGGTGGCCAGCCACAGGTAGCCGGCGCGGTCGCGGGCCATGGCGGGGATGGTGGTGGACGGCAATCCGTCGGCCACCGTCATCATCCGGAAACGCGGAATCTCCGGCACGCCCGCCTGCACTGTCGCGCAGGCCAGCCATGCCGCCAACATCCAGATCCGCCATCCCATGCCGTCGTGTCCTGTTCTGCCGTGGTTCCCCGGCCCGAATCGTCGCAACGGACCGTTGCAGGCGCAAGCGGGGTATCTTCAGCCGGGCCCGCCTAGAATCCCCGTTCATGACTCCAACGCGCCCATATCGCCGTGCCCGGACCAGCGCCCTGCTCGCGCTGCTCGCCTGCGCATGCCCTGCCTGGGCGGCGGGTCCGGTGGCGTACGCGCTGGATCCGGTCCACACGCGGATCATGCTCGCGGTGGAGCATGCCGGCTTCTCCAAGGCCATCGGCACGATCTCCGGCAGCACGGGCACGCTGGTGTTCGATCCCGAGGACTGGAGCACCGCGCGGCTCGATGTCACGGTACCGCTGGCACGCACGGATTTCGGCGACGAGAAGTGGAACCGGGCGGTGCTGGCCGGCAACCTGCTGGATGCCGAGCGCTTCCCCGAAGCGCGTTTCGTTTCCAACCGGATTGAACCGGCCGGAGCGGACCACGCCTCGGTCTGCGGCACCCTGTCCCTGCATGGCGCCGATCGCGAGCTGTGCCTGGACGTCAGACTCAATGCGCTCAAGCGCCATCCGCTGCCGCCGTTCCGCCGCACGGCCGGTTTTTCCGCCACCACCACGCTGCAACGCTCGGATTTCGGCATCACCGCATGGAAGTCGGTGATTGGCGATTCCGTCGAACTCCGCATCGAGGCCGAAGCCACACGGACGGGCAAGGTCGACGATAGCGAAGAAGCGGCCGCCGACGCGGCCACCATCCCAGCCACCCCTCGGGAGCCCACCCTCAATGACCCTGAAGAACACCCCTGAACGCTGGGGCGTCGTCAGCCAGACGCTGCACTGGCTGATCGTCGTCCTGCTGCTGGTCATCGCCTACATCGGCCTGACCATGGGCGAGCTGCCCAACGGACCGCGCAAGATCAACATCTATGCGCTGCACAAGTCGATCGGCCTGACCATCCTGGCGCTGGTGACGCTGCGCCTTGTCTGGCGCGTGTACGCCGGCGCGCCGCTGGCGATCCCCGGCACGCCCGGCTGGCAGCAGCGCATCGCCTCGCTCACCCACGTGGCGCTGTACGGGCTGATGTTCGCCATGCCGTTGTCGGGCTGGGTGCTGAACTCCTCGGCGGGCTATCCGCTGCAATGGTTCAAGCTGGTCAACCTGCCGGCCATCACCGCCCGCAATCCGGAGCTGCACGAGTTGGCCGAAACCCTGCACGAATCGATGTTCTGGGTGCTGGTGGTCGTGGTGCTGCTGCATGCGGGCGCCGCGTTCTACCACCACCTGTTCCAGAACGACGACACCCTGCGGCGGATGCTGCCGGGTCGCCGTCGCCCGGCCATCGCCTCCCCCACCGCGCCCCCCCCCGAGGACACCGCACCATGATCCGTCTCCCCCGCACCCGCTTCATCGCCGCCGGCCTGCTGCTGGCCGCCGCCCTGCCCGCGTTCGCCGCCGACTACGTGCAGGCGCCGGGCTCCACGCTGGTGTTCGCCAGCAATTACCAGGGCGAAACCTTCACCGGCAAATTTGGCGGCTTCAACACGACGCTGAGTTTCGATCCGGCCAACCTGGCCACCTCGAAGCTGGACGTGACCATCCAGCTCGCCGGCACTAATACCGGCAACGACGATCGCGACAGCACGCTGCAGACCGGCGACTTCTTCAACGTCGCCAAGTTCGCCCAGGCCCGCTACACCGCGACCAAATTCCGCGCGCTGGGCGGCAACCAGTACGCCGCCGACGGCAGCCTGAGCCTGCGTGGCGTCAGCAAGCCGGTCACCCTGACCTTCACCTGGACCCCGGGCGCGCAGCCGGTGCTGGCCGGCAAGGCCACGGTCAAGCGCCTGGACTTCGGCGTCGGCGGCGGCGAGTGGGCCGACACCAAGACCATCCCGAACGATGTCGCCATCAGCACCAAGGTGGTGCTGAAGCCGGCGAAGTAAGCATGCTCCCATGCGGCGCGTCATCCTGCGCGCCTCGCTGGCGGTCGCGTTGCTCTGCTTCGCGACCGTCCTGGCGGCCTGGTTCGTGGGTGGCGAGCTGTTGGCCCCGCGCCTGGCCGCCATGGGTGACGCGCCCGCTGATCTGCCCATTGAAGCGGTAACCATTCCGGTCCCCGACGCGCCGCCGCTGCGTGGATGGTGGGTGACCGGAACCACGGCGCGGCCCGCCGTACTCCTGCTGCATGGCATCCGCGCGGATCGGCGCGCGATGCTGGGACGCGCCCGCCTGCTGCATCGTCATGGCTATCCGGTCCTGCTGGTCGATTTGCAGGCACATGGCGAGAGCCAGGGCGATGCGATCACGCTGGGCGCGCGCGCGTCTCGCGGTGTTGTCGCCGCGCGGGACTGGATGAGGCAACGTGTTCCCGGCAGTCGCCTGGCCGCCATCGGCGTATCCCTCGGCGGCGCCTCGATATTGCTGGCGCCGCAACCCGCCGGATTCGATGCGGTGGTGCTGGAAGCGGTCTATTCGAACGCGCGCCAGGCCGTCCGCAACCGTATCGCCATGCGCCTCGGCGATGGCATGGCGGAATTGCTGGCGCCGCTGCTGACCCTGCAGACGCAATGGCGGATCGGCGTGACCGTCGATGAACTGTCGCCCCTGGACCGGATCGGGAAACTGGATGCGCCCGTACTGGTCGTGGCCGGTGGCCGCGACCGGCATACCCTGCCCGCCGAGTCGCGCGCCCTGTTCGAACGCGCCAAGAATGCCAAGGCATTCTGGTTGCTGCCGAATGCCGCGCACGTGGATTTCCTCGCGCACGCCCCCGATGAGTACGAGAAGCGGGTGGTCGGCTTTCTCGAACACCAGTTGTCCGGTCCGTCCTCGCAGCAGACCGCGCGCCACGCTTCACCTGCTTCGATGCCCGGCTCCGCATCCCGCCACGATCCGACGGCACCCTGACCCGACTCGTCAGGCAACAGGAAACCCGCGCCATGGCGCGGGCTTCCTGTTGCGGGGAGGACCCGTGGGCGCAATCGACCTGCGCGACGGCGAGGCACGGTCCCCGTCGGATGACCACCAGTGCCGCCACGCCGGAACCGGCCAGAACAGCGGCCATATCGTGGATACGTGCAGCGGACGACCTGGCCGGATTCGACGTGAGGTCCCGCGCCTGCACCTGAACTATGCGCAGCTGTTCACCCTCGAAGACGAGGTACTACTCCCCCATCCTTCGCGATCGTCCGCGCCCGTACGACAGCATCGCCGCCAACTCCCTCAACCGGCGAGGAAGCGCGCCAGCCCCGCCGCATCGAACGGCCAGTCCAGTTCGGTCCCGTCCGCGCGGCGCAGGACGGGTACCCGTACGCCGTAGCGCGCCTCCAGATCGTCGTCGCCGTCAATGAACGCGCTCTCGAATTCCGGCACCCGCGCCTCGGCCAGTACGGCCAGGGCCAGGTCGCACAGATGGCAGTCGTCGCGCTGGTAGAGGGTCAGGGCTGGGGACAAGGGTGCGATCTCCGGATCCGATCTGTTGCGTCGCGGGAGCGGCTTTCACCGGCGACGGCATAGAATACGCGCCATGGCAGTCAGCACCTTCGACCTCTTCAAGATCGGCATCGGGCCGAGTTCCTCCCACACCGTCGGCCCCATGCGGGCGGCGGCGCGGTTCGTCGCGCGCTGGCTGGAGGAACCCGGCCGCCTGCGCGACGTCGCGCGGATCCGCGCCGAAGTGTTCGGCTCGCTGGCCCTGACCGGGCGCGGCCACGGTACCGACAAGGCCGTGCTGATGGGCCTGGAAGGCCACTATCCGAACGAAATCGACCCGGACATCATCCCGCCGGCACTGGAACGCATCCGCGGCAGCAAGACCCTGCAACTGGGCGGCACCCACGCGATCGCCTTCGACGAGAAGCGCGACCTGCTGATGAACAAGCGGCAGAAGCTGCCCTACCACACCAACGGCATGCGCTTCACCGCCTACGACGCCAGCGACGAGGTCATCGCGACCCGCGATTACTACTCGGTCGGCGGCGGCTTCGTGGTCAACCAGGACGACGCGGCGGTGGATCGCATCGTCGCCGACGAGACCCCGCTGCCGTATCCGTTCAAGAGCGGCGACGAGCTGCTGGCGCAGTGCCAGCGCAGCGGACTGAGCATCGCCCAGCTGATGTTCGAGAACGAGAAGTGCTGGCGCGGCGAGGACGAGATCCGCGAAGGACTGCGGGCGATCTGGAGCGCGATGCAGGCCTGCGTGACCCGCGGCATCCGCGAGGAAGGCACCCTGCCCGGCGGCCTGCACGTCTCGCGACGCGCCCCCACCCTGCACCGCGAACTGGCCAGCAAGCCGGAAGCCAACATGCGCGACCCGTTGACCACGCTGGACTGGGTCAACCTGTACGCGCTGGCGGTCAACGAGGAAAACGCCGCCGGCGGACGCGTGGTCACCGCGCCCACCAACGGCGCGGCCGGCATCATCCCGTCGGTCATGCACTACTTCGACCGGTTCTGCCCCGGCTCCAGCGAACAGCGGATCTTCGACTTCCTGCTCACCGCCGCCGCCATCGGCATCCTCTACAAGGAAAACGCCAGCATCTCCGGCGCCGAGGTCGGCTGCCAGGGCGAGGTCGGCGTGGCCTGCTCGATGGCCGCCGGCGGCCTGGTCGCCGCGCTCGGCGGTTCGCCCAGCCAGATCGAGAACGCCGCCGAAATCGGCATGGAACACAACCTGGGCCTGACCTGCGATCCGATCGGCGGACTGGTGCAGATTCCCTGCATCGAGCGCAACGCGATGGGTGCGGTGAAGGCAATCAATGCCAGCCGCATGGCGATGCGCGGCGACGGCAAGCACAAGGTGTCACTGGACAAGGTCATCAAGACCATGCGCGACACCGGCCGCGACATGCAGGACAAGTACAAGGAAACCAGCCGCGGCGGCCTGGCCGTCAACGTCATCGAGTGCTGACGGAACCCGGCGGCCCGTAGAGCGGAGCTTGCTCCGCTGCCCTTTCTCCGCAACCTCCCCGCCAGCCGGGCAAGCTCGGCTCTACGGGTTGGCGGTGATCGCCAATACGTCATCCAGCAACGCGGCCGCGGTCACTTCCGCGCCCGCGCCGGGGCCCTGCACCACCAGCGGCTGGTCCGGATAGCGATCGCTGAAGATCGCGACCCGATTGTCGGTGCCGCCACCGCCGCACAGCGGATGATCCGCGGCCAGCGTGCGCAGTCCGACGCTGGCGCCTTCGGCGTCGAAACGCCCCAGGAAACGCAGCTTTTCGCCGTTGCGGTAGGCCTCGCGGAAATGCGCGCCCAGCGGCGCGTCGAACTGGCCAAGCGCCTCGTCCAGCTCGGCGATCGTCAGCGTTGCCAATGCCGCCGGCACCAGCGACTCGACCTTCACGTCTTCCGACTGCAACGGCAGACCGGCCGCCCGCGCCAGGATCAGCAGCTTGCGGCGCACGTCCTCGCCGGACAGATCGATGCGCGGATCCGGTTCGGTGTAGCCGGCCTCGCGCGCCTGGCGCACGAAGCCGGAGAACGGCCGCATGCCGTCGTAATGATTGAACAGCCACGCCAGCGAACCGGACAGCACGCCTTCCACCCGATGGATGCGATCGCCGCCGGCGACCAGCGCGCGCAGGCTGCGCAGCAGCGGCAGGCCCGCGCCGACCGTGGCGCTGTCGCCGTAGTGCGCGCCCGAATCCCGGCGCGCGCGCTGGATGGCCTGTGCACGCACCAGCGCGCCGCCGTTGCCCAGCTTGTTGGCAGTGACCACGTGGATGCCGCGCGCCAGCCACTCGGCATGCCAGTCGGCCACCGCGTCGCTGGCGGTGGCGTCGACGATGATGTCGCCGTCGCGCAGCGATTCGGCTTCCGCCCACGGTGGCAGTTCCGCATCGCGCGCCGGCGCGGCGCGGGCGGCATCCAGCGCATCGGCAGGCGCGGCGGCGCAGGCCTGCACGCTGCGCGAGTTGGCCAGCCAGGCGAACTCGGGCAGGCCCTCGATGCGCTCGCTCAGACGACCGTAGCGATCCACGAATGCGCTGCCGACCACGCCGGTGCCCAGCAGCGCCAGGCGCGGCGACGGCCGGCGGCGCGCCGCCGGAAGCTGGACGACTGCGCTCATGCGTCGGCGAGTTTTCGATCGGCCTCCGCGGCGGCGCGCTGCGCGCGCGCCAGGCCGGCGGACAGATCGGCCAGCAGATCCTCGGTGGCCTCGATACCAACCGACAGGCGCAGCAGGCCATCGGAAATGCCCGCCTTGGCACGCGCTTCGGCGGTCATCGCCGCATGCGTCATCGAAGCCGGGTGCGCTACCAGGCTCTCCACCCCTCCCAGCGATTCGGCCAGGGTGAAATATCGCAGGCCTTCCACGAACGCACGCACGGCCGCTTCGCCGCCATGCAATTCCACGCTCAGCATCGCGCCGAAGCCCTTCTGCTGGCGCGCCGCCAGCGCATGCCCCGGATGCGAGGCCAGGCCGGGGAAGTACACCTTCGATACCGCCGGATGCCCGTCCAGCAGGCTGGCAATGGCGTCGGCGTTCTCCTGGTGCACGCGCAGGCGCGCATCCAGCGTGCGCAGGCCGCGCAGGGTCAGGAAGCTGTCGAACGGCGAACCAGTCAGGCCCAGCGCGTTGGCCCACCACACCAGTTGCTGGTGCACTTCCGGATCGCGCGCGACCACCGCGCCGCCGACCACGTCGCTGTGGCCATTGATGTACTTGGTGGTCGAATGCACCACCAGATCCGCACCGAACTCGATCGGCTTCTGCAAGGCCGGCGACAGGAAGGTGTTGTCGACCACGGTCAATGCGCCGGCCTTGTGCGCGGCATCGATGACGAAGCGCAGGTCGGTGATCCGCAGCAACGGGTTGGAGGGCGTCTCGATCAGCACCAGCCGCGGCGACTGCGCCAGTGCGTCGGCCAGCGAGCGCGGATCGGTCAGGTCGGCGGTGATCAGCTCGAAGTGGCCCTTCTTCGCCAGCGCGTTGAACAGGCGCCAGCTGCCGCCGTACGCGTCATGCGGCACCACCAGGCGATCGCCCGGCTGCAGCAGCGCGTTGAGGACAAGGTTGATCGCGCCCATGCCGGTGGAGGTGATCACGCCGCCAACGCCGCCTTCCAGTTCGGCCAGTGCCTCGCCCAGCAGATCCCGGGTCGGGTTGCCGCTGCGGGTGTAGTCGTACTCACGCTTGTTGCCGAAGCCGTCGAAGCTGAAGTTCGACGACAGCACGATGGGCGGCGTCACCGCGCCGTAGGCGGTATCGCGGTCGATGCCGGCGCGGACGGCGGCGGTGGCGGGACGACAGGGGTTGTCGCCGGCGGCGTCGAACTGGCTCATGCGTTTTCTCCGTTGCCGCGCAGGGCAGTGCTGAGGATCGCGTCGATGCGATCGGTTTCTTTCAGGAAGGCGTCGTGGCCATAGGGCGAGCGCAGCACGCGCAGGTTGCCCCGCGTGCCCAGCCCCTCGACCAGGGCCACGGAATCGGACAGCGGCACCAGCCGGTCACCCTCGACCGCGACCACCGTGGTAGGCACGCGCACGGCGGCCGGATCGATGCGGTGCAGATCGATGGATTCGGACAGGCGCAGGTAGGCGGTGACCGGGGTGCGCGCCACGTACTGCGCGCCGGCGGCGTCCAGGTAGTCCTCGGCGGCGCAACGCACGCGGCCATGCACGATCTCGGCGGCGGCGTCGAAGCGCTCCTCGAATTCTTCCGGCGTGCGGTAGCTGAGCATGGCGAACTGGCGCGCCAGCGAAAGGCCTGCCGCGTCGGCGCACTGCAACTGGCCCAGGCTGACCGCGCGACGTTGCAGCGCGCGCCAGGCGGCGGCATACGGATGGGCGCGGTGCGCGCCGCTGACCGCCACCAGCTTTGCCAGCCGGGCCGGATGGCGCACCGCCAGTTGCAGGCCGACCAGCGCGCCATAGGAATAGCCGACGAAGGCATGCAGCTGGCGGATGCCCAGCGCGTCCAGCAGCTTGACGATCGCCTCGGCCTGGTCGGCGGTGTCGATGGGCGCGTCGAGCTTGCCGTCGGCGCCGATGAAATCGATCGCCAGCAGGCAGCGGTGTGCCGGATCCAGCGCGCGGCCGGTGCCGACCAGATCGTTCAACCAGCCCTTTTCCGCGAACGTGGCGCTGGCGGCCAGGTGCCGGTGCGCGGAGATGCCGCCGGCGACGAACACCACCGGCGCGTCCACCGCGCCCGACAGTTCATAGCGCAGCCGGATCAGGTGCCGGCCCGCGTGGCGCATGTCCAGTTCCAGCGCGATTTCGCCACGGCGGGCGGTGATGCCGTCCTGGACAAGGAGAACGGCATCGGCCGTACAGGACGCGGGCACGGAAGACAGGGAAGACGCGGCGGCGGTGGCGAAGCTCATGGCGGTGTCCGGTGAAGAGGGGACTTGCGGCCATCGAGCTTTCGCGGAGCTCGCGTTCGCCGTGCAGAGGCACGGTACGAACCATCTTTCGGGCAGACGCAAAGGTCCCCGCAGGATTTGGCACCGACCACGACGCTTGCGCATCGCTGGTTGCCCCGGCTTCTTCGGGCCTGTCCCTCTGCCGGTCTCGATGGTGACCGGCACTTTGCCAGCGGTTTTTCCCGATGTCAATCGCTTTATGCGGATGGAGCGATGGATCTTCCGGGATGCCCCCTCCCGGCTCCGTGACCCATGCCGCATAATCCCGCCATGACCCGGAAATACCTGTTTGCGGGCGCCCTGGCCCTGCTGGCCGGTTGCGCCACCCAGAGCCACCACACCTCCCGCCCTCCCGCACCGACGCCGACCACCGCCGCCGACGTCATCGTCCCCGAAGCCTGGGTCTCCGCCCCGGTCCCGGAAGACGAACTGGACTCGCTGGCCGCCTGGCCGACCGAAGACGGACGGGTCTGGCTGATCGCCACCGCCAAATCCAGCCACCGCCTAGCGGTGTACGACGGCGACACCGGCGAACGCCTGCGCACGGTCGGCGGCCCGGGCCAGGCACCGGGACAGTTCAACCGGCCCAACGGCATCGCCGTGTTCGGCGACCTGCTGTTCGTCGCCGAACGCGACAACCACCGGGTGCAGGTGATGCGCCTGCCCGGATTCACCCCGGTGGCGCAGATCGGCCAGGACGCGCTGAAGGTGCCCTACGGGCTCTGGCTGGACGAAACCGGACCCGGCCAGCTGGATCTGTTCGTCACCGACAGCTTCATGGCCGACTTCCGCACCGGCAAGCTGCCGCCGCTCAGCGAGCTCGACCAGCGCATCAAGCATTTCCGCGTCGAGGAAGACGGGGACGGAAGCGTGCGGTGGCGCCTGCTGGGAAGCTTCGGTGCGACCGACGAGGCCGGCGCGTTGCGCATGGTCGAATCCATCGCCGGGGATCCCCTGCACGACCGGCTGCTGATCGCGGACGAGGACCGCCGAGTGGGTTCGACCCTGCGCGACTACACCCTGTCCGGGCGGTACCGCGGACTCAGCCTTCCCGCGTTCGACGCGGACGCCGAGGGCATCGCGCTGTGGCCCTGCGCGGTCGATCGCGGCTACTGGATCGCGGTGGACCAGCTCACCCCCACCCTGTTCCGCGTGTTCGATCGCACCAGCCTGGCACCGCGCGGTATCTTCCGCGGTGAACAGGTCAGCAACACCGATGGTGAGACCCTGTACGCGGCATCGACCCGGCGCTTCCCGGCCGGTGCGCTGTTCGCCCTGCACAATGATCAATCACTGGCCGCGTTCGACCTGCGTGACGTCGCGCGCGCCCTGAACCTCGGAAACGACTGCCTGCCGTGAACCCCGCCCTGCGCACGTCCCTGCTCTGCCTCGCCGCCGCCACGCTGCTCGCTGGCGCCGTCCCCGGCGAGGCGGCGCGGCTGTACCGCTGGAAGGACAAGCACGGCTATACCCAGTACGGCGACAAACCGCCGGAGGCCGGCGAACTGGTGGATGCCAGCGTGGACGTGCTGCGCTTCCACAACGCCCCCAGCGCGCAAGTGCGGCTGCGGCTGGAACGCAGCGGCCTGCGCTACCAGGCGTGGGCGGACAACCTGCTGCACGGGCCGGTCGAGGTGCGCCTGGGTTTCAAGCGCAACAGCAACGTCGCCGCCCAGCCGGCGCTGCCGGCGACCGCGGTGGTGCCGGCGCGCAGCAGCGTCCTGGTCGCCAGCATTTCGATGCGCGATCCCCTGCGTGGCGGCGATTTCGAACTGGCGCTGGACTCCCTGCCGGGTGATCCCGCCGCGCACGGCCAGGATTACGAATACCGCCTGCCCTTCGAATACGGGCGGGTGCGGGTGGACCAGGGCCCGGGCGGCGGATTCAGCCACAACGACGCGCAGAACCTGTACGCCATCGACTTCGCGGTCCCGGTGGGCACGCCGATCCTCGCCGCGCGCGAGGGCATGGTCATGCAGGTGGAGTCCGACTTCGACAAGGCCGGCCTGAACCGCGAACGATTCGGCGGCCGCGCCAATTTCATCCGCATCGTCCACGGCGACGGCAGCATGGCCGTCTACGCGCATCTCAAGCCGGAAGGCGTGCAGGTGCGCGAGGGCCAGTACGTGCGCAAGGGGCAGCGCATCGGGCTGTCCGGCAACACCGGGTTCAGCACCGCCCCGCACCTGCATTTCGTGGTCCAGGTGAACCGCGGCATGGCGCTGGAATCCATTCCGTTCAGGATGTTCGGCCCGCTGGGCCAACTCCAGTTCGCCAGCCAGCACGCCGGATCCGGTCCCATCGACCCGCCCGCCGGCGCCGCCCCGGCGGACCGGGCCAACCCGCTATAATTCGCGACTTTCCCCGTCTCCCAGCGCCCGCGCGGGCGCCCTTGCCATGTCCGAAGTCGCCACCGAAGCCGCGCGCCGCCGCACCTTCGCCATCATCTCCCACCCTGACGCCGGCAAGACCACGCTGACCGAAAAGCTGCTGCTGTTCGGCGGCGCGATCCAGATGGCCGGTTCGGTCAAGGGCCGCAAGGCCGCCCGCCACGCCACCTCCGACTGGATGGCGCTGGAAAAGGAGCGTGGCATCTCGGTCACCTCCTCGGTCATGCAGTTCCCGTACGAAGGCAAGATCGTCAATTTGCTGGACACGCCCGGCCACGCCGACTTCGGCGAAGACACCTACCGCGTGCTGACCGCAGTGGACTCGGCGCTGATGGTCATCGACGTGGCCAAGGGCGTGGAAGAGCGGACCATCAAGCTGATGGAAGTGTGCCGCCTGCGCGACACCCCCATCATGACCTTCATCAACAAGCTCGACCGCGAAGGCCGCGAGCCGATCGAACTGCTGGACGAAGTCGAGCGCGTGCTCGGCATCCAGTGCGCGCCGGTGACCTGGCCGATCGGCATGGGCAGCCGCCTGAAGGGCGTGGTACACCTGCTGACCGGCGAGGTCCACCTGTACGAGCAGGGCCGCAACTTCACCCGCCAGGATTCGACCATCTTCGCCTCGCTGGACGATCCGCAGCTGGAAGCGCGCATCGGCGCCGAGATGCTGGCCAGCCTGCGCGACGAACTGGAACTGGTGCAGGGCGCCTCGCATTCCTTCGATCTGCAGGCCTATCGCGAAGGCCGGCAGACCCCGGTGTTCTTCGGTTCGGCGGTGAACAACTTCGGCGTGCAGCCGCTGCTGGACTTCTTCGTCGAGCACGCGCCCTCGCCACAGGCCCGCGCCACCACCGGCCGCAACGTGCAACCGACCGAGAACAAGCTGACCGGCTTCGTCTTCAAGATCCAGGCCAACATGGATCCGCAGCACCGCGATCGCGTCGCCTTCATGCGCGTGTGCTCGGGTCGTTTCGAAGCCGGCATGAAGGCCTTCCACGTGCGCAGCGGCAAGGACATCAAGCTGGCCAACGCACTGACCTTCATGGCCAGCGATCGCGAGATCGCCGCCGAGGCCTGGCCGGGCGATGTCATCGGCATCCACAACCACGGCACCATCTCGATCGGCGACACCTTCACCGAGGGCGAATCGCTGGGCTTCACCGGCATCCCCAACTTCGCGCCGGAACTGTTCCGCCGCGCGCGCCTGCGGGATCCGCTCAAGCTCAAGCAGTTGCAGAAGGGCCTGGCCCAGCTCAGCGAGGAAGGCGCGACCCAGTTCTTCCGCCCGCTGATGAGCAACGACCTCATCCTCGGCGCGGTCGGCATGCTGCAGTTCGACGTGGTCGCCTACCG
Source organism: Pseudoxanthomonas beigongshangi (assembly GCF_016820515.1). Taxonomy (GTDB): domain Bacteria; phylum Pseudomonadota; class Gammaproteobacteria; order Xanthomonadales; family Xanthomonadaceae; genus Pseudoxanthomonas_A; species Pseudoxanthomonas_A beigongshangi. Next base: position 143,916 of record NZ_JADHDV010000007.1, on the reverse strand, counting down.
CCTGAAGGACGAGTACGGCGTGGACGCGAGCTTCGAGAACGTCAGCGTCGCCACCGCCCGCTGGATCCGCTGCGACGACGCGAAGAAGCTGGAAGAGTTCCGCGACAAGAACGCGATGAACCTGGCCGTCGACGCCGCCGGGCAACTGGTCTACCTCGCGCCGACGCGGGTCAACCTGCAACTGGCGCAGGAACGCGCGCCGGCCGTGCAGTTCCTGGCCACCCGCGAACACGCGCACGCCGCCGCGGTGGATTGATCGCCGCGCGCCGCCCGTGTTTTCCGGCTCCATGCTGAAGACACGGGCGGCGTATGGATGCAGCGCTTGCTGCATTGCGGTAACGTCCGCGCATGACCGCCGAACACTCCCATCCGCGCGCCGCGCACATCCGTGACGAGATCGCCAGCGCCCTGACCCATGGCCTGGGCGCGATGGCCGCCCTGGCCGGTGGCGCGGTGCTGATCACCCTGGCCGCCATCTACGGCGACGGTTGGCAACTCGGCGCGTCGATCGTGTTCGGCGTGACCCTGCTGCTGCTGTACACGGCTTCCACGCTTTACCACGCCATCCAGCACCCGGTCGCCAAGGGCCGCCTGAAGGTGTTCGATCACTGCGCGATCTACCTGTTGATCGCCGGCACCTACACGCCGTTCACCCTCATCGGCCTGCGCGGTCCCTGGGGCTGGAGCCTGTTCGCGGCGATCTGGACGCTGGCGGTGGGCGGGGTGATCTTCAAGCTGTTCTACACCGGCCGCTTCAAGCTGCTGTCCACGCTGATCTACATCGCCATGGGCTGGCTGGTGATGGTGGCCATCAAGCCGATGCTGACCTCGCTCGATGCCTGGACCCTGGGCTGGCTGCTGGCAGGCGGCCTCTTCTACACCCTGGGCACCTATTTCTACCATCGCGAGTCGATCCGCTATTCGCACGCGATCTGGCACCTGTTCGTGATCGCCGGCAGCGTCTGCCACTACATCGCGGTCACCGAACAGGTCCTGCGGCCGCGCCTGGCCGGCGGCTGAGCGCGCCGCACGCCGGCTGAACACGCGAAACCCGGCTTGACCCGGCTTTCGCATGGCCTGAACAACCGCGCTGGCTAAGTGGACGCATGAATCGCGTCCCTGCCCGCAAGACGCCATTCCGCTGGCCCCGGCCCTCACGCCGCACGGGCATGGTCCTCGCGCTGCTGGTGGCGCTCGTGGCCGTGCTGATCGCCTTGTTCGACTGGAACTGGTTCAAGGGTCCGCTCGAACGGCAGGTCCAGGCCCGTACCGGCCGCGAATTCCGCATTGGCGGCAACCTGGACGTGGACCTTGGGCGCGTCACCACCGTGCGCGGCGACGCGCTGCGTTTCGGCAACGCGGCATGGTCGCGGGAACCGACCATGGCGGCGGCGCGGCGGGCGGAACTGGACATCGAAATCTGGCCGCTGCTGCGGGGACAGGTCCGCATTCCCGAGATCCGCCTGATCGAACCCACCCTGCGCCTGGAAACCGGACCGGGTGACAAGGGCAACTGGGACTTCGGGGCTTCCGGCGAGACGGATCTGCGCTTCCATCGCCTCTGGGTCCGCGACGGTCGCCTGCGCTATCTCGACGCGCCGGAAAAAACCGACATCGATATCCGGTTGAACAGCGTGGCGTCGCCCGGCAAGGAAAATGCGCCATCGGTGGCCATCGATGGAGGCGGCCATTGGAGCGGCGAGCCCTTCCGGCTGCAGGGACAGGCCGCCTCGCCGCTGGCGCTGCGCGATGCCAGCCAACCCTATCGCATCGACCTGCGCGCGCAGGCCGGCGCCACCCGCGCCCACGCCCGTGGCAGCCTGCTGGATCCACTGCGCCTGCGCGGCTTCGATCTGAAGCTGCAATTGGCCGGCCGCGACATGCAGGATCTGTATCCGCTGCTCGGCATCGCCATCCCACCCACGCCCCCATACCGATTGGACGGACGCTTCACCCGCGACGGCAATACCTGGCGCTACGACGGCTTCACCGGTCAGGTCGGCGACAGCGATCTTGGCGGTTCGGCCAGCGTGACGGTCGGCCGCGCGCGTCCATTGCTGAAAGCGGATCTGGTCTCGCGACGCCTCGACTTCGATGACCTGGCGGGCTTCGTGGGCGCGGCGCCGCAGACCGGTGGCGCGGAAACCAGCAACGCCGAACAAAAGGCCGAAGCGGCCGAGCAGCGCGCCGATGCGCGCGTGCTTCCTGACACGCCCTACCAGTTGGCCAAGCTGCGCGCGATGGATGCGGACGTGCGCTGGAAGGCACATCGCATCAACGCGCCGAAACTGCCTCTGGACGACATGGACGCGCACCTGCGCCTGGACGGCGGCCTGCTGCACCTGGATCCGCTCAACTTCGGCGTCGCCGAAGGCGACATCCGCTCGAACATCCGCATGGATGCGCGCACCGACACCATCCGTACCCGCGCCGACATCTCGCTGCGCCGGCTGAACCTGGCGCGGTTGTTCCCGGATGCCGAAATCACCCGCACGGCCATCGGCCGCATCGGCGGCGATGTCGCCATCACCGGCACCGGCAACTCGGTCGCGCGCATCCTCGGCAGCGCCGACGGCGACATCGCGATCGGCATGGGCCAGGGCCGGATCAGCAACCTGCTGATGGAACTCGCCGGACTGGACGTCGCCGAGTCGCTGAAGTTCCTGCTGACCAGGGACAAGACCGTTCCGGTACGCTGCGCGTTCGGCGACTTCGCCGTGCAGGACGGCGTGATGCACGCGCGCACGCTGGCCTTCGATACCACCGACACGCTGATCGTCGGCAAGGGCGATATCAGCCTGAAGGAGGAAACCCTGGATCTGGAACTGCGGCCGCGACCGAAGGACCGCAGCATCCTGGCCCTGCGTTCTCCGCTGGTGGTGCAGGGCACCTTCCGGGATCCCTCGTTCCGTCCCGACTTCAAGCGCCTGGGCCTGCGCGGCGCGACCGCGCTGGCGCTGGGCAGCATCGCGCCGCCGGCCGCGCTGCTGGCCACCCTGGAACTGGGTCCGGGCAAGGACGCCGGCTGCGGCGGCCAGTACGCGCGTTGAGCGTCAGCTGGCGATGTAGCGCTGCAGTTGGTCCAGTTCCAGTTGCTGGTCCTCGATCACCGCCTTGACCAGATCGCCGATCGAGATCACGCCGGCCACGCGATCGCCTTCCAGCACCGGCAGGTGGCGGATGCGGTGTTCGGTGACGATCTGCATGCAGCGATCGACCGTGTCGTCCGGGCCGACGGTGATCACCCGCCCGGTCATGATGTCGCGCACCGGCGTGTTGGCCGAGGAACGCCCCTGCAGCACCACCTTGCGTGCGTAGTCACGCTCGGAAACGATTCCGCACAGTCTGGCTCCCTGCATGGCCAGCACCGCGCCCACGCTTTTCTGCGCCATCAGCTTGATGGCGTCGAGTACCGAATCGTCCGGGGAAACCGCGAAAACCTCAGGGCTCTTGGCCCCCAACAACTGGCGAACCGTGCGCATGACTGCCTCCATCGGATGGTCGAGAGGGCTGGCCCAAGGATACTCCTGCGGCGCCGGGTTGCCATACATCGACCAAGTACAGCGGGCGCTGCTTGGACTCCTCGTAAAGCCGGCCCAGGTACTCGCCGATGATGCCCAGCGCGACCAGTTGCACGCCGCCCAGGAACAGGATGACCGCCATCATCGTCGGCCAGCCGGCCACCGGGTCGCCCCACAGCATCGCCTTGACCACCACCCACAGCGCGGCCAGGAACGCCAGCAGTGCGGTCAGTACACCCAGGTAGGTCGCCGCCCGCAGGGGCGCGGTGGAGAAGCTGGTGATGCCCTCCAGGGCGAAGTTCCACAGCTTCCAGAAACCGAAGTTGGTGTCGCCCGCCAGCCGCGGCTCGCGCCGGTAGGCGATGGCGGTCTGGCGGTAGCCCACCCAGCCGAACAGCCCCTTCATGAAGCGGTGGCGCTCACGCAACCCGCGCAACGCCTCCAGCGCGCGCGGCGACAGCAGGCGGAAATCACCGGTGTCGGCCGGGATGGGCGTCTTGGAGAGCCGGCCGATGACGCGGTAGAACAGGTGCGCGGTCAAGCGTTTGGGCCAGCCTTCTCCTTCGCGAGCGATGCGGGTACCGTGAACGTTGTCATAGCCCTGTCGCCACAGTTCCACGAAGCGGGGAATCAGTTCCGGTGGATCCTGTCCATCAGCATCAAGGATGACGGCAGCACCCTTGACCACCTGATCCAGTCCAGCGGTAAGCGCCGCCTCCTTGCCGAAGTTGCGCGAGAGCCTCAACAGCGACACTCGCCCATCCTCGGTCGCCAGACGCTGCATGACGTTCCAGGTGTCATCCGTGCTGCCGTCATCGATATAGAGAACACGCCACTGGACACTGGCGATCCCGTCGAGCGTCGCCGTAATACGGGGATGCAGCCGCGGCAGCGCCTCGGCTTCGTTACGCGCCGCAATTACTACGGTCAGCAGTTCATCGCTCATGCCACTCAATCCAATTGCTCAAGATAGGCCACGCCGCCGATCTGCCTCACCTGACGCTGGATCCAGTTGGCCCGGCGCTGCACATAAGGTCCCGGGCTGCGTGCGTTGTAACGGCGCGGTGCCGGCAGCACGGCTGCCAGCCGCGCGCTCTCGGCCGGCGACAATCGTGATGCGTCCTTGCCCCAATAACGGCGGGCAGCAGCTTGTGCGCCATAGACGCCATCGCCGAACTCGGCGATGTTCACGTGCATTTCCAGAATACGCGACTTCGGCCAGAAGGTCTCGATCAGCAAGGTGTACCAGACCTCGAATCCCTTGCGTACCCAGCGCGAAGGCCGGCTGCTGCCCTGCCACAGGAACAGGTTCTTGGCGACCTGCTGGCTGAGGGTGCTGGCGCCGCGCAGCCGGCGCCCCTTGGCATTGCTCGCGCGCGCCTTCTCGATGGCCTTGAAATCGAAACCGTTGTGCCCGGCGAAGTTCTGATCCTCGGCCGCCACCACGGACAGCGGCAGGCTCGGTGCAATCCTGTCCAGATCCCGCCAGGCATGCTGGATGCGGAAACCCCAGTCGCCCTCGGACCAGGCTTCGATCTGGCGCGCGACCATGAAGGCCGACAGCGGCGGGTCGACGAAGCGCAGGACCACGACCTGCAGGACGCTCGCCGCCGCGAACAGGAACGGCAGCGCCAACAGCCATCGGCCCCAGCGGCGGCGGCGGCGGATCGGTTTCCCGCCCCCTTCCTGGCCCGCCGTCTTGAGGAAGGCCGGATTCGCCCCCATCGTCACACCATCCTTTGCCATCGCAATGCCGCATTATGCCGATGCGGCCGGTTTTCCCGCATCCCGGAGTCCTCGTGAACCCCAGCCCCGACAACGACACCCAGATCCGTTTCCTGCTGCCCAAGGCCGGCGTGCGCGGCGTGACCGTGCACCTGGATCAGTCGTGGCGCGAACTGCTTTCGCACCAGGCCTATCCGCCCGCCGCCGCGGCATTGCTGGGCGAAGCCAGCGCGGCGGCGGTGCTGTTCACCGGACACACCAAGGTGGATGGCCGCCTCTCCATCCAGCTGCGCAGCCGCGCGTCGTTGCGCACCCTGTTCGCCGAATGCACGGCGGCGGGCACGCTGCGCGGCATCGCCCAACTCGAGGACGGCCACGACGCCCCGCGCGACCTGCGCGACCTCGGCGAGGACGCCCTGCTGGCCATCACCATCGAGAACCCGGGCCTGGACCCGCGCGAGCCGCAGCGCTACCAGAGCCTGGTGTCGCTGGACGCCGAATCGCTGGCCGGGGCCTTCGAGGACTACTTCCGCCAGTCGGAGCAGTTGCCAACCCGCCTGCTGCTGGCCAGCGACGGCGAACGCGCCGCCGGCCTGATGCTGCAGAAGCTGCCCGGCGACGAGGGCGACGCCGACGGCTGGCACCGGGTCGGCGCGCTGTTCGACACCCTGTCCGAGGACGAACTGCTGGCCACCGCTCCTCATCTGCTGGTCCACCGCCTGTTCCATGAGGAAGCTCCCGAACGGATGGCCGAACGGCCACTGCGCTTTGGCTGCTCCTGTTCCCGTGATCGGGTCGCGGCCATGCTGCAGTCGCTGGGGGAAGAAGAAGCCCACGCCGCGCTGGTGGACGGGACGGCGGAAGTCCGCTGCGAGTTCTGCGGTCAAAAATACCAATTCAATACCAATCAGATCGCGGAACTTTTTGTCCAACCGCCGGTCGGAATCGAGGCCCCGGCCAGGCTCCAGTAGCGTTATTTTTGGAAGCAGGCGGGTCCTGGGGACTTGTTAAAGAAACATAAACGGCATAGCATCAGTTCCCCTTCGGGAGGGGAACTCCGCGTCAACGATCGGGGTCTGAAGCGAGCCATGAAACTGCGTCATCTGCGACTACCGTTAGCCGTTCTGCTCGCCCTTGGCGTGGCGACGGGCGCGGCTGCGCAGACCAAGCAGAAGAAGGCCGAGCGCGCCGCGCCGACCGCACTCCCTATCCTGAACAACGCCAACGGCAAAGTCGAAGCCGTGCTGCTGCTCGAGCCCACCGGCGAAGCCTCCGCGGGCGCGCGCTGGCGTTTCGGCAGCAACACGCTGAGCGCGGCCTTCGGCCTGGAAGCCGGCGATTCGCTGGGCCTGGTGTGCAACCGGCAGAGCGGCATCGTCGGCAACATCGGCAGCCTGGCCAGCCACTGCATGCTGGCGGCACTGGACAGCGATGAAGCCAACGGCCAGCGCATCAGCGCCGGTGCGACCCTCAGCCGTCCCGGCGGCCGTCTCGGCCTGTCGGCCGGCACCGGTCGCGACACCCTTCCCGTCTGGCTGTCCGGTGGCAAGGTTTCCGGCGGACGCGTCGAACAGAACGATTTGGCGGTGTTCGGCGAGAAGAACATCGGACGCGAAGGCTTCGTCTCCATCGGCGGCGCGGTCGCCCGCGCCCGCCTGGTGCCGGCGTCGGACCTGCCGGCGATCGCCGGTCACTGGAACAGCAAGACCTTCACGGTTGGCGGCGGCTACGGTCCCTTCAGTGCCAACATCATCGGCCGCGTCATCGATGTGCCGGGCCAGCCAGGCAAGTGGGAAGGCCTGGGCCTGGGCTTCACCTGGCGAACCCCGTGGAGCGGCCAGTTGACCGTGGGCGCGGAAAACGTCATCAGCCGCGGCAAGAATCCGTTCTCGCTGAGCAACGACAAGGCTGACGAAGGCACGGTGCCCTACGTGCGCTACGAGCAGGATCTCTGATTCAACGGGCTCCCGGAACGGTTCCTCGCAACAAAACCCGGATACAGGAAAGGCCGCGATTTCCGCGGCCTTTCTGCTTTCCGGATACCGATGCGGCTTACTCGAAGCGGAGCTCCGCATTGCCGGAGAAGGTCTCCAGGCTGATGTCGCCATCGCCGCTGCCGTAGCGGGTCTGGAAACTGGCGCCCGGCCCGGCGCCACGCTCGACCTTCACCCCCGGCGCACGCAGATCGCCACTGAAGGTTTCACCCCGGACCGAGGCCGAAAGGTTCTTGGGCACGATCAACAGCACGTTGCCGCTGACCGTCTCCATGTGGAACTCCGCCTTGGGCGCCACACCGGTACTGACCCGGAGATCGCCACTGACCGTATTGGCCTTGAATTCGCGCAGGCGCTCATCCTTGACGGCGACATTGACGTTGCCGGAGACACTCTCAACGGTGACCTCGCCATTCAGGCGCCCATTGAGGGTCAGGCTGCCGCTGACGGTCTGGGCATCGACTTCCGCGCTGTTGAGGGTCAGGCGGACATCGCCGCTGACCGAACTGATGTCCGCGCTCCGCGGCGCGCCGATCGCCACCACCTGGCCGCTGACCGCTTCGATCGACAGCGAACCCGCCGCCACGCCCTCGACATCGACGTCGGCCGACACCGAATCAATCTCGAGGTCCGCGCGCAGCGGCACCATGAGCTGCAGATCGGTCGGTTCGCTGCGGCGCTCCCCCCAGCCACCGCCATTCGGGTACTCGACTGAGACATTCAGGTGTTCGCCGCCGCCGTCGATCTCCAGCTTTTCGACCCCGGCCCCCAGGGTACCGGTGATTTTGACCTCGGGCCGGTCCCAGGTGCGGACCTGGATCCGCCCCTTGAGGTTGCTGACGTCCACGCGCCCGCGCGGGTCCAGCGGGCGACTCTCGTTGATGGGCGTACCGGCCAGTGCCGGACATGCCATGACCAGCGACAGCAGCAGCACGGAAGTTCTGAACATGTACATGGGAGGCTCCTTGGTCAACTCATCATTGCGCGCTGGGTCAACGCCAGGCGCTTGGCATAGGTGCGGCGCAACTGCTCGAGCAGGAAGCGCGTGTTGGGTGCGCGGTCCAGCGCGGCAAGGATTTCCTCGGCGCTGCGATCGAGCTCCTGCAGGGCGCCCCCCAGTTCCGGATGGGCCTCTGCTCCCTGGATCTGCGCCAGCGCTCCCTGGTAGTCGCGGGTCAGCTGCACCGCTTCCTGCCTGATCAGGGGCTCCTCCTGGGGCGATGTCAGATGCGTGGCCTGCCACAGGAAGCCCACGGTCAACAGGACGGAGGCCGCCATCGCCCAGGGCACCAGCCGGCGCGCGCGCAAAGGCAGGCTGGCAACTCGTTCCCGGCCTGCCGAAGACCCGGTGGACGGCTGCGGCAGCTCCGCAATGCGGGCGGCGATCCCCGGCCACAGGTCGCGGGACGGTGGAACATCCTGGCGCAGGCCCTTCAACTGCCAGCGCAGGCGATCGTTTTCTTCGTTCATGCTTCTACTCCCAATCTTTCGCGCAGCAGCTGCCGGGCGCGATGCAGTTGCGCCTTGGAACTGCCAACCGCCATGCCCAGTTCGCTGGCGATTTCCTCATGTTTCCAGCCTTCCACGTCGTACAGCACCAACACCGCGCGCGCGCGTGGCGGCAGCGTCGCCACCGCCCGTTCCAGATCCAGCGAGAGCGCGGTCTGGTGGCCCGCGGAATCGGCCATGCCCAGATCGTCCAGGCGGTCCTCGTCTTCATCGAACAGCGGCTGCGACCGGCGCGAGCGCAGTTCCATCAGCGCGGTATTGACCGCCAACCGGTGCAGCCAGGTGCTGAAAGCGCTTTCGAAACGGAACTTTGGCAGTGCCTGCCAGGCACGCACGAAGGCTTCCTGGGTCAGGTCATCCGCACGCACGCCCTGGCCACCGACCAGGCGCTGGATGACGCCATGGATGCGGCTGGCATGCCGGCGGTAAATTGCTTCGAAGGCGCGCATGTCGCCGCCGACGGCGGCCCGGACCAGGCCATTGTCGGTCTCGGCGGCCGCCAGGGCGGTCGTGTCGGTCATCAGGTCGGTCACGGCGGCGTTCAGCATATCCCTTTGGATGTGCCACCGACGGGAAAGGTTTAAGCCGTTTCCGCCCTCAGACCGCGAATCAGCGGCTGCAGGTAGTCCTCGTAGGGCGCCCACTTGGGCCGTTCCAGCGCGACCACCCGGTCACGCACCTGCACGGCGCTGGCCGTCGCGACCCCGCGGGTCCGCTCCTGCAGCGCCAGCATGCCCGGCTCGAATTCGAAGCCGCAGAAATCGGCCACTTCCCGCAGCACCGTCTCGGTATCGCGGGTCAGCCGGCCATAGTCCACGTCCAGCACCCGGCCGGGGTAAGCCTGGCGCCAATGCGCCATCAGGCGCTCGTACTGCCGATGGTAGTACGCCAGTTCGTCCTGGTCGTAGGAATAAGGATTGGCGTCGGAGAACAGCTCGCGCAGATTGGAGAAACAGGTCTCCACCGGGTCGCGGACCATATGCAGGATCTTCGCCTGCGGCAACGCCTGGCAGATGAAGCCGATGTTGAGGAAGTTGGAGGGCAGCTTGTCGGTGAAGAAGCGCTCCTTCCCCAGCCGCCATTCCATTTTCTGCAGATAGCCCTGCCCCACCGCGGCATAGTCCACGCCCGCCGCCGCCTTCCGCACCAGCATCTCGTCGATGACGCCTCGGCAGTGGTAGTCGGTCGCCCAGCGCATCTGACTGGTGAAGTCGTACAACTCGCCGACACCGTGGATGTCGCCATGCCCGTCCAGCAACTGCTCCAGCAGGGTGGTCCCGGAGCGGTGCATGCCGACGATGAAGATCGGCACGCGTCCCGCATCGGATTCGCCTGGCGTCCGCATATCGCCCGTTCCCGTGGGAAGCGCGATCAGCGCATCCACCAGCCGCCGCGATTCCTCGCTCTGATATTTCAGTGTCGACCGCTTGGCCCGGCAGGCCAGCGTCAATGCCTCGCCCGCGCCGGCGAAATCACCAATGTCGTCCAACTCTTTGTGCAGCGCATAGGCCAGCAGCGCCACCTCGTCCGGGCGCTTGCCCGGCGCGGCCAGCAGGCGGCGCAACCGCTCCACATGGTTCGTATCCTTGCTCTGCTTGCGCAGGCGGGAGACCAGCCACCAGGCCTGGGCGATTTCCGGTGCGCGCCGCAGGCAGTACTGGAGGTCTTGTTCTGCCGCCTGGAACCGACCCAGATAGGTCAGGATCTGCGCGCGCGCCATCAGCGTCGGCGGATAATCCGGATCCGCGCGCTTGGCTTCGTCCAGCAGCCGCAGGGCATCTTCCTGCCGATTGAGGTAGCTCAGCTGGGCGGCAAAGGCCAGCAGCAAGGGGATCGGAACCCGATCCAGGCCACCCAGCCCACGCAGGCAGTCCTGCAAGACCTCGGCCTCGTTGAAGGTGCGCAGGCGCTTGGCGAGTTCGGCCAGCACCGGAAGTTCTCTGGGCTTCGCCGCAGCCGCGCCCAATGCATATTCCCGCGCAGCCCGGTAGTGACCTTGCAGGGATTCGACATATGAAAGCTGGGTCAATGCCCCTGCATGTCCGGGCTGCCGCGCGAGAATCGCCTTGTAGGCTTCCCGCGCCGCATGCCAATTGCCCTGTCCGGCCAGTTGTTCGGCACGCTGGGATAACTCGGAAATCGATGGATTCATGCCTTGATCATACAAAAGGCGGCCACCCCGAGGTGGCCGCCTCCTGTTTGAGAAAGGCCTGAAGACCTTAGAAGTCGTACTGAATCATGAAGCGGACCGAACGCGGTGCCTGGAACGTCACAGGCGCCAGGTATGTTTCAACGGGCAGGCCGGATGCCTGATCTTCGGCAATTTCGTTCACCGCCACCACTTTCTGCGTGTCAAACAGGTTGAATACATCGACCTTGACCTGCAGCCCCTTGGCGAACGATGGCCGATAGGCCACGTTCAAATCGAATGTACTGGTCCAAGGCAACCGCCCCGCAGTACCACGCGGCACAGGAATATTGTTGCAGCGGAAGAACGAGGCTCCGTATGGGTGCGGATTGTAGGTACCGTCCGGCGCCGGCAGGCTCGGCGGGTCGCCGGCTGCACGGTTCGGGTCACGATCGAGGACGCCAATGCAGTTGTACGGACGACCCGACTGGATCAGCAAGTTGCCGCCCACCGACCACTCTTCGGTGATCTGGTAGTTGCCGAACAGCTTCAGGCTATGCCTGCGATCGTTCGGCAGGTAGCCATAGGTATTTTCCGTCAACTCGATGTAGTCGAAGTCCTGCGTCACGTTCGTGTCCGCCTGACCGATATCCGACTTCACGCCACCCTCGGTGTTGCCCTTGCTCTTCGCATAGGTATAGGAACCCTGCAGGAAGAACTTTTCCCAATTGCCGTCGGCGAAAATTTCCAGGGCCGAATAGGTACGCTTTGCCTTGGGGCTGAGACGGTCGCCGGGGATGGTGATGGTGCGCAGGGTGCCGTCGGCTTCGATGTCAGTCACGAACACCGCATCCTCACCCGGATTGAACATGCGGCAATAAGGGAAGCCGGGATTCGGGATCACCGGATCCAGGCCGTTGGCTTCCGCGTATTCCAGAATCGCCGTGTAGTCGCAGTTGTCATCGATCGCCTGCTTCAACTCACGAAAAATACCGCGAGCGCCCAACGTCAGGTTCTCGGTCAATGCGGCCTGGAAACCAATGATGTATTCATCCTGGTACTGCGGATCCAGCGTCTTCGATGCAATCGTCGCGGGGTTCTTTCCGCGGCCATCTTCGCCATTGATGAAAGCAGGGCCGGTGGTTCCGCGCGGAGTCAATCCCAGCGGCGCACCCGTGACGGGGTCAACACCCGTGAAGTTGAAGTTCTGCCGCGTGAACAAGGATGCGCTCGCGCCACGCAAGGCAACGCTCGGCGTCAACGGGAGTGCATAGCGACCGGCATTGGCGAACAGCTTGAAGGTCGAGTCGCCATTCACGTCCCAAGAGAAACCCAGGCGTGGGCCGAACTGGTTGTCGATCTTGACATATGTCTGTCCGCTACCGTTCAAGTTCTCAAAGCTGTCCCAGCGAACACCAAGATAGGCGATGAAGTTGTCGGTAATGTTCCAGCTATCCTGCAGATAGAACGCGCGCTGCTTGACCTTCAGCTTTGCTCCCGACGTGGTGATTTGCTCACGGACAATATCGAACTCATCGCCGGAGTTCGCACCGTCCACGCCCGGGGTGGGATCGACCGTCGAGTAGCGCCAGAGGCGGCCGCCCTCATTTGCCTGGCCCGCCACGGACTCGTAGTCGTCCAGATCATAACCAAAGCGCAACAGGTGATCGCCCAACTGCCATTCGGCGTCCAGACGGAACTGATCACGGGTGTCCTTTGAATTTTCAGCCTGCAGCAAAGCGCCTGCGCCGATGTTGCATTGGCTGCTGTATGCCCCACCGGTAGCTGCACGCCGATAGGCCGGGCGGACATCGAGAATGAACGGGCAACCACCGACGGGCTGGTTGAGGTTGCCGTTGTAGCTGACGTTCTCCCCGCTCGCCGTCTTGATGCTTTGACTACGCGAAAATTCACCGTGTCCGGCGAGAGCGGACAATGTGAAATTGTCGGTGAAGTACCCGGTGTACTTCAGCACGTAGTTCTCGCCGCCTTGCTCGCTGTGCAGTGTTCCGATGTAGTTCTTTCGATCCACCCTCCCCACGGTATTGAGATAGGTATCGGCATCCTGCTTTTGCTTGTCGGAGAAAGCAGTGAATTCCAGCAAACTGTTATCGGTAATGTTCCAATCCATCTTCAACAACCAGTTCGGATTCTTGGTTGTCGTGCTGGTATTGGTCGAAGCCAGGATATTGCCCCATGCCTCGGCCTCGGTACGACCATACTGGACCAGGCCATACGCAAAGAGCCTGTCTTTTATCAGCGCGCCACTGGCCCAAACCGCGGTGGTTGCGTTCCAGGTTTCATCGCGTGAGTTGTCTGCGCGCAGCGTTCCGTTAGTCAGATAGACGTTGCGCGGATTGGAAGTCAGGCTTTCCGGCGTATAGAAGACGTTGGCACCCGCATGAAACTCATTGGTACCACGTTTGGTGATCTGGTTGACCACGCCGCCCAGCGATCGGCCAAACTCAGCGCCATAACCGCCCGTCTTGATCTGCTGTTCCTGTATCGCTTCGAAAGGAACCTGTGAGAAATTCAGGCTTCGGAACGAATTGGTGATATTGAAGCCGTTGACGAAGTACTGGTTTTCCGCAACCGATGCACCGCCGAACGAAGCCAGGTTGCCGAACGCCGCATCGCCACGCACCGTGCCCGGTGCAAGAAGCGCGACACTGGTGGTATCTCGCGGAACAGGAATACGCGCGATCTGCTCCGAAGTCAGGATGGTGGTCGATTCCACCGACGTAACGTCGATCGGGTTGACGAAGCCACTTCCGACCACGGTCACCGCGTCCAGCGTCGTGGCACTTCCGTCCCCGCGGCTAACGAAGTCCGCATTGGCTGCCACGCCCACGTTGACCGAAACATTACGGGAACCTCCCGCGCTGCTGGTGACTGTGTACTGGCCGGTTGGAAGCGCCGAGAAGCGATAGAGCCCATCCGACCCCACCGTGATCGTTCTCGAGAAACCGGTGTTCGGGTTGGTAACGGTTATGGTGTCCCCGGCGTTGGCTCGTCCCGCGATCGCGCCGGCGGTATTTGACTGCGCATTGACCCCACCCACGACGCACAAGCCGAGGGCAAGTGCGAGCGTGGTTCTTTTCATACGCATTTTGCTGATATTCGTTTTGGCAACCATGCTTCTCTCTCCGCGAAGATGAATTAAAGACTTGGCCTACCCAACCCATGCCACGTACATCTGGCGCGGCGAGAATAACGCTTATTTAAGGTTTTAAAAGCGCTGGCCGTTTCGTTCTTCATCAGTCACGTACAAAGCCGAATTAATCCGTCGTTTTTGTTCCGAATTACGCCTGGTATGCCCCGCTCACGCATCAAATCGCTTTAATTAATATTTGCATCCTTTCTGTGAAAGGCCATTCAGTACGTAACCTGGATTCTCAATGGTGCAATGCAAAAAAGAAGGCCACCCCCTAGGGGTGGCCTTCAAGCAACTCTGTGGTTCTATTTTTTCTGACTTTGATTAGAAGTCGTATTGGACCATGAAGCGTACCGAGCGCGGAGCCTGGAACGACGCCGGCAGCAGATAGGTTTCCGAACGGGCACCGGTGGTGCCGTCTTCGCCGATCTCGTTCACCGAGGTGTACTTGTCCGAGCCGAACGCATTGAACACGTCGACCTTGAACTGGAGACCTTCCGCCCACGACGGACGGTAGGCCAGATTCAGGTCAACCGAGTTGGTCCACGGCAGGCGACCTGCGGTACCGCGCGGAACCGCCTCGTTATTGCAGCGCATGAAGGACGCGCCATAGCCGTGCAGCGAGCCGTCCGGCAGCGTCAGAACGCCCAGGCAGTTCACCGGACGACCGGACTGGATCAGCAGGTTCGCACCCAGTGACCACTCTTCGTTGAACTGATAGTTACCAAACACCTTCAGGCTGTGGCGACGATCGTTCGGCAGGTAGCCATAGGTATCGGTGGTCAGCTCCAGGTAGTCGAAATCCTGCGTGACGCTGGTGTCATCCTGGCCGATATCCGACTTAACGCCACCTTCGGTGTTGCCCTTGCTCTTGGCGTAGGTGTACGAACCCTGCAGGAAGAAGTTATCCCAGCTGCCTTCGAAGAAGACTTCCATCGCGGAATAGGTACGCTTGGCCTTCGGGCTCAGGAGGGCGCCATCGATCGTGTTGGTGGTCAGCTGACCATTGCCCAACAGATCGGTCACGAACACCGCGTCCTTGCCCGGGTTGAACATGCGGCAGTACGGGAAACCCGCACCCGGGATATTGGCGACGTCGCCGTTCGCGTTCACCCAGCCATCATCCGTCAGCTCGAAGCCGTTGGCCGCCATGATCGGAGAGTAGTCACAGGTATCGTCGATCGCCTGCTTCAGGTCACGATAAATACCGCGGACACCCAGCGAGAAGTGGTCGGTCAGCTGCGCCTGGAAACCCAGGATGAACTCGTCCTGATACATCGGATCGAGGTTCTTCGCGGCAATGGTCGCCGGATTCTTGCCAACGCCGAATTCGCCGTTGATGTAGCTCAACGGACCACGGGCCACCGGATCAATCGGCGCGCCCGTCACCGGGTCAACTGTGATGTAGTTGAAGTTCTGACGGGTGAACAGCGAGGCACTGGCGCCACGCACGGCCACGCTCGGGGTCAGCGGCAGCGCGTAGCGACCGGCATTACCGAAGATCTTGAAGGTCGAGTCGCCATTCACGTCCCAGGAGAAGCCCAGGCGCGGGCCGAACTGGTTGTCGATCTTGACGAAGCTCTGGCCGGCACCGTTCTTGTTGTTGAAGCTGTCCCAGCGCAGGCCGACATACGCCATGAAGTTGTCGGTGATGTTCCAGTTGTCCTGGATGTAGAACGCCCGCTGCTCGACTTTGACCGTGGCGCCCTGGTTGACGATCTGCTCGCGCACGATGTCGGTTTCGTCACCGCTGTTGGCAACGGTATCGGGGTCGATCGTCGAATAGCGCCATGCACGACCGCCTTCGATGGAGGTACCAGCGATGGACTCGTAATCATCCAGGTCGAAGCCGAACTTCACCAAGTGGTCACCCAGCTGCCATTCCGCGTCGATACGGAACTGGTCGCGGGTATCGCCCGAGTCAACGCGATCGATGGCGCCGGCCAGCGAGGGGATGTTGGCGCTGATGTTGCAGGTGCTGCCGTAAGTGCCCGTCAGCGCACGACGATAGCCGGGACGTGCATCCACGATCACCGGGCAGCCGGTCGCCGGTACGTTCAGGTCACCGCCGTAGGAAACGTCCAGGCCACTTGCCGTACGCATGCGGACCGAGCGCGAGAACTCGCCATGACCGTACAAGGCGGACAGGGTGAAGTTGTCGGTCAGATAACCCGTGTACTTCAGAACGTAATTCTCGCCACCGTTCTCGGTGAACACGGTACCAATCTTGCCCGTGCGATTGAGCACGCCGGGAGTATTGCCGTACACGTCCGAATCCGTCTCGGTCTTGTCCGAGAACGCGGTCAGTTCCAGGACGTGGTTGTCGGTCAGGTACCAGTCCAACTTGGCCAGCCACGTCGGCGTCTTGGTCTCGTTGTAGGTGTTGTTGAAGGCCAGGACGTTGCCCCAGGAATCGGCTTCGGTACGGCCGTACTGCAGCAAGCCGTAAGCGAACAGGCGGTCCTTGACCAGCGCGCCGCTGGCCCACACCGCCACGGTCGCGTTCTCCTCGGAATCCTTGGAATTGTCAGAACGCAGGGTGCCGTTGCGCAGGTAGGCATTCGGCACCGCCGAACGCATGCTGTCGGGGCTGTAGAACACATTGCCACCGGCATGGAACTCATTGCTACCGCGCTTGGTGACCAGGTTGATCACGCCGCCCAGCGAACGGCCGAACTCGGCGCCATAACCGCCGGTCTTGATCTGCTGCTCCGCAATGCCTTCGAACGGGACCTGGGCGAAGTTGAGGTTGCGGAAGGAGTTGGTGACGTTGAAGCCGTTGATGAAGTAGGCGTTCTCAGCGACCGAGGCACCGCCGAAGGAAGCCAGGTTGCCGAACGCGGCGTCGCCGCGGACGGTACCGGGCGCCAGCAATGCGACGCTGGTGATATCGCGCGGCACCGGCAGCTTGGCGATCTGCTCGGAGGTCAGGATGGTGGTGGACTCAACCGAGGAGACATCGATCGGGTTGATGAAACCGGTACCGGTCACCGTAACCGCACCCAGGGTGGTCGCATCGCCGCCGCCGGCGCTGACGAAGCTCACCGTGGCCGCGGTACCGATGTTCACGGAGATGTCGCGGCTCGAGGTGCTGCCATCGGCCGCCTTGCGGGTCACCGTGTACTTGCCCGTTGGCAATGCAGAGAAGCGATAGGAGCCATCTCCACCGACCGTGATGGTGCGGGTGAAGCCGGTGCTCGGGTTGACGACGGTGATGGTATCGCCTGAGGCGGCCTGACCGACGACGGCACCCGAGGTATTGGACTGCGCGTGAACGCCGCCCACGAAGCAGGCGCCGAGTGCGAGGCTGAGGGCGGTCCGCTTGATGCTGGCATGAACGAGACTGGACTTTCGATTACGCATTGACTCTCTCTCTCTGTTGTTCCAAGAAATGTTTGGAAGCCAAAAGGATTGCCGGCTTCTATGAGCCGGCTGACAGTGAGAGTAACGCAATTTTCACAGCCTGAACCGTAACTGAAATTATCTTTTCTCTTATTTTTTCTTTTTATATCAATTAGTTACTGTTTTTTGAGTCGCGTAATACGAATTCAAGCGGGTAAAAAAAACCACTCCTCCCTAGGGAGGAGTGGTTCTTGGCGGAACGCTGATACGGGATCAGTAGTCGTAGCGCACGCTGAAACGCAGCTGGCGCGGCGCCTGGTAGTTCAGGTCATTGAGGAAGTTCGGATTATAGATGCCACGGCTGCTTTCCGTGCCTTCCGAGTACTCAGTGACCTGCTGGCGGTTGAACAGATTGAACACGTCGACCTGCAGGGTCAGGCGCTTGTCTGCCCAGTTCGGCGTATAGGCAACCGAGGCATCGAAGGTCCAGATCCACGGGGTGCGGCCAAACTCACCGCGGCGGCTCAGTTCGCGGGTCACGCCATCGGGCTTCAGGCAGTAGAAGCTCGATCCGCTGTACAGCGCCAGGTTGCCGGCATCGATGCCCACGCTCGGGTCATCCAACGGAATGAAGCCCTGGCAGTTGACCGGACGACCCGACTGGATCAACAGGTTGCCGCCGATGCGCCACTCATCGGTGATGCGGTAGGTACCGAACATCTTGACGGTATGGCGGCGGTCGTTGGGCAGGTAGCCGAACGAACCATCCTCGAACAGCTTGTGGTCGAAGTCTTGGGTCAGGCCGGCGTCGTCCTGCTCGAGCGTGGAGTTGACATAACCTTCCACGTTGCCTTTGCTCTTGGCGTAGGTGTACGAGCCCTGGACATACCACTTGTCGCCGCCACTGCCTTCCCAGAAGAACTCCATCGCGCTGTACTTGCGGCGGTACTTTGGCAGACCGAAGTAGCTGGAGGAAATGTTGTTGACTTCCACCACGCCATCGCCGTCCGAATCGAACGCCAGGCTAACGTCGCTACCCGGATTCATGATGAAGCAACCCGGGATGGAATCCAGATCGATGTCCGGCTTGTTGTTGTCCTCGGCCCACGACAGGAACGGCTGGTGCGAGCAGTAGTCGTCCATGCCGCTCTTCACTTCGCGCATGATGGCGCGCAGGCCCACGGTCCAGGAATCGTTCAGGGCAATCTGACCGCCCAGGATGAATTCGTCCTGGTACATCGGCTTCAGGTTGGTCGTGGCGATCGAGGCCGGGTTCGGCGGATCCAGCGTGCCGTTGACGTTGGTGGGGCCGATCTGGGCGCCCAGACCGACCGGCAGGCCGGTTGCCAGGTCGACGCCAGTGGAAATGAAGTAATCCTCGATGATCACCTCGCCACCGGATGCGCGGATGTTGGTGTTGGCTGCGACCGGGATGTAGTAGCGACCCGCATTGCCGAACACCTTGAAGGTCGAATCACCGTTCACGTCCCAGGCAAAGCCCAGGCGAGGAGCGATTTCGTGATCGGACTTCACGAAGGCCACACCAGCTGCGTTCTTGTTCTCGAATTGCTCGGAACGCAGGCCCAAGTAGGCCATGAAGTTGTCGGTGACCTGCCAGCTGTCTTCCACGTAGTAAGCGACGTTTTCGACGTCATATGCGGCGGAAGTGGTGCGACTGTCCCAGCGACGCGCATAGTTGGTGTTCGGACCGATGGCCACGCCATTCACCTGGCGCGTTTCAGCGGCGCCGGTACGGAAGTGACGCCAGTAGGCGCCGCCGGTGTAGGTCTGGCCAGCATGCGACGACGTGAAGGTTTCGGTGTCATAACCGAAGCGCAGGCGGTGATCACCCAGCTGCCATTCCGCGTCCAGGCGGTACGCCTTGCGCTCGTCTTCGTCCGGGCCGAAATCCGCGTCGCGGATGAAGGTCTGGTCCTGATTCCAGCAACCGATGTAGGTCGTGGTACCGGCGGAAACGCGGCTGTCGAACGCGCGAACGCACTCGGAGCCCGGCAGACCTTCGGGGGTCTGATAGTTGTCGGTGCTCTTCAGGTAGCCCGCCTGAGCCGACAGGGTGAAGTTGTCGGTGAGATAACCGGTGTACTTCAGGATGCCGACCTTGCCGCCATTCTCAAATTCCAGATCGGAATTCTTGTCCTGGTGGACGCCGACGTACTTGCCGGAGGAATAGCTATAGGTGGTGCGCTTGGTCTTGGTCTTGTTGTAGATGCCGGTGAATTCGAGCAGGTGGTCGTCGGTGATGTACCAATCTAGCTTCAGCATTCCGGTCGGGCTGTTGTTGCGGTCGCGGTATGACGTTTCGGTGCCATACACATCGTCCTGGTCACCACGGCCTTCCACCAACGCGAAAAAGAACAGCCGATCCTTGATCAATGGACCGCTCGCATACGCATTGTAGTTGAGGCTTTCGTATTCGTTGTCGCTACGATACGCAGAATAGATATCGCCATTCTCCAGCGCGCTCTGACTGCGGGTAATCACGTCCTTGCCGGAGTCACGCCCCCAGCTAGGCTGATAGAACACGCCGCCGCCGTAATGCCACTCGTTGCTGCCGCGCTTGGTGACCAGGTTGATCACGCCACCCAGCGAGCGGCCGTATTCGGCGCCATAGCCGCCCGTTTTCACCTGCTGCTGTGCGATCGCCTGGAACGGCAGGTCCGCATAAGAAATGAAGTTACGGATGTTGGTGACGTCGAAACCGTTGATGTAGTAGCCGTTCTCGGCCACCGACGAACCACCGAACGAAGCCAGGTTTCCGTTGCCAATACCGCTGTCGCCTTTGACGGTGCCAGGGGCAAGCAAGGCGACTGCCGTGATGTTCTGCGCGACCGGCAGTGCATTGATCTGTTCAGCCGTGAAAACGGTGGTGGATTCCACCGACGACACGTCAATAGGGTTGATTGCGCCGCTGCCCGTCACGAGCACGGTGTCCAGCGTCGTCGCCGACCCCGAAGCAGCCGCAGCGAAGCTGACCGGGGAACCGGTGCCGACCTTGACGACCACGTCGCGGGTCACGCCGTCAGAGGTCACTTTGTACGAACCTGGCGGGAGCTGGCCGAAGGTAAACCGGCCCGTCGCGTCGGACGTGATGGTGCGCGTCACACCCGTCTGGCCGCTCTGGATGGTAACGGTCGACCCCGCCTTGGTGTCACCGAAGATGGAACCGACCGCGCTTTGCGCTTGTACGGCCCCTACGAAGCAAGCGCCCAGCGCAAGGCTGAGTGCCGTCCGCTTGATACCGACGGACAGGAAGTTCCGTCCCTTCTGGGTAGTCATCGTGTGCTCTCTCTCTCAAGTCAAAAAAAGACCGAAACAAAGTGATCCGGTCCGAATGTCAGACGCCGAACATAAACGCCTGGTAACTCGAGAATAACGTAACTTTCACGCTTGGGAGCAGAACAGAAATTACACTTTTACGACAACAAACCAATATTTTTCAAATAGTTAGCAACAAAGCCGTAATGACTACGCGGCGAAAGACCGCGGCCGCCTAGTCCACCGGACACCCTACGATCAGCGCGGTCCATCACGAGACGGCGTCCATCAACTCGCCCAAGTGCTCCTGATAACGCAACCAGCTGCCGATGTTGCGGGTATGCACCTGGTCGCGAACCTGGGAAGTGCTCGCAGTCGCCGAAGGCGAGGTATTCCTTTCCACTGCGGCGAGGCCTGCATGGTCTTGAAGGCCGCAGAAATCAGACACTTGGCGAAGAGCGTCATCCGTGTCGTTGACCAAGCGCTCGTAGTCCACGCAGAGAAACGCACTCGGCATGACTTCCTGCCAATGATTCGCCAGCTGATCGAAACGCCGATAATGCGCGATCATCTCTGCAATGTCGTAACTGAAGGGATATGCGGTTCCCGAAAAGAGGTGCTTGAATGTCGAGAAACAGCTGTCCGCCACACCGCGCCGGAGACAGATGATCTTGGCATTGGGCAGCGCCTTGTGGATGAAGCCTGCATTGATGAAGTTGTTAGGCAGCTTGTCAACCAGAAAATCCGCGTCCCGCACGCGCCAACCCGTTCGTCGCAGATAGCCGCTCCCCAGCGACGCATAGTTCAAATCGCGGTAGGCGTTCAGCGCTTCCGGTCCAGGCAGTTCGCCGATGAAGGCATTGATTTCCCACGCCAACTGCGATGGGAAATCATTCAGCTCACCGGCGGACACGACACCGGGATGATTGCCAAGCATCCGCTCGAGCAAAGTAGTTCCGCTGCGCGGCAAGCCTACGATGAAGATAGGCGTGTGTTGGAAATGCCCATTTTCCTGCGGCGCTTGTGTCCCATGAAGGAATCCCTTGTCGCAGACCTGCCGGAGCTTTTCGAAGCTGGTTGCCCAGGCTGCGTCCTCATACCGTAGCCTTGCCCGCTTCATGGTGGATCCCGTTCGCAATGCCCGCCAGGCGTCCTCGACATTACCCGCATCATCCAATTCCTTGAACAACGCGTAGTGAAGATAGATGGCATCTTCGGATGATGGCTGAGTATGCGATATCGCCTTCCTTATCCGGGGTAGCCGTCCTCCCGGCGTGTTGTCGACGGCATGGTGCGCGAGCGTCCAGTGCGCTTCCGCATTCAAGGGATCCAGCGCGATGCAGCGCTCATAGGCTTCCGTTGCCTCTTGCATACGTCCCAGATACCTCAGTGCGTTTGCGCGAGCCAGCAGGAGCGCCGCCGGCGGGTTCCCCGCCTTGGAAATTGCGTAGTCCGCCAGATCCAACGCTTCCTGGTGTGCCTCGGCCAGACCAAGATACTGCACGAGGCCCATGCTGTAGCGCAGGACAATCGGATCGGACCAGTCGGCCGATGAAATGAGATCCCTCGCTTCCTTGTACTCTCCCAGCACGAGCAACCGCATGCTCAGTTCGGTGATGAACTGCTGGCTTCCGCTTCGCTTCCAGGCAGGTACGGCAGAACGGACCGCGCGCACCGATTCACGGAAATCGCCTTGGCTCTGGGCCAACGCGGACAACGCCAGCCAAGCACGCGGTTGCGCGGGATCCAGCGCGAGAATCTGCTGGTAGATCTCGCGTGCATCGTCGAAACGACGTTCCATCATTGCCTGGCGGCCACGCTGGACGTAGGCACCGATGTCGGGATTTTGCACACTGGGCTCCGAGGGGCAAAGCAAAAAGGATAGTGCAAAAACAAGACGGCCGCCCAAGGGCGGCCGTCTCTTTCACGCTGACTTCCCGATATTGCTTAGAAGTCGTACTGCACCATGAAGCGGACCGAGCGCGGGGTCTGCCAGGACAGCGGGGTCTTGTAGGTTTCGGTCTGCACGATCGGGTCACCCGCGTCGTTCTCGCCTTCCTCGTTGACCGCGATGGCCTTGTCCGCGTTGAACACGTTGAACACGTCGACCTTGAAGGCAAGCTTGCCGTCGGCGAATGCCGGACGATAGGCGACATTGAGGTCGAAGGTCGTCGTCCACGAGGTGCGTCCGGCGGTGCCGCGGTCCACGACGGTGGTACCGCCATGCTGGCCAATCGGATCGCAGGAGAAGTACGCCGCGCGGTAGCCGACCGGGTCGTCGCCGTAGACACCGAAACAGTTGATCGGACGTCCCGACTGGACCAGCAGGTTGCCACCCACGGACCACTCATCCGTGATGTCCCAGTTGCCGAACATCTTCAGGGTGTGGCGACGGTCGTTCGGCAGGTAACCGAAAGAACCCAGCATCAGCTCCGGATAGTCGAAGTCCTGCGTGGTGCCGGTATCACCCTGGCCGATGTCGGACTTCACGCCGCCTTCGGTGTTGCCCTTGCTCTTGCCGTAGGTGTAGGAACCCTGCAGGAAGAACTTGTCCCACGCGCCTTCCCAGAAGAACTCCAGTGCGGAGTAGGTACGCTTGGCTTCCGGGCCCAACGCGTTCGCGGCGATGGAGACGCGCTCGGTGGTGCCGTCGCCATCAACGTCGATGTTCCAGATGCCATCGCTGCCGGGGTTGTACAGGCGGCAGTACGGGAACGACGGATTGCCGACGGCCACGTCCGTATACCCGTTCGCTTCAGCCCAATCCTCGATCGGACGGATGTCGCAGGTATCGTCGATCGCACGCTTGAGCTCACGGTAGACACCGCGAACACCGGCGGACAGGTGCTCGGTGATCTGGGCCTGGAAGCCGAGGATGAATTCATCCTGATACATCGGCTTCAGGTTGGTCGACGCGATGGAGGCCGGGTTCTTGTTCTGACCGGTTTCGCCATTCGCATAATAGGGTTCCACCAACGGGCCGCCACCCGGCGTCATGTTGATGGGCACGCCCGTAACCGGATCGACACCCGTGTAGATGAAGTCCTGCATCTCGTAGATCGACGCGCTCGCCCCACGGACGGCAACGTTCGCGGTCAGTGGCAGAGCGAAACGACCGGCATTACCGAAGATCTTGAAGGACGAATCACCATTCACGTCCCACGAGAAGCCAAGGCGGGGAGCGAACTGATTGTCGATCTTGACGTAGCTCTGGCCCAGTCCGTTCTTGTTCTCGAAGCTGTCCCAGCGCAAGCCACCGTAGACCAGGAAATTGTCGGTGACGTTCCAGGTATCTTCCACATAGAACGCACGCTGCTCGACCTTCACCGTCGAACCTTGGCGGATGTTGATGCGGCGAACGAAATCGTTTCCGGTGTTCGGGTTGTTGTTGTACTGGTAGTAGTAGTTGCCCGAATACGCAGTGCCATCCACCGTCTCGAAGTCGTCCAGGTCGTAACCGAACTTGACCACGTGATCGCCCAGCAACCATTCGGCGTCGATGCGGAACTGGTCGCGAGTGTCCTTGGCATCGGAGCGGTTCAGGGAGGTCGCAAAGTCGCAACCGGAGTAGATGCCGGTGGCATCCTTGCGGGCGCTGGGACGGTTGTCACGCACGATCGGGCAACCGCCCACCACGCTGTTGAGATTGCCGTCATAGGAGATGCGGCTGCCGTCGGCCTGGATGGCGTGGTTCGAACGCGAGAATTCACCGTGGCCCGCGAGCGCCGTCAAGGTGAAATTTTCACTCAGGTAGCCGGTGTACTTCAGCGCATAGTTCTCGCCGCCATCTTCTTCATGCAGCGTGCCCAGATAGGTACCACGATTCGGCTTGACCGAATCACCTTCGAAGGTCGTGTAGTAATACGCGGTGTTGGTCTTGCGCTTGTCCGAGAACGCAGTCAGCGCCAGCAGGTGGTCATCGGTGATGTTCCAGTCCAGCTTGACCAGCCAGGACGGCGACTTCTGCTCTTCCTGGGTGTTCTTGCCGCCGCTCAGCACATTCGGATAGGCGGCTTCGTCGGTGCGGCCATACTGCAGCAGCGCATAGGCGAACAGCTTGTCCTTCACCAGCGCGCCGCTGGCCCAGACCGAAGCGGTCGCGGCCCAGCCCAGATCCTTGGAATTATCCGAAACCAGTCGACCATTGCGGTAGTACAGGTTCGGCGTGCTCTCGCGCAGCGATTCCGGTTCCCAGAAGATGTTGCCGCCGGCGTGGAACTCGTTCGAACCACGCTTGGTGATCAGGTTGATCACACCACCGGTGGAACGACCGAATTCGGCACCGTAGCCGCCGGTCTTGACCTGCTGCTCGGCGATCGCCTCAAAGGGGATCTGCGCGAAATTGAGGTTCTTGAAGGTATTGGTGATGTTGAAGCCGTTGACGTAATACTGGTTCTCCGACACCGAAGATCCGCCGAACGACGCCAGGTTTCCGAACGCGGCATCACCCTTGATGGTGCCGGGAGCCAGCAGCGCGACGCCAGTGATGTTGCGGGCAACCGGAATCTTGGCAATCTGTTCAGCGGTCAGCACCGTGGTGGATTCCACGGAGGACACGTCGATCGGGTTGATGGCATTGGTGCCGACGACCTGCACTGCATCCAACGTGGTGGCACCACCCGAAGCGGCGGCCGCACGGGCGAAATCCACATTCGCGGCCGTACCCACCGTCACGGTGATATCGCGGCTGGACGAAGCGCCGTCCGCAGCCTTGCGGGTGATCGTGTACTTACCGGTCGGCAGCGCGGAGAAACGATAGCTGCCGTCGCCGCTGACGTTGATGGTGCGGGTGAATCCGGTGTCCGGGCTGACGATGGTGATGGTGTCGCCGTCGACGGCGCGACCGGTGATGGCACCGGCCGAGTTCGACTGCGCCTGTACCCCACCCACGAAGCAGGCACCCAGGGCCAGGCTCAGGGCCGTGCGCTTGATGCCTTTCGACAAGTAACTGGAACCCATTTGTCTCTCTCTCTTGAGTTGTAAACGGCCGGTGCCAACGCGGCGCCGGAATCCGAAGTGACAGGCCTCACATAGCCTGTGAACCCAAGAGTAACGCAAATTTCTTTATTAAGAAAGAGTTATGCGCCCTTATAAATCAAACACTTGCCCTATTCATTTTGATGAACTGTAAGTAAAAATACGTTTGTGGCATCCCGCATTCAGCGCCACCAGAAACAGAAAACGGCTGCAGAAGCAGCCGTTTCCGTTGGACGAAGGTCAGATTTAACCCAACTGGCTGGCAATGCGCTCCTGCTCACCCTTCAACGCCCCCGGCATCCTCCCACCGAACTCCTCCAGATAGGCCCCGATACTTTCCACCTCGGACCGCCAGCCGTCCCGGTCGAAGCCGAACAGCTTGGCCTCGGCTTCCTGCGAAAGCGCCACGCCTTCGAGATTGAGGTCAGCGGGCCGCGGGAGATGGCCGATCGGCGTTTCCACAGCGTCCGCCTGCCCTTCCACCCGCTTGATCATCCACTCCAGCACGCGCAGGTTCTCGCCGAAACCCGGCCATAGGAATTTGCCGTCGTCGCCCTTGCGGAACCAGTTGACGTGGAAAATCTTGGGCAGCTTCGCGCCGGGCTGGTCGAACGACAGCCAATGGGCGAAGTAGTCGGCGAAGTTGTAGCCGCAGAACGGTTTCATCGCCATCGGGTCGCGACGCATCACGCCAACCGCGCCGGTGGCGGCGGCGGTGGTTTCCGACCCCATCGCGGCGCCGACCAGGACGCCATGGGGCCAGTCGCGGGCTTCGAACACCAGCGGAACCAGCGATGCCCGGCGGCCACCGAACACGATCGCCGAAATCGGGACGCCCTGCGGATCTTCGGCGCGCGGCGAGTAGCTGGGGCACTGGCGGGCGGACACGGTGAAGCGCGAGTTCGGATGCGCGGCCGGGCCGTTGGCGGGATCGTACGGGCGTCCCTGCCAGTCCAGCGCCGGCGTGCGTCCGTCCAGGCCTTCCCACCACGGTTCCTGCTCGTCGGTCACCGCGACGTTGGTGAAGATGGTGTGGTGACTGATGGTGGCCAGCGCGTTAGGGTTGGAACTGTCCGAGGTGCCCGGAGCGACGCCGAAGAAGCCGGCTTCCGGATTGATGGCGTACAGCCGGCCATCGGCGCCCGGACGCATCCAGCAGATGTCGTCGCCGACGGTCCACACCTTCCAGCCGGCCTGGCGGTAGCCCTCCGGCGGAATCAGCATGGCCAGGTTGGTCTTGCCGCAGGCGGAAGGGAACGCGGCGGCGACATAGTGGGTCTGGCCCTGCGGGTTCTCGATGCCGACGATCAGCATGTGCTCGGCCAGCCAGCCTTCCTGGCGTGCCTGGTGCGAGGCGATGCGCAGCGCGTGGCACTTCTTGCCGAGCAGCGCGTTGCCGCCGTAGCCGGAGCCGTAGCTCTTGATGGTCAACTCTTCCGGGAAATGCATGATGAAGCGGCGCTCCGGATCCAGTTCGCCGATCGAGTGCAGGCCCTTGACGAAGCTGCCCTCGCGTTCGATCCGCGCCAGTGCCGCCGCGCCCATGCGGGTCATGATGCGCATGTTGGCGACCACGTAGGGCGAGTCGGTGATTTCCACACCGCAACGCGCCAGCGGTGAATCGATCGGGCCCATGCAATACGGCACCACGTACAGGGTGCGACCGCGCATGCAGCCGGCGAACAGCGCGTCCATCTTGGCGTGTGCCTCGGCCGGCGCCATCCAGTGGTTGTTCGGGCCGGCGTCGTCGCGCTCCGGGGTGCAGACGAAAGTCAGATGCTCGACCCGCGCCACGTCGCTGGGGCTGGAACGGTGCAGCCAGCTGTGCGGATCGGTTTCGCGGTTGAGCGGCAGCAGGGTGCCGTCGGCCTGCATGCGGGCGATGAGCGCGGCGTTTTCGGCATCGCTGCCATCGCACCAATGGATGTGGTCGGGCTGGGTCAGCGCGGCGACTTCCGCGACCCAGGCGTTCAGCGCATCCAGCCTGCACCCCTGGGAGTCCTGCGATTTGAAAACGTCGACCGCTGCGTTCATGCCGTGCCCTCGAAAAATGAGACCAAAATGATACCAATGTCCGGTCCCGATGACGAGGAGAACGCCGAATCGGATTCAGGAAGGTCAGGACTTGTCCCGGAGGGCACGCCCGGGCCTCCCGGAATCGGCGTCAGAGGCAGCGGTCCACATACATATGTAGACGCGGCGCCGGCAGGCTCCCCCTCGCGGCAGGCCAGGAGTTCCGGGGGCGGGCTCAGCCGGTGCGCGATCGCCGGTAGGGGTTGAAGAGCTGGAGCAGCCAGGGCTTCTGCGCCAGCACCAGGCTCACCCCGATGCGCTCGGACGCCGGCAGGGTCGCATCCCGCGCCAACAGGGCATCGAACTCGCGCGCCACTTCCTCCAGCCTTTGCCGCAATTGCTTGATGCCTTCGATGCTGAGGCTGCCGCTGAGCAGCAGCAACGCATCCTGCTCGCCGTCGAAGGCATCGGCGAAGTAATCCGTCAGCAGGGTGTGGCGGAAATAGCGTTCCATCGGCCCATCGGCGCGCCACCGGAAGTTGCGCGCGGTCAGGGTGCGCGTGCGGTTGCCGGGCATCAGCTCGATGATGCCGAGGCGATCCAGTTTCACCAGCAGGCCGGTCCACTGGGCGGAGGTGAAGCCGAAGTGTTCCAGCACATCTTCCTGCCGCCATCGATTGAGGGTCAGGAACAGCGCCATCAGCAGCGCGGGCTCCTTCACCAGCGCCTGTTCCTGCGCCGCCTCCAACTGGACCATCGGCTTGCGCCCGCGCGACGCCTCGGCGCTGAGCTCGGCCAGGCCAACATCCAGGACCTCGCAGATCTGCTCCAGCCGCTGCAGGCTCATGGCGCGACGGGAGAACATGCGCTTGATCGCCGCCTCGCTCATCTTCATCTGCGCCGCCAGATCGCGGTAGGTCATGCCCTGCCCGCGCAGGCAGCGCTTGAGCGCGTCGACCAGTTCGAGGGATACGGCCATGGGTAGCGGATTCCTATACCTTTCGTCCTCCGGAAGCTTACCTCGTCAAAGTTAGTTGAATCCGGACGGCGTCTGCGCCCACCTTGCGCTGCGCAAGGAGACCTGCCGATGACCCTGTCCAAATCCCCCGTCCCGTACTTCCGTGCCCTGCTGCTGGCGACCGCACTGTTCGCCGATGCCGTTCCCGCCCTGGCCGCCGTCCAGTCCGATGGCGCCAGCCGGCACTCGCAGGCCAGCCTCGCCGCTTCCGTCGAAGTGCCCGTGGCCGTCGTGCACGCGTTGGCGCATGGCGCGTCGGCCGTGGTGTCGGGGGTCGCCGTCGTGGGCGGCAGTGTGGCGGTGACCGTGTCGGCCACCGCCGCCGGCGCCTCGTTCGTGGTCTACCTGTCGGTGGAAGCGGTTCGCCGGCTGGGCATCGCGGTGGGAACCGCGATCAGCGTGACCGCCATTGCCACCGGCTGGCTGCTGAGCGCTGCCGGCGAGACGCTGTGCTTCATCGCCAACGACAGCGTCCGTCCGCACATCCACAGCCATCGCTACGGGAGTTGAGCCGATGAACCGCCTGTTGATGCGCTGCGCGTGGCTGTTGTGCCTGCCGCTGGCGGCCCACGCCGGCAACGATTGCCGGGAGCAACAACTGTCGCCGGCCAAGGTCGCCTCGGCGGCGGAGACCGCGCTGCTGGCCGCCGCCGCGCTGGATCAGAGGGATGCGCCGGTGGCACTGATTGCGCGGGTGGGTACGGATCTGTCCAAGCAGGGTCTGGTCTACAGCCATGCCGGCTTTGTCGTCCGCGATCATCCCCGGGGACACTGGACGGTGGTGCACCTGCTCAACGACTGCGGCAGCGATCGTTCGGGACTGTACGCGCAGGGGCTGGTGAATTTCTTCTCCGACGATCTGGTCAACCAGGATCTGCGCATCGTCTGGTTCAAGCCGGATTTCGCGCAGCGGCTGGCCGGGCGACTGCAACAGTTGCCGCGCCACAGCCTGCACCATCCGCGTTACAACCTGATCGCGCGTCCCGGCGGCCGCAACTATCAGAACTCGACCGCCTGGCTGGTCGAAATGATGGCCAGCGCGATCGCCGACAAGCCGGCATACGACCGCGCCACGGCGTACGCCTTCGCGCGCGGCGATGGTTTCATCCCGGATACCATCCATGTTCCGTACACCAAGCGCGTGCTGGGCGGATTGTTCACCGCCAACGTCGACTTCACCGACCATCCGGTCGCCACCCGCCTGTCAGGCGACTATCCCGTGGTCACCGTACGCTCGATCTTCCGCTATCTGGACAGCGCGGGATACACCGAGCACGTGCGGGAATGGCGCAATGGCCGATTGATGAGCGCACCCGGTCCCGCATGATTCCCGCGAGGCGGCTTTGTGCCCGCTCATGCTCGCCGCCCTGCTTTCCGCGAGCGAGGTACGCCTGCGCTCAGGTGGGAATGAGGGTGGAGATGACGTGTTCCAGATAGGCTTCGAACTCGTCGTGGGTCATGCGTGGCTGCTGCAGTTGCAGTGACAGCTGCAGGAAGCCTACATACGCGGCATAGGTCAGGCGGGCACGATGGATCGCGTCCTGGCGCGCCAGCCCCGCCTGACGGAACGACGCCATCAGGTATTCGAGTCGACGCTGCGACACACGATCGATCACCGGCTGGACCGCCGGATGATCCAGCGCCTTCAGCAACTCGCTGTAGATGATGTGCGGTTTGACCTCGTGTCCGACCAGTTGGAACAGCGCGCGCAGGCGCTCGCGCGGATCCGGCACTTTCTCCAGGTTGCCGAACACGCTTTCCTGCTCCACCGCTTCCCAGCGCTCCAGCGCCGCCTGCAACAAGGCGTCGCGGGAAGGAAAGTGCCAGTAAAAGCTGCCCTTGGTCACGCCGAGACGACGCGCCAGGGGTTCGACCGCCACCGCGGAGACACCCTGTTCGGCGATGAGATCGAGCGCGGCCTGCGCCCAGTCGTCGGCACTGAGACGGGCATTCCGCGGAGATGCGGCGGGAGCTGGGTCGGGGCTTGGAGTCGTCATGACCCCATTTAACCATACGGCGAAGTTTGTTGGAGTACGTTTGCTGCGATGCAACAAAACTTTCGCCAAATCAAACGCTTGCGATGGCGAAGAATCCCGCCGACCGATTGACTGCTCTAAACCGGCAAGCCCATACTAGCCCGTATGGTCAATGCCTCCTCTCCTGCCATGTCCCTCTCCGCAACCGGTGTCGGCGAAGCGCTGGGGCTGACCGGAGCCGGCGATCTGCGGCTCGCTGCCAGCCGGTTCGCTTCACCCGCCCCGCTGCAGGCGGAACCCGCATTGATCTATTCGCATGGCTTTGGCCAGACCCGCCATGCCTGGGCGCGGACCGCGCAGGTCCTCGCCGCGAAGGGCTATGCCGGCCTTGCCTATGACGCCCGCGGGCACGGTGACTCGCAACGGAATCCGGCCGAATTGCCTTACGCCGGCGAGCAGTTCGCCGATGATCTGATCATCGTCGCCGGCGAACAGGCCCAGGCGCCCATCCTCGTCGGTGCATCGATGGGCGGGCTGTTCGGCCTGATCGCCGAATCGCGCTGGCCTGGCCTGCTGCGGGCAATGGTGCTGGTCGACATCACCCCGCGCTGGGAATCGGCGGGCCTGGAGCGCATCCTCGGTTTCATGACCGCGTTTCCCGACGGTTTCGAGTCCCCGGAACAGGCCAGCGACATCATCGCCGCCTACCTGCCGCACCGCCGCAACCGCAAATCGCCGGATGAACTGCGCGCGTTGCTGCGTCCGGACGCAAACGGCCGCTGGCATTGGCATTGGGACCCGCGCCTGATCGACGAACTGGCCCGCGACAGCGAGCAGCACCAGGATGCCCTTGCCGAGGCCGCCAGCCGCATCCGCTGTCCGATCCTTCTGATCAGCGGCGGACGCAGCGACCTGGTCTCCGCAAGGACCGTCGAGGAGTTCCGCGCGCTGGTTCCCCACGCGCGGCACGTCCATCTGCCGGACGCCACCCACATGGTGGCCGGCGACGACAACGACACCTTCACCGCCGCCGTACTCGAGTACCTGGCCGAACTGCGGTCGCCGCAGGCGTCCTTCGCGCCAGCCCCCACCGAATCGTCCGCCGAAAGCGGATCCGCAACCGGAGCAAGTCCATGAGCATCCTAGCCCCCTTCCTCGCCTTCCTGTTGGCGGGCGCGTTCGCGGCCTATCACCGCCTGCGGCTGGCCTATTGGGCGGCGATCACCGCGACCCTGCTGGTAGCCTGCTGGCTGCTCGGCGCTAATCCGACCGCCACGATCATCGCCGCCGTCATCGTGGCCCTCATCGCCGTCCCGCTGCTGATTCCGGCCATCCGCAAGCCGTTGATCACCGCACCGCTGCTGACCTTCTACCGCAAGATCCTGCCGCCGCTGTCGCAGACCGAGCGCATCGCGCTGGAATCCGGCTCGGTCGGCTTCGAGGGTGAACTGTTCTCCGGCGATCCGGACTGGAACCAGCTCCTGTCCCAGCCGAAGCCCGAACTGACGGCCGAGGAGCAGGCCTTCCTGGACGGTCCGGTGGAAGATCTTTGCCGGATGACCAACGACTGGGAAATCACCCACGTCCACGCCGATTTGCCGCCGGAAATGTGGGAGTTCATCAAGAAGAACAAGTTCTTCGGCATGATCATTCCCAAGTCCTACGGTGGCTTGGGCTTCTCGGCGCTGGCCCACCACAAGGTGATCCAGAAGCTGGCTTCGGTCTCCAGCGTGGTCAGCTCCACCGTCGGCGTGCCCAACTCGCTGGGCCCGGGCGAACTGCTGATGCATTACGGCACCGAGCAGCAGAAGGACTACTACCTGCCGCGCCTGGCCGACGGCCGCGAGGTGCCGTGCTTTGGCTTGACCGGTCCGTTCGCCGGTTCCGACGCGACCTCCATTCCGGACTACGGCATCGTCTGCGAGGGCGACTGGGACGGCGCCAAGGTGGTCGGCATCAAGCTGACTTTCGACAAGCGCTACATCACCCTGGCGCCGATCGCCAGCATCATCGGCCTGGCCTTCCGCATGTACGACCCGGACGGCCTGCTGGGCGACAAGCGCGATCTGGGCATCACCCTGGCGCTGATGCCGCGCGAAACCCCGGGCGTGGAAGTCGGCCGCCGCCACTTCCCGCTGAACTCGCCGTTCCAGAACGGCCCGGTGCGCGGGCATGAAGTGTTCCTGCCGCTGTCGCAGATCATCGGCGAGGAGAAGGGCATCGGCGAAGGCTGGCGCATGCTCAGCGAGTGCCTGTCGATCGGCCGCTCGATCACCCTGCCCTCCACCGCCAGCGGCGGTGCCAAGATGGGCGCGGTCGTCACCGGCGCCTATGCGCGCATCCGCAAGCAGTTCGGCCTGTCGGTCGGTCGTTTCGAAGGCGTCGAGGAAGCGCTCGCCCGCATCGCCGGCAAGGCCTACGCGATCAGCGCGTTGTCGCAGGCGACCGCGGCGGCCGTGGACCGTGGCGAGAAGCCGGCGGTGCCGTCGGCGATCGCCAAGTACCACTGCACCAACATGAGCCGCGACGTGGTCAAGGACGTGATGGACGTGGTCGGCGGCAAGGGCATCATCCTGGGGCCGCGCAACTTCGTCGGCCGCGCCTGGCAGGCCTCGCCGATCGCGATCACGGTGGAAGGCGCCAACATCATGACCCGCAGCCTGCTGATCTTCGGCCAGGGCGCGATCCTGTGCCATCCGTGGGTGCTGAAGGAAATGAAGGCGGCGCAGAATCCGGATACCGTCGCCGGCACCAACGAGTTCGATCGCAACCTATTCGGCCATATCGGCTATGCGATTTCCAACGCGGTGCGTTCGTTCTGGTTCGGCCTGACCGCTTCGCGCATCGGCGCGGCTCCGGGCGACGAGTACACCCGCCGCTTCTTCCGCAAGATGGATCGCTACTCCGCCAACCTCGCGCTGATGGCCGACATCTCGATGCTGACGCTGGGCGGCAAGCTGAAGTTCAAGGAATCGCTGTCCGGCCGCCTGGGCGACGTGCTGAGCCACCTGTACATGACCAGCGCGATGCTCAAGCGCTACCACGACGAAGGCGCGCCGGCGGCGGATCGGACCCTGCTGGCCTGGGCCTTCCACGACAGCGTGCACCAGATCGAACTGTCGCTGTCGGCGGCGCTGCGCAACTTCCCGATCCGTCCGGTCGGCTGGCTGATGTGGGCGCTGATCTTCCCGTGGGGCCGCCGCGCGCACGCACCGGGCGATCGCCTGGGCCACCGTGCCGCCGCCCTGCTGATGACGCCCAACGAAGCACGCGATCGCCTGGCCAAGGGCGTTTTCACCACCCCGTGCGAGAACAATCCGGCCGGCCGCATCAACAGCTATCTGGCCAAGGCCGTGCTGGCCGAGCCGGTGGAGCGCAAGTTCCTGAAGGCGCTGAAGACCAAGGGCATCGAGGCGCTGGACTTCGCCAGCCAGCTGGACGAGGGCGTGCGCGAAGGCTGGATCACCGCGGAAGAGCGCAAGCAGTTGGAAGAACTGCGCACGATGACGCTGGATACCATCACCGTCGACGATTTCGATGCGCACGAGCTGCGCGCGGCCAGCTACTACGATCGACACCAGCCCGGCGACAAGTCACGCGCCGCGGCCTGACCCGCAACACCCGCGACGGCGAGCTTCGGCTCGCCGTCCTTGCATGGAGACCCCATGAGCGCATCCGTCCTGTCGATGTACCGCAGACTCTCGGCGCGGCCATTCGGCCATTGGCTGTTCTCGCGCCTGGTCTGTTTCAAGGCGCCCTACTTCGCCAGCATCCGCCCGCGCATCACCCGGCTCGAACCGAACCGCGGCGAGGCGACCATTTCCCACCGGCGCGGCGTCACCAACCATCTGGGCACCGTGCACGCCATCGCCCTGTGCAACCTGGCCGAATTCGTCGGCGGCCTGACCACCGATGTGAGCATCCCGGCCTCGATGCGCTGGATTCCGCGCGGCATGACCGTGGAATACCTGAAGAAGGCGGTCGGCACGATGCGCGCGGTCGCCACTCCCGCCTTCCCGCCGCACGCCGCGGAAGAGGGCTACGAGTTGCCGATGGATGTCGTGGTGAGCAATCCGCAGGGCGAGGCGGTATTCCGCGCACGCATCGCGATGTGGGTGTCGCCGCGGCCGGCAAGCCCCGGCGTCTGACCTGATGGAAGCCGCGGGCGACTGGCTGGTCCGGCTGGCAGGCGTCCACAGCCTGGGCTTCGCCCTGTTCCACTTGGGTTTCTGGAAGCTGTTCCGCTGGAAGGACGAACTGGCCCGGGTCGGATTCGCCACCCGCGCGATCACCCAGATCCTCAACCTCCGCCTGATCTACCTGTTCCTCGGCATCGGCGCGGCCTGTTTCGCCTTCACCGGCGAACTGCAGGACAGCGGACTGGGACGCGCGGTACTGGCCTTCATGGCGTTGTTCTGGATCGGGCGGACGATCGAACAGTTCGTGTTCCTGCGGCGCCATCATTGGCTGCTGCATCTGCTGACCGCACTGTTCGTGCTGGGAGCGCTGTTGTTCGCGCTGCCGCTGGGCCTGTCTTTTCTGTAGGAGCGACGTCAGTCGCGACCGGAAATCGTCATCCCGGACGGCACTCGGTCGCGACTGACGTCGCTCCTGCAAGGAAAAGCCGGTTCAGCCGAAGAAGATGGCGGCAAGCGCGGCGACGGCGGGGATGCCCTGCACGAAGAATATCCGCCGGCTCACGCTGTAGGCGCCGTACAGCGCGGCCACGACCACGCAGACGAGGAAGAACACCACCACGTTCCATTGCTGGCTGAGCAGTCCCCACAGCAGGCCGGCGGCGAGGAAGCCGTTGTAGAGACCCTGGTTGGCCGCCAGCACCCGCGTGATCGCCGCTTTCTCCGGTGTATTGCGGAAAGTCTTCAGGCCTATCGGGCGCGTCCACAGGAACATCTCCAGCACCATGAAGTACAGGTGCAGCAGGGCGACCAGGAAGCTCAGCGATACGGCAATCAGCATGTCTCTCGTCCAGCGCGGCGGCCTCGACAGGATAGCCAAATGAGCCCGCGCGCGTCGCGCGCATGTTCAGGCGGTTCCTGTTGAAGCCGGGACATCGGCGCGAACGCGAGGGCGGCGTCGTGCCCGGTCTCCAGGCGTTGGCTGGACGGTCTTGCCGGTCCGTCCACCGTTGTCCCCACCTCAGGCCGCCTTGCCCTCGGCGGCGACCGGCGCCGGTTCCGGCAACCGGCGCTGCGCCTGGATCACGCGCCATGCGCCCAGGGTCATGCCGGCGGCCACGCCGATACCGACCAGGAACACCACGCTGGACCCCAGCGCGGACAGCGCCTTGTGCAACCAGACGAAGCTGAGATCGCCGCCGCGGTAGACCACGGTATCGATGACCGCCTTGGCCTTGTAGCGCGATTCGCGATCGACCCGGGTGTAGAGGGTTTCGCGGGCTGGCTTGGCCAGCGAGAACTCACCCGCGCGGGTCGCCACCTGGACCACCCAGATCAGCGCCGGCAGCGGCGCGGCCGCCAGCAGCGCGTAGCCCAGCAGGATGGCGGTGGCCGGTATCAGCAGCAGCGGCGCGATGCCGAACCGGCGCAGCAGCCAACGGGTCAGGAATACCTGCACGAGGATGGTCAGCAGGTTCACGCCCAGATCCAGGTTGGCGTAATACGCGGTCCGCGAAGCGTCCTGCGCCAGTTGCCGCGCGATCGCCGCCTGCTCGTTGTACAGCAGGGTGCCGACGCCGACCCCGAAGAACATCAGCATCGCCAGCGAACGCAGCAGCGGATCCCGCCAGACCAGCCGCAGGCCGGCCAGCACCGAACCGCCCATCGCATCCTCGCCGCTGGCCTCGCGGTTGCGCTGCTCGCGGCGCACCGCCCACGGCCGCAGGCGCAGGATGCACAGCAGGCATACCGCCAGGAACAGCGCCGAGACCAGCAGCAGGTTGCCCACGCCGATGCGTTCGACCAGCAGGCTGGTGATCGTCGGGCCCACCAGCGCGCCGGTGGTGCCGCCGGCGCCGATATAGCCGTAGACCTTCTTGGCGTCCTCGTTGTCGAACACGTCGGCCATGTAGCTCCAGAACACCGAGACCGCGAACAGGTTGAACACGGCCACCCAGATGAAGAACGCCGCGCCGCGTCCCGGCAGTTCCCGGTTGAAGGCCCAGTAGAAGAACCCCAGGCAGGCGATGAAAGCCAGGTACACCACCGGCAGGAACACCCGCCGCGGGTATCGCGACACCAGCGCGCCATAGATGGGCTGCAGCAGCACCATGCAGACGAAGGTGCCGGTGAACAGCACCTGCAGGGTGAAGTCCTTGAGGTCGATGCCGTGCTGCCCCGCCCAGCCGATCAACCGGGCGGGAAACACCGCCGCGACATCGCCCGAGGCGCCCATCGCGTCGCGTACCGGGCGCAGGACGTAGTAGCCGCTGAGCAGGCAGAAGAAATAAAGCAGCGACCACCACAGGGCCGGGGAATCCACGCCCAACTGCGAAATCACCTGGCGAAAGCCGGTGGGACGGGAGGCTTCGTGAGCGGGAGAATTCATGCGGATTGCCGTCGCCTGGCCGCCGGGATGGGAAGGACGGGCACTGCGGCCGGCGTCACGCGCGCAAGGTATCCGATGCACTGCAACATCGCCAGCGTTTTCAGGCGCCGCTGTGTTCCGTCGCTGCGGAAGGCGCGCATCTGGTCGAGGCCCGCCGAGCATTTGCTCTATCCCCGCCCGATAGCTTCGATCCATCCCGGTTGCAGGCTTCCACGTGTACGACTACATCATCATCGGTGCCGGTTCGGCCGGCTGCGTGCTTGCCAACCGCCTCTCCGAAGATCCCGCCTGCCGCGTGCTGCTGCTGGAAGCCGGCCCCCGCGACTGGCATCCCTTCATCCACATGCCGGCCGGACTGGCCAGGCTGGTCGGCCAGAAGGGCGTGAACTGGAACTACGACACCGTGCCGGAAGCGCAACTCGACGGCCGGCGCCTGTGGTGGCCGCGCGGCAAGGTACTGGGCGGCTCCAGTTCAATCAACGCCATGTGCTACGTCCGCGGCGTGCCGGAGGACTACGACCGCTGGGATGCGGCAGGCGCGGAGGGCTGGGACTGGCAGGGCGTGCTTCCCTACTTCAAGCGCTCCGAGCGCAACAGCCGCGGCGCCGACGCGCTGCATGGCGCAGACGGTCCGCTGCACGTGTCCGACCTGCGCTACACCAACCCACTGTCCTCCGCCTTCATCGAGGCCGGACAACAGGCCGGCTACTCCCGCAACGACGATTTCAACGGGCCGGCGCAATCGGGTTTCGGTTTCTACCAGGTCACCCAGAAGGATGGCGCGCGCTGCTCCTCGGCCGTGGCCTACCTGCATCCGGTGCGGCACCGCTCGAATCTGGAAGTCCGCACCGGCACCCTCGCCCGCCGCATCCTGATCGAGGACGGCCGCGCGGTCGGCGTGGCCTATGCCCACCGCGGCCGCGAGATCCGGGTGCGCGCCGAGCGGGAAGTGCTGCTGGCCGGAGGCGCGATCAATTCGCCGCAGTTGCTGATGCTGTCCGGGATCGGACCGGCCGATCATCTGCGCCAGCACGGCATCACGGTACGGATGGACGCGCCGCAGGTCGGCCTGAACCTGCAGGATCACCTGGATATCTGCACGCTGCGGCATTCGACCCGGCCGGTCACCTACGACCGTACCAGCGAGTTGAAGACGGCCTTCGACTATTTCCTGCGCGGGCATCGCGGCCCCGGCACCAGCAACATCGCCGAAGCCGGCGCATTCGTTCGCTCGTCGCTGGCCCCCGACCCGCATGCCGATATCCAGTTGCACTTCGTGCCGGCCATGCTCGACGACCACGGGCGGCATCGCCTGGCCGGTGACGGCTATACGCTGCATGCCTGCTTCCTCCGTCCACGCAGTCGCGGCCGCATCCGCCTGGAGGACGCGGACGCGCGCACCCCGGCCCGCATCGAAGCCAACTACCTGAGCGATCCCGAGGGCTTCGATCTGAAGATGATGATCGAATGCGCGCGGCTGTCGCGCGAGCTGTTCGCCCAGCGTGCGTTCGACGACTATCGCGGCACGCCGATCTTCCCGGTCCGGGACGATCTGGACGACGCCGGGCTGGCGGCATTCGTGCGCGCCAAGGCCGAGACGGTCTATCACCCGATCGGCACCTGCCGGATGGGCAACGACGGCAACGCGGTGGTGGATCCGCAGCTTCGCGTGAACGGCATCGACGGACTGCGGGTAATCGATGCCTCGGTGATGCCCACCCTCATCGGCGGCAATACCAACGCGCCGACGATGATGATTGCCGAACGTGCTGCCGACCTCATCCGTGGCCATGATCCCCTTCGCGTTGCGCACTGAATTACCTGCTGAAAATGCCTGCTCAGGGAGCTGAACAGGGCGCGCCGAAAATGCGACGGACGACACCCGGATCTTCAACTAGATGAACGACATGCGTGCGGAAGTTGCCGCCATTTGTGCAATCTGAAACAGCAACGTTATTATCGCGTCCAGCAACCGTTGCGCAGGCGATCAGTACATGAAGAAGAAGGTAACTCGGCGGCCGTTGCGCCCGTTCCGTATTGGGCTGCTCGGACTGCTGATACCTCTGACGCTGGCTTCCACGGCCCAGACGCCGCCCGTCGGCGCCGCCCGCACCGTCTCGCCGGCCCCGACCGCCACGACTTCCGTTCCCGCCGCTCAAGCCGCCACGGTTGCCGCCGCGACCGCACCCGCGCTCGCGCCTGGCTTCGACGTCGCCCGTTTCGAAGCCATGGCGCAACAGCTGACCCTGGGCGAACGCGTTCCCGGCCTGGCGCTGGCGATCGTCCACAACGGCCGCGTGTTGACGGCGAAGGGCTATGGCGTCACCGACGTCAGCGCGCCGCAGACGATCGACGGACACACCGTGTTCCGGCTGGCGTCACTCTCCAAGGCGTTCGCCGGCACCCTCGCCGGTTTGCTGGTCAACGACGGCTCGCTGCGCTGGGACAGCCGGGTGGCCGATTACGTGCCCAACTTCCGCCTCAGTGATCCGATGGCGACCCGCCAGGTGACCGTGGCGGATCTGCTGAGCCACCGGGTCGGCCTGCAGGCCCACAACGCCTTCGATCGCGACATCGAGGGCAATGCCGACTATTACGCGGTGACCCAGAAGTTGGCCTACGCGCCCATGAGCTGCGTGCCCGGCCAGTGCTACGCCTACCAGAACGTCGCCTTCAGCGTGTTCGGCGACGTGGTGTTCGCCGCCACCGGCGGTTTCTACGAACAGGCGGTCGACAAGCGCATCTTCAAGCCGCTGGGCATGAACGACGCCAGCCTGGGACTGGAGGGCATCGAGAACAGCGCGCGCTGGGCGCGTCCGCACGTGCGCAGCCGTAATGGCTGGGTCGCCCTGACGCCCAAGCCGACCTACTACCGCCTGGCCCCGGCCGCCGGCGTCAACGCCAGCATCAGCGACATGGCGCAGTGGCTGGTCGCGCAGACCGGGCATCGCCAGGACGTGCTGCCGGCGCCGCTGCTGGCCACGCTGCATGCCTCGCTGGTGTCCACGCCGGGCGAGATGCGGGCCGGCTGGCGCCGCGATCGCATCTATTCCGCCGGCTATGCACTGGGCTGGCGCGTGTTCGACTACGCCAGCCACCCGGTGGTCTTCCACGCCGGCGCCGTGCAGGGTTATCGCGGCATGGTCGCGCTGGTGCCCGAGCGCGACCTGGGCATCGCCATCCTCTGGAACAGCGACAGCTCGGTACCATCCGGCCTGCTGCCGACGATCCTGGACCGCGCGATGGGCCTGCCGCCGCAACAGTGGCTGGACACGCCGATGGATACCAGCGATCTGCTGATGGCCGATTCGCCGCAGCCGGACAACAAGAGCGGCGCCGCCGCCAGCCAGGCAACCGCCTCACCGCGTTGACGTCCACTACCCGCGATGTTCCGCACGCGCCCCGCTATCCGCGGGGCGCGCCGGTTTTGGACCGCGGATTCGATCAGCGCGCGGGCGCCTGCTCCAGCACGGTCTTGAGCTGGCCCAGGCCACGCTCGTAGTCGGCGCCGATCATGCGATCGAACAGCAGGCCGAACCAGCGCGATATCGGGTTGTAGCCGTGTTCGGTATCGAAGGCCCAGGTCAGCCGGGTCGCGTTGCCGCCCTCGGCCACCAGCGTGTAGGTGGCGACGGAGGGATGGCCGCCGAAATCCAGGGCGACGATCACCTGCTCCGGCGCGCGGCTGCCGGTGATCCGCTGGCTGCCGGTTCCGACCGCCTGGTTGCCGGACCAGCGCATGCTGGCGCCCACGCCTTCGGCGGGGCCTTCGTAGGTGTACTTGGCCTGCGGATCGGCGGCGAACCAGGGCGACCACTCGTTGAAGCGGCGGAACGAATTGAGGGTGGCGAACACTTCCGCCGGCGGCCGCTGGATGGTGATGGAACGTTCGACGTGGGTGCGCGCCGGCAGCAACAGGCTTCCGGCCACCAGCACCACGCCCAGCACGACCAGGATGCCCAGGGCCCATTTCAGCAACTTCATGTCATTCCTCCGCTTCGACGGCCGCCAGCTTAATCCCGCGCAAAAAAAAACTCTCCCCCTGCTGGGCACAGGGAGAGAGTCTGATGGATACGGCTAATCGGGGTTTGGCTTAGATCAGCGGAGCCGGGGTGGCCGGCAGCGCGACCGGAGCCGCTTTCTTCTTGGACTTGCGGGCAGGCTTCTTGGCGGCCTTCTTCGCAGCCTTCTTGGCCGGCTTCTTGGCAGCCTTCTTGGCGGC
This sequence comes from Pseudoxanthomonas beigongshangi, assembly GCF_016820515.1. Taxonomy (GTDB): domain Bacteria; phylum Pseudomonadota; class Gammaproteobacteria; order Xanthomonadales; family Xanthomonadaceae; genus Pseudoxanthomonas_A; species Pseudoxanthomonas_A beigongshangi. The sequence continues at coordinate 102,536 of NZ_JADHDV010000007.1, read as the reverse complement.
CTTCTTCACGGTCTTCTTGGCAGCCTTCTTGGTGGCCTTCTTCGCAGCCTTCTTCGCAGGCTTGCGGGCGACCTTCTTGGCAGCCTTCTTGGTGGCCTTCTTCGCAGTCTTCTTCGCTGCCTTCTTCGCAGCCTTCTTGGCCGGCTTCTTGGCAACCTTCTTGGCAGCCTTCTTCACGGTCTTCTTGGCGGCCTTCTTGGTGACCTTCTTGGCAGCCTTCTTGGCGGCCTTCTTCACGGTCTTCTTGGCGGCTGCCTTCTTGGTCGCCTTCTTGGCGGCCTTCTTGGCAGGTTTCTTCTTAGCAGCTTTCTTCATTGCCATGTGATGGCTCCTCGTCAGTGAACTTGGATTGGGTACATCGGGGTACGACACCTCTGCCCGAAGGCAGGCCCAGTTGCGGAATTGGCCGCGGGAGTCGGACCCGCAGGCAACCGTCGACGCGCCAGGCGCGTTGAACCGGATTCTTTTGTCGGGACCCTTCTGACGTGGTCCCCTACAAATACGAAAACACCCGGGTCGCCGGGCGACACGGGTGCGGAATGGATGGTGCTGGTCATTTTTTCGGGGGAAGCGAGCCCTGCGTCCGCCGCTGCCTGGGCTGGGACGATTGGCCTTGTTGTCACTCGCGCTGTCGTATTGATCCGACTCACTCGCTTCCGCAGCACTCTCTGCTGCGCGAAACCTAATCACGGTTTTTGGACGTGTCAACACCTCGGCGAAATTTTTTTGGGGCCGCCGCCGCCGCCTGCCCGCCGGGATGGCGGCGAACGAGGATGGGAAATCGCGGTAACGGATCCCGCCAGCAACGTCGGCGCTGAAGCGGCAAGAAAAAAAAAGCGCAAAAACGAGCGCTTTTTTGACATGCATTTGCCTGATGCGGAATCCGGATCGTGATTCGCGCTCCCCGCGACAGCATCGCGGAGCTGCCGTCGGAGGGCTAAACGGCACCTAAAAATTTTTCCGCTGGGCGGTCCGGTTTGGGGCGGCGCACAAGCCCGATTGCGCGGATCTGCGCAAAAAAAATCCGCTTTCGCGACCGTCTTCGCGGTCGTCCGACGACACTTCGACGACGTCGGATCGATGGCCGACGATGCATGCCGGCATCCGTCTGGCGGCATCGCCGGTCGTGTCCGGCACCGTCGTCGGCACCGTTCGCGTCGACGAGCGGATCGCCCGCGGCGAGGCATGGAAGAAAACCATCGACGGAATTCCGTCACCCGGCTCCGGACGCCGCGCTCCCGATTCACCTGCATCGCGCCTCCCGTCCGTCACGACGTTGCCGGACGGGGAGGCAAAAAAAAACCGGCCGCGCGAGGCGGCCGGTCCAGGCTGGGTGAAGATGCCGGACTCAGTGGTCCTCGTCTTCCAGCAGCTCGGCGTAGTCGTCGGGGGACAGCAGCTCGTTGAGCTGCTCCGGCTCCTCGGCTTCCACCACGAAGATCCAGCCTTCGCCATAGGCATCCTCGTTGATGGTTTCGGGCTTGTCGGCCAGCGCCGCGTTGACCTCGATCACCTTGCCGGTGACCGGGCTGTACACGTCGGACGCCGCCTTCACCGACTCGACCACGGCGCTGGCGTTGCCTGCCTCGACGCGGTCGCCGACGTTCGGCAGTTCGACATAGACGAGGTCGCCGAGCAGGCCCTGCGCGTGATCGGAAATGCCGACGGTGACGCGGCGATCGCCTTCAGCGCGGGCCCACTCGTGGGACTTCAGGAATTTGAGATCGCCGGGAATCTCGCTCATGTTGGCTACTCCGGATTTGTAACGGGTGGGCGGGAAAGAGGACGCTAGTTTAGCTGCTTATGCCGGGCATGAAAGTGGCCCGGCCGAAGCCGGGCCACCCTCGTGTCATTCGCCCAGCACGCCGGGCTGGGCCTGGCCGTCGCGGACGAACGGGAACTTCACCACCCGCACCGGCACTTCCTTGCCGCGGATGTCCACGCGGACCACACCGGGCTCGCCGGCCGGCACGCGCGCGAAGGCGATGGCCTTGCCCAGGGTGGGCGAGAACGTGCCCGACAGGATCTCGCCATCGCCGTTGGCGGTCAGGACCTTCTGGCCGTGCCGCAGCACGCCCTTCTCGTCCATCACCAGGCCGATCATCTGGCGCGGCGCGCCATCCGCCTTCTGCTGCTCCAGCACCGGGCGGCCGATGAAGTCGCGGCCCGCGTCCAGGGCGACGGTCCAGGCCAGCGCGGCCTCGTAGGGAGAGACCGATTCATCCATGTCCTGGCCATACAGGTTCATGCCCGCTTCCAGGCGCAGGGTGTCGCGGGCGCCGAGGCCGGCAGGCTTCACCCCCGCTTCCAGCAGCGCGTTCCAGAACCCGACCGCGTCCTGTTCCGGCAGGACGATCTCGTAACCGTCCTCACCGGTGTAGCCGGTGCGGGCGACGAACAGCGGCACGCCGGCCGTGCTCTGCGCCTGCACCGCGGCAAACCGCGACAGCTTGTCGGCGACGGCGCGATCGGATTCTCGCAGCAGGCCGATGACCTTCGCGCGGGCGGTCGGGCCCTGCACGGCGATCATCGCGAACTCGGGACGCTCCCTCACTTCGACGTCGAACGCGGCGGCCTGGGACTGGATCCACGCCAGGTCCTTGTCGCGGGTGGCGGCGTTGACGACCAGGCGAAAGAACGCGTCGTCCATGAAATAGATGATGAGATCATCGATCACCCCGCCGCTGGCATCCAGCATGCAGGTATAGAGCGCCTTGCCCGGCACCTTCAGCTTGTCGACCGAGTTGGCGACCAGATGGCGGAGGAATTCACGGGTGCGCTGACCATGCAGGTCCATCACGGTCATGTGGCTGACGTCGAACATGCCGGCGTCGCGACGCACCTGGTGGTGCTCCTCGATCTGGGAGCCGTAGTGGATCGGCATGTCCCAGCCGCCGAAATCGACCATCTTGGCGCCGAGCGCGCGATGGGTGTCGTTGAGGATGGTCTTCTTGGTCATGGCCGCTCCCGGGCAAAGAACGCCATTATCCCAGATGGGGAGCGCCCATGCCCCCGACGCCGCCGCATGGTGCGGCGAAGGCCTGAAACGGTGCGAGGGAAGACATCCGGGGAATGGGTTTCCGGACGGGGGGATAGCCGAGATTCGGCGCGCCGGCCGGGCACACGGCCCGGCCGGTGGCGCACGGGTCAGTGCGCCTGCACCTTCAGGACCATGCCGTCCACGGCGATCACGCGGACGCGCGCGCCGACCGGCAAGTCCGGACCGCTGACCGACCAGAAGGCATCGTCCACCTTGACCCGTCCCAGGCCGCCGGCGATGGCCTGCTCCAGTTCCAGCACGCGCCCGATCAGCTGTTCGGCACGCCGGTTCAGCAGCGGCTGATCGCTGCGGCGGCCACGCCCGCGGAACCATTTCAGGTAGATGCCGACCGAGATGACCGCGAACACCGAGAACAGGATCGCCTGCCACAGCCAGCCCAGTTCCGGCAGCAGCAGGACCACCACCGCCATCGCCGTGGCGGCGAAACCGAACCAGAGCATGAAAGCTCCCGGCGCCATCGTCTCGGCCGCGAACAGCAGCAGCGCGGCGCCGGCCCAGATCGCGAACTTGAGGCTCATCTCAGCCTCCGATACGCGGCGGCCGTGAGGCGATCGACGCCTGCTGCTGGCTCAACGCGTCCTTGGCCAGTTCGGCGATGCCGGCGATGGAACCGATCACGCCGCTGGCCTCCATCGGCATCAACACGAATTTCTGGTTGGGCGCCGTCGCCAGTTCCTTGAAGGCCTCCACGTACTTTTGCGCGATGAAGTAGTTGATGGCCTGCACGTCGCCCTTGGCGATCGCCTCGGACACCAGCGAGGTCGCCTTGGCTTCCGCCTCGGCCAGGCGCTCGCGTGCCTCCGCTTCGCGGTAGGCGGCCTCGCGCTTGCCCTCGGCCTCCAGGATCGCCGACTGCTTCTCGCCCTCGGCGCGCAGGATCTCCGACTGGCGCGAACCTTCCGCTTCCAGGATCGAAGCGCGCTTGTCGCGTTCGGCCTTCATCTGCCGCGCCATCGAATCGACCAGATCGCGCGGCGGCTGGATGTCCTTGATCTCGATGCGGTTGACCTTCACGCCCCACGGGCTGGTGGCGTGATCGACCACGCCCAGCAGCTTGGCGTTGATGGTTTCGCGCTGGCTGAGCGACTCGTCCAGGTCCATGGAACCGATGACGGTACGGATGTTGGTCTGCACCAGCGCGATCATCGCCTGGTCCAGATTGGCCACTTCATAGGCCGCCTTGGCCGCATCCAGCACCTGGAAGAACACCACTCCGTCCACCTTCACCACGGCATTGTCCTTGGTGATCACGTCCTGGGAAGGCACCTCGAAGACCTGCTCCATCATGTTGACCTTGCGTCCCACGCCCTGCATGTAGGGAATCAGGAAGTGCAGCCCGGGGGACATCGTATGGGTGTACTTGCCGAAGTGCTCGACGGTGAACTCGTACCCCTGCGGCACCACCCGCACGCCCTTGAGGAACGTGACGACGATGAAGATGGCGATTGCGATGACCACGAACGTGGTCAGACCCGAAGAAAACATCATTACCCCCTTCTGTCCTTAGTTATAGGGGAGTATAGACGGCCCCGGGGTACCGCCGGTCCGGGATCTGGCAAATGTGATTCCGGCTGCGACCCTTTTGCCACCCCCGGCATCTGGATGAATGCATGCCACCCGTATCCAGTTTTGCCATCGACGTGCCCGACACCCTCCTGGCCCGCGCCCGCGCGGGGCGGCAGGACGCCTTCGAGCAGTTGTACCGCTGGTTCGAGCGGCCCGTATTCACCTTGGCGCTGCGCATCTGTGGCGATCGAGAGGAAGCCTCCGACGTGTTGCAGGACACCATGCTGAAACTCTTCCACCACCTTGACGACTTCCGCGGCGGCAGCCCGTTCTGGGGTTGGCTGCGCCAGATCGCGGTCAACGAGGCGCTGATGAAACTGCGCCGCAACCGCCGCTTCGACATGGAGATCGCCATGGACGAGGAGGACTTGCCGGAAGATGGCGGCCGCCTGCCGCCCGCCGCCGCCGATGCCGCCTTGCTGCAGCGGGCGCTCGGCGCGCTGCCGGCCGCGACCCGCAGCGTGCTGTGGCTGTACCACGCCGAAGGCTATACGCACGAGGAAATCGCCCGGCTGATGCAACGCACCCCCAGCTTTTCCAAATCGCAGCTCTCGCGCGGCACCCGCCGCCTGCGGGCGCTGCTGCAGATCGAGGAACCCGCCCATGCCTGACGCACGCCAACCGGGGAGCCCGACTCCCGAGGACTGGGGCCAGGCCTTCGCCGCCTTGCCGCTAGAGACCCCGCCCGCCGGCGGCTGGAGCCGGGTCGCCACGGCCCTGCCGGCACGCCGTTCGCGTGCGCGTGTCTGGATTCCGGCCGCGGCCGCCGCCTGCCTGGCGCTCGCGGTGGCGGTGCCGTGGCGCGACACCTCGCCCGACCCGTCGTCGGCGACGACGGTTGCGCGCACGCCCGCTGACACGTCACCGGCGGGAGCTCCCGCGACGCCGGTCGTCTCTCCCGCGCCATCGCCCGTTCCGACGACGGCCATCGCGTCGAACGGAGAGGATGCACCGCCCCCCGCGCCGCTCGCGGACACTGTCCCGCGCGACATGACGCTGGCGACGACAGATCCGCAGCATGGTTCGGTATCGCCCAAAGCGACCGAGCGCCGACGCGCTTCCAACGCGCGCACACGCGACGGGCAAACCGCCGACAGCGCGCTGGCCAACGCAGGCAATCGGGCGCCCGCGCCCGAGGCCGGGGACACGGCGACGAGTGGTTCGCCCGCCACACTGGAAACGCTGTACGCCGAATCCGCGCGCCTGGAAGCACTGCTCTCGCAGATCCGCGACGACCGCGTCGCCAGCGGCCCCGCCATGGCATTGAGCGCGGCCCTGAACGAGCGCATGGCCGGTATCGACGTCGCCCTGTCGCAGCCCGAACTGTCCGCCGATACCCGCGTCGACCTGTGGCGCGAGCGGGTCGCCGTCCTGCAGCGGCTGACGGGCGTGGAAGGCACCCAGCGCTGGATGGCGGCCAATGGGTACCGCGCCGATGGCACGGTCGCCCAGGTCTATTGAGGAACACGAGGAACAACCCGAGGTGATCATGAAATCCAAGATCCGAAACCTGAGCGCCGCCGCGCTCGCCATCGCCATCGGCATGGCCTTCGCCACCCAGGCCCAGGACAGCGCCCGGACCGCGCGGGCGCAGGCGGGCGACGTGCAATCCGCCGCCGCGCGCGAAGCGCAGCGCAAGGAACTGGAATCGGCGCGCGAGGATCTACAACGTGCGGCGCGGCGTCTGGCCGAACTCTCGCGCAGCGAAGAGATGGCGGCGATGCGCCAGCGCATCGAGCGCCGGCCGATGCTGGGCGTGCTGCTGGCGCCGGACGCCAGGACCGGCGTCCGCGTTACCGGCGTCACCCCGGACAGCGGCGCGGCGCGGGTCGGCCTGCGCTCCGGCGATCAGCTGCTGAAGATCAACGGCAAGGCGATCGCGGGTGGCACGCCGGAACAGCGCCTGGAAAACGCACGCGCTGCGCTGTCGAGCCTGAAGGTGGACGTACCGGTGAAGATCTCGTTCCAGCGCGACGGCGGTGCCCATGACGTGCAGGTCACACCCCAGGCCGGCCGGCCGGTGCTGGTCTTCACCGACGACGGTTCCACCGGCGAACGCGGGACACGCATCGTCCTGTCACCGGAAGACGAGGGCTTCGCGACCATCGACAACTTCGACTTCGGCACCTTCGACTTCAACCCGGCCGAGCTGGCGATCACGCCGGATATCCAGCGTGAACTGATGCGGGTGCGGGAACTCACCGACTGCACCGACGGCAAGGACTGCCTGATGCCGCGGCTGGCCGAAGCCTATCGCTGGAACGGACTGAACCTGTCGTCGGTGGATCCGCAACTGGGTCGCTACTTCGGCACCGATAGCGGTGTGCTGGTGTTGTCGACCGGACCGGAACTGGAAGGCCTGCAGGCGGGCGACGTGATCCGCCGCATCGAAGGCCGGGACGTGGCGACGCCGCGCGAGGTGATGGAAGCCCTGCGCGGAAAACCGGCCGACAGCGCCGTCAAGGTGGAATACCTTCGCGATCGCCGGACCGCGACCAGTTCGGTCCGGATTCCGCGCGCCACGCCGCTGCGGATTCCCGTTCCCCCCACGCCGCCCGCTCCGCCGGCGGCGCCGCCGACGCCCCCTTCACCCGTGCCTCCCGCTGCACCAACACCCCCCGCCGCGGCTGCGGTGCCCACCCCGCCGGCACCGCCCGCGCCTGCGGCCGTGATCACGAACCGCCGTCAGCAGGTGGTCATGGTCGATCGCGACGGTCGGATCCACGAATACAGCGGCGACGCCAGAGCGCCCTTTCCGCAGCCTCCCACGCCACCAACGGCGCCGCGGGCGCCTGCGATGCCCAAGGCACCGCCTGCGCCGCCGCCGCCCCCGTCACCGGGCGTGCCGGTCTGAGTATTCCGACAAGAACATTCGTGTGAATCCCCTGCCCCGGAGCTCTCCGGGGCATTTTTTTTTCAGCGCCGCGGCAGGCTCACGCCGCTTCGTCGGCAGGCCGGGCAACGGCGGGCTCGCGGGCCGTGCCGACCCAAAAGGCGACCGACGCCAACATCAAAGCGCCGACCACGAACGGCACCGCCGGTGCGATGCCGTACAGCAGCGTCCCCGCCAGCGGTCCCAGCACCATCCCGATGCCCTGCGCGGCGGATACGGTGCCGGCGACGGTTCCCTGTTCGTGCGCGGCCACCGCGTTGGCGGCCATCGCCGAGAATGCCGGGAATACCAGCCCCATTCCCAGCGCCATCACGAAGTAGCTGGCGATCAGTTGCCAGGGCGCCGCGGTGAAGCCCGCGACCAGGAATCCCAGCATCGCCACGACCGCGCCACGCCGGATCAACACATGCGGCGGCCATTGCAGGCGGCGCACGCCGACCTGCGCGGCAATCAGCGCCACTCCGACCGCCGTCAGCGCATAGCCGGCCACGCGTCCGGCGTGCTCGCGCGACAACCCCCAGCGATCCATCGCATAGAACCCCACGCAGATCTGGGCGATGGCGACGCTGCCCATCGCCACCAGCGCGACGACCACCGGCATCCGCAGGCGCGGGTCCCCCATCCGCACCGGCGTCGCGTCACGCGGCGCCAGCGGCGCGTCGCCTCCGGGTAGTCCGTATATCGCGACGATCAGGGCGACCACCGCGAGCCCCGCCATCGCATACAGCGGCACCACCAGTCCCCCGCCCACCAGCCAGCCGGCCAGCGATGGGCCGAGCACCAGTCCGATGGCACTGGAGGCGCCCAGCGTCGCCATCGCGGCCGCACGCCGCTCGACCGGCGTGCGGTCGGCGATCATCGCGTTGGCCGCCGCGGGTATCGCCGCGTAGAACGCGCCGATCGCGCCGCGCCCCGCCAGCAGCAGCAGGAAACCCGCCAGTGTTCCCGGCAGCGTCAGCAGGGCCCAATGGATCCCGGCCGCCAGCGCCAGATAGGCCGCCGCGAAACCGGCGATGCCGGTGGCAATCACCCGCTTGCGTCCCCAGCGATCGCTCAGCCTTCCCCATGGCCGCGCCAGCAGGAACCACAGCACGCCAGCCACGGTCACCGACGCCCCTGCCTGCCATTCGTTCAGCGCCAATGTCCGCGCCAGCGGTGCCAGCAGGGCGATGAACGCGTTCATCGCCATCATGCACGCCGCGTTGGCCAGGATCAGCGGCAGCAGTTTCAGCGGCGGCGCCGACGGCGCGGACATCGAAGACTTACCTGGCGACGGTGCTGCCAGCCGGCGCCGGTTCCACCCACGCCGCGAACACCTTGTCGATTTCCGCATCGCTTACCGCCTTGCCTTCCTGTGCTTCGCCAGCCTGGGTGAACAGCGGGATGATCATCGCCATGCCGTCGATCTTGGTCTTGAGGTGGACACCGGTATCACGCTCGAGGAAGCGCACCCAGCGCGTGCGCACGCGGGCCCAGTAGTCAGACGTGCCCTTCCAGTACTCGTACGCCGGCTTGAAGTCGATTTCCTTGGTCTTGATGTAATCGTTGAAGCCAAACTCGCGCGCCAGCTGCACTTCGCCGCCATCGGGCTTGCGCAGCACCTTGGTGTTGAACTGCTCATGGGTCCAGCCACCCGGGGTCAGGGTATGGCGATTGATCACCGACATCGCGTTGTAGTCGCTGCGACGGGTGTATTCGCGACGCGGCAACGGACGCCAGGACAGGTCGCTGGTCCAGGTCGGATGGCCTTCGCGGTAGTCCCAGCGACCGGTGCCGCAATAGCGCGGCGCATCACTGACCTCGTAGACGCACTGGGTCCAGGCGCCACGGGTGACCTCGGCAGGAATGGCCTGGCGGGTCCAGGTCTGATCCGCACTGAATTCGAAGCGCTGCGGGGCCTCATAGATCCAGTCCTGCCGCCAGTGCTTGGTGACATGGCCGCTCTTGGCATCCACCAGGATGTGCTGCAGGACGATCCGGCGCGGGGTGTCCTCGACCACGATGACGGTCTCGTCGCCACCGCTGCGCATGGCCGCCTGGCGCTCGTAGCCGGGCTGCAGCAACACGGTTTCATCGAAGGCGAAATCGACGGTGTACTCGCCCTGCATGGCCAGGATCGACTGGCGGTCACGGGCGGGATCGGCATTCTGCGCGGCGGCATCGCCGGCACCGGCCAGCAGCATCGGCAGGAGGATAAGAGGCAGGAATTTCATGCGTGGGTTCTCTCGTTTGGCTTCCAGGAAATCACGGCATCCGGGTAGCTACCGTGTGGCTTGTCGCGGATTCGCGACGGTGCGGACGAGAGACAGCAGCACTCGTCCGACAGGGTTTCGTCATCGATGCCCTCGTTGCGGGCAATCGCACGCGCGGTGGCGGCGCCGAGCGGGGACAGCCGCGCCAGGCTGGCGGCCAGCACCGGACGTCCGCCCTCGCCCGGCAGTTCATGCAGGCGCAGGATTGCCGCTCGCCACTGCTCGCCGCGCAGGCGGCCGGCCAGGCGGCGCCACAAGCGCTCGCCGACACCGGCCGCGGATTCCGCGCCGGCCTCTTCCGGCCAACGCGACAACAGGCGATCCCAGGCCAGGAAGTCGCTGTCGGGCAGCAGGAACAGGCGCCAGCAGCAACGGCCGCCGGCGTCGAGGAACTGCAGCGATTCGCGCAGGCAATCGCTGTCCAGGCCGGCGCGGACCCGAACACTGGCGGCCTGCTGCCAGCCGGCCAGCTCGCCGCCATGTTCGGCGCGGTACAGGCACAGCACCGCGCCCAGCGCGGCGAGCTGACGCGGGTGCGGCAGGCGCGCGGCCTCCCGCCAATCGCCCGGCATCCGGACTTCCGGCGGAAGCGCGCGCGCCACCATGGCTACCAGCTCACCGCAACGCTGGCCGACAGGGTCCGCCCCGGCGCGGTGTAGCGGTCCAGCATGTCGCGCGGAACCACCACCGTCGTCAGATCACCCGCATCGAAGTAGCGGCGGTCACCCAGATTGAACACGCCCAGGTTGAATTTCGCGCCGGGTGCGAATTCCCAGTGCGCGAACAAATCCAGGACGCCGTAGCCACCGGGCCGGTAGATGTTCGAGTTGGAAGCCCGGGTCTTGTGGCCGACGAAACGGCCCGCCAGCTCCACGCCCCACTGCGCCTGGTCGTAGGCCAGCCCCAGCGCCGCGGTCAGCGGATCCACGCTGTCGAGCCAGGTGTCGTCGGTCTTGTCCTTGCCGCGCGACCACGCTGCCGAACCACGCATCGACCAGCCGTCCCAGCTCGGCGACAGCGCGCCGAAGTCGATGCCCGCTTTCACCTCGGCGCCGTAGATCTCGGCCTCGGCGATGTTCTGCGACTGGAACACCATCAGCCCTTCGGCATTGAAGCCGATGTTGCGGCTGGACTCGATGAAGTCGTCGTACTGGTTGTAGTAACCGGACAGGCTGGCGTAGACGGCATCACCGGAGAAGCGCAGGCCCAGTTCCAGACCGTCACTGGTTTCCGGCTTGAGATTGGGGTTGGCGATGGCGGTATAGCCGAACTGGACGTTGGTGAAGCCGATGTTGACGTCGTTGTACGGCGGCGAACGGAAGCCGCGCGCATAGCCGCCGAACAGTGACCATTCATCGTTGAAGTGCCAGACCAGGCCGAACTTGGGCGAAATACTGGTCTCGTTGAGGCTGACCGCGCGAACGCCGGGATTGTCCTCGGCGAAGATGTTGTCCATCTTCGGCTTGAGCCGGTAGTGGTCCACGCGCAGGCCGGGAATCAGCCGCAGGCGGCCATCGACCATCGCGATTTCGTCCTGCATGTACAAGGCGCCGACCGTGGTTTCGCTGTTGGGAAAGTCGCGCACGGGGAAGCTGTCGGGGGCCATCACCGGCGTGGTCACGCCGGTGAGCGGGAAGGTGCGCACGCCGTCGCGCTTCTGGCGGGTGCGGGTCCAGGCCAGGTCCACGCCGTAGCTCAGATCGTGCTGCGCGGCACCGGTTTCGAAATGCTTGCGGAAATTCGCCTGCAGACCGTAGGTGCGCTGATCGAAATTGAACACGCGATCGCGGATGTCCTGCAGGATCGGCGGTGACAGCATGCGCTCCTCGTGGGTGTACTGCGTGGTTTCACTGTCCTGACGGTAGATCTGCCAGTCCATGCTGTCGGCAAAGCCGGCATCGAGTCCATCCCATTCATGCGCCAGCGACAGGCGCGCGCGGGTCTGGCGATCGCGGGCCGTGACCGCCGTGTTGGTGGCACGGGTCGCCGACTGGAAGCCCAGCGCATTGAGCAGGTTGGTATCGGCATTGTCCTCGGTGCCTTCCACCGTCAGGCGGAAGCGCTGCTGCTCGTTCGGCGCGAACACCAGCCGGGTCAGCAGGCTGCGGCCATCGCGTTCCTGCGGATTGGGTTGCGTGCGACCGCTGCCTTCGCCACCGACGCGTCCCATGTTCTCGGTTTCCTTGCCCTGGCGATGGCCGACCACGGCCAGGCCGCTCCAGCGCTCGCCGCCGAAGGCGGCGGTGGCGCTGCCGAACAGTCCCTTCCAGTCGCCCTCGTAGCCGAGCTTCAAGCCGAAGTAGGCGTCCTTGCCGTCCCCCATATAGTCGGAGGGGTCCTTGGTGATGAACGACACCACGCCACCAAGCGCGTCGGATCCGTACAGGGAACTCGAAGGCCCGCGCACGATCTCGACCTGCTTGATCGTGTCCAGGTCGACCAGGTTGCGGCCGGCGTTGGAGAAGCTGCCGATCGAGAACGCATCGGCGACGGCGATGCCGTCGGTCTGGATGCGCACGCGGTTGCCGTCCAGCCCGCGGATGCGGAATCCGCCCATGCCGAACCGGCCGAAACTCGAGGTAACGCTGATACCCGGCTCGTAACGCACCAGATCCTTGATGTCGCGTACCAGGTGATCGTCCATCTGTTCGCGGTCGATCACGCTGACGGTGTTGGGCACGTCGGCGATCTCGCGTTCGCTGCGGGTCGCGGTGACCTGGACGCGTTCGAACTCGCGGGTGGGCGCTGTGCCGGCGGATGCGGCGTCGGCAGGCGTCTCAGCCTGGGCCATGCTTGCGCAGGCCAGCCACAATGCGGAGGTAAGCAGGGTTGGGCGAATCATCGGGGTACGGCAGTCCTTGATCGGTTTCCCGGCGCGCAACGCGTGCGCACCGTGGGTGGCGGGAAACCTGGAAGGCTGGCGGGCCGGTCGAACCGATGGCTGGCGCCCAGGCGGAGAGAGAAGGTCACCACCGCGGCGGCGCGCCCCGCCGGGGAGAGAGAGCGTTGGGGCGCGGCCGCGGCGGCGGTGTTACTTGGTGAGGATCAGCTTGTCGTTGCTGGTGTGGCGCAGGCGATAGATCTTGTCGCCGTGGCGGATCAGCACTTCGCGCTGGCCCTTGAGCAGCACGTGGCTGTCCAGTACGTCCTCGGCGAGGGCGGCCGGCCGGGCAGGCAGACGGTCGCGCAGCGACAGGGGTTCGACGTTCGGCAATGAGGTGACGTTCGAGATCATGGTGGTGGGCTCCGGGTCGGGCCACTCAAATGATAATGATTCTCATTGGCTAGTCAAATCTTTTTTTCAATTCCCGGCTGGCGTTTCCGCCCTTGCCGTCAATGACCGGAATTCAGGGGTATTCGCGACGCACGAAGTCCCACAGACCCAGCGCCACGGCGGCTACGCCGCCCAGCAGGCCGGTCACGGCGACCTGTCCCATCAGTTCGCCCTGCCCCGCGAACACCTGCATCGGCAGCGTCCACGGATACCACGGTCCGAAGCGGGCCGACTGGCCGATCAGGAATCCGGCCACGGTGGCGGTCATGCCGGTCGCGACCGCCACGGTGAAGCTGGTCCAGCGCAGGGCGATCCACAGGTGCAGGCCGATGATGCAGGCGGACGCGGCCAGGATGACCGCCGCGCGCAGACCGAGGAAGGCCCAGGGCACCGGGCCGCCGATGCCGAGCGGATTGTGCAGTTGCACCAGCAGCCATCCCCCCAGCGGAATCAGTGCGGCCAGCACCAGCGTCGCCAGCGCCACCATTCCGATCAGGATGATCAGCTTGCCCAGGTAGTGGGCGCTGCGTGGAACCGGCAACGCGAACAGGTGCTTCCACTGGCGTTCGCCGTGTTCGAGGCCGGCGAGCAACGCCGACTGCAGGGTCACGTACAGCGGCAACATCAGGAACGCCCACAGCAGCATCACGCCCTGGATGAAGCGCTCCCACGCCAGCAGCGGCGTCGCCAGCGGTTGCCCGCCCTTGCTTAGCAGCAATTGCAGCACCGACAGCGCCACCACCAGCCCCGGCGCGATGAAGCAAAGGCGCAGTGCCAACGTACCCTTCAGTTTCAACGATTCGGCGGACAGCGCGCGCAGGCTTGCGGGAATGATCGCGCTCATGCCGCCTGCTCCTGCGCGGGATCGCCGGTGAGGGTGAAGAACAGCGATTCCAGCGACACCGCCTCGCGCGCCAGATGGGAAACACCGATTCGGCGGCCGACCAACAGGCGATTGATGTCCTGTTCGCTGCGCAGATGCAGGTGGACCTTCAGTCCTTCCGCATCGAGATCGCTGATCCGCTCGCCTGCCTGGCGCAGGGTCTCGGCGGCCTGCGCGGGATCGTCGCAGCGGATCTGCAGGCGTGGGCGCGCGCGTGACCGCAGTTCCTCCAGCCGTCCTTCGAAACGGAGTTGCCCCGCCTGCAGCACGCCGACATGGCTGGCAATCAACTCGATCTCGCCAAGCAGGTGGCTGGAGACGAACACGGTAATGCCCTGCTGCGCCAACTCCCGCAGCAGCCGGCGCATGTCGAGGATGCCGGCGGGATCCAGGCCGTTGCTGGGTTCGTCGAGGATCAGCAGGCCGGGCGAAGGCAGCAGGCTGAGGGCCAGCGCTAGGCGCTGGCGCATGCCCAGCGAATACTCGCGCACGCGCCGATCGCCGGCGTCGCGCAATCCGGTCAGATCCAGTACTTCGTCGATGCGCTTGCGCGGCAGATCGAGCAGGCGGCGGGTGACTTCCAGGTTCTGCCGACCACTGAGGTGGGGATACAGCGAAGGGGATTCCACCAACGCGCCCACCCGCGACAGTACCCGCCGGTCATCGCGCGCGAGCGGCTGGCCGAACAGTTCCACCCGTCCGCGATCCGGATGCAGCAGGCCGAGCAACAAGCGCACCGTGGTCGTCTTGCCGGCGCCGTTCGGCCCCAGGAAGCCGTACACGGTGCCCGCCGGCACATGCAGGTTGAGCGACTGCACGCCGAAGCCGCCGGGAAAGCGGCGCTGCAGATCGAAGGTCCGGATTGCGTAGGTCATGGCCGCTCCTGCGGATAGGGCCGCAGTATCGGCATCGGCACCTCGCGGACTCCCCTGCCGGGAGTCACGCCGTGTCGTTGGTCATGTGTTGTGGTGGTTTTGTGTGAATGGCTTTCGGTGGCTGAACGGAGCGTCGAGATCATCGGCTTCGGCTTGCGCCCACCCCGGCCCTCCCCCGTGAACGGAGGAGGGGGTACATGGCGCCGTGTGAACGTTGGAGTCACGCGGCGGGATTGGTCATGTGTTGTGGTGGTTTTGGGTGAATGGCTTTCGGTGGCTGATCGGAGCGTCGAGATCATCGGCTTCGGCTTGCCCCCACCCCGGCCCTCCCCCGTGAACGGGGGAGGGGGTCAGATCCAAGTCTTGTCAGCTGGCGGCGGCGCCCAGTCGTTCCCAGACGGTTTCGTCGTAACGCTGCGCCAGATCGATGGCGGTCAGATTCTGTTGCAATTGCCCGACCCTGCTGGCGCCGGTGATGACGGTGGACACATGCGGATTGCGCAGGCACCACGCGATCGCCAATGGCGCCGGGGCTTCGCCGAGTTCGGCCGCCAGCGCGGTGAAGCGGCGCGCGCGCTCCAGCTTGCGGTCACCGGCGGTGCCGATCACCATCCGCTGCAACTCCTCGTTGCCGGCGTGGCCCAGGCGGGTATCGTCCGGAATGCCGTCGTTGTATTTGCCGGTCAGCAGGCCGGAGCCCAGCGGCGACCATGTGGTGGTGCCGAGGCCGAGTTCGGCATACAGCGGCGCGTATTCGAGCTCGACCCGCTGGCGTCGCAGCAGGTTGTACTGCGGCTGCTCCATGGTCGGGCCGTGCAGGTGATGCTGGCGCGCGACGCGGGCGGCCTCGCGGATCTGCGTCGCCGGCCACTCCGAGGTGCCCCAATACAGCACCTTGCCCTGCCGGACCAGCGCGTCCATCGCCCAGACCGTTTCCTCGATCGGCGTTTCCGGATCGGGACGATGGCAGAAGAACAGATCCAGATAATCGACCTGCAGACGCGCCAACGCCGCGTGGCAGGCGTCGGTGACGTGCTTGCGCGAGAGCCCGCGCTGGGTCGGGCGGGGCGTTTCGGCCGAACCGAAGAAGACCTTGCTGGAGACGCAGTAGCCATCGCGCGGCAGGCCCAGATCGCGCAACGCCTGGCCCATCACCGTTTCCGACGCGCCCTGGGCATAGCTTTCGGCGTTGTCGAAGAAATTGACGCCATGGTCCCACGCGCAGGCCAGCAGATCGCGCGCGGCTTCGCGCCCGACGCGATCGCCGAACGTCACCCAGCTGCCGAAGGAGAGTGCCGACAACTGCAATCCGGAGCTTCCCAGGCGGCGGTACTGCATGGACGGCAACCTCGCACGGACGGGTAAATGAGAACAGTTTACGCCCGCGACCGCGGGCCTCCGCTAGAATGCGCGCACTTACCTCCGGGGAGTAGCCCGTCCGCCACGCGCGGATACCCTGCATCAACACACTTGGCGGCACGCCATGGTGCGGGGGACGAAGCAAAGACTTCGTCGGGCAAGACCGAAGGCAAGCGCGACGCGACCCGGGCCGGGCTGCGTGCGTTTGCCTTCGCGTCCATGCGAAGCCCGGCTCCGGAGTTCCTGATGTTGCTGTCGTTCCAGGCCCTGCTGGTCTCCACCGGCACGGTCGCGCTCGCCGAGATCGGCGACAAGACCCAACTGCTCGCCCTGTTGCTGGCCGCGCGCTACCGCAAGCCCTGGCCGATCGCCTGGGGCATTCTCGCCGCCACCCTGGTCAACCACGCCATCTCCGCCTGGCTGGGAGCCGAACTGACCCGCTGGCTGTCGCCGGACGTGCTGCGCTGGGGCGTGGCCGCGAGCTTCCTGGCGGTCGCGCTGTGGACGCTCAAGCCGGACAAGCTGGACGAGGACGAAGAGAAACTGCCGGCCTACGGCGCCTTCGTGGCGACCACGGTCGCGTTCTTCCTGGCCGAAATCGGCGACAAGACCCAGGTGGCGACGGTGCTGCTGGGCACCCGCTACGACCCGCTGTGGCAGGTCATCGCCGGCACCACCCTGGGCATGCTGGTGGCCAACCTGCCGGTGGTGTGGCTGGGCCACCGGTTCGCCGACCGGCTGCCGCTGAAGCTGGCGCGCACGGTCGCGGCGCTGGTGTTCCTGGGCCTGGCCGCGTGGGTAGCCTGCTTCGGGGTCGGCTGAGCCCCGCTGGAGCGCGATTCAGGCAGGCCGGCTCGCCCGGCCTGCTAGACTGCCCGCCTTTGAACGACGCGTAGTGGTCTGGGGGATTGCATGGTGGAAGCTCTGGGGCGGATCGGCTTCGGCCTGTTCGGCCTGGTGGTACTGATCGGTATCGCCTGGCTGTTCTCGAACAATCGCCGCGCCGTCGACTGGCGGCTGGTGGTCACCGGCATCCTGCTCCAGATTGGCTTCGCCGCCATCGTCCTGCTGGTGCCCGGCGGCCGCGACGTGTTCGACTGGCTCGGCCAGGGCTTCGTGAAGGTGCTGAGCTTCGTCAACGAGGGCTCCAACTTCATCTTCGGCGGCCTGATGGACACCTCCAAGGTGGGCTTCATCTTCGCCTTCCAGGTCCTGCCCACCATCATCTTCTTCTCCGCGCTGATGGGCGTGCTGTATCACCTGGGCGTGATGCAGGCGGTGGTGCGGGCGATGGCCTGGGCCATCACCAAGGTGATGAACGTGTCCGGCGCCGAAACCACCAGCGTGTGCGCCAGCGTGTTCATCGGCCAGACCGAGGCGCCGCTGACCGTGCGCCCGTACATCCCGCGGATGACCGAGTCCGAACTGATCACCATGATGATCGGCGGCATGGCCCACATCGCCGGCGGCGTGCTGGCGGCCTACGTGGGCATGCTCGGCGGCAGCGATCCGGTGCAGCAGGCGTTCTACGCCAAGCACCTGCTGGCGGCCTCGATCATGGCCGCGCCCGCCACCCTGGTCGTGGCCAAGCTGCTGATTCCGGAAACCGGCACGCCGCTGACCCGCGGCACGGTGAAGATGGAAGTGGAGAAGACCACCAGCAACGTCATCGATGCGGCCGCGGCCGGTGCCGGCGACGGCCTGCGCCTGGCGCTGAACATCGGCGCGATGCTGCTGGCCTTCATCGCCCTGATCGCGCTGCTCAACGCCCCGCTGACCTGGCTGGGCGAAATCAGCGGCCTGCAGGCGATGCTGGGCAAGCCGACCAGCCTGTCCACCCTGCTGGGTTACCTGCTGGCGCCGATCGCCTGGGTGATCGGTACGCCGTGGGCGGACGCGACCACCGTGGGTTCGCTGATTGGCCAGAAGGTCGTGATCAACGAATTCGTCGCCTACACCGAACTGGCCAAGGTCGTGAACGGCCAGGTGCCGGGCATGATGCTGAGCGACGAAGGCCGTCTGATCGCGACCTATGCGCTGTGCGGCTTCGCCAACTTCAGCTCGATCGCGATCCAGATCGGCGGCATCGGCGGCCTCGCGCCGGAGCGCCGCGCCGACCTGGCGCGCTTCGGCCTGCGCGCGGTGCTGGGTGGTTCCATCGCCACCTTCATGACCGCGACGATTGCCGGCGTGCTGACCCACTTCGGCTGATCGCCGCCTTCCGCTACCACACCGCCGGAGACGATGTGCTCCAGCGGGCAACCGCCCCGCCCGGAACAAGCTGACCACCTCCATGCCCAGCGTCACCCTCGTCGGTTCCTTCAATGTCGATCACGTCTGGCGCTGCGATCAGCTGCCGGCGCCCGGCGCCACCATCGCCGGCCGCTACGACACCGGCCCTGGCGGCAAGGGCTTCAACCAGGCCATCGCCTCGGTGCGCGCCGGCGCGGACACGCGTTTCGTCTGTGCGCTGGGCGATGACGCCGGCGGGCAACTGGCGCGCGGCCTGGCCGCGGACAACGGCGTGACGCTGATCGCGCAGGCATCGGCCGAACCGACCGGCACCGCCGGCATCTACGTCGATGCGATGGGGCGCAACACCATCGTGATTGGCGCCGGCGCCAACGCGGATCTGTCGGTCGATTTCGTCGAGACGCAACGCGACGCGATCACCGGCGCCGGCGCGCTGCTGGTGCAACTGGAATCACCGCTGGACAGCGTGCTGGCCGCCCTGCGCGCTGCGCGCGGACACGGGGTGCCCACGCTGCTCAACCCCGCCCCGGCCAACTCCGCGACCACCGTCGAGCTGCTGTCGCTGGCCGACGTGCTGACACCCAACGAAACCGAGTTCGCCGCCCTGCTCGCCCGCCATGTCGGCGAACGGGTGGCGCCGGAGGATGTGGCCGCGCTGGACGGCCAGCGCCTGCACGCGCTGTGCCGTGAAGTGCTGCCGCGCGGGACGGTGGTCATCACCCTCGGCGCCACCGGCGTGTTCGTCTCGCACGCCGAGGAGCAGCAACGCGGCGATGCCAGGATGTTCTATCGGCACGCGGCCGAGTCGGTGACCGCGATCGACACCACCGGCGCGGGCGATGCCTTCAACGGCGCGCTGGCCGCGTCGCTGGTGCATGCGCCGGACGCGGCGTTCGCCGAGCACGTGCGCTTCGCCAACCGTTATGCCGCGTTGTCGACCGAACGCGCGGGCGCGGCATTGGCGATGCCCACGCGGGCGGACGTGCAGGCGCGCTTCGGCGACTGATTCGTACGGCGGCGGCCACGGCTGTCACGCTTGTCCATTCCGGGTTTCGGCCAGCCAGCGCCAGAAGCGATCATCGGATTGGCGATCATGCAGGCTGGCGATCCGCCTGACGATGATCGATGCGGTCGCCGGGACGTCCAGATCCAGATCGCGTTCGACGTAGGCGCGGAACCGCAGCGGCGCCAGATAGTCTTCCGCCAGGCCATAGCCCATGGCATAGGCCTCGGCCGGCGCCATCGCGAAATAGTCCGGCGCCGACAGTTCCGGATAGCCCAGGGCCAGCAGGCGCAGCAGGTGCACCGGATCGTCGGCCAGTTCGCACAGCAGCGCCGGCCCTTCGGGCGCGCCGACATGGACCAGCCGCTGGTGGCCATGGTCGTCCAGCCACAGGCCGGCGCGGGAACCATCCAAGCCGGTATCGACGAACAGCACCAGGCGGTCGTTGACCCGCGGATGCTCGCTGCGCGTCCAGGCCCGGGTGTCGTCCCTCGCGGGTATCCTCAGCGTCACCCGCGAGGATCCCGGTTCCTGGCCGGGATACAGGCGCGCGACCTGCCCGCTTCTTCCGCCGCCGACAAAGCCATTCACGTCCAGCCAGTCCAGCGCCTGCCAAAGCAGGGGCGGTAGCGGATTGGCGATCGGAAAGGCCGCGGCGACACGCTCGGCGAAACCGCTCCCGCGCTTCATGCGGGACTCCCGAAGGCGGGCGCGGGATCGTTGAGGTGTCCGCCCGGGGTCTCGCCCAGTTGCTCGACCAAACCAGCCAACTGACCGACGAAGCCACCCTCCTCCTGCTCCAGGGCCAACCGGCGGGCCGCGGGAAGCATGGTCAGCGCGACCGCCCTGACCCGGCCGCGCGGCGAGGGGAACGCGGCGGGCACGGTCGCCGCGCGCACGCCAACCAGGACGGTCACCAACCCGCTGGCGGAACGCCAGGCATCGGGCAGGCCCGCCACCCTCATCTGCAGGCTGAAGGCGCCCTGCTCGCGCAGCAGCGACAGGAAACGACCGTGGGCCACCGCGTTCTGGCTGACCTGGTGGACCAGATCGAACAACCAGGAGGTCCCCGGATCGGCCAGCGCGCCACGCGCTTCGGCGTAGACCTCGATCCCCAGACCGGGCGTCGTCGTGCCCGCGCCGGCGGCGTCCAACGGATTGCCCGGGTCGAAGGGGTCGAAAGGATCGGAAAGCCCATCGCTGAAGATCAGCGTGGTATCGGGACGCTGGATCACCCGCCAGGCCTGGCGCAGCGCCGGCCAGATCGGACCGCGGGTGAAGACAGGGTGCCGGGGCGGCGGCAGTGGATACGGCCTGACGTTGCCCAGGCCGGTGAAGAAGGCCTGGCGCGCCCCCGCCATCGCGGTCAGCGCGGTTTCGTTGAGCCTGGGCTCCTGCGCGGTGGCGAATGGCGAGGCAGGGTTCTGGGGCGCCCTCGGGGCGGCCGGCGGAAGCGATCCGGCCCCATCGGACACCGTGTTCGGTTCTATGTTCCAGCTGTTCATGGGATGGCGAGGACTCCGGGCGATGCGCCGGGGATTCCCCTCCCGGCGCGCCTCCGGAAAAGACCATGCCGGCCGCCCTGGGGACCATCGGAAAGCTCCTAAAAAGCCAGGACGCCGCGCCATTCCGGAAGCCGGCCCGCGCTCGTACCGATAACGTTTCTCATTTACAATGCCGCCGATTTCACTCCACCCCCCATCCCATGCATTCCCATCGTCCCCATTTGCTGGCGGCCGCCCTGCTGGCCGCCCTCCCCACCCTTGCGCACGCCCAGGCCGGCGCCACCGACGCGCCGGTCGAACTGGACCGTGTCAGCGTCTCGGCCAGCACCAGCCGCATCCCCGACTCCGCCGCCGCGCTGCCCAACACCATCACCGTGATCGACAAGGTCCAGCTCGACCAGCAACTGGCGCTGACCCAGGACCTGTCACAGGTGCTGGCCAACCTGATCCCCTCGTTCACGCCCTCGCGGCAGAAGCTGACCAACGCCGGCGAGAACCTGCGCGGCCGCAAGCCGCTGTACCTGGTGGACGGCGTGCCGCAGTCCACCCCGCTGCGCGAAGGCGGCCGTGACGGCCACACCATCGATCCGACGATGATCGAACGCATCGAAGTCATCCATGGCGCCAACGCGATGCAGGGCCTGGGCGCTTCCGGCGGCATCATCAACATCATCACCAAGCGCGCGCCGCGCAAGGACGGCGATCGCTTCCACGATGTTTCCGTGGGCACCAGCACCGCGCTGCCGCACGAGAGCGACAGCACCGGCTACCGCGCCTCCTACGTGTTCGGCATGCGCGAAGGCGCGTTCGATTTCGTCGGCGGCGCCTCCTACGCCAGCGAAGGGCTGTACTACGACGGCGACGGCCGCGCGATCGCGGTCAACGACGTGCAGGGCGATCTGATGGACGCGCGCAGCCACAACCTGTTCGCCAAGGCCGGCTGGAACATCGACGAGAACCGTCGCCTGCAGCTCAGCGCCAACCGCTACGAGCTGGTGGGCAACAACGACTATGTGACGGTGAACGGCAACCCGGCCACCGGCCAGTTGGCGACCTCGGTGCGTGGCAGCAAGCCCGGCGAGGGCACCCGCAACCTGTCCACCTCGCTGAGCGTGGACTACACCGACAAGGACCTGGCCGGCGGCTACCTGCAGGCGCAGCTTTACTGGGTGGACTTCAAGGGCCGCTACGGCAGCACCGACTGGGAAGACTTCTGGGGCGACGGCCGCGACCCGCACTGGTTCGATCAGTCGCAGAACCTGTCCGAGAAACTGGGCGGCAAGTTCAGCTGGTCGCGCGGCAACCTGTTCGACCAGAACCTGCGCGTGACCCTGGGCCTGGACATCGCCCGCGACAAGACCCAACAGGAACTGGTGCGCGCGCGCATGGCCTGGGTGCCGGAGACCATCTACGAATCGTGGTCGCCGTTCGTGCAGGCCGAATGGTGGATGACCGAATCGCTGATGCTCACCGCCGGCCTGCGCCACGAGCGCGGCAAGCTGAAGGTGGACGACTACCTGACCGTGCCGGATCAGCGCACCAACCCGCCGGGCGTCCGCGGCACCCGCTACTTCGTCGAGGGCGGCGAACCGGAAACCCGCGAGACCATGCCCAACGCCGGCATCGTCTGGGAAGTCACCGACACGCTGAAGCTTTACGCCTCGTACTCCGAGGGCTACACCGTCGCCGACATCGGCCGCGTCCTGCGCGGCATCACCGCGCCCGACCAGCGTGTCGCCAACCTCGTCGATCTGCAGCCGGTCATCGCCGACAACCAGGAAATCGGCCTGGATTACGACAACGGCCGCTGGCTGGTGCACCTGGCGGCGTACTGGTCCGATTCGGACCTCGGCGCGCGCCTGAACTACGACACCGCCACCCGCACCTACAAGGTCGCGCGCGAGCGCACCGAGATCAAGGGCATCGACGGCAGCGTCGCCTACCAGGCCGAGAACGGCATGCGCGCCGGCGTCGCGTACGCACGCAGCGAAGGCCGCTACGACAGCGATCGCGACAACCGGGTGGACAGCGACCTGCCGGGCGTGAACGTCAGCCCCGACCGCTGGACCGCGTTCTGGGAAGTGCCGGTGACGCCGTCGGCGGATCTGCGCCTGCAGGCCAGCCGCTCGCAGGATCGCAGCTTCGATTTCCGCGGTGTCACCAATCCCAACACCCGCTTCAACGGCTACACCACCGTGGATCTGCTCAGTCGCTTCCGTCTGCCGGTCGGCACGCTCAGCGTCGGCATCGAGAACCTGTTCAACGAGCAGTACGTGACCTACTACTCGCAGAGCACGCCGCGCGAGGACACTTATGTCGCCGGGCGTGGACGGGTGCTGTCGCTGAGCTGGTCGCACCGGTTCTGAACGGCCACTCCTGAACGGCTGCCGCCACAACGCCCCGCATGTCGCACCGCCAGGCCACATCCGCTTCCACGCCGCCACGCCATCGCGTGCGCGGCGCGCTGAAGTGGCTGCACCTGTGGCTGGGGCTGATTGTCGGCACGGTGTTCGCGCTGGTCGCGCTCAGCGGCACCGTGCTGACCTTCCAGCGGGAAATCCTGCTCGCCCAGCATCCGGAATGGACCCGGCGGCCGTTGCCGGGCACGGATGCACAGGCAAAGGCGTTCGCAAGCCTGCTGGCCGAATGGCAGCCGCGCGGCCTGCGCTCGGTGGACATTCCCACCGCGCGCCTGCCAGTCTGGCAGGCGTATTTCCCGGACGGCGAACGCCGTTATTTTGATCCGGCCAGCGGCGAACTGCTGCTGATCCGCAACGCCGACAACGATCCGGTGTTGTGGCTGCGCGAACTGCATACCCACCTGCTGTATGGCGAAACCGGCGAGGATCTGCTCGGCATCTGCGGGCTGATCGCGATCTTCCTGCTGTTGTCCGGCCTGTACCTGTGGTGGCCGCGCAAGGGCGCGCTGGCCGCCAGCCTGCGCTGGCACACCGGCCCGCCGACCCGGCGCTGGCTGAGCTGGCACCGCAGCACCGGCGCGGTGCTGTTGCCGCTGCTGCTGCTGGCGACGGTGACCGGCGTGGCGATCGTCTATCACGACGCGGTCCGGCCCGCGCTGCGCTGGAGTTTCGACGACGGTCCCGAGGTGGTGCCGCCGCTGCCGATGGCGCCGCGCGAAGCCGACGTCGACTGGGCCGCGATCCTGCGCGCCGCGCAGGCGGCAGTGAAAGGCGGGGAACTGCGGCGCATTTCCCCGCCGGACGACCAGGACGCCCTGGTCACCATCCGCTACCGGGCCATCGGCGAATGGCATCCGAACGGGCGCAGCCAGATCTGGCTGGACCCCTACGCCGCCCGCGTCGTCCAGGTCCACACCGCCACCCGCCAGGGCGCGGGCGCACGCATCGACGAGGCCATGTATCCGCTGCATGGCGGCTTCATCGGCGGCTGGCCGTGGCAATGGGCGGTGGCGGCGTCCGGCCTGCTGCCGCCATTCTTCCTGGTCACCGGCTTCCTGTTCTGGCGCGCGCGCCGTCGTCGTACCGTCACGGATCCTTAAGACGCCACGGCTAAGCTCGCCAGGCCACCCGTTTCCAAGGAGGACTTCATGGCAGGCAAGTTCGTGATCGGCAAGCGCAGCAATGGCGATTTCCAGTTCAACCTGAAGGCCGGCAACGGCCAGGTCATCCTGAGCAGCCAGGGCTACGCCGACAAGGCCGGCTGCAAGAACGGCATCGACTCCGTGAAGAAGAACAGCACCGACGACGCCCGCTACGAGCACAAGGTGTCCAGCAACAACAAGTTCTTCTTCAATCTGCTAGCCGGCAACAGCCAGGTCATCGGCACCAGCGAGATGTACGAATCCGCATCCAGCCGCGACAACGGCGTCGCATCGGTGAAGAGCAACGCCCCGGATGCCGAGGTGGTCGACGAGACCGCCTGATGACCTTCCGCGCGGCCCGGTCGACCACCGGCCGCGCCTCCCTTTTCCTTCGTTTCCCTCGGCAGCCAATCGCCGCGCTTCCGCGGCGCGCGCCCGATCCGGCACGCTGACCGTCCGCGCCGCGCTCGCGGCGTATGCTGCGACCTTCCGTCGCATTGCCCCTCCTCCCGCGCCTCGTCCAGGATCGGGTCCCGACTCCGGAGATTCGCATGGAAGGCAATACGGCGTTGTTGTTGGCCGCGGCGGGCACGGCGCTCGCGGCGCTGCTGCATATCGGCTGCATCGCGTTCGGTCCCGCCTGGTACGACGCCCTGGGGGCCGGCGAACGGATGGTCCGCTGGTCACGCGAGCGCCGATGGCGGCCGACGGTCATCACCGGCGCGATCACGCTCGTACTGGGGATCTGGACGCTGTACGCGCTGGCCGGCGCGGGAATGCTTCCCACCCTGCCGGCCACCCGCTTCATCCTGCCCGCGATCACCGCCGTCCTGCTGTTGCGCGGAATCGCCGGCGTGGCCATCGCCGCGCTTCGGCCCGGCTACAACGGTGTCCGCTTCTGGATCGTCAGTTCGGTCGCCTGCCTGGGACTCGGCGGGTTCTATCTTGCCGGCACCCTGCAGGCCTGGCCCAGCCTGTAGGTACACGTTCCCGCGCGTCCGCCGCACTACAATGCGCGCATGCAGATCGGTCCGCACCGCATCGATACCCCGGTGATCCTGGCTCCCATGGCCGGGGTCACCGACAAGCCGTTCCGCCAGCTGTGCAAGCGGCTGGGCGCCGGACTGGCCGTGTCGGAAATGACCATCAGCGACTCGCGCTTCTGGAAGACCGACAAATCGCGCCGGCGCATGGACCACGACGGCGAGCCGGCGCCGATCAGCGTCCAGATCGCCGGCACCGAGCCGCGCCAGCTGGCCGAGGCCGCGCGCTACAACGTCGATCACGGCGCCCAGATCATCGATATCAACATGGGTTGCCCGGCCAAGAAGGTCTGCAACGCCTGGGCCGGCTCGGCGCTGATGCGCGACGAATCGCTGGTGGCGCGGATCCTGGAGGCCGTGGTCGGCGCGGTCGACGTCCCGGTGACCCTGAAAATCCGCACCGGATGGGATTGCGACCACCGCAACGGGCCGGTGATCGCGCGCATCGCCGAGGCCAGCGGCATCGCCGCGCTGGCGGTGCATGGGCGCACCCGCGATCAGCACTACACCGGCCAGGCCGAGTACGCCACCATCGCCGCGATCAAGGCCGAACTGCGCATCCCCGTGTTCGCCAATGGCGACGTCGATTCGCCGCACAAGGCCGCGGCCGTGCTGAAGGCCACCGGCGCCGACGCGGTGATGATTGGCCGCGCCGCCCAGGGCCGGCCGTGGATCTTCCGCGAGGTGGCGCATTTCCTGGACACCGGCGACCTCCTGCCCGCACCCGCGCTGTCGGAAGTCCGTGACGTCCTGCTCGGCCACCTGCATGCGCTGCATGGGTTCTACGGCGAGGCACAGGGCGTGCGCATCGCCCGCAAGCACCTGGGCTGGTATGCAAAGGATCGTCCCGAGAACGCCGCCTTCCGCGCGGTGGTCAACCGCGCCGAAACTGCCGAAGCGCAGATCGCGCTGACCACCGATTACTTCGACGCCCTGATCGCGGGCGTCGTCCCGGAGCTGCCCGCCGCCGCCTGACCGGAGCCGTGCCATGAGCGAATCCCCGTCTCCCGCGTATCTGCACGGTTTCTCGCCGGTGGAGCAGGCCCGCCTGATGAAGCAGGCACGGCTGGCCGAATCCACCATCTTCAGCCGCATCGACTACACCGGCGTGCGGCGGGTGTTGGAAGTCGGCAGCGGAGTCGGCGCGCAGACCGAAATCCTGCTGCGGCGGTTCCCCGACATCCACGTGACCTGCGTGGATCTGAATTCGCTGCAGTTGGAAGCCGCGCGCCGCAATCTGGCCCAGATGCCCTGGTGCCGCGAACGCTACGAGCTGCACCAGGCCGATGCCACCAACCTGCCGTTCGAACCGCGCACCTTCGATGCCGCGTTCCTGTGCTGGGTACTGGAACACGTGCCCTCGCCGCAGCGGGTGCTCAACGAGGTGCGCCGCGTGCTCGCGCCCGGCTCGCCGGTCTACGTCACCGAGGTGATGAACTCCTCGTTCCTGCTGCATCCCTACTCGCCCAACGTTTGGCGCTACTGGATGGCGTTCAACGATTTCCAGTACGACAACGGCGGGGATCCGTTCGTCGGCGCCAAGCTCGGCAACCTGCTGCTGGCCGGCGGTTTCCGCGACGTGCAGACCGAGATCAAGACCTTCCATTTCGACAATCGCGAACCGGCGCGGCGCAAGACCATGATCGCGTTCTGGGAGGAATTGCTGCTGTCGGCGTCCGAGCAGTTGCTGGAAGCCGGCCGGGTCACCCCGGACGTCGTCGAAGGCATGCGCCGCGAGATGAACGATGTGCAGAACGATCCGAACGCGGTGTTCTTCTACGCGTTCGTGCAGGCCAGCGCCACGGTCTACTGACTATCCGTACCGCCGGACCGCTTCACTCACGGCGCTCCCGGGACCGTGGTCTCCGTCGGCGGTTCCTCCACGATGACGCTGCGCAGGGTGCGCGCATCGGCATGCCAGATGCGATGCCACATCGCCGCCAGCAGCGTCCGCAGCCCGCTCCAGCCGGATATCGGCGCCCGCCAGGGCTGTTGCACCGGCGGCATCGGCTGCCAGCGGCCCCCCTGCCGTCGCGCGACCTCGAAACTGAAGTTGTAGTCCGGCTCCAGTCCCATCCGCAGGTCCGACAGCACCAGCACGCCGTCGTCCCGTACCCGCGCGCGCATGAAGCCGCGGTTGAACCATTGCAGGCGTTGCACGGCGGGAATCCCGCGGGCTTCGGCCAGCGCCTGCACATTGGACGGATATCCGCGGAATGCCATCGCGCCGCGATCCGAAGCAATCGAATACTCCGCCTCCACGTAGCCGGAAGGCGTCATCGCCACCACCCGCCACAGCAGCGTGTTGAACGGCATCGGCACGCTGAAGTACGGCGCATCGCCCAGCCCCATCGCCGCCAGCGAGCGTTCGGCGACCCGATCGATCTGGGCCTTGGCCAGCAACGACCAGCCCAGGTAGGCGCTGCTCAGCACCAGTCCGGCCAGCAACGCACGCCGTGCGGCGATCCGGTCGCGCCACCACCACGCCAGCAGGCAGGCGATCAGCAGCCAGATCGTGTACAGCGGATCGATGATGAAGACGCTCGACCACATCGTTGGATGTGGTTGCAGCGGCCACCACAACTGGGTGCCGTAGACGGTGAACGCGTCCAGCAGCGGATGGGTGATCAGCGCCAGCTGGATCGCCCAGAACCAGCGCGCCGGCGCCTGCGCGACGCGGCCATTGCGTCGCTTGCACAGCCACCAGATCAACCCGCCCACCCACGGCAGCACGAACAGCGAATGGCTGAAGCTGCGGTGCATCGTCATCAATGCCACCGGATCGTCGGTGAACAGCAGGATGGGCAGGCTGTCGAGGTCGGGCAGCGTGCCCAGCGCGGCGCCGGCCAGCAAGGCGGCGCGACGGTGACCGGCGGGGGCGATGGCGGCGGCAACGGCCCCGCCAAGGACGATCTGGGAGAGGGAATCCATGCCGGGATGCTAGCAGTTGGCTGACTGGGGGCGGGTGAGGCGAACAGCAAATCCCCCTCAATCCCCCTTTTTCAAAGGGGGAGGTACTCCTCAATCAGTACAGGCGGCGCCCCTTCCATGCCCCCTTTGAAAAAGGGGGCGGGCGGCCGCGCAGCGGACGACGGGGGATTTGCTTTCGCGCCAAGTCGCCCCGCGTTCAAGCCGCCTTCGCTTCCGGTCGCTCCAGCGCCACCAGCCGCAGGCGCGGCGGGACTTCGCTCAGTACCTGACCGGTATGCGACAGCAGACGCAGGGTACCGTCGGCTTCCTCGCTGAGCGCGGTGAGGCTTTCCACCCAGTCGCCGTCGTTGGCGTACAGCAGGCCGTCGCGCTGGAACAGCGCGGCGCGGTGGATATGGCCGCACAGGATGCCGTCGAGTCCGCGCCGGCTCGCATCGTCCAGGCCGGCCTGCACGAAGCGGCCGATGTAGCGTTCGGCCGCGTCGCTCTGGCGCTTGAGGTATTCGGCCAGCGACCAGTAGCGCAGGCCCAGCCGGCGGCGGATGCGGTTGGTCAGGCGGTTGCCGGTGAGGATGCGGTAGTACAGCCAGTCGCCGAACTTCTCCTGCAGCCCGCCGAAATGGGTGATGCCGTCGTAGTCGTCGCCGTGGGTGACCAGCAGACGGCGGCCATCGGCGGTCACGTGGATGGCGCGGCGGCGCACCTGCATCGCCGGCAGCATCAGCCCGCAGAAACGGCGGATCGGACGGTCGTGGTTGCCGGGCACGTAGATCAGCTCGGTGCCGTTGCGCGCCAGCGCATGCAATTGTTCGATCACCCGATTGTGGGCGGCATCCCAGTTGGCGCGGCGTTGCGCCATCCACCACAAATCGACGATGTCGCCAACCAGATACAGGCGGCGGCAGCGCAGGGTCGCCAGGAAATCGGCGAACTCGGCGGCGTGGCAATGCTTGGAACCCAGATGGACATCGGAAACGAAGACCGCCCGCCGGATGCCCGCGTCGACGGCCTGCGGGCTCATGCCGGCACCGCCTCGACGGACGGCTGCAGATAGCGCGCCCGCTTCTTTGGCCGGATCCGATGCAGATCCACTTCGATCAAGCCGTCGATGGAATCGCAGAAGGCCGGATCCACGCCGAAGGCGAGGAAGCGCGCGCCGCCGGGTTCGCACAGATCCGTGTATTGCTTGTACAGCATCGGCACGCTGGCGCCGAGCGCGTCCAGGTTGGCCTTGAGCACGCGGAACGCGGTATCGGCGTCCATCCCGCCGTAGCTCGGTGGCACGGCGGAATAGCGGAACGGATGCCGCGACACCGCGTCGCGACTGTCCACGCCGTAGTAGCGGGCGTAGTAGGAAACGATCTGCTCGCGCGCATCGCGCGGCAGCGCCGCGCTCATCGACACCGCGCCGAACAGGTAGCGCACCCGCGGGTGCCGGCACAGGTAGGCGCCGATGCCCTGCCACAGATAGTCGATGCTGCGGCTGCCCCAGTATTCCGGGACGACGAAGCTGCGCCCCAGTTCCATGCCCTCGGCGATGCGCGGCAGCGCATCGTCGGCATAGCGGAACAGCGAGGCGGTATACAGGCCCTTCAGGCCGTGCTCGGCCAGCACCGGCGCGCCGCGCGCGATGCGGTAGGCGCCGGCGATCTTCCGCGCCTGTTCGTCCCACAGCACGATGTGCTCGTACCAGGCGTCGTAGGGATCCACGTCCAGGCGCTTGCCGGTGCCCTCGCCCACTTCGCGGAAGGTCAGCTCGCGCAGGCGGCCGATTTCGCGCAGCACCGGCGAGTCCGGGGCCAGCCGGCCCACGCAGATGCGCTTGCCGTCGGTGGTGCGGCCCAGTCTTTCCAGCGCGTCGACCGCGACGGCCAGACGCGCCGGCTCCACCGGCGGCACCAGCGGTTCCGGACTGACCGGTTCGCTGCGCTGCGCCTCGCGGCGACCCAGCGCGTACAGCGCGCGGCGTACCCGTTGCAGGGCGGTCTGGCTGTCCTCGTCGGCGGCGATGGTCATCGGCGTGCCGATTCGCAGGGCGATGCGGCGCTGGCTGCGCTTGAACATCTCGCGCGCCAGCAGGGCGGTGCCGGCTGGCTTGAACAGCGCCGAGGCGCCGTAGAAGAACGCGGAATTGCGCGCCTGCACCCGGATCGGCAGGACCGGCGTGCCGGTGCTGCGGGCGAACCGCAGGAAGCCGCGCCGCCAGCGGGTGTCGGTGATGCCGCGCGGTCCCAGCCGCGAGACCTCGCCGGCCGGGAACACGATGACGCACTGTTCCGCCTCCAGCGCCTGCTCGACCGCGCGGATGCTCTCCGGGCGGGGATTGCCGCCCAGGATGCGCACCGGCAGCAGCAGGCCGGACAGGTTGTCGATGCTGGTCAGCATGTCGTTGGCGACGATCCTCACGTCGCGGCGGATGCCGCCGACGAAGTCCAGCAGGGCCATCGCGTCCAGCGCGCCGGAGGGATGGTTGGCGACGATCAGCAGGCGCCCGGTCGCCGGCACCCGCGCGCGCTCGGCCGCATCGACCGAGTAGCGCAGGTTGAGGAAGTCGATGGCCGCCTGCAGGAAGGCGAAGTCGCGCAGATGGGCGTGCTCGGCCAGGAAGGCGTAGGCCTGGTCCAGCCGCGACCAGCGGCCCAGGGTACGCAGCAGCGGCCGGGTCAGGCCGGCGCGACGGCCACGGAACCAGTGGGGGTAGCGTTCGGCAATCTGCTGTTCCAGCGGGCGCATGGTCGCTCGGATCCGGCCGGGGTCGGCGGGTTTCGCCGCGCAGCCTGCGCCCGCCGCGCGACAGCCCGATGGCAGCGGCGTGGCGGTTGCATGACAGCCCGGGACGGCCCTGGCTTAACGCAAGGAACATCCTGAACGGCGCAGAATGCACGCACCGCCCGGCGCGTGTATCATTCGCGCCCATCTTTTCATCCGAATACAGGGATATAAGCCCGATGTCCAACTACCTGTTCACGTCCGAATCGGTCTCCGAAGGCCATCCGGACAAGATCGCCGACCAGATTTCCGACGCCGTGCTGGACGCCATCCTGGCCCAGGACAAGCGCGCTCGCGTGGCTTGCGAAACGCTGGTCAAGACCGGCGTGGCCATCGTGGCCGGCGAGATCACCACCTCGGCGTGGATCGATCTGGAAGCGCTGACCCGCAAGGTGATCCTGGACATCGGCTATGACAGCAGCGACGTCGGCTTCGACGGCGCCACCTGCGGCGTGCTCAACCTGATCGGCAAGCAGTCCCCGGACATCAACCAGGGCGTCGACCGCAAGAAGCCGGAAGAACAGGGCGCGGGCGACCAGGGCCTGATGTTCGGCTACGCCACCAACGAGACCGACAGCTACATGCCGGCGGCGATCCACCTGTCGCACCGCCTGGTCGAGCAGCAGGCCAAGGTCCGCAAGAAGAAGAACTCGCCGCTGCCGTGGCTGCGCCCGGACGCCAAGAGCCAGGTCACCCTGCGCTACGAAAACGGCAAGGCCGTGGCGATCGACGCGGTGGTGCTGTCCACCCAGCATGATCCGGACGTCAAGCAGAAGGATCTGGTCGAGGCCGTGCGCGAGCACATCCTCAAGCCGGTGCTGCCGGCCAAGTGGCTGCACAAGGGCACCAAGTTCCACATCAACCCGACCGGCAAGTTCGTCATCGGCGGCCCGGTGGGCGACTGCGGCCTGACCGGCCGCAAGATCATCGTCGACACCTACGGCGGCTGGGCCCGCCACGGTGGCGGCGCGTTCTCGGGCAAGGATCCGTCCAAGGTGGATCGCTCCGCCGCCTACGCCGCGCGCTACGTCGCCAAGAACGTGGTCGCCGCCGGCCTGGCCGATCGCTGCGAGGTGCAGGTCTCCTACGCCATCGGCGTGGCCGAGCCGACCTCGATCTCGGTGACCACCTTCGGCACCGGCAAGATCAGCGACGACAAGATCGAGAAGCTGATCCGCAAGCACTTCGATCTGCGTCCGTACGGCATCATCCAGATGCTGGACCTGATCCACCCGATGTACCAGGCCACCGCGTCCTACGGCCACTTCGGCCGCAAGCCGCACGAGATCAGCTACCTCGACGGCGCCGGCAAGAAGCAGACCGGCACCGCGTTCTCGTGGGAAAAGACCGATCGCGCCGAAGCCCTGCGCAAGGACGCCGGCCTGAAGTAAGCCGGCACGCGCGAACGCCTCCGGAAAGACCCCGCTTCGGCGGGGTTTTTCTTTTTCGGTCCCGCGCCTCGCGTGAGTGGAAGGATGACGCTGACCGGTCCGTGCCCCGCATTTCGTCTATTCTCCCTGCCATGGGGAAATCATCCGAACGACGACCGATTGCCGCGCGCGGCAGCGGCTGGGCGCGCGCATCGAGCGCGGCGCTGGCGCGCTCACGGGTCACGCCCAACCAGATCTCGGTGCTCAGCATCTTTTTCGCGGCGGTCGGCGCGGCGATGCTGGCATGGATGCCTTCCACGGCCGGCCTGCTGCTGTGCGCGGCCTGCGTGCAGTTGCGCCTGCTGTGCAACCTGCTGGACGGCATGGTCGCGATGGAAGGCGGCAAGCAGACGCCGACCGGCGCGCTGTACAACGAGTTTCCGGATCGCATCGCCGATTCGCTGCTGATCGTCGGCCTGGGTTACGCCGCCGGCCTGCCCTGGCTGGGCTGGCTGGGCGCGCTGCTGGCCGCCCTTACCGCCTACGTGCGCGTGTCCGGCGGCAGCCTGGGCCTGGCCCAGGATTTCCGCGGACCGATGGCCAAGCAGCACCGCATGGCGGTGCTCACCGTGGCCTGCCTGCTCGCCATCGCCGAACGTCATTCGACCGGCACGGCGTGGGTGCTGCCCGCGGCCGCGTGGATCATCGCCATCGGTTCGCTGCTGACCTGCGTCACCCGTACCCGCGCGATCGCCGTGCAGCTGCGCGGGAACGCCTGAGATGGCGTCCCGCCTGCTGGCTGGCCTGGCCCATCTGTTCTTCGGCGCGTACCCGCGCTGGCAGGGCTCGCGGCCGGAGCCGCGCCAGCGGATCTATTTCGCCAACCACGCCAGCCATATCGACACGGTGGCGCTGTGGGCCGCGTTGCCGCCGCCACTGCGTGCGCATACGCGACCGGTGGCCGCGCGTGACTACTGGGGCCACGGACCAAGGCGCTGGCTGGCCCGGCACGGCTTCAACGCGGTGCTGATCGATCGCCAGCGCAGCACGCCCGATCAGGATCTGCTGGAGCCATTGTACGAGGCGCTGGATGCCGGCGATTCGCTGATCCTGTTCCCGGAAGGCACCCGCAACCACGACATTCACCCGCAGGCGTTCAAGTCCGGACTGTTCCACCTGGCCCGCCGCTATCCGCAGGTGGAATTCATCGCGGTCTACCTGGACAACGCGCGCCGCTGCCTGCCCAAGGGCAGCCTGGTGCCGGTGCCGCTGGTGTGCACGGTGCGTTTCGGCGCGCCGGTCGCGCTGCGGCCGGACGAGGAGAAAGACGCTTTCCTGGAACGCGCCCGTGCGGCGGTGGTGGCGCTGGCATGAACCTGATTCCCTCCGACCTGCCGGTAGGCGGTTTCCTGCAGGCCGCCATCGCCCGCGCGCCGCAGACGTTCTGGGGTGTGATGGGCGGGATCGGCGCGTTGCTGCTGCTGGCCAGCCTGATCGGCTGGGTGCTGCACCTGCGCAAGCCCGGCCCGGTGATCGACAACCTCAACGCGCGCATCCGCGCGTGGTGGGTGATGGCGGCGGTGCTGGCCACCTGCTTCCTGCTGGGCAAGGTGGCGACGCTGATCCTGTTCGGCATGCTGTCGTTCCTCGCCCTGCGCGAGTTCATCAGCCTGACCCCGACCCGGCGCGGCGATCACCTGGCGCTGTGCCTGTGCTTCTACGTCGCCATCCCGTTGCAGTACTGGCTGATCGGGATCGACTGGTACGGGCTGTTCGTGGTGTGCATCCCGGTGTACGGCTTCCTGTTGCTGCCGGCAGTGTCGGCGCTGTCCGGCGACACCGAGGATTTCCTCGCCCGCAGCGCCAAGGTGCAGTGGGGCCTGATGCTGGCGGTGTACTGCCTCAGCCACGCGCCGGCACTGCTGCTGCTGCGCATCCCCGGCTACGAGGGCCAGAACCTGATGCTGCTGCTGTACCTGCTGCTGGTGGTGCAGCTGAGCGACGTGCTGCAGTACGTGTTCGGCAAGTTGTTCGGCCGGCACCTGCTGGCGCCGCAGGTCAGTCCGTCCAAGACGGTGGAAGGGCTGGTTGGCGGGGGCCTGGCCGCCGCGGGGGTGGGCGCGGCGCTGTGGTGGATCACCCCGTTCACCCCGCTGCAATCCGGGCTGCTGTCGCTGTTGATCGTGCTGTGCGGCTTCCTCGGTGGCCTGGCGCTGTCGGCGGTCAAGCGCAGCCTGGGAGCCAAGGACTGGGGCGAGATGATCGAGGGCCACGGAGGCATGCTGGACCGACTGGACTCGGTGGTGTTCGCCGCGCCGATCTTCTTCCACGTGGTCCGCTACGGATTCGGGTAGAGCGGAGCTTGCTCCGCTGCTTTTGATTCTCGGTTCTCGCCACAAGAGCAGCGGAGCAAGCTCCGCTCTACGTGGGTGGCCTTGGAGCAGCGGAGCGAGCTCCGCTCTACGGGGGTGGCCTCGGGGTAGCGGAGCAAGCTCCGCTCTACGGCCGGGCGGCGGAGGGGTACGGCCGGGTACAATGGCGGCATGTCCCTTCTGCAATTCCAGCGGGTCGACTTCAGCGTCGGCGGTCCGCTCCTTCTCGAACACGTCGATCTGTCCATCGAAGCCGGTGAGCGCGTCTGCATCGTTGGCCGCAACGGCGCCGGCAAGTCCACCCTGATGCGGCTGATGGCCGGCGAAATCCGGCCCGACGACGGCGAAATCCGGATCCAGGGCGGCGTGGTGGTCGCGCGCATGGCCCAGGAAGTCCCGCAGGACACCGCCGGCAGCGTGTTCGACGTGGTCGCCCAGGGCCTGGGCGACCTGGGCGCGCTGCTGGCGCGCTACCACCATGCCGTGGCCGAGGGCGACATGGCCGCGATGGGCGAGGCGCAGGCGCAGATCGAGGCCCGCCACGGCTGGGATCTGGATCGCCGCGTGCAGCAGGTGCTGGCCCGGCTGGAACTGCCGGAGGACGCCGATTTCGCCGCGCTGTCCGGCGGCATGAAGCGGCGCGTGCTGCTGGCCCAGGCGCTGGTGCGCAAGCCGGACATCCTGCTGCTGGACGAACCCACCAACCACCTCGATATCGAGGCGATCGCCTGGCTGGAAGGCTTCCTCAGGCAGTTCGAGGGCAGCCTGGTGTTCGTCACCCACGATCGCAGCTTCCTGCGCGCGCTGGCCACCCGCATCGTCGAGATCGATCGTGGCCAGCTGACCAGTTGGCCGGGCGACTACGACAACTATCTGCGTCGGCGCGAGGAACGCCTGCACGCCGAGGCGCAGGAGAACGCGCGCTTCGACAAGCTGCTGGCGCAGGAGGAAGTCTGGATCCGCCAGGGCATCAAGGCCCGCCGCACCCGCAACGAAGGCCGCGTCACCGCGCTCAAGGCGATGCGCCGCGAGCGCGCCCAGCGGCGCGATCTGTCCGGCAACGTCAGGATGGAGGCCGCCGCCGCGCAGGCCTCCGGACGCAAGGTCATCGAGGCCACCGACGTGACCCAGGCCTATGACGGCCGCGTCCTGCTGGATCGCGTGTCCACCACCATCATGCGCGGCGACCGGGTCGGCATCATCGGTCCCAACGGCGCCGGCAAGTCGACCCTGCTGAAGATCCTGCTCGGCGAACTGGTCCCGCAGCAGGGCGAGGTCAAGCTGGGTACCGGCCTGCAGATCGCCTACTTCGATCAGCACCGCAGCCAGCTGGACGAATCGCTCAGTGCGCTGGAGAACGTCGCCGAGGGGCGCGACTTCGTCGAGATCAACGGTAGCCGCAAGCACATCATCGGCTACCTGCAGGACTTCCTGTTCTCGCCCGAACGCGCGCGCGCGCCGATCACCCGGCTGTCCGGCGGCGAACGCAACCGGCTGCTGCTGGCCAAGCTGTTCGCGCAGCCGTCCAACCTGCTGGTGATGGACGAACCGACCAACGATCTGGACGTGGAAACCCTGGAACTGCTGGAAGAGCTGCTGCTCGACTACAAGGGCACGCTGCTGCTGGTCAGCCACGATCGCGATTTCCTCGACAACGTGGTCACCAGCACCCTGGTGCTGGAGGGCGAAGGCCGCCTCGGCGACTACGTGGGCGGCTACACGGACTGGTTGCGGCAGCGTCCGGAATCCGTCGTGGTGGTGCCCGAC
This sequence comes from Pseudoxanthomonas beigongshangi, assembly GCF_016820515.1. Taxonomy (GTDB): domain Bacteria; phylum Pseudomonadota; class Gammaproteobacteria; order Xanthomonadales; family Xanthomonadaceae; genus Pseudoxanthomonas_A; species Pseudoxanthomonas_A beigongshangi. Next base: position 65,798 of record NZ_JADHDV010000007.1, on the reverse strand, counting down.
CGGCCGGCGACGGCCGCGCCGGCAACGACCGCTGCTCCCGCGGCATCGGCCAAGCGCAAGCTCAGCTACAAGGACGCGCGCGAGCTGGAACAGTTGCCTGCACGCATCGAAGCGCTGGAGGCGGACATCGCCGGCCGCACCGCGGCGATGAACGAGCCGGCCTACTACCAGCAGGACCCTGCCAGTCTCCAGCGCGCCAACGAACAACTGGCCGCGCTCCAGCAGGAACTGGAACTGGCCTACCAGCGCTGGGCCGAACTGGACGCCTGATCCCCCGCGTCTTCCTCCCCGCGCCACGGCTCTTGACCGCCGCGCGGGCGCGCGCGATGTTGCGCCATGCCGACCGCTCACCCTGTCTCCGCCCTGCTCACCGACGATGGCCTGAGCCTGCAGCCGCGCGACTGGCCGTTGCCGCGGCCGCGTGCGCGCCTGCTGCTGGTGCATGGCCTGGGCGAGCATTCGGGCCGCTACGCGCGGCTGGCGGAGGAATTGAACGCGGCCGGCATCGCGGTGCGCGCCTACGATCACCGTGGACACGGCCGCTCGGAAGGCCCACAGGGCGGCGTGGACGAACTGGCGCGGTTGCCACGCGACACGATGGCGGCGTTCCATGCCTATGCCGCCGAGGCCGACGACCTGCCGTTCCTGTTCGGCCACAGCCTGGGCGGGCTGGTGGCCATGTACGCGGTGTTGCTGATGGACCTGGCGCCGCGTGGCCTGATCGCCTCATCGCCCGCGCTGGCGACCCATGCCGGCGGCGCGCAGCGGGCGTTGGCACGCACGCTGTCCGGCTGGTGGCCGGGGCTGACGCTGCGCACGGGCCTGGCCGCGAGCCGGCTTTCGCACGATCCCCATATCGAGCGCGAGTATCTGGAGGATCCGCTCAACCATTCGCGCATCAGCGCGCGGCTGGCGCATTTCATCTTCACCGGCGGTCCCCGCGTGGTCGCGCGGGCCGCCAGCCTGAAAACGCCCACGCTGCTGCAGTTCGCGGCCGACGACCATCTGGTTGATCCGGCCGGCGCCCGCGCCTTCGCCGCCGCCGCGCCCCAGCGCAAGCTGCAGGCACACGAATACCTGCGCCTGTACCACGAGATCTACAACGAGGCCGACCCCGAACGCAGCCGCGTGGTCGCGGATCTGCTGCGCTGGCTGGACCTGCAACTGGACAAGCCCAAGCGCGGCAGCCAGCCCTGACGGCGGAGTCCGCCGGGAGGATTCGCCATCCCGGCGCCGCGGGCCTCAACCGGTGTTCTGCACGCCCTGCGACACGCCGTTGATGCTCGCCACCAACGCGCGCAACAGGGTGTCGTCCTCGCGCCCGGTCTCGCGCCAGCGCCGCAGCAGATCCGCCTGCAACACGCTGATCGGGTCGATGTAGGGATTGCGCAGGCGTATCGACAGCGCCAGCCGCTGATCGTGCTGCAGCAGCCATTCGTCGCCGGTCAGGCTCAGGACCCAGTGCAGGGTCAGCGCATGCTCGCGCTGGATGCGCGGGAAGAACTCCTCGTGCAGGTCGCCGGCCATCCGCGAGAACATACCGGCGATGCTCAGATCGCCCTTGGCCAGCACCATCGAGATGTCGTCGAGGAAGGTGCGGAAGAACGGCCAGTCGCGCGCCATCTCCAGCACCGCGTCCTCGCCATGCGCATCCACCGCCGCCTGCAGCCCGCTGCCGACGCCGAACCAGCCGGGAATCACCGCGCGCGCCTGGCTCCAGGCGAATACCCACGGAATCGCGCGCAGGTTGCCCAGCGCCGCATCCTGGCCGAGCCGGCGCGAGGGCCGCGAACCCAGCGTCATCCGTTCGATCACGTCGATCGGCGTGGCGCTGCGGAAATAGTCCATGAAGCGCGGCGCGCCGACGAACCCGCGATAGACCTCGCTGCTATGGCCTGCGACGGTGTCCATGATGTCCCGCCAGCCCGGCTCGCGCGGCTCCAGCGGACGCGGGCGCAACGAGGAGGCCAGCACCGCGCCGACCGATTGTTCCAGCGAGCGCAGCGCCAGCGCGCGGATGCCGTACTTGCGATGGATGACCTCGCCCTGCTCGGTCACCCGCAGGCGGCCATCGACGCTGCCGCGCGGCGACGCATCGACCGCGCGGGTGGTCTTGCCGCCGCCGCGGCTGATCGAACCGCCGCGGCCATGGAAGAAGGTCAGCTTGATGCCGAGTTCATTGGCGGTCTGCAGCAATTCGACCTGCCCGCGCTGCAATCCCCAGCGCGAGGCGGCGATGCCGCCGTCCTTGCCGCTGTCGGAATAGCCAAGCATCACCATCTGCACGTTGCCGCGCGCGGCCAGGTGCGCGCGGTACACCGGATCGGCCATCAGGTCGCGCAGGGTCTCCGGGCCGTGGCGCAGATCGTCCACGGTTTCGAACAGCGGCGCGATGTCCAGCGGCACGTTGCCATCGTCGTCGACCAGTCCACCACGACGCGCCAGCGCCAGCACGGTGAGCACGTCGGCGCGGTTGTGCGCCATGCTGATGATGTAGGCGCCCAGCGCGTCGGTGCCATGCCGGCGGCGCGCGTCGCCCAATGCGGCGAACACCGCGTCCAGGCGTGGATTGCCCTCGTCCTCCGAAGCCGGCAGCACCTGCTCGCCGCTGGCATACGGTGCCAGCAGCGCACCGCGCTCGACCGCGTCGCGCGATTCCCATTCCGAATCCGCCAGCGCCGCCGCGACCGCGCGCGCGTGCACGCTGGATTCCTGGCGCACATCCAGCCGCGCCAGGTGGAAGCCGAAGCTGCGGATGCGCCAGGCCAGCCGGCGCACCGCGAACCAGCCGGCGTGGATGCCGCGGTTGTCTTCCAGGCTGCGCAGGATCAGATCCACGTCGGCGGCGAGTTCATCGGGCCCCGTGTAACCCTGCGGCAGATCTTCCAGCGTCGCCTGCAACCGCGCCCGCATCAGATCGTTGAGCAGGCGATAAGGCATGTCGCCGTGGCGCGGGCGCGACTGCGCGGCGGCCTTCGGCAGCAGTTCGCGGTATTCGTCCACGCGCGCCAGCACCTCGGCCGACACGCCGACCAGCGAACTCGACTGGCTGAGCAGCGTGGTGAGCTGGCGCAGTTCCTTGATGTAGCGGCGCAGGATCACCGCGCGCTGCGCGTTGAGCGTCGCGGTGACGGTGCCGGCGTCGACATTCGGATTGCCGTCCATGTCGCCGCCGACCCAGGTGCCGAAGCGCAGCAACCGGGGCAGATGGCGGGTGATCGCCGGATGTTCGCCGTAGACCTGGGTGATCGCGCTTTCCAGTGTTTCGTACAGCACCGGCATCACCCGGTACAGCACTTCGAGCAGGTAGAAGCCGACATGCTCGCGCTCGTCCTCGACGCCGGGACGCACCGGCGAGGAGTCGGCGGTCTGCCAGGCCGAGGTCAGCGCCATCCGGAAACGCGCGGTGTCGGTGGCCTGTTCGCCAGGCGTGCGGGTGCCGTCCAGCCCGTTGACCAGGCTGGCGACCATCAGTTGTTCCTTCTCCAGCAGCGCGCGCCGGACCGCCTCGGTGGGATGCGCGGTGAACACCGGCTCGATGTCGATGCGCGGCAGCCATTGCGCGAGTTCGTCGATGCCCACGCCCTGTGCCTTCAGTCGCAGCAGCACGTCCTGCAGGCCTTCCGGTTGCGGCTTGCTGCTGTCGGTGCGCTGGTAATCGCGGCGGCGGCGGATGCGGTGCACGCGCTCGGCGATGTTGACCACCTGGAAGTACGCGCTGAACGCGCGGATCAGGCCTTCCGCCTGCGTGGGTTTCAGCCCGGCCAGCAATCCCGCCAGCGACTGTGGCGGCGCGTCGCTCTGGCGGCGCGCGATCGCGGTGGTGCGCACGCGTTCGACTTCATCCAGGAACGCGGGCGATACCTGTTCGGCCAGCATGTCGCCGACCAGCGCGCCAAGCCGGCGCACGTCTTCACGAAGCGGTACATCGGGTGGAGCGAACTCGAGACTGCGGGGCGAATTCATCGAGGCGGCAAACCGGACGTCGGGGTGAGCTCCCAACACTACCCCAATTCGGCCGCCGTTTGCTGCACCGCCGCACGCCTGTCCCGGGATATCCGCCGGGACAGCCGAACCGGACCGCAATTGGTCCGGTTCCGGTCTGGTTCCGGTCAGCGCTTGGCCGCGGCCGGCGCGGCCTGCTTCACGTAGCGATCCAGCCAGGCGTTGGATTCGGCCAGCATCTGCAGGATCGATTCGCGCGCGCGGTAGCCATGCGACTCGTTCGGCAGCATCACCAGCCGCGCGGTGCCGCCCAGTCCCTTGATCGCCGCGTACATGCGCTCGCTCTGGATCGGGAAGGTGCCGGAATTGTTGTCCTGTTCGCCGTGGATCAGCAGCAGCGCGTCCTTGATCCGATCCGCGTGGTTGAACGGCGACATGGTTTCGTACACGTCCGGGGCTTGCCAGAAATTGCGCTCCTCGGCCTGGAAGCCGAACGGCGTCAGGGTGCGGTTGTAAGCGCCGCTGCGGGCGATGCCGGCCTTGAACAGGCGCGTATGCGCGAGCAGGTTTCCGGTCATGAACGCGCCATAGGAATGGCCACCCACCGCGATGCGATCACGATCGGCCACGCCCAGGCGCACCGCCTCGTCCACCGCCGCCTCGGCGCTGGCGACCAGTTGCGGCACGTAGGTGTCGTTGGGTTCCTTGTCGCCCTCGCCCACGATCGGCACCGAGAAGTCGTCCCACACCGCATAGCCCATCGCCAGGAACGCCTGCGGCCCCCAATAGCTGATCGTGTTGAAGCGGTACGGCGAATCAGTCACCTGGCCGGCGGCCTCGGCGGATTTGAACTCCGCCGGATAGGCCCACATCAGCATCGGCAGGCGGCCGTCGCGTTTGGGGTCGTAGTTCGGCGGCAAGTACAGCGTCGCGGTCAGATCCACGCCGTCCTTGCGCTTGTAGCGGACCTGCTGCTTCTTCACGCCCTTCAGCTGCGGGGTCGGATGCGGGAAGCGGGTCAGCGCGCGCGGCTCCGCCCCGCCTTCGGCGATGAACAGGTTGGTTGGCTCGTCCGGCGATTCGCGGGTGATCAGCAGGCGCTGGCCATCGGCGTCCAGCGGTGCCACCGGCACGGCGTAGTAAGGCGCCTGCGAATGGAACAGGCGGGTCTTGCCGCCCTGCTCGAGATCCACCTTGTCGAGGAAGGGACGATCCCCTTCCGGCGACGCGCCGTCGCCAATCCGGTAGATGCTGTGTCCATCGGCGGCGAGCATCAGGCGCATTTCACCGCGTTCGTCCTGCGCCAGCACCGGCTGGCCGGGATCGTTGTAGCGATCCTCGTAGGACCCCTCGCGGATCAGCTTCGGTGCCTGCGCCGCGTCGTCCGGCGCGATCCGCCATTCGCGGATCTGGCGGTTCTTCCACCACGCCTCGCTGATCAGCGCCAACCGGCCGTCGCCCCACTGGATGTCGGCCAGGCGCATGCCGAGGCGCGCCAGCGTCACCGGCGGCTTGTCGAAGGGCGCGGCCTGCATCATCACCGCGTCGCGGATGGCCGCTTCACGCGAAGGATCGCCGCCGTCCTGGGCCTCGGCCCAGACCAGCGTGGCGTCGGCGTCGGCCCGCCACTGGATGTCGCGCACGCCGGCGGGCACCGCGTCGTTGCCGGGCGGCAGGCCTTCGATCAGCGGCAACTTCGCCACTTCGTGGACCAGCCGTCCCTGCATGTCCAGGACTTCGATGCGGGTCGGGAACGAAGTCACCGGCACCAGATAGGAGAATGGCCGCTCGACCCGGCGACGCAGCAGGTAACGGCCGTCCGGCGACGGCGACAGCGACAGGTTCAGATCCGGATTGCCCAGCGGCTTCACCGCACCGCTCAGATCGACCAGCGCCGGCTGCGAACGCAGTTGGTACTCCAGCAGGCGCGCGTCGTCCTCGTTGCGCAGCATGTCCTGGTAGGTGCGGATCTGCACCACGCCGCCGCCCGCCTGGGTCTGCTGCACGTTGGGGCCGGTCGGCACCCCGCTGCGCTCGGGCGTCTCGCCCTGCCCCTGCGGCTGCAACTGGACCAGCAGGCGGCTGCTGTCGCCCAGCCAGGCGTAGCCACGGCCGACGACGGTGTTGAGGGCGCGATCGGTCAATCGGCGCGCGCCGCGCGATGCCACGTCGATCAACCACAGTTCGTTGGCGGCCGATTGCGGATCGATGCGGTTGAACGCGATGTAGCGCTGGTCCGGCGACCAGCGGAAACCGACCATCGACAGCGGCTGCGGCAGCCCCTGGATGCGCAGTTCCTTGCCGGTGGCGATCTCCTGCAGCCAGAAGTCGGTGCCGAACGAGAACCGGCTGGCCGAATGGCTGCGCGGATGGATGCGCAGGCCGGCCAGTTTCAGCTCCGGCTGGGCGACCACATCGATGCCCGGGAGCGTGGGGACCTGCATCAGGGCCAGCAGGTCGCGGCGGGGGCTGACCGAGATGTCGGGACGGCGCGGCGCGTCGACGATGGCCCGCAGCGGTGCCGGCGGAAGCTGGTAGCCGGTGTCGGCGACCGCCGCGACCTTGGGTGCGGCGGCCGGCGTACGGGCGATGGCGGCCGGCGCCAGCAGGGTCATCGCCAGGGCCAGCGCGGCGATACGGGGCATGGAGGGCATTGGGACTCTCTCGCGACAGGGTTTCATTCGAGCTTAACAACCCCGATCCCGGTCGGGCCACGGCCGTCGGTCATGCCCGGCCCATCCATCGCTTCATCCGGAACAGCCGATATAATGGCCGCCCTCGCCGAGGGGCGCTGCGACCATGACGGCTTCAGGAGAAGCATCGATGGCCAGGCTCGGCAGGACTTTTCTGTAACGGCGCCCGGTCAAGAATGCGAGCACAGCTCGCCCATTAACCGGAGCCGAACCATGAACGCCGTACGCCAGTTCTCCACCGAGGGTGACTACAAGGTCGCCGACATTTCCCTGGCCGACTGGGGCCGCAAGGAAATCGACATCGCCGAGCACGAGATGCCGGGCCTGATGTCCATCCGCCGCAAGCACGCCGCCGCCAAGCCGCTCAAGGGCGTGCGGGTGACCGGTTCGCTGCACATGACCATCCAGACCGCCGTGCTGATCGAGACGCTGGTCGACCTGGGCGCCGACGTGCGCTGGGCCTCGTGCAACATCTTCTCCACCCAGGATCACGCCGCCGCCGCGATCGCCGCCAGTGGCACCCCGGTATTCGCCTGGAAGGGCGAGAGCCTGGAAGAGTACTGGGACTGCACGCTCGACGCGCTGAGTTTCGGTGGCGGCAAGCTGGGTCCGGAGCTGGTCGTCGACGACGGCGGCGACGTGACCCTGCTGATCCACAAGGGCTACGAACTGGAAAACGGTTCGGACTGGGTCAACACCGCCTCCTCCAGCCACGAGGAGCAGGTGATCAAGAACCTGCTCAAGCGCGTGCACAAGGAGCGTCCGGGCTACTGGACCGAAGTGGTCAAGGCCTGGAAGGGCGTGTCCGAGGAAACCACCACCGGCGTGCACCGCCTGTACCAGCTGGCCGAAGCCGGCACCCTGCTGGTCCCGGCGATCAACGTCAACGATTCGGTCACCAAGTCCAAGTTCGACAACCTGTACGGCTGCCGCGAGTCGCTGGCCGATGGCCTGAAGCGCGCGATGGACGTGATGCTGGCCGGCAAGGTCGCCGTGGTCTGCGGTTACGGCGACGTCGGCAAGGGTTCGGCGCACTCGCTGCGCGCCTACGGCGCCCGCGTCATCGTCACCGAAATCGATCCGATCTGCGCGCTGCAGGCGGCGATGGAAGGCTTCGAGGTCAACACCATCGAAGACACCCTGGGCACGGCCGACATCTACGTCACCACGACCGGCAACAAGGACATCATCACCATCGATCACATGAAGGCGATGAAGGACCAGGCCATCGTGTGCAACATCGGCCACTTCGACAACGAGATCCAGGTCGACGCGCTGGTCAACTTCCCCGGCGTGCAGAAGGTCAACATCAAGCCGCAGGTGGACAAGTACGTGTTCCCGAACGGCAACGCGATGTTCCTGCTGGCCGAAGGCCGTCTGGTCAACCTGGGCTGCGCCACCGGCCATCCCAGCTTCGTGATGTCCAACTCGTTCGCCAACCAGACCCTGGCCCAGATCGACCTGTGGGCGAACAAGGACGTCTACGAGAAGACCGTCTACCGCCTGCCCAAGCACCTGGACGAGGAAGTGGCGCGCCTGCACCTGGAAAAGATCGGCGTCAAGCTGACCAAGCTGACCCAGGACCAGGCCGATTACCTCGGCGTGCCGGTGGAAGGCCCGTACAAGCCGGATCACTACCGCTACTGATCGCGGTTCCGGTCAACAGTTGCAACGCGACGGGCGCCTTCGGGCGCCCGTCGTCGTTCATGGACAGCAAGCCCGTTCAAGACGACGGCGCGCGGCGCGGCCAGCATGATCGCCTCCGACGACACGGACATCGCCCATGACCCCTGCCATCGAACTGCTCAAGCGACAGCGCATCGCCCATGCCGTGCACGCCTATGCGCATGATCGCGACGCCGGTTCCTACGGCACCGAAGCGGTCGAGAAGCTGGGCCTGGACCCGGCCCGGGTGTTCAAGACCCTGCTGGCCGCCACCGAATCCCGCGAACTGCTGGTGGCCATCGTTCCGGTCGCCGGCCAGCTCGACCTCAAGGCGCTCGCCGAGGCCGCCGGCTGCCGGCGCTGCGACATGGCCGCCGCCGACGCCGCCCAGCGCGCGACCGGCTACCTGGTCGGCGGCATCAGCCCGCTGGGGCAGAAGAAGCGGCTGCGGACCTTCCTGGACGCCAGCGCGCAGTCGCTGCCGGCGATCCACGTCAGCGCGGGCCGGCGCGGACTGGAAGTGGAACTGGCCCCGGCCGATCTCGCGCGCCTGACCGACGCCCGCTTCGCGCCGATCGGTCGCGCCCGCTGAAGGGCGCCGCCCGCGGCCTTCGCCTCCGGTACGGGATTACGGCCGCCAGTTGGCGTTGTTCTCCCAGAATTCCACCGCGCGGCGATAGGCGTCGCGGTCCAGCGGCGTGCCGGAGCCGCCCTCCTCGACGCCCAGCGCGTTGCGCATCATGGTGATGGGCGCCATCGGGATCTCCTCGGGTTCGGCGGTATACAGGCAGCCGACCACGCCCCAGTCGGCGTCGATGGGACTGCCCTCGCGCGCCAGTTGCTCGCGGCTGTACAGGATCACCACCAGGTAGCGCGCCACCGGCGGCTCCACGCCCTCGAACCAGCGCACCAGCACCGGCAGCTCCTCGCGGGTGCGGGCCTCGTAGGCCGACCGCAGCCGATGGCGGTTGCCGTCGGTGATCGGCACGGTCAGGCAGCGGGTGGAGGTCCAGTTCCGGTGCACGTGCAGCCGGCAGAACGGCGCATAGCCCGGCAGGTCGTTCAGCGGCGCGTGCCGGTTCAGATGCTGCTCGAACTGCTCCGGCGTGCAGTCCTGGATGGTGTTGCGGCGGGTCTCGCGGGGAAACAGGCGGGTGCGGGCGAACGGCGTGAGGACGATGGACATGGACGAGCGCGGTGAAAGGTCCCGCACAGGGTAGCGCGTGGCCGCAAGCCGGCGGCCACAGCGTTTGCATATCCATCTTGATGGAGAGATATAATGGACGCGTTTCCGTCGCCCTGCCCGCCCATGACCGCCCTAAGCTTCGAGTTCTACCCCCCCAAGACCGACGAGCAGCGTGCCCAGCTCGACCGCACCGCGGAGAAGCTGAAGGGATATGGTCCCGAATATGTTTCCTGCACGTTCGGCGCCGGCGGCTCCACCCTCAGCTACACCTCCGAGACGGTCCGCCATCTCAACCAGCAGCATGGCTTCTCCGCCGCGCCGCACCTGTCCTGCGTGGGCGGCAGCCGCGAGGAAATCCGCGAACTGCTCAAGCTGTACCGCGCCATCGGCTGCAAGCGCATCGTCGCCCTGCGCGGCGACCTGCCTTCCGGCATGGGCCACCCCGGCGACCTGCGCTACGCCTCGGAACTGATCGCGTTCATCCGCGCCGAGCATGGCGATACCTTCCACATCGAGGTCGGCGCCTATCCCGAGACGCACCCGCAATCCGACGATGCGCTCAGTGATCTGAAGTACTTCAAGGCCAAGGTCGATGCCGGTGCCGATGGCGCGATCACCCAGTACTTCTACAACCCCGACGCCTATTTCCACTTCGTCGACGCCGCCCGCAAGCTGGGCGTGGACATTCCGATCGTGCCCGGCATCATGCCGATCTCCAACTATTCCCAGCTCAAGCGCTTCTCCGAAGCCTGCGGCGCCGAGATTCCGCGCTGGATCGCCAAGCGCATGCAGGCCTATGGCGACGACGTGGACAGCATCCGCGAGTTCGGCGCGGACGTGGTCGCCAACCTGTGCGAACGGCTGATTGCCGGCGGCGCCCCGTCGCTGCACTTCTACACCCTGAACCTGGCCAAGCCCACCCAGGCCGTGCTGAGCCGGCTGGGGCGCTGAACCACGGGTGGTGTGCGCGGCGTTGCGGTTGGCGCGCATGCATGAAGCTCATTGGCGGGCCACGCGTCGGCCGGTAGGCTGATGCGATGCGACTCATCCTCCTGCCGCTGCTTGCCGCCTGCCTGGCCTGGCCCACGGGAATCCTTCCCGCCAGCGCCCAGGATCCGGTGCAGCGCTGCACCACCATGACCGGCGAAACCGTCTACACCGACAAGCGCTGCGAGGACATCGGCGCGATGGACCGCCTGCCGAATCCCGCCACCGCGTCCACGCGCGGCGCCTCCGGCCTGTATCGCGGCACCTGTTCGCGCACGCTCAGCGATCTGGTGGCGCAGATCACCGCCGCCGTCGACGCGCGCGACGTCAACCGGCTGGCCGACATCTACCAATGGAACGGGATCTCCGACCGATCCGCCCACCGCATCCTGGATCAGCTGGAAGCGGTGGTGCAGCGCCCGCTCATCGACATCGTCCCGATTCGCCCCGCCACGCCGGTGCTGGCCGAGGACGGCAGCGTGCTGGACGCCAACACCGATGGCTACTACCCGCAGACCACCCCGCAACGGCCCGTCGGCCTGCGGCTGGAGCAGACACTGAAGAACAGCGCGACGCCGTCGCGAACGGTGTTCGGCCTGCGGCGCGCCTACAACTGCTTCTGGATCACGCTGTAGGCACGATCGGAATGCGCCCGCCCGAGGAGGCGTTCCCGGTCAGGAAAAGCGAAGCGTGGCGATCACGCCGCGTTGCTCTCCCGGCTTCACCCCGACCCGCCAGCCATACAGATCGCAAAGACGACTGACGATCGAAAGGCCAATGCCGCCTCCCTGTGAATGACCGGCGTGGGTACCGCGGTAACCGCGTTCGAACAGACGGGCGGCGTCTTCCTTGCTCAGCCCCGGACCGGAATCAATGACTTCCACCGCCGTCGGCAACAACCTCACGACGACCTCGCCTTCCTGGGTGTACTTGACCGCGTTGCCGATCAGATTGCCCAGGGCCACCGATAGCGCGGCTTCCGGCGCATCGATCTTCAACCCGCAATCGCCCTCAACCCGGAGGTCCAGCGTCTTTCCACCCAACTGGGCGCGGTGCGCGTCCAGCAGTTGTTCCGCCACCCGGCCAACGTCGGTGTTGCCGTGCCCGCGTTCGCTCCGCGACAGCAGCAGCAGAGCGCTGATGAGATCCGTGCATTGCTGCTCCGCGCGCTGGATGCGCAGGATGCGCGTGCGGGTCTTCTCGTCCAGGTCCTGGCGCGACAGCATCAATTCGACCGAGCCGCGGATGATGGCCAGCGGCGTACGCAGTTCGTGGCTGACGTCGGCGTTGAACTCGCGATCGCGCTGGACCACCTCGGTCAGGCGGTCGGAATAGTCATCCAGCGCCTTGGCCAGCTCGCCCACTTCGTCCTCGGGAAAATGGGGCGCCAGCGGCTTGGGATCGCTGCTGCCCTTGTAGGCGCGCAACCGGCGCGCCAGGTTAGAAACCGGACTCATCACGCGCGAGGCGGACCACCAGCCGATGATCAGTGACAGCGCGCCGAACAACAACACGGCCAGGTACAGCCAGCGCTTGAGCTGCACTTCGCCCTTGCGCGACTGGGTCATGTCATAGGCCAGGAAAAACCACTGCTCGGGGGCTTTCCTCACCGCCAGCTTGTAGGCGTACTCGACCCCGGTTTCATCGACGCCGGTGATGTTGTGGGTTCCGTCGCGCAGGCGAATCCAGTCGGGGAACTCGGTCCGCAGCCGCTCGCTGTCGGGTGCGAACACGTAGGCGCGTATCTGCTGGACCTTGATGTCCGGGTTCCCGCTAGGGTCCAGGTAGAAACGACGCATGTACTCGTCGATGTTCTGGTTCATCACGTCTTCCACCAGCTGTGTTTCCACGCGCTGGCGGGCGACGTCGGTCAGATAGGCGAACAGGCCGGTCAGGCCGGTGCCCAGCAGGAAAAACGACAGGATGATGCGGGTGCGAAGGCGGTGGCGGAACTTGCGGGCGCGCGCCGCCGCCGGGCGTCCGGGCTCAGCCGTTGCCATCGGGCGCGGCGATCCGGTAGCCGATGCCGTGGCGGGTCTGGATCAGGGGGACTTCGAACGGCTTGTCGACCACCGCGCGCAGGCCGTGGATGTGCACACGCAGGGAATCCGAGTCGGGCAATTCCTCGCCCCAGACCCGGGTTTCCAGTTCCTGGCGGGTGACCACCGCCGGCGAGGCTTCCATCAGCGCCTGCAGGATCTTCAGCGCGGTCGGGTTGAGTTGCAGCAGCTTGCCCTGCCGGCGCACTTCCAGGGTGTCCAGGTTGTATTCCAGATCACCGACTTCCAGCACCCGCGTCTGCACGCCCTTGCCGCGACGCGACAGCGCGTTGAGGCGCACTTCCACCTCCTGCAGGGCGAACGGCTTGATCAGGTAGTCGTCGGCGCCGGAGTCGAAGCCGGCCAGCTTGTTGTCCAGGGAGTCGCGGGCGGTCAGCATCAGCACCGGGGTCTGCTTGCGCGCCTCGTTGCGCAGCTTGCGGCAGACTTCCAGCCCGTCCATGCCCGGCAGGTTGAGATCCAGCACGATGGCGTCGAACTCGTGGACCACGGCCAGGTGCAGGCCGGTGACGCCGTCGGCGGCGAAGTCCACGGTGTGGCCGCGTTCCTCCAGGTAGTCCCCGAGGTTGGCGGCGATGTCGCTGTTGTCTTCAATGACCAGAATTCGCATGGCGGTTCCTGTGTTGGGATCCGTTCGACCCGTCCTGCGGGCCGCGGTTCCAAAAGTGAGGCCCTGAATTTAACAAATTCTCCCTGCACGGCTCCGTGCACGGATCAATCGGCCCCGCAACGCCCCTCATTGCAAAGAAAAAGCCCAGGCCGGCGGGCGCCGACCTGGGCCAAGATGTGCCCCGATTACCGTAATCCTGTGCTTTCCGGAAGTAACCCAATCCAGGGAAGACGCAGAGCTGCGGTCGGGCAAGGCTACGCGGATTTCGACTAAAAAACCGTTAAAGCTCGCGTTAATTCCACGTGAAAACGCCCTGTTCAGGCAAAGGTTCAGCCTGAACAGGCGGCCCCGTCCGCCAGGTGGTCGACGATGGCCCCCGCCACGTCCACGCCACAGACCGCCTCGATGCCTTCCAGGCCGGGGGTGGAGTTCACTTCCAGGACCAGGGGACCGCGCCTGGACCGGATCAGGTCCACTCCGGCCACGCCCAATCCCAGCACCTGCGCGGCGCGGACCGCGACCGCCCGCTCTTCCTCGGTCGCCGGGGCGGCCTCGGCGGTGCCGCCGCGATGCAGGTTGGAGCGGAAATCACCCTCGGGTGCCTGCCGGCGCATGGAGGCGATGACCTGGTCGCCGACCACGAAGCAGCGCAGGTCGGCGCCCTCGGCCTCGCCGATGAACTCCTGCACCACGAAATTGGCGTACAGGCCACGCAGGGCTTCCACCACGCTGCGCGAGGCGGACGGCTTCTCGGTCAGCATCACCCCGGCGCCCTGGGCGCCTTCGTTGAGCTTGATCACGTGCGGTGGCGGGCCGAGCATCGACAGCAGGTCGGTGGTGTCGTCCGGGTTGTCGCCGAACACGGTAATCGGCAGGCCGATGCCCTGTGCCGCCAGCAACTGGTGCGCGCGCAGCTTGTCGCGCGCGCGCAGGATGGCGTCGGACGGATTCGGGCTGAAGCTGCCCATCAGTTCGAACTGCCGCAGCACCGCCGTGCCATAGCGGGTCACCGAGGCGCCGATGCGTGGAATCACCGCCGCATACCCGGCGATCGGCTTGCCCATGTAGTGCATCGCGAACCCGTGCGAGGCGATGCGCATGTAGCAGCGCAGCGGATCCAGCACGCGCACCGAATGGCCGCGCTCGCGGGCCGCCTCGACCAGCCGGCGGGTGGAATAGAGCTTGCTGTTGCGCGAAAGGATGGCCAGTTTCATGGCGGGTCGCCGCGGCTGAGGCCCAGAGAATCGCACGTCCCCGGCAACCGTGGATGACGGCCCGGTGACATGGAAGGGGGGAAGGGAAAAGTGGAGCGGGTGATGGGAATCGAACCCACGTTAGCAGCTTGGGAAGCTGCAGTTCTACCATTGAACTACACCCGCACGGGAACGAGTCTATGCGGTGTCGGGGCGCCGATGCAATGCGGCGCCCACGAGGGGCGCCGCAAGGCAAAGCAGGTGATCGGTGGAATCAGAAGCCGCCACCCAGGCTGACGAACACGGTCGCATCGTGACCGTCCTTCTTGCCGGCCGAAACCCGCGCGCCGACGTCGGCGTCGAGGCCGAAGACCTGCGTGCGGGCACCGACGGTGAGGGTGCCGTAGTTGCGATCGAAGTTCAGGCCCGGCACCGCGTACGGCATCACGCCGGGCATCGACTGCAGGCTGGCGAACACCTGGCGATCGGCTTCCTCGAACTCGTGATCGTAGGTCAGCTGCGCGTACGGGCGGGTGTGCTCGGTGGCCTGGATGCTGGCTTTCCAGCCGACGCTGCCGATCAGCGAATCCAGATCCTGGTCGCCATAGGTCAGCGCGGTGGAACTGGGGTTGCTTTCCGAATAGCCGTCCAGCTTGACCCGCTGGGCGACCACGCTGGCGACCGGGCCGTGGCGCAGCTTGCCGTGCTCGAAATCGTAGCCGGCGCTGATCGCCGCGGTCAGGTTGCTGCCGTCCGGCGAACCACTGTGGCGGCGGGTGGCGGGACCGAACGGGATCTCGCGGTCCACGTCGTAGGACAGCCAAGTGTAGCTGACCTGGCCATTGACCCACATGCGATCCTGGTACCAACCGGCAAAGCCGCCGAGGGTGGCATCCGATTGCTTGAAGCTGCCGCGGCTGTCGCCGAAGTCCATCTTGCCGCGACCGAAACCGGCGAAGCCGCCGAACACGAAATCACCACGCGTCCAGTCCAGGCCAAAGGTGCCGGTCGGGGTGATGCCGTCGAAATCGCCCTCGTCGTAGCGCAGTGAGTCGCCACGCAGGTCGCCCCACCAGCGCACGCCGTCGGATTCCGGCTTGGCGTCGATGTGGCTGGCGACGCGGTCGGCGCGCGAGCGGCCGATCACCGAGGCGGTGTACGGCAGCACGGCCAGCTGGCGCGGGCCTTCCAGCACCGAAATGGCGTACTGGCCCAGCATCTGGTGCGCGGTCATCGACGGATGCACGCCGTCGGCGAACGCATAGGTCGCCGCGGCGTTCGGATCCACGTAGTTCTGCGGTACGCACAACAGCGACGACACCGCGCCGCAGGCCGGCGTGGTCACATTGGCGAAACCGTACTGGCCCGGCGCGGAAGTGATTTCGCGCAGGAAGTTGAAGGTATCCAGCGGGATGACCCGCAGGCCCTGCGCGGTCAGGCCGTTGTAGAGCGCGGCATTGTAGGTCGCGGCCAGCTGGGTGGCGCCGGCATTGTTGAGGAAGGCTGGCGTGCGGCCGAGGTCGGGGATGTTCGGCACCAGGATGTACTCGGCGCCGGCCTGCTTGAGGCCGGCGACCACGGTGACCTGCGACGTCACCGCCGCGCCGATGATGGCCGGCGTCTGCGACGGGTTGGCGACGGCCGCGAACAGATCGTTGGGGCCGCCCCAGACCGTGTACAGCGCGCGCGCGTCGGCCTTGCCGCCGGTCGTGCCCAGATACGAGGCCAACTGGGTGGTCAGCGCCGGAACCGGCACCGTGATCGGGCCGAAGGCCTGCGAACCATCCGTACCGGTGCGGGCACCACCCACCGCGTAATTGGTGCCGCCCTGGTTGGCGCTCACCGCACCCGTGCCGTAGTACTGGGCCAGGAATTCGGACCAGACGAAGCCCGGGTTGGTGGTGAAGCGGCCCGCGACCGCGGCGCCCGGGTTGAGCTGGACCAGGGTCGGCCGGAAATGTCCGCTGTCGGTCAGGCTGTCACCGAAGAAGATGGTTTGCGAGAAGGGGCTGCTCTGCGCGAAGGCAGGCGTCGCGGCAGCGGCCAGGGCCAAGGCCAGCAGGCGGCGCAACGGCCGTTGGGTCGATTTCATGGTGTTCTCCCGGGGCAATGTCGATGTTGTCGTTATGAATGCGATGCGGCGTGGGCTGCGTTGGCCGTACGGCGGCGCATGGGAGGCTATCGTTCCACCAAGGCCCGGGGCGTTCACGCTGCAACGCGGCAAACCGGCGTGCACCGGCACGGCGGGGCGGCGACAATAGGCGCATGAACATCGTATTGAACGGCGAAGCCCGCCACATCCAGGCCGCGCTCACCATCGCCGGCCTGCTGCAATCCGAAGGCCTGGCCGAACGCCGCGTGGCCGTCGAGGTCAACGGCGAAATCGTGCCGCGCGGCCTGCATCCCTCCCACGCGCTGCACGACGGCGACCGCATCGAGATCGTCCACGCGCTCGGCGGCGGCTGAGCGCCGCCGGCCGCCCGCTCAGCTCGCGGGCGGTTCGACGTAGATCGGATTGCCGAGCAGCCAGAGGCGGCCATCGGCGCCGCGCACGTTGGCGCGCACCCAGTGCCTTGCGCCATCGCCGCGCCAGGTGAACCGCAGGACCTGCTCATGCGCGCCGGTCGGGATGGGACGGCGTTCCACGATCCGGCCATCCACGATCAGTTCGACGGTGGCGCCGCCCACCGCGCTGGCGCGCAGGACGAACGCGGCTTCGCCATCCGCGGCCACCGGCAACGCCTGCCCCATCACCGCGCGCACCTGCCCGGCCTCGGCTTCCCAGGTCATCGCGCGATCGCGGCTGCCCTGGACATCGACGAACACCTGGCCCTGGCGGATGCCGTCCAGGATGGCCGGCATCGACAGTTCCGCCGCCCGCACCACCGTGACCGGCGTCCCCAGCGCCGCGCCGCCGGCATCGGTGACCTCCCGCAGCGCATCGTGATTGTCGCTGCCGCCGATCGCGGTGAGCCGGTGTCCGGCCGACAGCTGGCGCTCCCAGAACGGAATGCCCGACCACTCGCTGTCGGCGTCGGCGCCGTTCACCACTTCGACCGCCTGGATCCGCGACAGATCCGTCGTGTCCGGCGCACTCCAGCCGCAGCCCATGCAGGCCTCGCCGGAGGGGCGGATGGGATGATTGATGGAGACGATGCCCTGCCCCCGAGTCTGCGCCAGCACCGCGTTCCAGTCCGGCACCTCGGCCGACCCCACCCTGAAATCCAGCGACGCGATGCTGCCGATCCAGTTGGCATGGCCGCTGAAGGTCGTGATCTCGCGGCCCGGCATCAGCAGCAGGCGATCGAAGTACGGCTGCAGTTCGCGCAGGCCGTTGGCCTGCGACATGGTGTTGTGATCGGTGACGGCGATGAAATCCAGTCCGCGTCGCGCGGCTGCCTGTGCGGTCAGGAACAACGGGCAGGGCACGCGCGTGCCGGCCTGGCTGGCGCAACCGCCATCGCTGTGCGCGTCGTGCATGTGCAGATCGCCGCGATACCAGCCCGCTTCCCCGCGCAGGGGCGCCTCGGCGCGGGTGTCGTCGAACCACACCCGTGCGGTGAAGCGATCGTCCGCATCGGCGCGGACATTCGGAAAGCCCAGCAGCAGCGACCAGGTTCCCGGCGTGATCGGCCCGGGCAGGTAGGAGGGCGTGGCGTCCGTCGCCGATACCGTGAAGCGCTGCTTGTTGCCGCCGCTCCAGCCCCGGAATCCGTCGCGTCCACGGAAGCCGTCCGGCCCCAGCAGGCCGAGATCGACCGTGGTCCGGCGTTCGCGTCCGCTGTACTCGAATTCCACGGTGATGCGGCCGGTGCCGGCGGGCACCTCGAACGGCAGCAGGCGGTAGCTCTGGTGATCACCACCACGGATGCTGCCTTGCAGGATCCGATCCGGCGCTTCCCCGGCGCGCAGCGAAAGACAGCACAGCAGCAGGCCCAGCAGGGCGACAAGTCGTTGCATCACGGAGTTTCTCCAATGGCGAGGCCCGCGCAGGGATCATCCCCGGGCCGTGGACGGCAGCGGGCGATGCCGCCGCCCGGCAAGGCGACGCGGTATTCGCCGAATCGGGCGTCCGCGTCGATGTAGTCGGTGGATACGATCTGCGCGCCGCCGGCGAAGGCGGCGTCGCGGCGCCGGGCATCGCCGGCGCGCGCTTCCCGGGTGTCGGCGTCGGCGCGCGTGCGCACCAGCAGGCCCGCTGCCAGCGCCTGCCGGATGGCTTCCGCCTGGTCCCGCGGGTCGTTGAGCGTGCGCCAGCCGGCCGCCGCCGAATCCACGCCGGTGTTGACGAACATCACCCGGCCTTCCAGTTGCCTGCGGGCGCCGCGGTACCGCGACACCTTGGCCTCGTCTTCGTCCAGCGCGAACAGGAAGCGCCCGCGCGCCTGGCCCAGCGTCGGCTGGCGTGGAGGGTCGCCGGCGCCCAGCACCTGATCCGGCAGAATCAGTTCGGCCTCGGAAAACACGTCGCGAATTTCGGCATCCAGCGCGTCGAATGCCGCGGTGTCGAATGGCAACGGCTGCACCTGTCCCGGCGCGGACGGTCCGTCCTTGGCATTGATCTGGACGATGATCGGTACATGCCGGGGATGCGCGCGCGACCACGCCCGCAGTTGCCGCAGGCATTCGCGGAACGGCTGGCATCGGCTGCGCCAGTCGATGTCGGCCAGGTGCATCACCTTGAAGCCCGGCTGGCGCATCGATCGCGCCAGTCCGGCCGGTGCATCCGCGTGCGCGAAGCGTCCACCACGCGGGTCGTGGTAGACATCCAGCTCGAAACCGCGCACACCGCGCGCCAACTGTTCGGCCAGCGGACGATGCGCGTAGTCGATGCCGTCCGCGCCACGAGGATCACGTGCGCGGTGCGCCGCCAGTTCGTGGCCGGGCAACGCGCGCTTGTAGCTGTTGTGCGTGGCCAGCAACTGGATGTCGTCCAGGCGCAGGTGCCGATCCATCCAGGCCTGCGCGCACCCGGCACCTGCCCCCGCCGCGTCGGCCGCGGTGAAGTCGCAGGCCGCCGACGCCCAGGTCGCCGGCAGCCACAGCAACAGCGGGCGCAGTACCCGCCAGCCTCGTCCCGCCATCAGAACGCGCTCACTAGAAGCGGTACATCAACGCCAGGCGGTACGAACGCCCCAGCAGCGGACGCGCGATGAAGGTGTTGGCACCGGCGTCGCCGCTGGATACCTCGCCCGCGCGCGGGTTGCCCTCGGTCAGTCCCAGCGAGTTGTCCAGGTTGTCGACGTAGGCATACAGCGACCAGCGGTCATCGAAGGCGTAGCTGCCGCTGAGGTTGATCACGTCGTAGGACGGCAGGCGCACGCTGTTGGCGGTATCCACGTAGCGCTCGCCCTGGCGTTCGTAGGACGCCTGCAGGCGCAGCTTGCCACCGGCCAGGTTGAACCCGGGCACCACCCGCAGGCTGTTCTTCGGCACCCGGATCAACTGGTTGCCGACGAAATCGCGCAGCACCGGCTGGCCGTTGACCACTTCGGTATAGCGCAATCCGCGATACTCCGGTTCCTGCACCGTCGCGGTCATAGAAACGTCGAACCAGTCCACCGGATAGTAGGCGGCTTCCAGTTCCAGGCCGAAAGTACGGGTGTCGGCGAACAGTTCCTGCCGGGTCGAAGCCCCCGTGTTCGCATCGAACACGTAGTTGCTGTAGCCGACGTTGTCGTACCTGGTGAAGAACGCCGTGGCGAACAGATCGAACTTCTGGTGGGTGAACTTGTAGCCCAGCTCGCCCAGGTCCATGGTCTGGATCACCGGCTTGGCGGTCGCGTTGGTGATGAACGAACCCAGGTTCGGCAGGCGGAAGGTCGAGGTCCAGCGCGCGAACAGGCCGGAATACTCGTCGAACTGCCAGTTGCCGCCCAGGGTCCAGCCGACCTTGTCGAAGTCCCGGTCGTAGGTCGAGAAGCGGCCGTTGCCGATCCACATCTGGCTGTCGGTGACCGGGCCGCCGGCGGTCAGGTTGGGCTGCACGCGCCCTTCCACCCAGCCTTCCACGTTGACCTTTTCCCAGCGCACGCCGCCGTCGATGCGCAGCTTGTCGTTGACCTGCCATTCGTCGGCCAGGTAGAACGCGTGCGTCTGCGAGCGGCCGCTGGCGTTCTCCCATTCGTAGCCGTAGCGCCAGATGCCGTTGTCGCTGATGGTGCCCACCGGATTGCCGCTGGCGTCCACCGCCACCAGGTCCAGCAGGCGGGCGTTGTCACGCGCGTCCAGCAGGACGGTGGAGGAATAGCGATCGAAGTCCTGATCCACCTTGGCGTAGTAATAGCCGAAGGTCAGGTCGTGGGACTGGCTGCCGAACTCGAAACGGCGCGACACCCGCGCGTCGTTCATCAGTTCCTTCACTGGCGCGGTGACGCCGCGCAGGCCGCCGATGACGATCAGGCCGTTGCCGTTCTGGCTGGCCGTGTCGTAGATCTGGCCGCCGTGGGTATAACGGAACTGCAGCGCGGTCGCGCCCGGGTAGCGGGCCAGCAGGGCCAGGTTGTCGCCGTTGGCCAGGAACGAACTTGCGCTCTGCAACGCGTTCGGGAACATGCCGTTGCGCTGGGTCTCGGTGTCGTTGTAGCGCAGGCTGTCGACGAAACGCCAGTCGCCCAGCGTCTTGTCGAACTTGACCGTGAACTGGTCGCGTTTGACGTGGGTGCCCTCGCCATTGTCGAAATCGTAGATGCCGCCGTCGGCCATGCGCATGCGCACGTGCTCGGTTTCCGGCCCGGCCAGGGTGCCGTGGTTGCCGTCGAAGCCCGGCACCGCGCGGATCTTGCCGCCGATCGTGCGCATCGGGATGCCGAGATACAGCATCACCTTGTCGTCCATGTGCTTGACGTCGAAGGACAGGCTGCCGCCGTCCAGCGCGCGCACCAGGTTCAGTCGCACCTGGCCGCCGTCGTTGGCCTTGAAGCCGGGATCGCGCACGCCATCGTCCTGGCGGTAGTAGCCGCCCAGTGACATTTTCCAGTCCTGGCCAATCGGCGTGCCGACCCAGAAGTCGCCGCGATGCAGGCCGTAGTCGCCGACGGCGTACTTGAACACGCCCTCGGTGCGATCGCCCGGCTGGCGCGGGATGTAGTTGACCGCGCCGGCGGGCGCGTTGGAGTAGAAGATCGAGGACGGTCCGCCGCGCACCACTTCGATGCGCTCGGTGGTCTCGTCGAGGCGGAACGCCTGGTCGCCGTTGAGATAGCCCAGCGCGGGGTCGTGCTGCACCGGCATGCCGTCATCGAGCAGGGTGATCGAACCGAAGCCGTCGACCGGCACGCCGCGCGCGCGCACGTTGCCGCTGGCCTCGCCGCCGGACGCCTCGACCCAGAAGCCCGGCACGCTCTTCAGCGATTCGGTGACGCTGGTGGGTGCCTGCAGGCGCAGGCGTTCTTCGTCGATGCCGGTGATCGAATAGCTGGTCTCGGCCTTGCTGCGTTCCTGCACGCCGGCGCGGCCGGTGACGATCACCGTATCCAGTTGCTTGGCGCTGGCGGTCGCGGCCGCCGCGGCGGCCTCCTGGGCATGGGCGGGCAGCAGGCCGGCGGTGAGGCAGGCGCCGGACGCGAGGACGCAGCGAATCGAACCGCCGAGGCGGTGGAGGCGTATGGGCATGGTTGTTTCCTGGGGGAGGAAGAGCGATCGCGCGGCAGTGGCGCCGCGCCGTGATCGACGGGATGTTGGCCAGCGGATATGTCGTCGGGGTGACCGCGGCGGGTCAATCCGATGACCATCGCGACGCCGATCCCGCTTTTCCGGCGCCCCGCGTCGCTCCGCTCACGCACGCCCGGCCGGGATCGGCGATAATCCGCCGATGCCTCACGATACCCACACCGACCCGCTGGTCATTGCGGGAAAAAGCTACCGTTCCCGCCTGCTCACCGGCACCGGAAAATTCAAGGATTTCGAGGAAACCCGCCTGGCCACCGAGGCCGCGGGCGCCGAAATCGTCACCGTCGCGATCCGCCGCACCAATCTGGGCCAGTCGCCCAACGAGCCCAACCTGCTCGACGTGCTGCCACCGGATCGCTACACCATCCTGCCCAACACCGCAGGCTGCTACACCGCCGACGATGCGGTGCGCACCTGCCGGCTGGCCCGCGAGCTGCTGGACGGCCACACCCTGGTCAAGCTGGAGGTACTGGGCGACCAGAAGACCCTGTACCCCGACGTGGTGCAGACCCTGGCCGCGGCCGAGCAACTGGTGGCAGACGGCTTCCAGGTGATGGTCTACACCAGCGATGACCCGATCCTGGCCCGCCGGCTGGAAGACATCGGTTGCGTGGCGGTGATGCCGCTGGCCGCTCCGATCGGTTCGGGCCTAGGCATCCAGAACAAGTACAACCTGCTGGAAATCATCGAGAACGCCAAGGTCCCGGTGCTGGTCGATGCCGGCGTGGGCACCGCCTCGGACGCGGCCATCGCGATGGAGCTGGGCTGCGACGGCGTGCTGATGAACACCGCCATCGCCGGCGCCCGCAACCCGGTGCTGATGGCCAGCGCGATGCGTAAGGCGGTCGAGGCCGGCCGCGAGGCCTTCCTGGCCGGGCGCATCCCGCGCAAGCGCAACGCGTCGGCCTCCAGCCCCATCGACGGCCTGATCGGCTGATCCGATGACCGATCCGTTCTCCAGCCCGGGCGCCAAGACCCCGCCCAAGCCATTCACGGTGGAGGAAGGACGGCGCCAGATCCGCAGCTTCGTGCTGCGCCAGGGCCGCTTCACCGAGGCCCAGCAACGCGCGTTCGATACGCTGTGGCCGCGCTTTGGTCTGGACTACACCGGCCAGTCGCGCGACTACGACGCGGTGTTCGGCAGGCAGGCGTTGCGGGTGCTGGAGATCGGTTTCGGCAACGGCGAGGCGCTTCGCTTCGCCGCCACCCAGGATCCGGATCGCGACTACATCGGCCTGGAAGTGCACGCGCCGGGCGTCGGCCGGCTGCTGAACGCGCTGGCCGAGGACGGCAGCGATCACGTGCGGCTCTACCACCACGACGCGGTGGAAGTGCTGCAGCACGAGGTCGCCGACGGCTCGCTGGACGAGATCCGCATCTATTTCCCGGATCCCTGGCACAAGAAGCGCCACAACAAGCGCCGCCTGATCCAGCCCGGCTTCGCCGCCCTGCTGGCGGGCAAGCTGCGCAGCGGCGGACGCTTGCATGCGGCCACCGACTGGCAGGACTATGCCGAACAGATGTGGGACGTGCTCGACGCCACGCCCGGCCTGCGCAACCGGGCCGGCCCGCGCGGACACGTGCCGCGCCCGCCCTGGCGGCCGCAGACCCACTTCGAGACCCGCGGCCAGAAGCTGGGCCACGGCGTCTGGGATCTGGTTTATGACCGGGATTAGGGAATAGGGAACTCGGGATTGGACGTCTTCGCCAAATTGCCTGATAACCGTGCCGGCACCGCACTCGGCCCGCGCCACCGGCGCGCCCGCCCTACCGAATCCCGGTTTTCAACGTCCGAATGGACGGTCATCCCGAATATCGAATCCCAGCCGTGATCACCACTGCGCTGACGCTGACCAACGACATGAAGCTCGTGCTCGGGCTGGTCGGCTTCACGATGGCGATGTTCCTGTTCGAGCGCATCCGCGCCGATCTGGTCGCGCTGGTGGTGCTGGTGATCCTGGGCATCACCGGCCTGATCGCGCCGGAGGAAATCTTCGGCGGCTTCTCCGGCAACGCGGTGATGAGCATCATCGCGACCATGATCCTGGGGGCCGGCCTGGACCGCACCGGCGCGCTGAACCGGCTGGCCTCCTGGCTGTTGCGGCGCGGCCACGGCGTCGAGCAGCGGCTGCTGCTGATGACCACCGCCATCGCCGGCCTCAATTCCTCGTTCATGCAGAACCCGTCGGTGATGGCGCTGTTCATGCCGGTCGCCTCGCGGCTGTCCTCGCGCACCTCGCTGTCGCTGCAACGCCTGCTGCTGCCCATCGCCGCGGCCATCGTGATGGGCGGCGCGCTGACCATGGTCGGCAATTCGCCGCTGATCCTGCTGAACGACCTGCTGGTCTCGGCCAACAACAACCTGCCCTCCGGCATGGCCACGCTGGAGCCGCTGCGCATGTTCGCGCCGCTGCCGATCGGCGTGGCGCTGCTGCTGGCCTCGCTGCTGTACTTCCGCTACTACGGCGACAAGAAACTCAAGGACGAAACCGAAACCAGCGTGACCCCGGCGCGCACCGAGAGCTATTTCGCCAATACCTACGGCATCGAGGGCGACGTGTTCGAGCTGCTGGTCACCGCGGAAAGCCCGCTGGTGGGCATGTCGCTGGGCGAGGCCGAGGCGATGCACGACGCGCCGCTGATGCTGGCGCTGCAGACCGGCAACGACACCCGCCTGGCACCGCCGGCGGACATGCGCATCTGGGTGGGGAGCGTGCTGGGCGTGATGGGTTCGCGCCCGCAGGTGGCCGACTTCGCGCAGAACCATTTCCTGCGGATGTCCTCGCGCCTGCGCCACTTCGGCGATCTGTTCAATCCCAGCCGCGCGGGCATTTCCGAGGCGGTGATTCCGCCGACCTCCAAGCTGATCGGCAAGACCGCCGCCGACCTGCGCCTGCGAAAGCAGGCCGGCATCAGCCTGCTGGCGATCAACCGCGACAAGAAGGTGCTGCGCGAGGACGTGCGCAAGATTCCGCTGCGCGCCGGCGACATGCTGGTCTTCCACAGCATCTGGACCGACCTGCACCAGGCCGCCGAGAGCCGCGACTTCGTGGTGGTGACCGACTATCCCAAGGGCGAGCAGCGGCCGCACAAGTTCAAGATCGCGATGACCATCTTCGCGGTCACCATCATCATCGCGCTGACCTCGAAGCTGCCGGTCTCGCTGACCCTGATGACCGGCGTGGCCGGCATGCTGCTGACCGGCGTGCTGCGGATGGACGAGGCCTACGCGGCGATCAACTGGAAGACGGTGTTCCTGATGGCGGGGCTGATTCCGCTGGGCTGGGCGATGGACAGCAGCGGCGCGGCGGCGTGGGTCGCCGGGCACACCGTCGAGCGCCTGCCCGAGGGCATGCCGGTCTGGCTGATCGAAATCGCGGTGGCACTGCTCACCACCGGCTTCTCGCTGGTGATCAGCCACGTCGGCGCGACCATCGTGATGGTGCCGATGGCGATCAACCTGGCGCTGGCCGCCGGCGGCAATCCGACCGCGTTTGCGCTGATCGTCGCGCTGTCGGCCTCCAACAACCTGATGACCGCGTCGAACCCGGTGATCTCGATGGTCACCGGCCCGGCCAACTACACCTCGCGGCAGATGTGGCGCGTCGGCGGACCTCTGTCGCTGATCTACACCGTGGTGGTGGTGCTGGCGGTCAACGCGCTGTTCTGGTGGAACGGCCGGGCGGGTTAGCCGCAGCCCCCTGTCATCTCGACTGTGGGAGCGACGTCAGTCGCGAGCTATTGCCCGAGCGGGCCACCGTGGATCATCGCGACTGACGTCGCTCCCACAGGTTGGCCGTGCGCGCTACACCAGCCGCACCATGCCCTCGACCACCTGCACCGGCACCGCCCGCAGCGAATCGCCGCGGCAGGGACCGGCGACGCAATCGCCGCGCTGCAGTTCGAACGAGGCGCCATGGGCGGCGCAGACCAGCAGGCCGTCCTTGCTTTTCAGGAACTTGCCCGGCGCCCAGTCCAGCCGGCGGCCGGCATGCGGGCAGACATTCAGCCAGGCGCGAACTTCCCCGCCCTGCCTAAAAAGCACCAGAGACTCGCTATCTCCGTCGATATCGGCTTCGACTTCGGCGAACCCGCCGTCTTCTATTCTGTCCAGCGCTATAAGGGCCATGGTCGCCTTAACGAACTTCTCACACCGTCATATTCTTGTCACCGGATACTGCACGCCATCCGGCTCCGGCCGCATTGTGTCACGACCCATCGCCATGTTCGCACGCAGCTTCCAGTTCAACGCCTTCCGTTCCGCCTTCGCTCCGCGCAAGCCCCGTCATCCGCTGCTGCGGCTGGCCATCGGCCTGCTGGGCCTGGCCTTGTTGTGCGTGCTGGTGTTCTTCAGCGTGTTCATCGGCGCGGCCATGATCGCCGCCGGCCTGCTGTACAGGCTGTTCAAGCAGCGCGGCAAGCCGATCGCGCGTGGCGGTGTGGTCGAAGCCGAGTACCAGGTGGTGCGCAAGCCGGTGTTGCCGCTGTCGCGCTGACGGCGCGCGTCCTACACTCAGCGGCCGTTTCCCTGCCCGGCACGGCCGGCCGCCGACATGACCGATCTGTTCCCCGCTCCTCCCGTTCCGCGCGTGCCCGTGCGTGGCGGCGGC
This sequence comes from Pseudoxanthomonas beigongshangi, assembly GCF_016820515.1. Lineage (GTDB taxonomy): Bacteria > Pseudomonadota > Gammaproteobacteria > Xanthomonadales > Xanthomonadaceae > Pseudoxanthomonas_A > Pseudoxanthomonas_A beigongshangi. Next base: position 39,178 of record NZ_JADHDV010000007.1, on the reverse strand, counting down.
ACGTTTCCCGTGCGCCGTATTTTCTGCGTTGGCCGCAACTTCGCCGATCACGCGCGCGAGATGGGCGCCGCCGCCCCGGCCTCGAAGACGGAGCGCGGGCAGCCGGTGTTCTTCCACAAGCCCGCCGATGCCATCGTCGCCGGTAACGCGGATGTTCCCTACCCGCCCGGCACGCAGGATCTGCACCATGAGGTGGAACTGGTTGCCGCGCTGGGCCAGGATGCCCCGGCCGGCGAGCTGGATCCCGCACGGGCGCAGGCGCTGGTGGTGGCCTATGGCGTCGGCCTGGACCTGACCCGCCGCGACCTGCAGGGCGCGGCCAAGGCCAAGGGGCTGCCGTGGGACACCGGCAAGGGCTTCGATCATTCCGCGCCGATCAGCGATCTGGTGCCCGTGGCGGACGTGGGCGATCTCGCGGCGCTCACGCTGACCCTCGCCGTCAACGACCAGGTGCGCCAGCATGGCGCGCTGTCGGATCTGATCTGGGACGTGCCGGAAATCCTGCACGAACTGTCCCGGCTCTACGCGCTCAAGGCCGGCGATCTGGTGTTCATGGGCACGCCGGCCGGGGTGGGTCCGCTGGTGGCCGGGGATCGCTTCGCCGCCTCGCTGGACGGCGTGGTCGAACTGCGCGGCACGATCGTCTGATCCCCGTCGTTCGCGCGAAAAACGTGCGGAAGGGGATGCGATCTTCACCCGCCACGGTATAGTTTTGCGCCTACGGGCGCTGTCGCCCGGACATGAGGACATCCAGCATGGGCATGATCAGCGAGTTCAAGGAATTCATCGCGCGCGGCAACGTGGTCGACCTGGCGGTCGGCGTGGTGATCGGCGCGGCGTTCGGCAAGATCGTCACCGTGCTGGTCGACAAGATCATCATGCCGCCGATCGGCCTGCTGGTTGGCGGCGTGGATTTCTCCAAGTGGGTCTGGACGCTGAAGGAAGCCACCGTCGATGCCGCCGGCAAGGAGATTCCCGCGGTGGTGATCGGCTTCGGCGAGTTCATCAACACGCTGATCCAGTTCGTCATCGTCGCCTTTGCCATCTTCCTGCTGGTCAAGGCGGTCAACCGCCTCTACAAGAAGGCGCCAGACGCACCGGCCGCTCCGCCCGAAGACGTGCTGCTGCTGCGCGAGATCCGCGACGCGCTGAAGAAGTAAGCCACGACTTGTTTCACAATCGGGGAAAGCCGCGGGCTGCTAAGCTCGCGGCTTTCCTGTTTCCTGCCCAATTTCCAGCCTGCTCCCAGGGGTACTCCATGCGTCTGACGCCGTTGTTGATCGCCCTCAGCCTGTCCCTCTCCGCTCCCATCGCGCACGCCGCGCAGAAACCCACCCGCATTCCCGACGCCGCCCTGGCCACCGCCGCGCAGCTGCGCGAGCAGGCGCTGGCCGACGACACCGGCTGGAAGGTGGTGGAATCGCTGACCACCGAAGTCGGTCCGCGCCTGGCCGGCAGCGAGGCCGACGCGCGCGCGGTGGCCTGGGCCACCGCCAAGTTCAAGGCGCTGGGTTTTGACAAGGTATGGACCGAACCGGTGACCTTTCCCAAGTGGGAACGCCGCAGTGAGCACGCCGCGGTACTGGGTGCGCATCCGCAGGCGCTGACCGTCACCGCGCTGGGTGGCAGCCCCGGCGGCACGGTGGAAGCGGAGATCGTGCGCTTCGCCGATCTGGCCGCGCTGGAAGCCGCGCCCGCGGATTCGCTGAAGGGCAAGATCGCCTTCGTCGATTACCAAATGAAGGCGGATCGTTCCGGCAGCGATTACCGCAACGGCGGCGCGATCCGCTCGCGCGGCCCGTCGGCGGCGATCCGCAAGGGCGCCATCGGCTACCTGATGCGCTCGGCCGGCACCGACAACCATCGCGTCGCCCACACCGGCATCACCCGCTTCGACGACGGCCTGACCCCGGTACCGTCGGCGTCGCTGACCATCCCCGACGCCGATCAGCTCGCCCGCCTGCTGGCGCGCGGCCCGGTCAAGGTGCGGATGGCGCTGGATTGCGGCTGGGATGGCGAGGCCACCTCCTACAACGTGATCGGTGAAATCACCGGGCGCAGCCTGCCCAGGGAAGTCGTGGTCATCGGCGGCCACCTGGATTCCTGGGATCTGGGCACCGGCGCCATCGACGACGGTGCCGGCGTCGCCCTGACCATGGCCGCCGGCCATCTGATCGGACAACTGAAGCAGGCGCCCAAGCGCACCATCCGCGTGGTCGCCTTCGCCAACGAGGAACAGGGCCTGTACGGCGGCCGCGCCTATGCGGAGAAGCACGCCGCCGACGTGCGCCTGCACCAGATCGGCGCGGAGAGCGATTTCGGCGCCGGCCGCATCTACGCCTTCAACACCAGCGCGCCCGAGCATGCCCGCGAGGCCACCCGCCAGATCGCCGAGGTACTGGCGCCGCTGGGCATCGAGTACCAGGCCGACAAGGGCGGTCCCGGCCCGGACATCAGCCCGTTCGCCGCGCGGGGCCTGGCCTGGGGTTGGCTGGCGCAGGATGGCACCGACTACTTCAACCTGCACCACACCGCCGACGACACCCTGGACAAGATCGATCCCAAGGCGCTGGCGCAGAACGTGGCCGCCTATACCGTGTTCGCCTATCTGGCGGCGGAGGCCGAGGGCGGTTTCGGCAGCGAGCCCAAGCAGGTCAAGCCGCCGCAGGAATGATGCTTTCGTCTTCCGTGGATGAAAAAAGAGCGGGCCATTCGGCCCGCTCTTTCGTTCTGCAAGCGATGTTCGCGCCGGATGCCGCGGCGGCCAGCGCGTCGCTCAGCCCTTCGCGAGACGCTGCCGCCATTGGGCGAGGAACACGGCGGTCGCCGAAGCCACGTTGAGGCTCTCCACCGCGCCGGTGCCGGGAATCGACAGGCGCGCATCGCAGGCGGCGGCCATTTGCGGATCCATGCCTTCGCCCTCGGCTCCCATCACGTAGACCAGGCGTTCCGGCAAGCGCGCGGCGAACAGATCGTCACCGCCGCGCACCACCGTGGCGGCCAGCGAGAAGCCGGCGCCGCGCAGTTGCGCGATGGCGTTGGCGGTGTTGCCCAGGCGCACCAGCGGCACTTGTTCCGCGCCGCCTTCGGCGACCCTCGCCGCGGCGCCTGACAGCGCCAGTCCACCCTGCGGCGGCAGCAGGATCGCCGATACGCCGAAGTGCGCGGCCGAGCGCAGGATGGCGCCGAAATTGTGCGGATTGCCGACCCCGTCCAGCCAGATCGCCAGCGCCGGACCGGCCGGCAGCGTGCGCAGCCAATCGCCGGCCGACGTCGGTTCCGCCTTCAGCACCTCGGCGACGATGCCCTCATGGTGCTGGCTGGCGGCGAGCCGATCCAGATCATCCTCGGCTACCACCCGGTAGCCGATGCGCTGCTTCACGCACCACGCCAGCAGCGCCTTGAACGCGGGAATCCGCGCCTCGGTCAGGTAGATCTTGCGGATCGCCTCCGGACGCCGTTCGAACACCGCGCGCACGGCGTTGATGCCATACAGGCGCAACTCGTCGCGCGCGCCCATCGGCGCCCCCATCTGCGCTCCCGCCGACCCGCGCGCGTCATCGCGGGGCTCGGCGGGACGCGGCGCACGCGGCTGGCGCGGGCCCGCCGGACGGCCGGTGCCATGCGAGCGCGGCGGTGGCCGCTTGTCCCAGGGACCACTCATGTCAGCCTTGCCGGTTCTTCCAGAAGTCGGCGTTCTTCACGCCCGCCACGTCCGGATCGAAGACGGGATCCAGGCCCAGCTTCTTCTGCCGCTCGTAGTCGCGCAACGCCGCCATCGCCGGCTTGTGCAGGATCAGGATCGCGATGATGTTCAGCCACGCCATCAGGCCGACGCCGATGTCGCCCAGCGCCCACGCGGTCTTGGCATTGTGGAAGGCACCGAAGATGACCATGCCCATGATGCCCAGCCGCAGCAGCAGCACGGTCAGCGGACGACGTCGGTTGCCGTTGACATAGCTCAGGTTGGTCTCGGCCATGTAGTAGTAGGCCATGATGGTGGTGAAGGCGAAGAAGAACAGCGCCACCGCCACGAAGCCCGCGCCCCAGCCCGGCAGCACCGATTCCACCGCCGCCTGCGCGTAACCCGGGCCTTCCTCGACGCCCGGCGGCATGCCGGTATACAGGTGCGCGCCGCCCGTGGGCGAGTACACGTTGTACTTGCCGGTGGTCAGCACCAGGAACGCGGTCGAGGTGCACACCATCATGGTGTCGAAGTAGATCGCGAAGGCCTGCACGTAGCCCTGCTTGGCCGGGTGCGAGACCTCGGCGGCGGCGGCGGCGTGCGGGCCTGTGCCCTGGCCGGCCTCGTTGGCGTAGATGCCGCGCTTGACGCCCCATTCCACCGCCAGGCCCAGGATCGCGCCGAACGCGGCATGGGTGCCGAAGGCGCTGCTGAAGATGACGCGGAACATTTCCGGCACCAACTCGGCGTTGAGCACCATCACCGTGACCGCCATCAGGATGAAACCGGCGGCCATGAACGGCACCACGATTTCGGCGAAGTTGGCGATGCGCTTGACGCCACCGAAGATGATCACCGCCAGCAGGATCGACACCGTGATGCCGATGCCCAGCTTGAATGCATCGCGCGCCGGCATGCCCAGCCACTGGCCGTCCATGGCGCCGCACAGCGACGTGCCCTGGCAGACGTTGGCCGCGCTGTCGGCGATCGCGTTCGCCTGCACGCCCGGCATCAGGAAGCCGGTGGCGGCGATGGTCGCGATGGCGAACAGCAGCGCGTACCACTTCAGGCCCATCGCCTTTTCGATGTAATAGGCCGGGCCGCCGCGATAGCGTCCTTCGGCATCCTTGACCTTGTAGATCTGCGCCAGCGTCGATTCGACGTAGGACGTCGACGCGCCCAGGAAGCCCATCACCCACATCCAGAACACCGCGCCGGGACCGCCGAAGGCAATCGCGGTGGCGACGCCGGCGATGTTGCCGATGCCGATGCGGCCGGCCATCGACATGGCCAGCGCCTGGAACGAGGACACGCCGGCCTCGGATTTCTGCCCGCTCACGGTCAGCCGCAGCATCTCCGCGAAGCCACGCACCTGCATGAAGCGGGTGCGGATGGTGAAATACAGGCCGGCGCCCAGGCACATGACGATCAGTGCCTTGCTCCAGATGATGCCGTTGACGGCATTGATGATGGCTTCCACGCAGTCTCCCCTGCCCTAAAAGGAAAAGTCCCCGTCACCGGGGACCGGTCGATTCTCCACGAATCGGCCCGCTCTGCGAAGCCCGGCGAGGGGGATCACCCTGCTGAACAGGGAAACCCGGGGTGTTCAGTGCGTGGTCGGCGTCCGCAGGCGGGAGAAGACCCGCAGGTCGTGCAACTGCCCATCCTTGCGGATGGCGTGGCGGAGCAGGCCTTCTTCCTGGAAGCCGTTCTTGAGCAGCACCCGTGCCGAGGCCGGGTTGATGTCCAGCACGTTGGCCTGCATGCGGTGCAGTTGCAGGTGATCCATCACCCACGGCACGTAGGCCGCGACCACCCGGCTCATCAGTCCCTGGCCCCAGTAGCGGCGGCCGAGCCAGTACCCCAGCTCGGCGCTGCCCCCACGCTCGCCCAGGCGCGGGTGCGCGCCGATGCCGCCGCAGGCGCGGCCGTCGATATCGATGGCGAACACCGGATCGTTCAGATCCACCACTTCGCCGGCGAGGAACCGCCAGGCGTCCTCGCGCCGATAGGGATGCGGGAAACGTTCGCTCAAGCCGCGCACGACCTGCGCGTCGTTGGCGTGGCGGAGCAGCCAGCGCGCGTCTTCCGCCCGCCAACGCCGCAATGTGAACCCGTCGCCCTGAACCACGCTGTCTTCCATGCTTTCCAGATCAACCATGACCGCCTACCGGGGGAGTTTCTTCTTCCAGTCGCTTCAGTTCGTGGGCCACGGCCTCGGGAGACCGCGTGAACGGTGCCAGCAGCGCGTAGAACGCCGGCACCACGTACAGCGACAGCAAGGTGGAGAAGGAGACGCCGAAGATGACCACGATGCCGATCGTCGCGCGGCTGGCCGACCCCGGTCCGCCGGCCACCACCAGCGGCACCGCGCCCATCACCGTGGCCACGGACGTCATCAGGATCGGGCGCAGGCGCACCTTCGAGGATTCGGCGATGGCGCGCGCCACGCTCATGCCGTCGTCGCGCAATTGGTTGGCGAACTCGACGATCAGGATGCCGTTCTTTGCCGCCAGGCCGATCAGCATCACGATGCCGATCTGGCTGAACAGGTTGAGCGTGCCGCCGGTGACCCACAGGCCGATCAGCGCGCCCAGCACCGCCAGCGGCACGGTCAGCATGATCACCAGCGGGTGGATGAAACTCTCGAACTGCGCCGCCAGCACCAGGTAGACGATCAGCAGCGCCAGCGCGAAGGTCAGCAGCACCGCGCCGCCGGCCTTGAGGTACTCGCGGGATTCGCCCTTCCAGTCGATCTGCGCGTAGTCGGGCAGTTCCTCCTGCGCCACCTGCTGGGCCCAGCCCATCGCCTCGCCCAGCGTGTAGCCCGGCGCCAGCGACGCGGTCAGGGTGATCGCGCGCAGGCGGTTGAAGCGGTTGAAGCTGCCGGGTTCGGCGATTTCCGACAATGTCACCAGGTTGGACAGCGGAATCAGCTCGCCCGCGCTGCCGCGCACGTAGGTGTTGGCCAGGTCCGCCGGCGAGGAACGGCGCTCGCGGTCGGCCTGCATCAGCACGTCGTACTCCTCGCCGTTGTCGACGAACGTGGTGACCTGGCGGGAACCCATCATGGTTTCCAGCGTGCGGCCGATTTCCTGCACCGACACGCCCAGGTCGGCGGCGCGGCTGCGGTCGATGTTGACCCGCATCTGCGGTCGGGTTTCCTTGTAATCCGAGTCCACGCCGTACAGGCCGGGGTTCTGCTCCATGCGCGCCATCATCCGGTCGCGCCACTGCGAGAGCTCGTTGTAATCCGGACCGCCGAGCACCATCCGGAACGGCTGGCCACCACCGCGGACCAGGCCGGTGCGCTGGGAAGGCTGGGCGCGGATGCCCGGCATCTGCTCCAGTTGGCCGCGCACCGATTCCAGCACCTCGGTGGTGCTTTCGTGGCGCTTGCTCCAGTCCTGCAGGAACACGATCACCTGGCCGGTGTGCATTTCCTCGCTCGCGCCAAAGCCGCCCGGCACGCGGGCGTTGGCGCGCTGGATCGGCTTGCCTTCGCCGATGTTGTCGGCGAACAGATGCTCGACCTGCTGGATCTGTTTCACGGTGTAATCGAAGCCTGCGCCTTCCGGTCCCTGGATGGAGACGAAGAACGAGCCGCGATCCTCCATCGGCGCCAGTTCCTTGGGCACGCGCAGGCCCAGCACCGCCGCCACCGCCAGGCACGCGCCCATCGCGATCAGCAGGATCAACAGGATGCGCCGGCCGGGCATCGCCACCATCCGCTGGACCTGGTGGCCATACCCCTCGCTGAGCCGGGCCAGCTGCCGGTTCATCCAGGCGTTGAAACCCTTGGGCTTGCTGTGCGGCCGGACCAGCTTGGAGGACATCATCGGGGTCAGGGTCAGGGCCACGAACGCCGAGATCGCCACCGCCGCCGCCAGTGCCACCGACAGTTCGCGGAACAGGCGTCCGGTGTTGCCTTCCATGAACCCCACCGGCAGGAACACCGCCACCAGCACCGCGGTGGTGGCGATGACCGCGAAGGCCACCTGCGCGGTGCCGCGACGCGCGGCCACCAGCGGCGGCTCGCCCAGGTCGGCGCGGCGCTGGATGTTCTCCAGCACCACGATGGCATCGTCCACCACCAGGCCGATGCACAGCACCAGGGCGAGCAAGGTCAGCAGGTTGATCGAGAAGCCGAACGCGTAGAGGGCGATGAACGAGGTAATCAGGCAGACCGGCACCGTCACCGCCGGGATCAACGCCGCGCGCAGGCTGCCCAGGAACAGCCAGATCACCGCGAACACCAGGATCATCGCCTCCACCAGGGTGGCGTAGACGCGCTCGACCGACGCCTCGATGAACACGGTGCTGTCGTAGGCGACGAAGATCTGGGTGCCCTCCGGCAGGGTCGGGCGGATGCGGTCGGCGGCAGCGCGGGCCGCGCGCGCCACATCCAGCGCGTTGGCGGTTGAGGTCTTGACGATGCCCAGGCCGACGTTCGGGCGGCCGTTGCTGCGGAAATAGGCGCGGCGTTCCTCGGTGGTCAGCTCCACCCGGGCCACGTCGCCCACCCGCACCACGTAGCCGTCGGCGCCCTTGCTCAGCGGCATCCGCGCGAACTGCTCGGCGGTCATGTAGCCGCGTTCGACCCGCAGGGTGAAGTCGCGGGTTTCCGATTCGATGCGGCCGGCGGGCAGTTCGATGTTCTCGCGCCGCAGCGCCGCCTCCACGTCGCTGGCGGTGACGCCGCGCGCGGCCATCGCGGCGCGATCCAGCCAGATCCGCATGGCATAGCGCTGGGCGCCGCTGATGCGCACCTGGGCCACGCCGTCCAGCGCCGACAGCTGATCGACGATATAGCGATCGGCGTAGTCGGTCAGCTGCAAGGTGTCCATCTTGGTCGAACTCATGTTCAACCACAGGATCACGTCGGCATCGGCTTCCACCTTCTGCACTTCCGGCGGATCCGCCTCGTCGGGCATGCGATCCATCACCCGGCTGACCTTGTCGCGCACGTCGTTGGCGGCGGCCTCGATGTCGCGGGTAAGGGTGAACTCGATGGTGACCTGCGAACGGCCGTTGGAGCTGCGCGACTCGATGGTCTCGATGCCCTCGATGCCGGCCAGCGCGTCTTCCAGGATCTGGGTGACGCGGGTTTCCACCACCGCCGCCGACGCGCCCGGGTAGGTCACTTCCACCGACACCACCGGCGGATCGATGTTGGGCAGCTCGCGCAGGGTCAGGCGCATGAACGACATCACCCCGAGCACGATCAGCAGCAGGCTCATCACCACGGCCAGCACCGGCCGCTTGATCGACAGGTCGGACAGCTTCATGGTTCAGCCCCGTTTGACGGCGGGTGCGGCTGCGGGCGCGGCGGCCGGTGGCGTGGTCGCGCCGGCCTCGGTGATCTTCGCGCCGGGCCGCAGCTTGCCGGTACCGTCCACGACAATGCGATCGCCGGCCTTCAGGCCTTCGGTGATCTCCACCCGACCCTCGCGACGGACGCCGGTGCTCACGGTGACCTGCTCCACGCTGCTGTCGGCCTTGACCCGGTAGACGAAGGTGTCGCGGCCCACCTGCACGACGGCGATCTCGGGAATCACCAGCGCCCGCCGCTCCGGCCGGAACAGATTGACGTTGAGCAGCATGCCCGGGCGCAGCGCGCGATCCGGGTTGGCGAACACCGCGCGCACGGTGACCGCGCGGGTGGCGGGATCCACCCGCGCATCGACCGTTTCCACGACGCCCTCGAAGGTGCGCCCCGGCCAGGCGGCGGTGGTCGCGTTGACCGCATCGCCGTTGTCGACCGTGGCCAGCGCCGCTTCCGGCACCTGGAAGTCCACGTACATCCGCGAAACATCGTCGAGGGTGGCGATGACGGTGCTGGCGGTGATCAGCGAGCCCGGGCTGACCTGGCGGATGCCCAGTACGCCGGCGAACGGTGCGCGCACCGTGCGATCGCCGATGTCGGCCTTCATCTGCTGCACGCGCGCTGCGGCGGCGTCGCGCAGGGCCAATTGTGTGTCCAGGGTGGAGCGGGCGACCAGTTGCTGTTCGGCCAGTTCCTTCTGCCGGCGGTACAGGCGGTCGGCTTCGGCGTAGGTGGCCTCGGCCTGCTCCAGCGACGCCTTGGCGGCGTCGCCGCGCAAGGTCACCAGCACCTGCCCGGCCCTGGCGTCCTGGCCGCTTTCGAAGTGCACGTCCTGGACGATTTCGCTGACCTTGGCGGTCAGGGTCACCGACTCGCGCGCCTTGGCGGTGCCCAGCGCCTCCAGGGTGTCGCTCCACGCCGAGAGCTGGACCACCTGGGTGTTCACCGGCACCGGCCGATCCGCACCCTGCCCGCCTCCGCCCGCGCCGGCGGATTTTTCTCCGCAGGCGGTCAACAGGAACATCGACGCGGCGACGGCCAGCGTCGCCCGGATTCCGGTTCGGCTCAGCATGAAAGTACCGTAATGATCGTTATCACGTGAAGTTTACCTTCACGCCATGAACGAATATGCGTACGGAAGCGTTGACAGGGCCATGACTAACGACCCTTGTGCAGCGTGGTTCGCTAGGTCAATCCCAGTTTTTCCAGGACCCGCAGCGCCAAGTGTTCCGGACTCTCTGCGCCGGCATCCAGCCGCAGGTCGGGATGTTCCGGTGCTTCGTACGGCGAGTCAATGCCGGTGAAGTTGGGAATCAGGCCGGCCCGCGCCTTGCGGTACAGGCCCTTCACGTCGCGTTCCTCCGCGAGCGCCAGCGGCACGTCGACGAAGATTTCCAGGAACTCGCCTTCGCCGAACCGTTCGCGCGCCATCTGCCGCTCGGCCCGGAACGGCGAGATGAAACTGACCAGCACGATCAATCCGGCGTCGGTCATCAGTCTGGCGACCTCGGCCACGCGGCGGATGTTCTCCACCCGGTCCTCGGCGGTGAAGCCCAAATCCCGGTTCAGGCCATGACGCACGTTGTCGCCGTCGAGAATGAAGCTGTGGTAGCCCAGCGCGTGCAGGCGCTTGTCGACCAGGTTGGCCACGGTCGACTTGCCGGCGCCGGACAGGCCGGTGAACCACAGCACCCGCGGCTGCTGGCCCTTGGTGCGCGCACGCGCCGCCTTGTCCACGTCCAGGTGCTGCCAGTGCACGTTGCCGGCGCGGCGCAGTGCGAAGTCCAGCGTTCCCATCGCGACCGTGTGGTTGCTCTGCCGGTCGATCAGGATGAAGCCGCCCAGCGCGCGGTTGTCCGCATAGGGTGCGAACGCGATCGGTTCGTCCAGGCTGAGGTTGCAGTAGCCGACCTCGTTGAGTTCCAGCCGCTTGGCCGCCAGGTGCTCCTGGCTGTTGATGTCGACCCGGTGCTTGATCTCGCTGATCGAGGCGGCGACCGTGCGCGTACCGATCTTCAGCCAGTACGGACGTCCAGGCAGCAGCGCGGCGTCGTCCATCCACAGCACGTGCGCGGCGAACTGATCGGCGACCTGTGGCGGATCGCCGGCGGCGGCGATGACGTCGCCGCGGCTGATGTCGATCTCGTCGTCCAGGGTCAGGGTGATCGCTTCGCCGGCACTGGCGAGTTCGCGATCGCCATCCGGCCCGAGCACCCGCGCGACCTTCGAGCGCCGGCCCGAGGGCAGCGCCACGATCGCGTCGCCCGGGCGCACCCGCCCCGCCGCCACGGTGCCGGCGAAGCCACGGAAATTCTGGTCCGGCCGGTTGATCCACTGCACCGGCAGGCGAAACCCGCCTTCGGCGCCGGCATCGTCCACCGGCACGCTCTCCAGGTGCTGCAACAGGCTGGGGCCGTCGTACCACGGCGTGCGTGCCGAACGTTCGATCAGGTTGTCGCCCTCCAGCGCGGACAGCGGCACGCACGTCACGTCGGCGATGCCCAGTTGCGCGGCCAGTGCGCGGTAGGCGGTGGCGATGCCGTCGAACACCGCGGGATCGAAGCCGACCAGATCCATCTTGTTGACCGCCAGCACGACGTGGCGGATGCCCAGCAGCGAGACGATATAGCTGTGCCGGCGGGTCTGGGTGAGCAGGCCCTTGCGCGCGTCGACCAGCACCACGGCCAGATCCGCGGTGGACGCGCCGGTGGCCATGTTGCGGGTGTACTGCTCGTGTCCCGGGCAATCGGCGACGATGAACTTGCGCCGCTCGGTGTCGAAGTAGCGGTAGGCCACGTCGATGGTGATGCCCTGCTCGCGCTCGGCGGCCAGCCCGTCCAGCAGCAGCGCGTAATCGATGTCGCCGCCGCGGGTGCCATGCCGGCGGCTGTCCTTCTCCAGCGCCGCCAGTTGATCATCGAACAACCGCTTGCTGTCGTGCAGCAGGCGACCGATCAGCGTGCTCTTGCCATCGTCGACGCTGCCGCAGGTGATGAAACGCAGCAGCGGCTTGGTTTCGTGCTGGCGCAGGTAGTCGGTGATGCTGGTGTTTTCGGGATTGGGGATTCGGGATCCGGGATTCGCAACGGCGGGCGCTTCCGCCCGCGGATCGCTTCCCGCTTTCCCTAATCCCGAATCCCGGTTTTCAACGGCCGGATGGCCGGTCATCCCCAATCCCGGCTTCATCAGAAGTACCCCTCCAGCTTTTTCTTCTCCATCGACGCGCCCGGATCGTGATCGATCACCCGGCCCTGGCGCTCGGAGGACGTCGCCACCAGCATCTCGGCGATGATCTTTTCCAGGGTGTCGGCGTCGGACTCGATCGCGCCAGTGAGCGGGTAGCACCCCAGGGTGCGGAAGCGCACCCTGCGCAGTTGCGGCTGTTCGCCTTCATGCAGAGGCAGGCGTTCGTCGTCCACCAGGATCAGCGCGCCATCGCGTTCCACCACGGGCCGCTCGGCGGCGAAGTACAGCGGCACCACCGGAATGCCCTCGCGATAGATGTAAAGCCAGATGTCCAGTTCGGTCCAGTTGGACAGCGGGAACGCGCGCACGCTCTCGCCCTTGTGGATGCGGGCGTTGTAGAGGTTCCAGAGCTCCGGTCGCTGGTTCTTGGGATCCCAGCGGTGGCGATCGTTTCGGAAGGAGAACACGCGCTCCTTGGCGCGCGACTTCTCCTCGTCGCGGCGGGCGCCGCCGATGGCCGCGTCGAAGCCGTATTGATCCAGCGCCTGCTTCAGGCCCTGGGTCTTCATCACGTCGGTATGCACGGTCGCGCCGTGGCTGATCGGGCCGACGCCCTGGGCGATGCCCTCGGGATTGACGTGCACCCGCAGATCCACGCCGGTCTCGGCCGCGCGGCGATCCCGGAACGCGATCATCTCGCGGAACTTCCAGCGCGTGTCCACGTGCAGCAGCGGGATGGGCGGGCGGCCCGGCGCGAACGCCTTGAGCAGCAGGTGCAGCAGCACCGAGCTGTCCTTGCCCACCGAATACAGCAGCACGGGATTGCGGAACTCCGCGGCCACCTCCCGGAGGATGTGGATGCTCTCGGCTTCCAGGCGGTCGAGGTGGGACAGGCGGTGTTCGGCGCTCATCAAAACGGGCTGCGGTGCGTGACGGGATGCAGGTGCAAAGCGTACCAGCTACCGCCGTTGCTTCTGCCCCAGGAGGCCAACGAGCATTCCATGCCTCCCCCGCGCCGGGAAATAAGCCAGCGGGATAAGCCCATAACCAGCCGTCCTTTCTGCACGGGACAACGGGTTCCTAACATCGGACTCCCTCCTGCGCAAAGCGATTGCCCGCGATGACCGCTTCCTCCTCCGCACTGGCGCCCAGTCCCCTGGCCGAGGAGCGGCGCGTGCTGCTGGCGCGGCTGGTCGAAGGGCTGGATGCGCCGACCCTGTGGTGGCTATCCGGCTATACCGCCGGGCTCGCCCAGGGCCAGCACGCGCCCCAGCTGGCGGTGCTGCCGGGCGGCCAGGCGCAGGCGGGCCAGCGCCTGACCGTGGTCTACGGCAGCCAGACCGGCAATGCGCGACGCGCGGCCGAGAAGATCGCCCAGGCCGTCGAGGCGGCCGGGTTGCCGGTGCGCCTGTTGCGGGCGGACGCCTATCCTACCCGCGAACTGGCCGGCGAACGCCTGCTGTACGTGGTCATCAGCACCCAGGGCGAAGGCGATCCGCCGGACGATGCCATCGGCTTGGTCGAGTTCCTGTCCGGCCGGCGCGCGCCCAAGCTGCCGGAACTGCGCTACGCGGTGCTCGGCCTGGGCGATTCCAGTTACACCGATTTCTGCGGCATCGCCCGCCGCCTGGATGCCCGCCTGGCCGAACTGGGTGCCCAGCGCCTGTTCGAACCCGGCCTGGCCGATCTGGACATCGACACGGTGGCCGATCCCTGGCGCACCCAGGCGCTGTCGTCGGCGCGCGAACACCTGAAATCCCACCCCAGCGCCCCGCTGGCCACGGTCACCCCGCTGCGGCCAACGCACGCGGCCTCGCCGTGGTCGCACGAAAAACCCTACTCCGCCGAAGTCCTGCTCAACCAGAACGTCAGCGGCCGCGACTTCAAGGGCAAGGCATTCGGGCGGCATGGCGAACGCGACAAGGACGTGCGCCATCTCGAACTGTCGCTGGCCGGCAGCGGACTGCACTACGAACCGGGCGACGCGCTTGGCATCCGCCATCGCAATCCGGATTCGCTGGTGGAATCGATCCTCCAGGCCACCGCGCTGTCCGGCGACGCCGGGATCGAGCTCCAGGGCGATACGCTGCCGCTGCGCGAGTGGCTGGCCAGCCGTCGCGAACTGACCCGGCTCTCGCGCCCGTTCCTGGCCGAACACGCCGCGCAGGCGCGCGCCGAGGATCTGAACGCGCTGCTGGCGCCGGCGCAGCAGTCCGCGCTCGCCGGCCTGCTCAACACCCATCAGGTCGTCGACGTGCTGCGACGCTGGCCGGCACGCTGGGAAGCGCATGAACTGGTCGCCGCGCTGCGTCCGCTCGCGCCGCGGCTGTACTCGATCGCCTCCAGCCGCAAGCGGGTCGGCGAAGAAGTCCACTTGACCGTGGACGTGCTGGCCTACGAAGCGTTCGGTGAAGCGCATGGCGGCGCGGCCAGCGGTTACCTCGCCGCGCGTGCGGAAGGTGAAGCGGTGCCGGTCTATGTCGAGGCCAACGAACGGTTCCGGGTGCCCGCTGACGGCGCCCGCGACATCCTGATGATCGGTCCCGGCACCGGCATCGCGCCGTTCCGCGGCTTCGTGCAGGAGCGCGCCGAAACCGGCGCGCAGGGCCGCAACTGGCTGTTCTTCGGCGCCCGCCATTTCAACCAGGACTTCCTCTACCAGTCCGAATGGCAGGACGCGCTCCGTGACGGCTCGCTGCACCGGCTGGACCTGGCGTTCTCGCGCGACCAGGCCGACAAGATCTACGTGCAGGACCGCCTGCGCGAACACGCCCGCGAGGTCCATGCCTGGCTGGAGGGCGGCGCCCACCTGTATGTCTGCGGCGCCATCGGCATGGGCAAGGACGTGCACGCCACGCTGCTGGACATCCTCCGCACCCAAGGCGGCCACGACGAAGACACCGCCGCCGAATACTTGACCCGACTGCAATCGGAAGGCCGCTACTGTCGTGATGTGTATTGACGGCCGGGATGGGGGATTCGGGATTGGGGATTCGTGAAAGCCCGTCCCGTTCCTGATTTCTCCGATCTCCTGCTGCGCTCTTGCGAATCCCGAATCACCAATCCCGAATCCCGGCCCCCACCCATGTCCCACTCC
This sequence comes from Pseudoxanthomonas beigongshangi, assembly GCF_016820515.1. GTDB lineage: Bacteria > Pseudomonadota > Gammaproteobacteria > Xanthomonadales > Xanthomonadaceae > Pseudoxanthomonas_A > Pseudoxanthomonas_A beigongshangi. Next base: position 23,884 of record NZ_JADHDV010000007.1, on the reverse strand, counting down.
GTAGAAGACATCAAATCCGAAAGCCGTCGCCTGCGGGGCAGCCTGCTGGAGAGCCTGGCCGACCCGGTGACCGGCGCGCTGCGCGAGTCGGACCAGACCCTGATCAAGTACCACGGCAGTTACCAGCAGGACGATCGCGATCTGCGCGACGAGCGCCGGCGGCAGAAGCTGGAACCGGCCTACCAGTTCATGATCCGGACCCGCACGCCCGGCGGCGTGGTCACGCCCGAGCAATGGCTGAAACTCGACGCGATCGCCACCCGCTACGCCAACCACTCGCTGCGGGTCACCACCCGCCAGGCATTCCAGTTCCATGGGGTGATCAAGCGCGAACTGAAGGCGACCATGCAGGCGATCAACGCGGCGCTGATCGACACGCTGGCCGCCTGCGGCGACGTCAACCGCAACGTGCTGGTCGCGGCCAACCCGCTGCTGTCGAAGGCGCATGCGCAGGTGCAGTCCTGGGCGGCGCGCCTGTCCGAGCACCTGCTGCCCAATACCCGCGCGTACTACGAAATCTGGCTGGACGAGGAACGCGTGGCCGGCAGCGGCGAGGAGGAGGAGCCGGTCTATGGCGCCACCTACCTGCCGCGCAAGTTCAAGATCGGGTTCGCGGTTCCGCCGCTCAACGATGTCGACGTGTTCGCCAACGACCTGGGCTTCATCGCCATCCTGGAGGACGGCGAGCTGGTCGGCTTCAACCTGGTCATCGGCGGCGGCATGGGCGCGACCCACGGCGACGCCGCGACCTATCCGCGCATCGGCAACGTGGTCGGCTTCCTGCCACCGGAGAAACTGCTGGACGTGGCGACCGCGGTGGTCACCACCCAGCGCGATTTCGGCAACCGCGAACTGCGCAAGCGCGCCCGCTTCAAGTACACCATCGATGATCACGGCCTGGAGGCGATCGTCGGTCAGATCGAGGCCCGCTCCGGCCATGCGCTCCAGCCCGCGCGCGCGTGGCACTTCGATCACAACGGCGACCGCTATGGCTGGGTCGAGGGCGAGGATGGCCGCTTGCACCTGACCCTGCACTTCTTCGCGGGGCGCATCGCCGACACCGCGCAGGCCACGCACCTGACCGGCCTGCGCGAGATCGCCGGCATCCACCGCGGCGAGTTCCGGCTCACTCCCAACCAGAACCTGGTCATCGCCGGCGTGCCGGCCGGCGAGCGCGAGCGCATCGACGCGCTCGTGCGCGCGCATGGCCTGGACGACGGCCGCCGCGCCGGCACCGCGCTGGCGCGTGCGGCGGTCGCCTGCGTCGCCCTGCCGACCTGCGGCCTGGCCATGGCCGAAGCCGAGCGCTACCTGCCCGACTTCACCGCCCGCCTGGAGCCACTGCTGGATCGGCACGGCCTGCGCGATGCGCCCATCCTGCTGCGCATCTCCGGCTGCCCCAACGGCTGCTCGCGTCCCTACCTGGGCGAAATCGCACTGGTCGGCAAGGCGCCCGGCCGCTACAACCTGATGCTCGGCGCGGATCACCGCGGCCAGCGCCTCAACACGCTGTACCGCGAGAACATCACCGAAGCGGAAATCCTGGAAGCGCTGGATCCGCTGCTGGCCCGCTACGCGCGCGAGCGCGAGGCCGACGAGGGATTCGGCGATTTCCTGCACCGCAGCGGCATCGTCGCCCTGCCGCCCTACCCCACCCATCGACAGATCGCCCTGGAACTGCACGCATGAGCGCGCCGCAAACCGCACCGCTGCCCGAAGCCACCGAAGACATCTCCGCCATCAACGCGCGCCTGGAAGCGCAGCCGGCCGAAGCGCGGGTGCGCTGGGCCCTGGCCAATGGTCCGGCGCAGGCGGCGATGTCCTCCAGTTTCGGCGCGCAGGCGGCGGTGCTGCTGCACATGCTGACCCGCCAGCAACCGGACATCCCGGTGATCCTGATCGATACCGGTTACCTGTTTCCCGAGACCTACCGGTTCGCCGACGAACTGACCGAACGGCTCAAGCTCAACCTCAAGGTGTTCCGCCCGCTGGTCAGCCGCGCCTGGATGGAGGCGCGCCACGGCCGCCTGTGGGAACAGGGCCTGGTCGGCATCGAGCAGTACAACAACCTGCGCAAGGTCGAACCGATGCGGCGCGCGCTGGCCGAACTGGACGTCGGCACCTGGTTCACCGGCCTGCGCCGCAGCCAGGCCAGCAGCCGCGCCAACGCGCCCGTCGTCGAGTGGCGCGGCGCCCGCCTGAAGGTCAATCCAATTGCCGACTGGACCGATCGCGAAGTCTGGCAGTACCTCAAGCAACACGATCTTCCCTACCACCCGCTGTGGGAACAGGGCTACGTCTCCATCGGCGATTTCCACACCACCACCCGCTGGGAACCCGGCATGCGCGAGGAGGACACGCGCTTCTTCGGCCTCAAGCGCGAATGCGGCCTGCACCTGGACATCTGACCGGGAGTTTCGGGCCATCGGTTGCTGACCGGCGACGCCGGCCGCGCACCGTCACGTCGATGGCAGGGATCGACGCGAGGGCCGCCGCCGGCGCCGCCGCCTGATACGGCCCATCCGGCCCCGGGCGGTTTCCGTCGCCCGAATCCGGCTTCCGTCGCCGGCCCCCTTCCCCGCCGGCGCCGGCCGGCTATGCTCCGCGGCAATCCAACACCGATGGATCCGCCGTGTTCGCCAGCCTGTTCTTCATCATCCGCATCTTCGCCGCCTGGTCCGGCGTGCTCCTGCTCGCCGGCCTGATCTGGGCCGGGACTTTCAATGTCATCACCGGCAACGACGATGCACCCGGACCGGTGTTCGCCCTGCTGGCGCTGCTGGTCGCGCTGTCGGTGGTCATCAGCACCTTCTCGCACCTGCGCCGGGTCAGCCTGGTCGCCGGCCGGCTGGATCACGACACCCTGTCCAACCGCCAGCACCGCCGGATCGAGATTCCGCTGGAGGCCGACGAAGCCTTCCTGCTGGTCGAATCGGCGGTGCGCGAACTGCCGCGGGTGGAGGAACTGGAAAGCGCGCGCGACAGCCTGCAGGTCAAGGCCAAGCTCAAGCGCGTGGATCCCTATGGCAACGACCGCCCGGCGCGATACAACGTGTTCAACTGGTTCAGCACCAAGCGCAACCAGATCCTCGCCACCGTCACGCCGGGCGCCGGCAGTTGCAGCGTGTCGCTGCTGTGCGAGCCGGAAGCCAGCACCTGGAGCGATCTGCTGAAGGTGGACAACGGCACCAACCTGGAAAACGCCGAAGCCATCGTCCGTGCGATCGCACGCCGGATCGGCGAGCGCCGGCGCGAGGAAAAGGCCGACACCGTGCAAACCGTCACCGAGAAGGAATTGACGGTGGCCAAGCTCAACCTGCTGCAGGCGCAGGTGGAACCGCACTTCCTCTACAACACCCTGGCCAGCGCGCAGGTACTGACCCGCACCGATCCCGCCCGCGCCGATCTCATGCTCGGCCACCTCATCCAGTACCTGCGCCGCTCCCTGCCCCGCGCCGAGAATGCCGTCTCCACCCTGGGCGAGGAAGCCGAACGCGCCGAGGCCTACCTGGAGATCCTGAAGATCCGGATGGGCAACCGCCTCAACACCCAGGTGGAGATTCCGGAGGCGCTGCGCGATGTCGCGATGCCCTCGATGATGTTGCAGACGCTGGTTGAGAACGCCATCAAGCACGGCCTGGAGCCCAAGCCCGGCGGCGGCACCATCTGGATCATCGCGCGCGAACAGGAAGGCCAGGTGGCGATCACCGTCGCCGACGACGGCCAGGGCTTCGGCAACCAGACCGGTGGCACCGGCATCGGCCTGAAGAACCTGCGCGAACGCCTGCGCCTGACCTACGGCGGCAATGCCTCGTTCGCCATCATCTCCAACTTCCCGCAGGGCGTGGCCGCCACCCTCAACCTGCCGTCCAAGCCGGCCGGAGTCGCCCGTCATGCCTAAGGCCGTGATCGCCGAAGACGAGGAACTGCTGCGCACCGCGCTGGCGTCGCTGCTGCGCGACACCTGGCCGCAACTGGAACTGGTCGCCGAATGCGAGGATGGCGCCTCCGCGCTGGAAGCCATCGCCGAGCACCAGCCCGACGTGGCGTTCCTGGACATCCGCATGCCGGGCCTGACCGGGCTGGAAGTCGCCACCGCGATGACCGAGGCCAGTCCCGCGACCCAGATCGTGTTCGTCACCGCCTATGACCAGTACGCCATCGGCGCATTCGAACAGGGCGCAGTGGACTACCTGCTCAAGCCAATCACCCGCGAGCGCCTGGCCACCACCGTCCAGCGCCTGCAGCAGCGCAGCGGTCACCATCCCGACGCGGCCACGCTGGCGGCCCTGCTCAAGCAGCTCGGCGACCAGTTGCCCGCCGCCGGCAAACCGCCGCTGGTCTGGATCACCGCCAACACCGGCAAGGAAACCCGGCTGATCCTGATCGACGATGTCGCCTACTTCCGCGCCGACAACAAGTATACGGTGGTGATGACCGCCGAAGGCGAGGCGCTGCTGCGCACGCCGCTGCGCGAACTGCTGGAGGCGCTGGATCCGCGGACCTTCAAGCAGATCCATCGCTCCACCATCGTCAACCTGAAGGCGGTCGCCTCGATCACCCGCGACGAAGTCGGACGCGGCGTGCTTCGCCTGCGCAACCGCCCCGAAACGCTGCTGGTCAGCCAGCCCTTCATGTCCCTGTTCCGCGGCATGTGAACGCCGCTCCCCATCGTTCGTCGAGGCCCGTCATGCGCATCATCGTCACCGCCATGTCCTTCCTGCTGAGCCTGGTCGGCTGCCAGGACAAACCGTCCATGACTTCCGTAGTGCGCAGCGAGGCCAACGGCGTGGAGCTGATCCACAGCCGCAGTGTCATCCGCGCCGGCGAGGGCCTGTTCCGCTGCAGGGCCAGCGCCACAGGCAAATGCCACTACCTGATCGTCGCGACGGACGAATGCCGTGCCGGCGAAAGCTGCCCGCCGCGCAAGTTGCAGGCATTCGTCCTGGACGTCGGCGGCGAAAGCCGCATCGACAACCTGCCGCGCGGGGTACGTACCTGCGTGGATCGCGAACGCGAACCCGACGCGGCGACCTGCCTGGACTAGCGGCGCGCGCCGCTCAATGCACGTGGCGGATTACCGTCTTGCCGCCGCAGCCGATGCACTTGCGATAGATCTCGCCGCGCCGGTTCAACCGTGGCCGCGACATCAGCCCACCGCAACCGCAGCGGCGCTCCCGCCCCAGTGCCCAGCGGTACAGTCGCCAGCTGGAATGCAGTGCCCAGGCGGTGCCCAGCACGATCGCCGCCAGGAACGACAGCGACGCGGTGCGCCCGCTGCTGAAACCGCTGAACGCGGTCTGGGTGCGGGCCACCGTCTCGGCCACGACGAAACCACCGGCGGCGATCACCACCGCCGGCGCGTACATGCGCAGCACCATCCGGGAGATCATCTTCATCGCTCGTCCCTCAGGGAACCAGTGGCCGGTGGCCGTAGCTGAGCACGCGGGAAAGCTTCCACTGCCCGCCTTCGAGTTTCCAGACCTGGCTGAAACCTGCCATCCCGACCGCCTTCTCGGGGCCATCGCCCTTGCGTTCGTGAAACCGGTGCTCGCCGATTTCCATCGCGCCGTAGCCGGGAATCGGATCCACCTGCAACGAGGATTCGATCAGTTCCCGGCGCGAACGCCATGCATCCGGTGCCTTCCAGGCCGCGCAATTCTTCTCGATGACGGCGATGAAGTCGGCGGCCGAGCGTGACACCACGCCGCCCTTGTCGTGATAGAACTCCAGGTCATCGGCCAGCATCGGCTTCAGCGCCTCGATGTCGCAGGTTTCGAAGGTGATCGCGAACAGGGCGAGATCCTGTTCGCGGATGATCCGCTTCAGTTCCTCCGGTGCGGGCAAGGTCAGCTGGCCGGCGGCCGGTTCGGCGGAAAGGGCGGGCAGGCCGAACGCCAGGAGGATTGCCGGAAGGATTGCCGGAAGGATCGCGATGCGCATGTCGATGTCCTTTTCGAATCAGTGCGGGAGTATGCGATCCCGCCACCGGCGCCGGTAGTCCCGCCGTCGTCAGGTGGTGATGGTCTGGGTCAGGGATTCCCAGGTGGGCGGTGTCGGCCAGTCGGCGACCTGGTTGCCGTCCAGTACCCGCCGCAGATCGCGCCGGTCCACCTGCGGCGCCAGGGCATGCACCAGCTCCAGCGCGTAATCGCGCAGCACGCGCTCGCGCGGCAGCACGGCCCAGGCCACGCATTCCTTGATCTCCGGCGGGGCCGGCCACGCGCGCAGGTCGGTGTCGCCACTGCCGATCGCCATTTCCGCCAGCAGGCCGACGCCGAGGCCGGCGCGCACATAGGTCTTGATGAGATCCGCATCCAGCGCGGTCACGGCGATGGTCGGCTCCAGCCCCACGCTGGCGAACGCGCGCTGCAGCGAGGAACCCGGCCGGGTCGAGGAGTCGTAGCTGACCAGCGGCAGGTCGACCAGCTCGCGGATGCTCGGCGCGGCACCGTCGCGATCCAGCGCATGGCCGCGCGGCACCAGCACCAGCCGGCGCCAGCGGTACAGCGGCACCGCGATGCCGCCCTGCGGCTCGTCGCCGGCGGTGCTGATCACCGCGATGTCGGCATCGCCCTGGCTCAGCAGATCCAGCGCGGTGCTCTCGGCGGCGTGCTGCAGGTGCACGCTGACCTGCGGGTAGGCCCGCTTGATCCGGGCGACGGCCGGCGGCAGCACGAAGCGCGCCTGGGTATGGGTGGTGGCCAGGATCAGCTGGCCCTGGCTCTCGCGACGCTGGTTGGCCGCGTAGGTGCGGATGTTGTTGGCTTCGGCCAGCACCGCGCGCGCGCGCTCGATGACTTCCTCGCCCGCCGGGGTCACCGATTCCAGGCTGCGTCCCTTGCGCACGAACAGCAGGAAGCCCAGTTCGTCCTCCAGTTGCTTGAGCTGCTTGGACAGGCCCGGCTGGGTGGCATGCACGCGGGCCGCCGCCAGCGTGATGTTGAGGTCGGCATCGGCGATCGCCACCAGGTAGCGAAGTTGGGTCAGCGTCATCGGAATCCGTCTCGGAAGCGCCGCGGCGGGCGGCGCAGGGGGAGCGAGGACTGTAGAGGATTTTCCCGGACCGTAACGCCGGTGGCTTATAACCGCAAGGCATGTCCGATCCGGCGCAAGTTATTTCCTTGTGCCGCTGTGCCAAAGCTACGGTCATGAGCCTCGAACCAGATGCTCCGCCGTGGCCACCCTGTTCCCTCTTTTCGTCGATCTGCATGACCGTCCGGTGCTGGTGGTGGGGGGCGGCGAGGTCGCCGAACGCAAGGTGCAGGCGTTGCGCGAAGCCGGCGCCCGCATCCACGTGCAGGCACCCGCGCTGACCCCGGCCCTGCAGTTGCTGGCCGACACCGGCCTGATCGGCTGGGATCCCGGCACCTTCCGCGCCGGGGCACTCGACGGCGTCTGGCTGGTCATTGCCGCCACCGACGACGCGACGGTCAACCGCGCCGTCGCCGATGCCGCCAGCCGCCGCCGGGTGTTCGCCAACGTGGTCGACGACGCGCTGCTGTCCAGCTTCCACGTGCCGGCGGTGGTCCGCCGCGGCGATCTGCAGGTCGCGGTGTCCAGCGGGGGCGGCGCGCCGATGGTGGCCCGCCACCTGCGGCGCCAGCTGGAAACCTGGCTGGATGACTCCTGGGGCGCGCTGACCGCGCTGCTGGCGCGCGAACGCGGCCGCATCCGCGCGCGCTTCCCGGAAACCGGCGCGCGCCGCCGTTTCTTCGAACGCCTGTTGGCGGGCCCGTTGCCGCGGCTGCTGCGGCAGCGGCGGACGGAGCAGGCCGAACGCGCGCTCGCCGACGCCCTGGCGACGCCTGTTTCGCCGCCGCGGGGTTCGGTGGTCCTGGTCGGCGCGGGTCCGGGCGATCCCGGCCTGCTGACCCTCGCCGGCCTGCGCGCGCTCAACGAGGCCGACGTGATCCTGCACGACCGCCTGGTCAGCGACGAAGTGCTGCAGCTGGCGCGCCGCGACGCGCTGCGGGTGGAGGTCGGCAAATCGGCGCAGGGCCACAGCGTGCGCCAGGAAAGCATCCATGCGTTGATGCTCGAACATGCGCGGGCCGGCCGCCGGGTGGTGCGGCTGAAGGGTGGCGACCCGTTCGTGTTCGGCCGCGGCGGCGAGGAACTGGAGTTCCTGCGCGGGCACCGGATTCCCTACGAGGTCGTCCCCGGCATCACCGCGGCGGTGGCCTGCGCGGCCTACGCCGGCATCCCGCTCACCCACCGGGACCACGCCCAGTCGGTGCGGCTGGTGACCGCCCACTGCCGGGACTCGCTGGATACCCTCGACTGGGCCGCGCTGGCGCGGGGCCGGCAGACCCTGGCGTTCTACATGGGCGTGGCCGGGCTGGAAACCGTACAGGCGCGACTTTCCGCCGAAGGGTGTCCGGACCGGACGCCATTCGCGTTGATTGAAAGTGGGTCGCGCGCCGAACAGCGCGTGATCACCGGCCGCCTGGACGGGCTGGCGCGGACCGCACGCCATCACCAGGTGCGATCACCCGCCCTGCTCATCCTCGGCGAGGTCGCCGGCCTGGCCGATGCCCTGCACTGGTTCGGACCCGCGCCGCTGGCCGCGCCACCACATCCCGATGACCTGGCGGCGGCCACACTCCCGCACGCCGCCTGACTTCCCTTCTCCAGGAGATTCCCTCATGCCCATCCACGACAGCATCCTCGACACCATCGGCCGCACGCCGGTGGTCAAACTTCACCGCGTCGCGCCTTCGCACGTCGAGCTGTACGCCAAGGTGGAGTCGTTCAATCCCGGCGGTTCGGTCAAGGATCGCCTGGCGCTGGCGATCGTCCTGGATGCCGAGGCCAAGGGCCTGCTCAAACCGGGCGACACGATCGTCGAAGCCACCTCCGGCAACACCGGCGTGGCATTGGCGATGGTCGCCGCCGCACGCGGCTACAAGTTCGTCGCGACGATGGCCGAGACCTTCTCCATCGAGCGCCGCAAGCTGATGCGCGCCTATGGCGCCAAGGTCATCCTGACCCCCGCCGCGGAACGCGGCAGCGGCATGGTTCGCCGGGCCGAGGAACTGGCGAAGAAGCACGGCTGGTTCCTCGCCCGCCAGTTCGCCAATCCGGCCAATCCCGCCTACCACCGGCAGACCACCGCGGCGGAAATCCTGCGCGATTTCGCCGGCCGCCGGCTGGATCACTTCGTCACCGGCTGGGGTACCGGCGGCACCCTCACCGGCGTGGGCGAGGTGCTGCGCGTGGCCCGTCCGGAAGTGCGCATCACCGCCTCCGAGCCGGCCGGCGCGTCGCTGCTGCAGGGCAAGGAATGGGCGCCGCACAAGATCCAGGGCTGGACCCCGGATTTCGTGCCGGAAGTGCTCAACCGCGAAGTATTCGACGAACTGCTGACGGTGGACGATGCCAGCGCCATCGCCACCTCGCGGCGGCTGGCCGCCGAGGAAGGCATCTTCGTCGGCATCTCCGCCGGCGCCACCGTCGCCGCCGCCTTGCAGGTGGCGGAAAAGGCCAGCGAAGGTTCGGTCATCCTGGCGGTGCTGCCGGATACCGGCGAACGCTACTTCTCCACCCCGTTGTTCGAGGGCGTCAACGAAGGCTCCGACGACGAGTGGCTGGCCTCGCTGGGCTGAGCCGGCGTTGAGGCGGCGGCGATCCGGGCACGGATCGTCGCCGGTGCGTGTCCCGGTACGCCGCATATCAACGTCCGTGGCTCTCGTCGATGCCGGAAGGTGCCAGCGCATGCATCCGGCGCGAACATCGGCACATCGGTTCCCGTCCCGGACAATCCTGTTATGACGCCGCCGGTTGCGGCGGCTTCGGGCGCGTTGCTAGGCTCGGCATGGTCCATCGCCTGGAGTCCGCCATGAAGCTGGCCGGTTCGCTGCTGCTGTCGTCGCTGTTCCTCGTCTCCGGCATCGCGGCTGCCGCGCAGTCCTCGCCGCCAACACTACCGGCAAGCTACTTCGACAACACCGGCCGCGACGACGTGTTGTCCGGCGGCGCGCGCATGATTCCGATCCACACGCCCGCCGGCGACTTCAAGGTCTGGACCAAGCGGGTCGGCAACAATCCGCGCATCAAGCTGCTCCTGCTGCATGGCGGTCCAGGCGCCACCCACGAATACTTCGAGGCCTTCGACAGCTTCCTGCCGGCCGCCGGCATCGAGTACTACTACTACGACCAGCTCGGTTCGGCCTACAGCGATCAACCCGATGACCCGCGCCTGCTGGACACCGCGCGTTTCGTCGAGGAAGTGGAGCAGGTCCGCCAGGCGCTCAAGCTGGACGGGAGCAACTTCTATCTGCTCGGGCATTCCTGGGGCGGCATCCTGGCGATGGAATACGCGCTCAAGTATCCGCAGCATCTCAAGGGCCTGATCATCTCCAACATGATGTCCAGCATTCCCGCGTACAACGACTACGCGCACAAGGTGCTGGAACCGAAGATGGATCCCGCCGCGCTGGCCGAGATCAAGCAACTGGAGAAGGACAAGCGCTTCGACGATCCGCGCTACATGGATTTGCTGTTGCCGCATTACGAAGCGCACGTCCTGCGCATGCCGGCCGCGCAGTGGCCGGAACCGGTCAACCGCTCATTCGCCCACATCAACAGGAAGGTCTACGTACCGATGCAGGGTCCGAGCGAACTGGGTGCCAGCGGCATCCTCGCCGACTGGGACCGCACCGCCGACCTGGGAAAGATCCCCGTACCCACCCTCGTCATCGGCGCACGCCACGACACCATGGACCCGGCCTACATGGAGATGATGAGCAAGCGGCTGCCGAAGGGGCGCTACCTGTTCTGCCCGGAAGGCAGCCACATGGCGATGTACGACGACCAGAGCACCTACGTGAACGGGCTGATCGATTTCCTGCGCGATACCGACGCGGGTCGTTGATCGCCCGTTCCTGTGGGAGCGACGTGAGTCGCGAAATCCTGACTGACGGTGCCATCGCGAATCGCGACTTACGTCGCTCCCACAGGCAAGCGTCAATCCTCGTACAACTCCAGCGGCAGCCCGTCCGGATCCGCGAAGAAGGTGAAACGCCGGTCGGTGAACTCGTCCACCCGGATCGGTTCCACCGCCACGCCATGCGCTTCCAGATGGGAGACCGCGGCATCCAGGTCCGCCACCCGTAGCGCCAGATGGCGCAGGCCGCACGCCTCGGGCCGCGACACCCGCGCTGGCGGCGAGGGAAACGAAAACAATTCGATCCGGGTGCGCTCGTCCACCCGCAGATCCAGCTTCCAGGAATCGCGCGCCTCGCGGTAATGCTCCGCGATCACGTCCAATCCCAGCACCTCGACATAGAAACGCCGCGAACGCGCATAGTCCGAAGCGATGATGGCGACGTGGTGGATGCCGAGCAGTTTCATGGACATCATTCTATCCCTGCATCCTGTAGGAGCGACGTGAGTCGCGACTGCTCGCCGCGATCGCGATGCAGGAGCGACGCAAGTCGCGCCCCAATCCAGTGCCAGGCATGCGGTCGCGACTCACGTCGCTCCTACAATGAGGTGATGCCCGCTAATGCGCCGCTGCCGCATCCGCGCCCGCGGATCCGCCTGTCGGATGCTTGCCGCTCTGCATCAACAGCACCAGCGGCATCGACACCAGGGTCAGCAACATCATCAGCTTGAAGTCGTTGAGATAGCCAATCGCCGCGGATTGCCGCATCACCTCGGCGTTGAGCAGCGCCGCGCCGCTCACGGTATCCGGATTCCACATCGGCGGCAGCAGGGTAGTCTCGGCACCGAAGGCGGGTATGCGCGCGCCGATCTCCGCGTGGTTGATCTGGCCGGCGCGCGACAGCAGCGTCATCACCACCGAGATGCCCACCGACGAGCCGATGTTGCGGACCAGACTGAACAAGCCGGCCGCTTCGGTGCGCTGGTGCGGTTCCAGCGTCGCATAGGCGACCGTTGAAATCGGCACGAACACCAATCCGAGTCCCAGGCCCTGGATCACGCCCAGCCAGACAATCGACGACATCGACGCGGTCGGGCCGAATTGGGTCATGCCATGCAGCGAGAGCACCATCAGGCCCATGCCGACCAGGATCGGGCCGCGCGCATCCACCCGTCCCAGCAGGCGCCCGACCACCATCATGCTCAGCATGGTGCCGACGCCGCGCGGCGCCAGCACCAGACCGATGGTCAACACCGGGTAGTTCATCAGCGTGCTCAGGTACGGTGGCAGCAGCGCGAGCGTGGCGAACAGCACGATACCGACGATGAAGATCAGCGCGCAGCCGACCGCGAAGTTGGCATTCTTCAGCAGCCCGAGATCCAGCAGCGCGTGCTCGCGGTGGCGCCACCACCACAGTGCGTACATGTACAACGCCAGGAACGCCAGCGCCGCTTCGATCTGGATTTCCAGGCTGCCGAACCAGTCCTCGCCCTGCCCGCGATCCAGGAACAGCTGCAACGCGCCGATGCCCAGCGCCAGCAGCCCCAGGCCGATGCCGTCCAGCGGGCGCTCGTGCGGCTGGTCCTTCTTCACGCTGGCCAGGATGCCGATGAGCGCGAGGATGCCGATCGGCAGGTTGATCAGGAATACCCAGTGCCAGCTGTAGTTCTGGGTCAGGAAGCCGCCCAGCGGCGGACCGAGGATCGGGCCGACCATGATGCCCATGCCCCACATCGCCATCGCCGCGCCGTGCTTTTCCTTGGGGAATGAATCCAGCAGCAGCGACTGCGAGATCGGCACCAGCGAGGCGCCGAACACGCCTTGCAGCACGCGGTAGAACACCATTTCGCCGATGCCGGTGGCGATGCCGCACAGCAGCGAGGCGACGGTGAATCCGCCCACCGCGATGATCAGCAGGCGCCGGCGTCCCAGCCGACCGGCCAGCCAGCCGGTGACGGGAGTCAGGATCGCGGCAGCCACTATGTAGCTGGTCAACACCCACGACACCTGGTCCTGGGTGGCCGACAGCGAGCCCTGCATGTCCGGCAGCGCGACGTTGGCGATGGTGGTGTCCAGCGCCTGCATCAGCGTGGCCAGCATCACCGACACCACCAGCAGGGTGCGGTTGCCGTTCGCGTTGTCGTTCTTCAATCGGCTGATCATGGCGTCACCGGCCTGGCACGGGGCGGCGCGCGCACGCGCCGCGCCATGGAGAATCAGAGGTCATCCCGGAGCGCCGCGGAACCCTTCGCGACTCCACCACAGCGCCGCTATGCGGTCCGCAGACGCCCGGAATGACGGTAACAAACAGCTTGCTTCAGCGCGCCGCGGTGGCCTTGCCGGCATGGCCGCCGCCGTCGGGATCGCGCAAGTCGACCTCCACGTCGGCGCTCATGCCGGCGCGCAGTTGCGGAGCGTCCCTGCGATCGGCACCGTCGATTTCGAGGCGGACCGGAATGCGCTGCACGATCTTGACCCAGTTGCCGGTGGCGTTCTGCGGCGGCAGCACGCTGAACTCGGCACCGGACGCCGGCGCGATCGAGGCGACGTGCGCCTTCCACTTCACGCCCGGATAGGTATCCACTTCGACGGTCGCCTGCTGGCCGACGTGCATCCGGGTCAACTCGGTTTCCTTGAAGTTGGCTTCCACCCATATCGGGTTGGTGGCGACCAGCGGCATCGCGGTCTGGCCGACGTTGATGTATTCGCCCACCTGCAGATCGTGCAGGCCGACGATGCCATCGACCGGCGCGCGCACTTCGGCGTGCGCCAGGTCCAGTTTGGCCTTGGCCAGCATCGCCATCGCGCCGCGATAGCCCGGCAGATCCTGCAGCGGGGTATGCGAATCGCCGCTCAGCGCCGCGTTGGCTTCGGATTCGGATGCGATCGCGTCGGCCAGATCGGTCTTCGCTTCCGCCACGGCGTGACGCGCGTCGTCGAGCATCTTGCGTGAGACCAGTTGCTGGCCGGCGAGCTGCTGCATGCGCGCGAGGTCGCGCTGCGCCCAGGCCAGGGTTTCGCGCTTGGCCGCGACCGAAGTGCCGGCGCCGGTCACCTTGGCGCGGCTCGCGCTGGTGGTGTTGGCGACATAGGCCAGGGTCGCCTCGTTCTGCGCCAGCGCAATCTGCAGCGGTTCGGGGTCGATGCGGAACAGCAGATCGCCCTTCTTCACCACCTGGTTCTGGCTGACCGCCACTTCCACCACCCGGCCGCCGACCTGCGGCGCGATGAGGATGCGTTCGGCCTTGACGTAGGCGTTGTCGGTGCCGACCTGGCGGTTGGATACCACCCATTCCCAGGCAAAGAAACCGATGACCGCGGCCGGTGCGGCGATCCACAGCCAGACCGGCACGCGCCGGCGCTTGGGAGATGCGGGAGTGGCCGCCTGCTCGGCGGCGGCATTGATCTTGGTGGTCATGGGGGGCGGGGTCAGGACTTGCGAAGGGAGGACTCGCCGCGGCTGGCGCGGTCGAGCTGGGAAAGGGTTTCGCGGATCTGGCCCAGCACCTGCAGGGTGATCCGCAGGTCATCGGGCGCGACTTCGGCCAGGCTGTCCTCACGCAGACCGGTGGCCACGTCCTCGATCAGATCCATCAGTTCGTTCGATTGCGGCGACAGGTGCAGCCGCCAGCAACGGCGATCGTTGGGATCGTTGCGACGCTCGACGAAGCCGGCCTTCTGCAGCCGATCGACCACCCGGCCGACCGCGATCGGCTCCATGTCCATCACGTCGGCCAGCGCCGCCTGGGTCAGGCCTTCGTTCTGGTGGATGCGCTTGAGCGCGCGCCACTGGACCCGGGTCAGGCCCAGGTGCGCGGCACGCCGATCGAACACCCGCCCATACAGGCGGCTGAGGTCGGCAATCAGGTAGCCGAGGGAAGCGGGATTACAGGACTCGCTCATGGCTGCCTATGATATAGCTGCCTAGGCAGCTAAATACAGGAGCGGCCGTTTTCTTGAACGGGCGTTCAGTTTGGAGCGCCCTCGCTGTCCGGCGATTGCCGGGGAGGGAAAAGCAAAACGCCGGCGCGTGGCCGGCGTTCTGGACTTTCTGGACTCTCGTTTCGCCGAACAAGCTCGGCGCTACGGGCTCAGCCTTCCCACTTGCCAAGGGCGGCCAGGCCGTTGTCCTTGGCGCGGGCGTAGACCGTGGACTGGGCCTTGGCGAAGTTGCCCTTCAGGTCCTCGGACCACAGCTTCAGCGCCGCCTGCTGCATGGCGCGGCCATACGAGAACGACAGCGGCCACGGCAGCGCGCCGAGGCGGTTCATCGCGTCGAGGTGCGCGGTGGCGTCCTCGTCACTCTGCCCGCCGGACAGGAACACGATGCCCGGCAGGATCGCCGGCACGGTGCTCTTCAGGCACATCACGGTGGATTCGGCCACTTCCTCGACGTCGGCCTGATCCGGGCAGTCCTTGCCGGGCACGACCATCGAGGCCTTCAGGATGGTGCCTTCCAGCAGCACGTTGTGCTCATACAGGGCGGCGAACAGCGAACGCAGCACCGCTTCGGTCACTTCGTAGCAGGTCTGGATGTCGTGTTCGCCATCCATCAGCACTTCCGGCTCCACCATCGGCACCAGTCCGGCCTCCTGGCACAGCGCGGCATAGCGGGCCAGCGCGTGCGCGTTCGCTTCGATGCAGGTGCCGGTCGGGATGTCCTCGCCGATGTTGATCACCGCGCGCCACTTGGCGAAGCGGGCGCCCAGCGCGTAGTACTCCTTCAGGCGATCACGCAGGCCGTCCAGGCCCTCGGTCACGACTTCGCCGGGGCAACCGGCCAGCGGGTGGGTGCCCTTGTCGACCTTGATGCCCGGGATGATGCCGTGCTGGGCCATGTACTTGGCGAACGGCACGCCGTCCTTGGTGGACTGGCGAATGGTCTCGTCGTACAGGATGGCGCCGGAAATGTAGTCGCTCAGCTTGGGCGTGGTGAGCAGCAGTTCGCGATAGGCGCGGCGGTTTTCCTCGGTGTTCTCGATGCCCACCCCGGCGAAGCGCTTGGCGATGGTGCTGGTGGATTCGTCGATCGCGATGATGCCCTTGCCCGCGGCCACCATGGCCTGGGCGGTTTCGGCAAGCTGTTCGATGCTCATGTGGGTCCTGGAGGAGCGGCGGGAAAGATACCAATTATAGCCCAATCACGGAAACAGCTTGGGCCACCGGAAATTTGCAAACGGTTACAAGCACAGCGTAACAACGGAGTGACGATTCAGTCCGGAGCGGACTCCTCCGCTTCCAGTCGGCCATAACGCCAGCGGTGCACGGATCCGGCTCTCGAACACGGGCTCCTGCGGCCGCGCCAGCGCCAGGCGTGCCAGCTTGTCGGCAAACAGCCAGGCCAGGCCCGGCACCAGCGCCGGCAGCAGAATCGCCGCCAGGCCCAACCAGATCGCATCGCCCTGGTATGTGCCATCGCGCATGGCAATCATCAGGCCGGGAGTCATCAGCAACAGGGAAGCGGAGAACCACACCACGACGGCACGAATCGCGACGCACAGCAGCGTATAGGCATTGGTCCTGGTCATGAACTCCGCTTTCATTCTCCGGGCGGGAGCGTGCGGCCTCGCCCGAATGGAAGGCAATTACAACTCGCCCAGCCCTTCGGCCTGGCCCTGCATGCCGATCTGCAGCAGGCGCAAGGTGTTGGTGGCGCCGTGCTTTTCCATGTGGTCGCCGCTGGTGAAGATGATGCGGTCGCCTTCGGACAGCAGCTTGCGGTCGTACAGGCAGCGCATCGCCTCGCGCGCGGCTTCGCGTGGCGCCAGGCCACGGCTGTCGAACGCGATCGGGAACACGTCGCGCATCATCGCCATCCGCCGGCGCGCGCCGTCGTGGCGCGAGAAGGCATAGACCGGTGCCCGCGCGCGGAACCGCGACAGGTAACGTGCGGTGCCGCCGGATTCGGTCATCGCGACGATCGCGCGCACGCCGATGTGCTCGGTCAGGAACATCGCGGCCATCGCGATGGCCTGGTCGGCGCGCGCCAGATCGCGCGGCGCCTTCTCGAAATCGGTATCGGTCTCGAACTGCTTTTCCGCACCCAGGCAGATGCGCGCCATCGCCTCGACCGCCTTGACCGGATAGCTGCCGGCCGCGGTTTCCGCCGACAGCATCACCGCGTCGGTGCCGTCGATGACCGCGTTGGCCACGTCCAGTACTTCGGCGCGGGTGGGAATCGGGTTGTCCACCATCGACTGCAACATCTGGGTGGCGGTAATCACCACGCGATTGCGGGCCAGCGACTCCCGGATGATCTTCTTCTGCAGGCCGGGCAGCTCGGCGTCGCCGATCTCCACGCCCAGGTCGCCACGTGCGACCATCACCACATCGCTCGCCTCGACGATCTCGGCCAGGTTCTCGATCGCCTCGGTGCGCTCGATCTTGGACACCAGCGCGGCATCGCTGCCATGCTCGCGGGCGATGCGGCGCGCTTCGTTCATGTCCTCGGCATTGCGGCAGAACGACACCGCGATGAAGTCGACGCCAATCTCGGCGACGATGGCGATGAGTTCCTTGTCGCGCTCGGTCAGCGCGCCCAGCGACAGGCCGCCACCGAGCTTGTTCAGGCCCTTGCGATCGGACAGCACGCCATCGTTGAGCACGGTGGTGATGATGCGCTCGCCTTCCACCTGCTCCACCCGCAGCTGCATCAGGCCGTCATCGAGCAGCAGGGTGTCGCCGTGGGTCACGTCTCCGGGCAGCCCCAGATAACTCACGCCCACCTGCGAGACATCGCCGGCCGGCGCACTGGCATTGGCGACCAGATCGAAACGCGCACCGGCCTTGAGCACGACCTTGCCCTCCGCGAAACGCTCGATGCGGATTTTCGGCCCCGGCAGGTCGGCGAGGATGCCGACTTCGGCACCGGCACGTTGCGCGGCGGCGCGAACCGCGGCGGCGCGCTTGGCCTGGCCGGAAGGATCCCCGTGAGAGAAATTCAGGCGGACCACGTTGACGCCGGCACGGAACAGCTCGTCAAGCACGCCCGGCGGGTCGGTGGCCGGTCCGAGGGTGGCGAGGATCTTGGTGCGGCGCTGGCGTTCGATCATTGGTGCGTTTCCCTGAATTGGCGCAAACGCTACCACACCGCACGGGCACTGCAATGATCCACGCGGACAGGTGGCGTACCGCGCGTCGGCAGGTGCGGCACGAGCCTGCGCGGGATTCAGTGAAACCGCTGTTTTACAGCGGTTTCGTGGACTTCACGCCGATGCCGATACTGGTATTTTTTTGGTCTCTTGAGTGCGTTGCCATGCT
This sequence comes from Pseudoxanthomonas beigongshangi, assembly GCF_016820515.1. Lineage (GTDB taxonomy): Bacteria > Pseudomonadota > Gammaproteobacteria > Xanthomonadales > Xanthomonadaceae > Pseudoxanthomonas_A > Pseudoxanthomonas_A beigongshangi. The sequence continues at coordinate 5,736 of NZ_JADHDV010000007.1, read as the reverse complement.
GCGATCGCACCCCGGTTTGCGCGCCGGTCCGCGCGTGCCCGCGATACTCAGGCCAGCAGCGCGCGCAGATCCGGCGGTCGCGTGGCGAGGTGATCAGCGCCGGCCTGGCGAAGTTCCGCCTCGCCGCCGAATCCCCACAGCACGCCGATATTGCGCATGCCATGATGGCGCGCGCCATCGATGTCCATGTGGCGATCACCGATCATCAGGCACTGTTCCGGTGCCAGCGACAGGCGGTGCATCGCCTCGGCGATCAGCTCCGGCTTGTGGCTGAGGCTGCCGTCGATGGTGGAGCCGATGACATCCTCGAACCGATGACCGAACGGCAGATGCGCGATGATCTTGCGCGCATGCGGCTCGTTCTTGGCGGTGACGATCGCCAGGCGATGTCCCCGCGCGTGCAGCGCCTCCACCGCCTCACCGATGCCCTCGTAGACCTCGTGCTCGGCCCAGCCGTGCGATTCGAAGCGGGTGCGATAGTGTTCGACCGCCAGTTCCACCTGCCGTGGCTCCTTCAGCAGCGGACCGAAACTGGTGCGCAGCGGCGGGCCGATCCAGCGGCGCAGCTCGGCGTCGGCTGGCACCGGATGCCGCAATTGCTCCAGTGCATAGGCGACGCAACGGGTGATGCCGACGGCGGAATCGATTAGGGTGCCGTCGAGATCGAAGAACAGGGTGTCGCGCGTCACTGTCCGCGGGCCTCCAGCGCGGCCACCGCCGGCAGGGTCTTGCCCTCCAGGAATTCCAGGAACGCGCCACCACCGGTGGAGATGTAGCTCACCTCGCCGGCGATGCCGTACTTGTCGACCGCGGCCAGCGTGTCGCCACCGCCGGCAATCGAGAACGCCGGCGACTGCGCGATCGCGCGCGCCAGCGCCTCGGTGCCCTTGCCGAACGCGTCGAACTCGAACACGCCGACCGGTCCGTTCCACACCACCGTTCCGGCCGAACGGATCAGGTCTGCGTAGCGCTGCGCGGTCTGCGGGCCGATATCGAGGATCAGGTCATCGGCGGACACCGCATCGACCGCCTTCACCTCGGCCGGCGAATCGGCCTTGAATTCCTTCGCCACCACCACGTCGGACGGCAGCGGGATGTCGGCGCCGCGCGCCTTCGCGTCGGCGTCGATCTTGCGCGCGGTGTCGAGCAGATCCGGCTCGTACAGCGATTTGCCGACCGCATGACCGGCGGCGGCGATGAACGTGTTGGCGATGCCGCCACCGACGATCAGCTGATCCACCTTGCCGACCAGGTTGGACAGCAATTCCAGCTTGGTCGAGACCTTGCTGCCGGCCACGATCGCCAGCAGCGGACGGGCCGGCTTGTCCAGCGCCTTGGCCAGCGCGTCCAGCTCGGCCATCAGCAGCGGGCCGCCGGCGGCCACGCCGGCGAAACGGATGACGCCATGGGTCGACGCCTGCGCACGGTGCGCGGTGCCGAAGGCGTCCATGACGAACACATCGCAGAGCGCGGCGTATTTCTTCGACAGGGCCTCGTCATCCTTGCCCTCGCCCACGTTCATGCGGCAGTTTTCCAGCAGCACGATCCGGCCCGGCTTGACGTCCACGCCGTCCACCCAGTCGCGCACCAGCGGCACCTCCACGCCCAGCAGTTCCGACAGCCGCGCGGCCACCGGCGCCAGCGAATCTGCTTCGCTCCACACGCCTTCCTTCGGACGTCCCAGGTGCGAGGTGACCATCACCGCCGCGCCCTGCCCCAGCGCCTGCTTCAGCGTCGGCAGCGACGCGGTGATGCGCTGTTCGGAAGTGATCCGGCCGTCCTCGATCGGCACGTTGAGATCCTGGCGGATCAGCACGCGCTTGCCGGTGAGGTCGAGGTCGGTCATGCGGACGATGGACATGGGCATTCCTTCGGGGCGGGGAAAGACGCCTATTGTCCCGGCTGCGCGCAGGCGCCGCAAACCGCGGGCCCTCAGCCCGCGGGTGGCGGCTTGCGCAGCAGGCTGAAGGCGAATCCCGCCACCAGCAGGGCACCGGCCACCAGCAGCCCCCACAGCAGCCAGGCCTTCCAGTCGCGCTGCGGTGGCGCGGGCGTCAGCGCGGCATCGCCGGCCAGCACGCGCGTCTGGCCCAGCGTCGCCACCGCTGGTTGCCAGGTGGGGCCGCGCTGGCTCCGCAGCGCGGCGACCAGTTCCGCAAGCGGCGCATCGTCGCGACGGGTGCGCGCACTGCCGGCCGCCAGCGCGAACGGCGGTTCGCCCTGGCTCACGAACACCAGCGTCTCGGGCCGATAGCCCAGCCGCAGGCGGGGTGCTTCGGTCTGCGCGCCGCGCGCGCCGGTCAGGCGCCAGTGGCGATCCCGGCGCAGGCCGTCCAGCGGCTGCGACGGCGAGGCATCGACGCGGTCGCCGGATTGCAAGCGGTACGCCACCCAGGGCGATGCCGCGCGGCGCCAGGGCGACGCCGGATCGTCGCGCGACTCCAGGGTCCACGCGCGGGTGCTGTTGCCCGGCAGCAGCACGTCGGCGCGCTCCACCGGAAAGCGTCCGGGCAAGACGAATTCGTAGTGCACGGCGCCATCGGGATCCTCGATGCGCGTTCCCGCCAGCTCCTGCCACGCCCAGTCGGGTTCGTGCGCCACCGTGGCCAGTTCGGCCTCCATCTGCTCCACGCGCAGCGGCGTCCCCGCCGCCAGCGGGGCCAGCCGCAGGTAGCGTGCCTTCACCGGCGCCAGTTCGATGCGATCGCGCATGACCCGCTGGCCCTGGTTCTCCAGTTCGACCAGATGCCCTTCTTCCTGCACGGTCTGCCAGTCGCGCAGATTGTCGGACGCCATTACCCGGTAGGCGCGATCGAACGGCGCCTGTCCCGCGCTCCAGCGGACCCGCAGCGCGACCGGCGCGGCCTCCAGGCGACTGGCATCGATCAGGATGCCGCCGTCCTGCGCATCCTGGCCGCGCAGTTCGACCCGGCGCAGGCTGCCATCGCTGGCGATCTCGCTGATCGCGGCGATATCGCGAGACGCCGCCCCGCTCATCACCGGCAGGAGAAACCAGGGCAGCGTTTGCTGGCGGGCGGCAGCGGCCTGCGGACGCCCGGTCTCGAGCAGTGCCGTCGGCACCGCCTGGCCGCGCGCGTCGAACACCTCCAGATCCTTCAGCTCAGGCGACTGCACCTGCCGGTAGACGGCGGCATCCAGCGTCACCCGGTAGGCGCCCGCGTCGGATTGCGCGGCGTTCAACAGCCACTCGCGTGCATAGTCATCGCGGGATCCGGCCAGCGCCTGCGTGGCCGCCAGCAAGGCCAGCAGGGCGAGCGCGGCCTTTGCCGCGCGCGGTGTGATCGGGGTCATGCGTGTTCTCCGTCATTCTCCGGGCCGGCCACGCGCGGCGGCGCCGGCGCGAGATAACCGACCACCGTGCACAGCAGGCCATAGGCGATGAAGGAAGCGATGCCCAGCACATCGCCCAGGTTGCCGCGATCCACCAGGATCAATTTCACCAGCACCACGCCCATCAACACGGCGCCGGCCAGCCACAGGCCGCGCTGGCCGCGACGCGAGCCGGCGATCCAGCCGATCACGCCCAGCACGCTCCACACCACGGTCAGGCTGGTCTGGGCCAGGCCCGTGGAAATCAACCGATCGTTCCAGGCCACGCCCCCCCAATGGTGCACGGCATGCAACACGACCGAGGTGATCAGCACGAAGCCGAGCAGCGCCAGCACCATCGGCCGCCACCGCAGCAGCAGTTCCGGTGCCTGCGGCGACCATGCCCAGCATGCGAACAGGACGAAGATCGCCAGTTGCGCCAGTTCCAGCGGGTTGAGCAGCGGCACCCACGGCAGCGGCGATGCCGCGCCGGCCAGCCACAGCGATCCGAGTCCACCGATGCCCAGCACCACGAACAGCACCGCCAGCAGCGTGCCGCGATAACCTTCGAAGCGCTCGCCCAGCGGCGCCGCCAGCCACGGCCAGCGGAACAGGCCCAGCGCCGCGGCCGCCAGCCACGGCAGGCCGATGCCCAGCACGCGCCAGCCCTCGGCCAGTTCGAAACGTCCGCCGGTCCATTCCAGCAGCATCGACAGCACCGGGGGCCACACCAGCAGCCACGCGAACTGCGCCCAGCCAGCCAGCGCGTGTTCGCTGGAACGCAGGCACAGCAGGCTGCGCACGCCCAGGACCGCGTACGCCAGCCAGGCCAGCGCGCCGTAGCCGGCGAACGGTTGTCCGTGGGCCTGGGTCTGCGCCAGCGCCAGCGGCAGGGCCGCCGCGAGTGCCAGCAAGGTGGTCATCGCGAGCGCGGTCGCGGGACGACGGCGATGCACCTCGGCCGCGATCCAGCCGGTGAACGCGACCAGCACGAGCAGCGCATCGGCGCGCGCATCCCAGGCCACGAACCGGCCAATCTCGCTGACCGTCGTGCCCAGCCACCACGCCATTCCCCACAGATAGAACGCCAGCGCCGGCATCGGCTTGCCGTGCGCCCGCAACACCCACGCGCTCGCCAGTCCGGCCAGCGCGATCAGCAGCGCGCCCATGAAGGCCGGATTGGCGACGGCGGTATCGGGGAGCACCGGGCTCAGGCCAAGCAGGAACGCGAACGCCGCAAGCAACTGCAAACCGATACCGCTGATCAGCGGCAACCGCCGCCGCTGGTGCAGGCCAAGCCAGACCAGCGCCGCGCCTTCCAGCGCGAACACGCTGGCGGTGGCATGCGCAGACAGCGCCAGCGGCACGGCGAGGGTGGCGAAACCGACCGCCAGCACCGCATACGACGGCACCATCCGTTCGAAACCGCCGCGTCGGCGCAGCGCCGCCGCCAGCAACGCGTACAGCGCCGCCAATCCCAGCGCGTTGAACGCCAGCGGCAGCCGTTCGCCCTGCAGCAATCCCGCCTGCAGCGAGAACGCGACCAGCGGCGTGCCGAACACCAGGCAGCCTTCGACCAGTCCGCGCCGGCCTTCCGGCTGCCGGCGCGCATACAGCAGCGGAATGATCAGGTAGAACGCGAAGAACAGCAGCAGGAACGGCTCGGTGGTCGCGAACTTGGTCGGCTGGTAGTCGAGCACGCCCCAGATCGTGCCGATGCCGAAGGTGAAGACGAAGCCCAGCAGGTTGAGGATGCGCCACGGTTTCCACCAGGCGACGCCCAGGATCGCGGCGTTCAACACCGCGTAGTACGAGAACAGCGCGACATGGTTGCCGCTGCCGGTGGACAGCCAGATCGGCGCCAGGAAGCCGGCGAGAATCGCGAACACGGCGAGCGCCTTGGCGTTCTGCAACACCGCCAGCGCCCCCGCACCGGCGATCAGGATCACGCTCAGGGCAAACGCCGGTGCGGCCTCCAGCAGTTCGTAGCGCTTGAACGCGGCGAACACCGTCAACAGCAGGATGCCGATGGCGCCGCCCTGCAACGACAGCGCGAAGCTGCGATTGCTTTCCCGCTTGCGCCAGGCGAATACCAGCGCCGCCAGCGATGCGGCCGCGATGCCGGCCAGGCGCAGTTCGATCGGCAGGCGCAGCCAACCCTGGTCGCTGGCGTACTTCAGCAACGCCGCCACGCCGGCGAACAGCACCAGCACGCCGATCTTCACCGGCACGTTGCCGACGGTGAACCACCGCTTGACCGCCCGCAGCCCCAGGCTGATGAAATCCGGACGCGGCGGTTCGGCAGGCGCGGAAGGCGGCGGTACGTGCGTGGATGCGGCGGCCGGCGCGGTCGCCTCGGCCGGGGGCAAAGGCGGCGGTACCGGCGCGGCCGCACGCGGCGGCGGC
>NZ_JADHDV010000068.1 GCF_016820515.1 Pseudoxanthomonas beigongshangi | reverse complement strand
TGGACCGGCCAGAGTTCTGTAGACACTCAGTCGCCGCTCTGCGCGTAGCGCTTTTCAAACTCTACCGGTGACAGTCCGCCAGCGGAACCATGCCGGCGGATCGGGTTGTAGAACATCTCGATGTAGTCAAACACGTCCGATGCTGCCATGGCGCGTGTCGGGTAGATCCGCCGCTTGATCCGCTCCTTCTTCAAGACGCTGAAGAAACTCTCAGCAACGGCATTGTCGTGGCAGTTCCCGCGTCGGCTCATGCTCGGCACCATCCGGTGCGCTTTCAGGAACGACTGCCAATCGCTGCTGGTGAACTGACAGCCCTGGTCGGAGTGCACCATCAC
>NZ_JADHDV010000067.1 GCF_016820515.1 Pseudoxanthomonas beigongshangi | reverse complement strand
TTACCCCTTGGCAAAGTACGCGGCGGCCTTTTTTAAAATGTCGCGCTCCTCTTCGGCGCGACGCAACTCGGCACGCAGCCGGGCGTTCTCCTGGACTAGGTCAACGCTCTTCTTGGCCTTGCGTACTTCGCGGCTGATCCCGCGCTCGCGCAGCCAACCGTAGAGGCTGTGCGATGACACGCCAAGCCGATCGGCAACTTCAGTGACGGGGTAACCACGCTCGCTGACCTGCTTGACCGCCTCGGCCTTGAACTCGTCTGTGAATCGCTTGCTCGCCATAGATCCTCCGATCCTCAAAAGACACTATCAGGTGTCTACGGAATCGGGGGCGTACCA
>NZ_JADHDV010000066.1 GCF_016820515.1 Pseudoxanthomonas beigongshangi | reverse complement strand
CGGGCGGCCTCGGCCGCGTCGGCGGCATCGCGGGCCTGTTCGGCGCGCGCCTTTTCGCGACTGGCGGCAATCGCCGCGGTGGTTTCCGGATCGGCGACGAAGCCCGGGCGGTCGGCGCTGCTGGCATTTCCATAGGCCTGCACGGACGCAGGTGGCATGGCGACGCTGTCCAGGGTGGTGGCATCGGCGCGGGCTGTCGCGGCGACAGGCGGGGATGGCGCGGGCGGCGCGGCCAGCGGGCGGCCGTATTCGACGGCGGGTACGGATGCCGGCTCGGCCGCGGCTTGCGGAGCGGGAGCCTGCCGTCTGGCGGGCGGGATGGCTTCGCGCGTGGCCACGCGTTCGGCCGGGGCGCGACGGGGCATGGCCATCGGCTTGGCAACCGTGGGTGGCTGCACGACCGAGGCCGGTGCCGGCGGGGCG
>NZ_JADHDV010000065.1 GCF_016820515.1 Pseudoxanthomonas beigongshangi | reverse complement strand
CGGCGTCACCAGCGGCGGTGGCGGCGTCGCCGGCGGCGGTGGCAGCCTGGTCGGCGGCGGCAGCGGCGTCGGTCGCGGCGGCGTCGGTGGTTTCGCTCTTGTTGCAGGCGCTCAGGGCCAGAACGGCGGCGGCCAGCAGGATGTAGAACTTGGTCTTCATTTGGATCCCCAGTGAGGTTTTGGTTGAGAGCAAAACGGGTGAGCGTCCTTGCCCGCTGGGACAGCGGCGCCAGTGCCCGGGCCCGGGTACAGAAAAAGCCGCCAATCAACCGGCGGCTTTTTCAATTTTAACGCTATGAAGCTAAGAAGTGATTACTTCTTTTCTTCGGCCGGAGCAGCAGCGTCCTTGGCAGCGTCGGCAGCCTGGCCGGCGGCGTCGGAAGCCTGGCCAGCGGCGTCGGCAGCAGCGTCGGCAGCAGCGGCGGTGCCAGCGGCAGTGGCGTCGGTGGCGGCGGTGGCAGCAGCGTCAGCGGCGGTGG
>NZ_JADHDV010000064.1 GCF_016820515.1 Pseudoxanthomonas beigongshangi | reverse complement strand
ATGTGCCGGGTGCTCAAGGTGGAGCGCAGCGGCTACTACGCATGGCTGAAGTGTCCGCAGTCGGCACGTGCCAAAGAGGATGCGCGCCTGTTGGCGTACATCGAGGAGTCTTACCTGGCCTCCGGTGGCGTGTATGGCAGTCGTAATGTGCACCGCGATCTGACCGAGGCCGGCGAACGTATTGGCCGCAAGCGGGTGGAGCGATTGATGCGACAGAAGGGACTGCGTTCGGTGCGCTCTCCGCTGCGTCGCAGATACAAGGGCGGTAAGCCTGCAGTGGTGGCGCCCAATCGCTTGCAACGACAGTTCACGGTCAAGCAACCCGACCTTGCCTGGGTCACCGACATCACTTACCTGCGCACCGCCGAAGGTTGGTTGTACTTGGCCGTGGTGATCGACCTCTACTCGCGCGCGGTCATTGGTTGGTCGATGAAATCCAGCTTGGCGCGCGAACTGGCGATGGACGCACTGTTGATGGCCATCTGGCGGCGGCGCCCCACTTCGGAGGTCGTCATCCACTCCGACCAGGGCGTGCAATACGGCAGCGATGACTGGCGCCGCTTCTGCCGCGAGCACGGCTTGGAAGTCAGC
>NZ_JADHDV010000063.1 GCF_016820515.1 Pseudoxanthomonas beigongshangi | reverse complement strand
CGCACCAAGCCGCACGTGAACGTGGGCACGATTGGTCACGTTGACCACGGCAAGACGACGCTGACGGCGGCGCTGACGAAGGTGGGTGCCGAGCGCTTTGGCGGCGAGTTCAAGGCGTACGACGCGATTGACGCGGCGCCGGAAGAGAAGGCTCGCGGCATCACGATTTCGACGGCGCACGTGGAATACGAAAGCCCGACGCGCCACTACGCGCACGTGGATTGCCCGGGTCACGCGGACTACGTGAAGAACATGATTACCGGTGCGGCGCAGATGGACGGCGCGATTCTGGTGTGCTCGGCCGCGGACGGCCCGATGCCGCAGACGCGCGAGCACATCCTGCTGTCGCGCCAGGTGGGCGTGCCGTACATCGTGGTGTTCCTGAACAAGGCGGACATGGTGGACGACGCCGAGCTGCTGGAACTGGTGGAAATGGAAGTTCGCGAGCTGCTGACCAAGTACGAGTTCCCGGGCGACGACACCCCCATCATCCACGGTTCGGCGCGCCTGGCGCTGGAAGGCGACCAGTCGGAGATTGGCGTGCCGGCCATCCTGAAGCTGGTGGAAGCGCTGGACACGTTCATTCCGGAGCCGCAGCGTGACGTGGACAAGCCGTTCCTGATGCCGGTGGAAGACGTGTTCTCGATTTCAGGCCGTGGCACGGTGGTGACCGGTCGTATCGAGCGCGGCATCATCAAGGTGGGCGACGAAATCGAAATCGTCGGTATCCGTCCGACCCAGAAGACCACGGTCACGGGCGTGGAAATGTTCCGCAAGCTGCTGGACCAGGGCCAGGCGGGTGACAACGCGGGCCTGCTGCTGCGCGGCACCAAGCGTGACGACGTGGAGCGTGGCCAGGTGCTGGCCAAGCCGGGTTCCATCACCCCGCACACCGAGTTCGAGGCCGAGGTGTACGTGCTGTCGAAGGACGAGGGTGGCCGTCACACGCCGTTCTTCAAGGGTTATCGCCCGCAGTTCTACTTCCGGACCACGGACATCACCGGTGCGGTGACGCTGCCGGAAGGCACCGAGATGGTGATGCCGGGCGACAACATCAAGATGACCGTGCAGCTCATCAACCCGGTGGCGATGGACGAAGGTCTGCGTTTCGCCATTCGCGAAGGCGGTCGTACCGTCGGTGCCGGCGTCGTGGCCAAGATCATCAAGTAA
>NZ_JADHDV010000062.1 GCF_016820515.1 Pseudoxanthomonas beigongshangi | reverse complement strand
GTAGAGCGGAGCTTGCTCCGCTGCTCCCCGAACCGAGGCAATCAGCCAACCACGCGGTGGTGAGGCTGGTTCTCGTAGGCGGTGAAGGCCTGGCGGATGTGTTCGCGCAGGTCGTCGTCGTTCCAGGGCTTGGTCAGGAAGCGGTAGATTTCGCCGCGGTTGATCGCTTCGGTGACGGTGGCCAGATCGGTGTAGCCGGACAGCACCAGGCGCACGGTGTCCGGGTACAGCACGCGCACGCGGCCGAGGAACTCGGTGCCGCTCATGTCGGACATGCGCTGGTCGGACAGGATCACCTGCACGTCGTTGGTGGCCAGCAGCTCGAAGGCGTCGTTGACGCTGGAGGCGGCCAGAATGCGGTAGCCGTCGCGGCGGAACAGGCGCACCAGCGAACGCAGGATGTTCTCTTCGTCATCGAGCAGCAGCAGGGTGCGATCCGGCTTGGTGGCGGCGAAGGCGTCGGCGCGAAGGTAGCGCCGGCGCAGCACCGCGCCGGCATCCTCGGCCGACATCGGTTCGCCGAACAGGTGGCCCTGGAACATGTCGCAATGGTTGCGGCGCAGGAAACCCAGCTGGATGTCGGTTTCCACGCCGTGCGCGATCACCTTCATGCCCAGCTGGTGGCCCATCGCGATGATCGCGCAGGTGATGGCGACCTCGCGGTTGCTGGCCGGCACGCCCTTCACGAAGCTGCGATCGATCTTGATCTTGTCGACCGCGAAGCGCACCAGCGAATCCAGGTTGGAATCGCCCATGCCGAAGTCGTCCAGGGTCAGGCGCACGCCTTCGCGGTGCAGGCTGGCGAGGGTGCGATGGACCAGATGGGTATCCTTGGCCAGCGCGTTCTGGCGTACTTCCAGCACCACCATCTGCGCCGGGATGCCGGCGACCTGCATCGCCTCCAGCACTTCCATGACGAAGTTGGGGCGCAGCAGCTGCAGGGTGGAGACGTTGATCGCGATCTCGAAGTCGTCGAAGCCCCAATCGCGCCAGACCCGTGCCTGCCGGAACGCCTCGCGCAGCACCCAGTCGCCGATCTGCACGATCACCCCGAGCTTTTCGGCCACGTGCATGAAGCGCTCGGGGACCAGCACGCCCAGTGCCGGCGAATGCCAGCGCAGCAGCGCTTCCATGCCGACCACGCGGCCGTCGTGGGCGTTGATCTGCGGCTGGTAGTGCAGGCGGAACTCGTTGTTGTCGATCGCGTTGACGATCTGGCGCGCGATGATGCTGTCGCTGCGGATGCTGATGGCGGCGTCGCGGGCATAGCGGCGGACCAGGTTCAGGCCCTCGTGCTTGGCCTGGCCGACCGCGGTCTCCGCGCATTGCAGCAGGCCGGTGACGGTGGTGGCGTCTTCCGGGCACAGCGCCATGCCGACGGTGGCG
>NZ_JADHDV010000061.1 GCF_016820515.1 Pseudoxanthomonas beigongshangi | reverse complement strand
CTTTTTTGCCTTCAACCGCCGAATGGCGGATCAAGGGGGCTATCCACTCCACGGACGACCCGCTGTTGCCTCCCCCTTCGCAGAAGGGGGATTGAGGGGGATTGGCTCTTCGCGCCAAAAGCAAATCCCCTGCTTCGCAGACGCTCGCCCCTTTTTGCGCCTTCAACCGCCGAATGGCGGGTCAAGGGAGCTGTCAACTCCGCGGACGACCTGCTTTTGCCTCCCCCTTCGAAGAAGGGGGATTGAGGGGGATTTGCTCTCTCTCCCTCCCTCACGCATCTCCAGGCACGCAACCTTCCGCAAAAGCACGATTACGCCTAAAGCCCTGCATCGCCCGGCCGATGCAGTGCATTGCAGACCGCTCCCCCACCGGCCTGGTGATTCTCCCGTCCTCGCTACCGGCCTTTTTCATGACCCGCTCACTCCGGAACTTCGCAAGCAGCAGCGTCGCCACCCGCCTGATGTCCGGCACGGCCCTGATCGCCGCGCTCGCCTTCGGCGTCACCGCCCTGATCACCTACATCCGCAGCAGCAATGCGCTCCTGGACAGTGCGCAAACCAGCATGCAGAACCTCGCGCAAGCGGAGGCGGAACGCATTTCCGGAGATCTGGAGCGCGCGTTCTCCACCAATGAAACGCTCCGCGACAGTTTCCTCAGCCAGCGGGCGCATGCCGGCCTGGATCGCGGCACCGCCAGCGCCATCATCCGCCAGCAACTGGTCACCCATCCCGAATGGGTCGGCGTGGGCACCATCTGGGAACCGGATGCGTTCGACGGCAAGGACGCGGAGAACGTCACCACAGAAGGCCACGACGCCACCGGCCGGTTCATGAGCTACTGGGCCTGGAGCGACGGCCAGCCGATGCAGGAAGCGCTGCGCGACTATGAAGTCCCCGGCAATGGCGACTGGTACCTGCTGCCACGCAAGCTCAAGCAGCCGGTGGTGCTGGAGCCCTACGAGTACGAGATCGGCGGTCGCAAGATATTGATGACCACGCTGGCCACGCCGATTGTGGAGAACGACAGGTTTATCGGCGCGATGACCGTCGATTTCGCACTGGAGTCCCTGCAGAAATCCATCGCCAGGTTGCGGCCGATGGGCGAAGGCCATGTCCGCCTGCTGTCGCCGGCCGGTACCGTGGTCGCCGATCCGGATCCGGCCAAGGTCGGGCGCAAGCTGGAAGACGCCGGCACCCGTGCCGTGCTGTCCAGCATCGCCAAGGGGCAGTCCGTCTTCCGCGAAAGCCGGGATGCGACCCTGGATGAGGATCTGGTGGAAGCCTATGTGCCGCTGCAGATCGGACAGGCCGCGCAGCGCTTTGCCCTGGGCGTGATGGTGCCGCGCTCGCTGCTGATGCAGCAGGCCCACTCGCTGCTGTTGACCATCATGGTGGTCGGGCTGATCGCCGCCAGCGTGCTGTGCGGTGCGTTGTTCGTACTGATGCGCCGTCAGATCCTCAAGCCACTGGCCGAGGCCGTGCGCATTTCCGATGCCATCGCCGAAGGCCGGCTGGACAACCGCATTGCCCAGGATCGCGATGACGAGTTGGGACAGCTGCAGGGCGCGATGCTGCGCATGCAATCCCAGATCCATGCGCTGATCGCCGCGCTGGGCGAAATGACCCGACGCCACCAGGAAGGCACGATCAGCTATCGCATGGACGAGTCCGCGTTCCCCGGCGAGTACGGCCGGATGGCGCGCGAGACCAACGCGCTTATCGGCGAACACATCAAGGTGAAGATGCGTGCGGTCGAGGTGATGCGGCAGTACGCCGTCGGTGATCTATCGGTGGACATGGAAGACCTGCCGGGTGAGAAGGCGGTCATCACCGAAGCGATGCGGGCCACCAAGGCGAGCCTGTCGGCCATC
>NZ_JADHDV010000060.1 GCF_016820515.1 Pseudoxanthomonas beigongshangi | reverse complement strand
TCTAACCGACTGAACTACCACTCCGCGCTGAGTCGACCATTGTACGGGGCTTCCGGAAATTGTGCCAGACCGGTCGAACAGATTTTTCAGGTTCGGTCCCCTGTCGGCACCGTGCGCAGGGAACCGCACCTCTCCCTGCCCGCGGTAACCAGGGGGCCACGGGGGCCCGTCGCTTGCTTCCGCCGCGCCTCCGGCGGCCTGGCCGGAATGACCGGGCAGCGGCGATCGCCGGGGCCCCGGCGTGCGTCATCCCTGCCGCCCCCTTCCCGGTGAAAGGTCGGCCAGACCTGTTTCGTTCGGAGCGGGTTGTTCCCTGTCCCGCCGGGACTCGTCCACCGTGGCGCACCTCCCTCCCTCTCGACGACCTGCTGCGCCCGCGCCCGCCCCACGGCAGCCACGCGGCAGCAGCCGCGCAGAGCATTCGCTTCCATAAATCGGTCCCCTATGGCCGTGCCAGATGCTTTCCGGCCGCAACCGCATCGGGCGGATTCGCTCGCCGCCCTTTCTTCCCGCATGGGCAAGAGATTCCTCGACACGAGCGACCGTCATTCGTCGATCTTGAGAACGAACAATGCAAACGGGCCCCGGAGTCATCCCGATAGAATCGACCTCTGTTCGCACTGCCATTGCTCTTGTGTCATGCCGCCCTCCCGCCTGCTTCGGCTCCTCACCTGGCTACTCCTGCCCATCTCGATGATCGCCTCCGGTCACTCCGCTGATGGCGCCGCCGAGTCCGGACATCCGGTGAACGCCGCGACTTCCTTCATCCCCTATCTCCATGCCGACGGCCGGTTCGGTTTTGTCGATGCTCATGGGCAGACCCCGTTCTCGAAAACCTTCGAGGATGCGCAGCCGTTCACCGAAGACCGGGCCGCGGTGAAATCGGGCGGGAAATGGGGCTATATCGATCTCCGGGGCCGTTGGATCGTGCATCCGCGTTTCACCGAAGCCAGGCCATTCAGGGACGGCGTGGCCTGGGGCGCCATCGTCAAACCGTCCACCCGAAGCGGATTCATCGATTTGAATCCGTTTCATTCCACGGGAAGCCGGAAGTGTTATCTCATCTCTCCGGACGGCCACACACGCCCCTGCGGCGGTGACTATCCGGATCGCTACGACGTGGCGTCCAGCCGTTTCCGGGAGCCGTCGTCGGATTCCCGGGAGCTTCGCGTGGTACGCGCCCCGGACCGCAAGAGCGTCGGTGTGCTCGGTACCGATGGCCGGCAAATGGTCCCGTTCGGCATCTATGACGATCTCCGATATCAATACGACAATTTTTTCGTGGTTCATCGCGTCGGCGGCGGCTGGGGCATCCTGGATGCGGCGCGCAACGTGGAAGTCGTGACTGCGGATCGGCCAAGCTTCAAGTACCTGAAATATACCTCTCCCGAACTGCCGCTCCGCCTGCTGGTCGTGCGACGGGACGACGACACCCGCTGCCTCCTCGATCACGCGGGGGCGGAACTCCATTGCGGCCTGAGCGAGGTTTCGCCTTGGGGAGAGAGTCTGATCGCCGCCAGCAACGGGCAAAAGCAATGGGGAGCTCTCGATACGCGCGGACAACGGGTCATCCCGTTCCGCTATGACTCGGAATTCCGTTTCCGCGATGGCCTTGCGCGCGTGCGTCTCGATGGGGATGAGTTTTACATCGACCTTCAGGGTCACGAGTACCGCACATCGTCCGCGCCGGACTGACGGAAATTCAAGCGAGGCGCCATCCACGACGACGCGTTGGTCCGCGGGCGCTACGCGACATCCGCATCGCTCCGGACGCTGGAAGCAACCACCATCGCCATCTTTCGCGCGACCGACAGGCAACAAAAAACCCCTGACTTCTCAGGGGTTTTTCATGTTCGTGGCGGAGTGGACGGGACTCGAACCCG
>NZ_JADHDV010000006.1 GCF_016820515.1 Pseudoxanthomonas beigongshangi | reverse complement strand
GAAGGTGCCGCGCCGGCCGCCACCGACACCCCGGCGCCGGCCAATGCGCCCGCGCCGGTCGCGCCGTCCGGTCCCGCGCCGGTCGCCGGCGTCGACTACGAGCTGATTCCGAACGGCCAGCCCTACGCGCCGCTCAACGGCAAGATCGAAGTGGTGGAAGTGTTCGGCTATGTCTGCCCGGCCTGCGCAAGCTTCCAGACCCAGATCATGCCGTGGCGCAAGACGCTGCCGGCCGACGTCCGCCTGACCTACGTCCCGGTCGCCTTCGGTCCGGAATGGCTGCCGTACGCGCAGGCCTACTACGCCGCCGAGAGCAAGGGCCTGGTCGAACGCACCCATGACACGGTGTTCGCCAAGATCCACGCCGAGCGCAGTCTGCCGGGCGAGGGCAGGAAGCCGGACCCGGCCAAGGTCGCCGAGTTCTATGCCGGTTACGGCGTCAACGCCAAGGAATTCCTGGGCCTGATGAACAGCTTCGGCATCAATGCCAAGGTCAACCGCGCCAAGCAGTTCGCGATCCAGTCCGGCGTCAACAGCACGCCCAGCCTGGTCGTCAACGGCAAGTACAAGGTGAAGGGCCGCAGCTTCGAGGACATGCTGCGCATCACCGATCACTTGATCGCGCAGGAACGCGCCGCCAAGTAAGCCGCACCCCCAGGTTCCCCCGCCCCCCACCATGACGACGATGCCCGGCAAGCGCCGGTTGCGGGTGCTCAGCGCCAACATCCAGGCCGGCTCCAGCACCCGCCGCTACAGCGACTATGTGACCCGCAGCTGGTCACACGCGCTGCCTGCCGGCAACAAGCGGGGCAGCCTGGACGCCATCGCGCAGCTCGCCGGCGAACACGACATCGTCGGCCTGCAGGAGGCGGATCCGGGGAGCCTGCGTTCGGGATTCACCAATCAGACCCACTATCTGGCCGAGCGCGCGGGCTTCGACTACTGGACCCACCAGCCCAACCGCAACGTCGGGCGGGTGGCATCCAGCGCCAACGGCCTGTTGAGCCGGCTGGAACCGGTGGAGGTCAGCGACCATGCGCTGCCCGGCCGCATCAGCGGCCGCGGCGTGCTGGTGGCGCGGTTCGGCGATGGCGACGAAGGCCTCACCGTCGCCGTCGCGCACCTGTCGCTGGGCGCCAACTCGCGACGCGCGCAGTTGTCATTCATCGCCGAACTGCTGTCGGATCATCCGCACGCCGTGCTGATGGGCGACTTCAACTGCATGCCCGACACACCGGAAATGGACGTGCTGTACCGGAACACCCGGCTGCGTCCGCCGCAGCACCGGATTCCGACCTTTCCCAGCTGGCGCCCGCAGCGCGCCATCGATCACATCCTGATCAGCGAAGCGCTGGTCGCCGACGGCGCGCGCGCGATGCCCGCCGCCAATTCGGATCATCTCGCCCTGGCGATGAGCATCGACGTGCCCGCCGAAGCCCTGCGCTGAGCAACGGATTCCCGGCCGCGGTCAGCCCGCGACCAGGATGCTGATCCCCATCACCACCATGAAGATCGCGAACACCCGCTTCAGCGCGGTGCCGCCGATGGCGTGCGCGAGCCGGGTGCCCCACGGCGCGGCCAGTACCGACGCCACCGCCACGCCGATTGCCGCCGGCAGGTAGACATAGCCCACCGCGTGTGCCGGCAGGGCGCCGGGAGGGGCATGCAATGCATAGCCCAGCGCGCTGCCGATCGCGATCGCCACGCCGCAGGCGCTCGACGTGCCCACCGCGCGGACCGGCGCGATACCATGCCAGACCAGCACCGGCACGGTCATGCTGCCGCCACCGATACCGACCACCGCCGACACCGCGCCGATGCCGGTGCCGACCGCGGTCATCGGCCAACCGCGCGGCGGTGGCGCGGGCCCCGCCGCGCCGGCACCGTTGCGTGTTTTCCCGAACGCCATCTGCGCACCGGCGATCAGGCAGTAGATCGCCACCACCCAGCGCAGCACGTTGTCGTCCAGATACACCGCCAGCCCGCTGCCGAGCCAGCCACCCAGCAGCAGTCCCGGCACCATCCAGGCCACCGTCGGCCACATCACGCTGCCGCGCCGGTGATGCGCGTACGCGGAGGAGGTCGCGGTCAGCACGATGCTCGCCAGCGAACTGGCCAGCGCCGCGTGCATGGCCGCTTCCTTCGGGATGCCGAACAGCGGCAGCACCCATACCAGTGCGGCCACCAACACCAGCCCGCCGCCGATGCCGAGCAGGCCGGCCAGCACCCCGGCAACCACGCCCAGCAACGGGAAAATCCAGAAATGCTCCAAACGCAATCTCCTTCCATCAAGCACGCACGCGACCGTTCAGCCGGCTCCGGTATATTCCGGCCATGAACCGTCCCACCCCACTCATCGTACTCGCTGCGGCGCTCGCGCTCCTGCCCCTGGCCGCCGTCCACGCGCAGAACCTGGATGCGCAACGGCCACAATTGCGCGCGGCGCTGGAAGCCGCCGAGCGTGGGCAGTTCAACGCCGCGCAGTATGCAAGCCTGGCCTCGCACCCGATCTATGGCTGGGTCGAACTGGCCTCGCTGCGCCGCGACGTCGACAAACTGCCCACCTCGCAGGCGCAGGGTTTCCTCAAGCGCTACGAAGGCCAGGCGGTGGCGGAGAACTTCCGCGCCCTGTGGCTGGCGTCGCTGGCCCGCCGGCAGGACTGGCCGACGTTCCTCGGCGCATGGAAGCCCACCGAAAACACCACCCTGCGCTGCGCCGAGCTGGATGCGCGCCAGGCCACCGGCCGCGCCGACGCGCAGTGGGTCAAGGACGCGCAGGCGTTGTGGCGCGGCGCGGCCAAATCGCTGCCGGACGGTTGCGATCCGGTGTTCGCGATCCTCGCCAACAAGGGCGGCCTGCCACCCGCGCTGCGCTGGGAGCGCATCGACGCGGCCGCCGCCGAGAGCCAGACCGCGGTGATGCGCACTGCCGCGCGCGGCCTGCCGGGAGACGAAGCCGTGCTGGCCAACGACTACGCCGCCTTCATCGACGCCGTGCACGCGCGCGCCTTGAACTGGCCGAAGACCGATCGCAGCCGGCGCATGGCCAGCTATGGCCTGGCGCGGCTGGCCAGCCGCGACCCCGGCGCCGCCGAGACCCAACTGCCCCAATACGCCAGTGCGCTGGGCATGACTGAAGCCGATCGCGGCCGCGTGCTCTACCAGATCGCCCTGTGGACGGTGGCGTCCTATGAGCCGGATTCGGCGCGCCGCCTCAATGCCGTTCCCGAGTCGGCCTACGACGAACGCCTGCACGAATGGCGCGTACGCGAGGCGATGGCGCGTGGCGACTGGCGCGCCGCGCTGGTCGCGCTGCGCAAGATGCCGGCCAAGCAGCGCGAGGACTCGCGCTGGCGCTATTTCGAGGCACGCATGGCCGAGAAGACCGGTGACGCCGCCGCCGCGCAGCCCTTGCTGCGCGAGGCCGCGCGCGCGCCGACCTTCCACGGCTTCCTCGCCGCGGACCGGCTCAAGCAGCCCTACGCGCTGTGCCCGTGGATTCCCAACGACGGCAAGGCGGCCAAGGACGCAATCGCCCGCGATCCCGCCATCGTCCGCGCGATGGAACTGTGGAAGCTGGAGCGTTCCGGCTGGGCGGTCGCCGAATGGAACAGCGCGCTGTCGCGTTTCGACGACACCCAGCGTCGCATCGCGGTGGAAGTGGCGCAGGACAACGGCTGGTTCGATCGCGCGGTGTTCTCGCTGGGCAAGCGTCCGGACGAACAGCGCCTGTACCAGTTGCGCTTCCCGCTGCACCACGGCGAGACCATCCGTCGCGAATCCGCCCGCCATGCGCTGGACCCGGCCTGGGTGGCCGCCGAGATCCGCGCCGAGAGCGTGTTCAATCCGCGCGCCCGCTCCGGCGCCAACGCGATGGGCCTGATGCAGGTCGTGCCCGCCACCGGCGCGGCCACCGCCAAGCGCCTGGGCCTGCCCTGGGGCGGCGCCGCCAGCCTGTACGATTCGGACACCAACATCGCGCTGGGCACCGCCTACCTGCGCGAAATGGAAAACAAGTACGGCGTTCCCTATGTCGCCATCGCCGCCTACAACGCCGGTCCCACCCCGACCGCGCGCTGGCAGTCGCAGCGACCCGGCTACGATCCGGATATCTGGATCGAGACCATCAGCTACAAGGAAACCCGCGAATACGTCGCCCGTATCCTCGCCTTCAGCGTGATCTACGACTGGCGCCTCAACGGCAATGCCCTGCCGGTCAGCGATCGCATGCTCGGCAAGCTCGACGGCAGGCGCCGCGAGTTCGCCTGCCCGGATGCGCGCATGCCGAAGAGCTGATCCTCCCGCCACTATCCGGCATCATGCGCGCATGAAGACCTATCTCGTCGGCGGCGCGGTGCGTGATCGGTTGCTGGGCCTCGAGGCCGGCGACCGCGACCATGTGGTGGTCGGCGCCACGCCCGCGCAGATGCTGGCGCTGGGCTACAAGCAGGTGGGCCAGGATTTCCCGGTGTTCCTGCATCCGGACAGTGGCGAGGAATACGCGCTGGCGCGGACCGAGCGCAAGCGCGGACGCGGGTATCGGGGGTTCGAGGTCGATGCCGATCCCTCGGTCACCCTGGAAGAGGATCTGCAGCGGCGCGATTTCACCATCAACGCCATTGCCGAGGATGAGGACGGCCGCATCGTCGATCCCTGCGGTGGCGCGAAGGATCTGGACGCACGCCTGCTGCGGCATGTGGGCCCGGCCTTCGTCGAGGATCCCCTGCGGGTACTGCGCGCGGCCCGCTTCATGGCCCGGCTGGCGCCGCTGGGCTTCACGATCGCGCCGGAAACGATGGCGCTGATGCGGGAGATGGCGGCCAGTGGCGAGCTCGACACACTGGTACCGGAACGGGTCTGGCAGGAACTGCGCCGCGCATTGGCCTGCGCGCGTCCCTCCGCCTTCCTGCGCACCCTGCACGAAGCCGGCGCGCTGGCCAGCGTGTTGCCCGAGGTGGACGCACTGTACGGCGTGCCGCAGCGCGCCGAATACCATCCCGAAATCGATACCGGTGTGCACCAGCAGATGGTCAGCGACATGGCCGCGAGACTGGCGCCGGGTGACGATCTGGTCGGCTTCGCCGCGCTCTGCCACGACCTGGGCAAGGCGCTCACGCCGGAGCAAGAGCTGCCGCGCCACGTCATGCACGAACAACGCGGGGTCGCGCCGGTGCTGGCATTGTGCGAACGGTTGAAGGTTCCGCTGGAACATCGCGACCTGGCAGTGATTGCCTGCCGCGAGCATCTCAACGTGCATCGCCTGGACGAACTGCGCGACGCCACCGTCTTCGAACTTCTGTCGCGCTGCGATGCGTTCCGCCGGCCCGAACGCATCGCGAGGCTGGCGCTGGTTTGCGAGGCCGACAAGCGCGGCCGGCTCGGCAACGAGGACACGGACTATCCACAGGGGCCGGCGCTGGTGCGCCTGCTCGCGGCCGCGATGGCGGTGAATGCCCGCGAGTTCGCCGCCGCGGGTCTCAGCGGACCCCGGATCGGCGAGGAACTGAGACGCGCCCGTATCCACGCGATTGCCGCCGCACGCCAGCCCATCGCGCCCGCCGGGACCTGATCCCCCCCGGGGGCTGCGACGCAGCGTTCCATGAGATGCTTGCAATTAAATAGCGCACTATGTAAATTGCACGGCCATGAGCAAGCCGACCGCCACCGCCAAAGCGTCTCCCGCCAATCCGTTGGCGCTGGACAACCAGCTGTGCTTCGCGCTCTATTCGGCACAGTTGGCGCTCAACAAGGTGTACCGGCAGTTGCTGGGCAAGTTGGGCCTGACCTACCCGCAATACCTGGTGATGCTGGTCCTGTGGGAAGGCGACGCGCTGACCGTCTCGCAGATCGGCGAACGCCTGTTCCTGGATTCGGCGACCCTGACTCCCCTGCTCAAGCGGCTGGAGGCTGGTGGCCTGATCGTCCGGGAGCGCGCACGCGAGGACGAGCGCCAGGTCATCATCAGCCTCACCGCGCAGGGCCGCGCGTTGAAACAGAAGGCTCGAAGTATTCCGGAGGCGCTGCTATGCGCATCCGGCTGCAATCCCCGCGAAGTCACGGGGCTGAAGTCCCAGTTGGAAGCCCTGCGTGACAATCTGGGAGCAAATGCATGAGTCGCTTTTTCTTTCCCATGTAAATAGTACGCTACTAAATAGCAAACAAATTACCGGTCGTGGCGCCCGGCTCCGCCGCCACTTTCCTCCACGGAGACTCCCATGTCGATCGAGAAAGTCCTCTATACCGCCCACGCCACCGCCACCGGCGGCCGCGACGGCCGCGCCGTGTCCTCGGACAACGTGCTGGACGTGAAGCTCACCACCCCGCGCGAACTCGGTGGCGCGGGTGGTGACGGTACCAATCCGGAACAGCTGTTCGCCGCCGGCTATTCAGCCTGCTTCCTCGGCGCGCTGAAGTTCGTCGCCGGTCAGGCCAAGGCCAAGCTGCCGGCCGAGACCCGCATCGACGGCAGCGTCGGCATCGGCCAGATTCCGGGTGGTTTCGGCATCGAGGCCGAACTGCGCATCCACCTGCCGGGGCTGCCCCGCGAGGAGGCCGAGGCGCTGGTGCAACAGGCGCACCAGGTGTGCCCGTACTCCAATGCCACCCGCGGCAACATCGACGTGCGTCTGGTGGTCGTCGACTGATTTGCCTTGAGGCGCGTCCGCCGGTGTTCGCCGGCGGACGTCAGCCGCGATTGGGCGTGAGCTTCAGCAGGCGCGCATCCGCTCCGTCTTCCAGCAACCAGATCGCGCCGTCGGGCCCCTGTTCGACTTCGCGAATGCGACGTCCCATCGGATAGCGCTTCACTTCGCGCGGAGTGTCACCGAACTCCACCTGGATCAACGCCTGCGACGCGAGACCGCCGATGAAACCACGCCCACGGAAGTACGGAAACAGATCCGCCTGGTAGATGATGAACCCGGCCGGCGCGATCACCGGCGTCCATGAAATCTCCGGCGCGTTGAATTCGGGTCGGGTCGGATGATCCGGAATCGGGCTGCCATCGTAATTGTCGCCGTTGGAAACGATCGGCCAGCCATAGTTGGAGCCGCGCTCGATCAGGTTCAGTTCGTCGCCGCCAGCCGGTCCCATTTCGTGCGCCCACAGCCTGCCCGACGGATCGAACGCCAATCCCAGTACATTGCGGTGTCCAAGTGACCAGACCTGCGCCGCTACCCCGCCCTGGTTGGCGAAGGGATTGTCGGGCGGCACGCTGCCATCGTCATTGAGCCGGATGATCTTGCCGAGATTGCTCTGCATGTCCTGCGCGGGCGAAGCCTTCTGGCGCTCGCCGGAACTGATCCACAGCTTGCCCTGCGCATCGAACAGCATGCGGTGGCTGTAGTGGGCGTCGCCGGTGACCTTGGGTACCTGCCGCCAGATCACCTGCAATCCTTCCAGCCGTCCGGTGTTGGCGCCGGCATCGATCACCAGGCGCGCCCGCGCCACCGCCGCGCCGCGCGTGCTGTTGGCGCCCTGCTCCGCATAGCTCACGTAGATCATCCCGTTGTCGGCGAATCGCGGATGCAGGATCACATCGCCAAAGCCACCCTGGCCGCCATAGGCCACGGTGGGCACCCCGCTGATCTCGCCACTTTGCCCGGTGGCGGGATTCAACAGGCGCAGGCGGCCGGGCTTCTCGGTCACCAGCAGGCGCCCATCCGGCAGGAAGGTCATCGCCCACGGCTGGTCGAAGCGCGCGACCTCGGTGCTGACGAAGGGCGGATCGGGAATCCGCAATGCTGGCTGCGTCCCGCCGGTCACCTGCGGTGCCGGCGCGGCCTGGGCGGCGGCCGCGATCGGCGGGGACGGCACATGGCCCGCGAGCACGAGTGGTGTCGACGCGGGTTCGTTCCGGTCATCGTCGGGCGCGGTCACCGCGACCGCATTGCCATCGCAGGCGATCAACGACAGGGTCAGGCAGGTGACGCTCCAGGCGGACAGGTTCATGGCCGGATTCCGGTCGGGGATGCCCCCTTTTACTCCGGTCAGGCGAAGGAAGTCGTGATCCGATGCGCGTCCCGCGTCGTGGCCTCAGACCTTCAGGTACCAGCGCCGGTGATCCATCAGCCGGACGATCGCCCACCAGACCAGGACAAACGCCACGGCGAAGGCCAGCGAAGGTAGGTACGGGCCGAACCGGGGTGTCATCCAGTCGGCGAAACCGTGCCGGTAGATCGCCTGCATCCAGCCCAGCGCGGAGAACGCATAGACCATGATCGCGGAGCCGGCATAGGCGGCAATCGCATTGACGCCGAAACTGCGTCCCCAGGGGCGCAGGCCCTTCCGATCGATCAGCACGTGCGCGCCCCAGAGCGCCAGCAGCGCCCAGCCCGCCGTCCACACCACGTAGGAGGACGTCCACAGGTTCTTGTTCAACGGCAGCCACAGCGACCACAGTCCGCCGACCGCCAGCGCCAGCGCGGCCGCCGGCAGCAGCCGCCCGACCCGCTGGCGCCGCAGCCAGTCGCCGGCGCGCACGCCCAGCAGGGTCGTGGCGATGACTGGCAACGTGCTGAGCAGTCCTTCGGGATCGTGGCCTCGCCCGGTAGCCGGATCGAACTGGTAGAGCAACGATCCGAACAACGCGGTATCGACGCGGCTGGCCAGGTTGTCCAGCGGCGCGTAGCTGCCGCCCATCGCCAGCAGCGCCCAGTAACCCAGCAACAGGAACGCCGCAACCATCCATTGTCCGCGCGGACGCAGGTACAGCGCCATCGCGCCGGCGGCGATGAAACACAGGCCGATCCGCTGCAACACGCCCCAGGGCCGGAACCACGGCTTGTCGAGCCACCAGAACGCCAGCAGGTGCAGCAGCAGGCCGATGGCGATGATCTTGGTGCCGCGCCAGAGCACCGCGCGCAGCAAGGCACCGCGCTCGCCGCCGGCTTCCAGCCGCGGCGAGACACCCAGCGAAATCGACACGCCGACGATGAACAGGAAGAACGGGAAGATCAGATCGGTCGGCGTGCAGCCATGCCACTCGGCGTGCATCAGCGGCGCATACACATGCCCCCAGTCGCCAGGATCATTGACCAGCAGCATCGCCGCGACGGTGAGGCCACGCAATGCATCCACCGAAGAGAAGCGCTGCGGCGCCTTCGTGCTCATCTCCACTGCGCTCCGTCGGCGACCGCGATATCAGCCCGCGTGCGCGGCGTGCTGGCCGTCAATCCAGGTCGCCGCCACCTGCAACCGATCGTCCAGCGCGACCAGGTTCGCGCGGAAGCCGGTGGCGATACGGCCGTGGGTGGCGGACAGTCCGAGGAACTCGGCCGGATAGGTCGAGGCCATGCGCGCGGCTTCGGCCAACGGCAGTCCCAGCAGGTTCACCGCGTTGCGCACCGCCATCGCCATGTCCAGCGCGGAACCGGCAAGCGAACCGGCCGCGTTTCGGACCACGCCGTCCACTGCGGTGATGGTCTCGCCATACAGTTCGTAGCTGGGATCGTCGGAACCCACCGGCGGCATCGCGTCGGTCACCAGGAACACCTTGCCGCGCGGCTTGGCCGCCAGCGCGACCCGCAGGCTGCCCGGATGCACGTGGTGGCCGTCGGCGATGATGCCGACCCAGCTGTCGGGATCCTCCAGCGCAGCGCCGACCGCGCCGGGCTCGCGTCCCTGCAGCGGCGACATCGCGTTGTACAGATGGGTGAAACCGCGGATGCCCGCGGCCAGGCCGGCGCGGATTTCCTCGTAGCTGCCGGCGGTATGGCCGGCGGCGACGACCGCGCCGCGCGCCACCAGCGCATGGATGGTTTCGGTCGGCAGGCGTTCGGGCGCGAGCGTGATCAGGGTGACGCCATTGTCCAGCGACGAGGCGAGCTCGATCTCCGCCGCGTCCGGCACGCGGAACTTGCCCGCATCGTGGGTGCCCTTGCGCGCCGGGGCCAGGTACGGCCCTTCCAGGTGGATGCCGAGCACCCCGGGCACCCCCTCGGCGATCGCCTGGCGGGTCGCGGCGACGGCTTCGCGCATCACGTCGAGATCATCGCTGATCAGGGTCGGCAGGAAACCGGTGGTACCGAACCGGCGGTGCGCTTCGCCAATGCGGCGGATCGCCTCCACCGTCGGCGTATTGTTGAACAGCACGCCACCGCCGCCGTTGACCTGGGCATCGATGAAGCCCGGCACCAGCCATGCACCGCGCAGATCGTGGCGCGGCAAATCGGCGGGCAAATCCGCTTCCGGCAGTATCGAAACGATATCGCCGCCGTCGATGACCACCGCCACGCCCTCGGCGAAGCCCTGCGCGGTCAGCACGCGGCCCTGGACAAGCGCGGTGCTCATACGGTTTCGGTGACCTTGTTCAGATGCGGCGGCACGTCGGGGTTGTAGCCGCGACGCAGCGCCAGCGCGTTGATTGCACGGTAGTAGCTCTGGATGGTCAGCAGCGGAGAGCAGGCCGGATGCGGTGCGCGCACCAGCGGCAGCGACTCGCCGGGACCGGCAGTCGGATCGGCTTCCTCCGAAGCCACCCACACCTGCGCGCCGCGGCCGCGGAACTCGCGCGCCAGCGCCAGGGTTCCGGCGCCGGTTTCATCCGGCTGGGCGAAGCACAGCACCGGGAAGCCCGGACCGACCAGTGCCATCGGACCGTGCTTCACTTCGGCCGAGCTGTAGGCTTCGGCGTGCAGGCCGCAGGTTTCCTTGAACTTGAGCGCGGCTTCCTGCGCAGCGGCCAGGCCCAGGCCACGGCCAAGCACGAACAGGTTGTGCGCATCCACCAGGCCGTCGGTGACCGGCGACCAGTCCGCCGCCCACGCCTGCCGCAGCGCGTCCGGCAGCAGCGGCAGCGCATCGCGCAGGGTCGCCTCGTCCTTCCAGTACGCGCCCAGTTGCAGGATCGCCGCCAGCGAACTCAGGTAGCTCTTGGTCGCCGCGACGCTGCGCTCCGGACCGGCGTGCAGCGGGATCACCGTGTCGGCCAGTCCCGCCAAAGGCGAATCCTCGACGTTGACGATTGCCACCACCCGCGCACCGGCCTCGGCGGCGGCGCGCGCATTGTGCAGCAGATCCGGACTCTTGCCCGACTGCGAGATGACGATGTACAGCGCGTCCCTGAGCTTCTGCTTCGCTTCGTACACCGAGCCCACCGAGGGCGAGGCCGACGCGGTGACGAAACCCAGCTGGGTTTCGAACAGGTACTTGGCGTAGGTCGCGGCGTGATCGGAACTGCCGCGTGCGCAGGTCACCACGAACGGCGGCGGATTGGCGCGCAGATCCGCGGCCAGCGCGCGGATCGTGGCCTCGTTGCGCTGGTACTGCGCGGCGACCACGTCGGCGGTCTGCTGCGCCTCCTGGAACATCAGCGTATCGGCGGGAGCGGGAAGTGGGGAAACGTCGGTCATGTCGTGGGGTCGGGGCGTTCGGCGCGCAGGCGGACCGGCGCGGTGGATCCGCGCACCACCAGTTGCGGCACGAAGCCCTGGTTGTGCACGGGAGTGGGGTTGTCGTCGTAGGCGTCCTGCCGCAGCGTGGCGATCAACAGGCGCGCGGCCTGCTTGGCGATGTCCTCGGTGGCCTGCTTGGCGGTGGTCAGCGGCGGCCAGGACTGGCGCGAGAACGGACTGTCCTCGAAACCGGCGATGGACAGGTCGTAGGGCACGTTCATGCCCGCCGACTTGGCCGCCGCCAGCACGCCGGCGGCGATTTCGTCGTTGGAGCCGAAGATCGCCGTCGGCGGTTCGCGCAAGGCCAGCAGCCGGCGCGCACCGCGGAATCCGTCGTCGAAGGTGTAGTCGCCGGGCACCACCAGGTGCTTGTCCAGCGGGATGCCGTAATCCTTCAACGCCTTCTCGTAGCCGTTGTAGCGCTCGATCGAGGAACGGTGCGCAAGCCCGCCCCAGAGGAAACCGATGCGCTGGTGGCCCAGCTGGATCAGGTGCTCGGTGATCTCGTAGGCGGCGTCGTGATCATCCACGTACACGCACGGCTGGCCATCCTGCGGGTCCTCGGTGGCGGCGATGATCCGCACCATCTTGACACCGCGCGCGGCCAGCGCGTTCACCAGTTCCATCCGCTCGGACATTGGCGCGGTCAGCACCAGTCCGGCCAGGCGCGATCGCTGCACGAACTCGGCCAGTTCCTCGGCCAGCAACGGCGAAGTCGAGTCGCAGGGATGGATCTGCAGGCCGAAACCGGTTTCCCGGCACGCCGCCAACACGCCGTTCTGCACGCCGATGATGTGGTACGGGTTGGGGTTGTCGTAGACCAGCCCGATCACGAACGGCGTGCCGCTGCGCAGGTTGCGCGCGGATTGATCCGGTTCGTAGTCCAGTTCGGCGATGGCGTGCAGGACGCGCGCGCGCGTGCCCTGCATCACCGACGGCTCGTTGTTGATGACCCGCGAGACCGTCTTCAGCGAAACCTTGGCCCGCTCGGCGACATCCTTGATGGTGGGCCTGCGCATGCCGTTCTCAGCCATGGGGAATCTCCACGCGGTCCATGGCCGCTCAACCCGCCTTCACGCGGCCGACATTGTGGCCGCGCAGGGCGAAGAACAGGATGTACAGGTAGCAGGGCACCGCCAGTGCGGTGAACACCAGCTGGAAATCATGGGTCTGCTTGAACACCGCGAACAGCTGCGGAATCACCGCGCCGCCGGCGATGCCCATGATCAGCAGCGCCGATCCGGTTTCGGTGAAGCGGCCCAGGCCCTGGATCGCCAGCGGGAAGATCGCCGGCCACATCATCGCGTTGGCGAAGCCGAGCGCGGCAACGAAGCCGACCGACACATAGCCATGGGTCAGGAACGCGCCGATGGCGAACACGATGCCCAGCACGGCCGACACGCTGAGGTAGCGCTCCTGCGAGATGAAGCGCGGGATGGCGACCAGGCCGAACAGGTAACCCAGTAGCATCGCGAACAGGGTGTAAAGCGTGAATATCTTGGTCTCGTCCAGCGGCAGGCCGAAACCTTCTCCATAGGTACCGATGGCATCGCCGGCAAGCACTTCCACACCGACATAAACGAACAGGCAGATCACGCCCAGCAGCAGATGGGGGAACTGGAACACACTGCGGCGAGTCGTCTCTTCACCACCAGCTCCGTTGGCATTAGCTTCGGCGGTGTTCACTTCCGGCAACGGCGAGAACAGGATGCCGACCGCCAGCAATACCAGCAGGCCGGCCATCACCATGTAGGGGCCGTAGACGCGCGCGGCGAACTCGTTGAGCAGGAGTTCCTTCGCCTCCGGGGCGGCCGCTTCGACCTGCGCGGCGAGGTCGCCCATGCCGTGCATCACGAAAGCCGCCAGCGCGATGGGCGCGAGCATGCCGGCGACCTTGTTGCAGATGCCCATCACCGCGATGCGCTGCGCCGCGCCCTCGATCGGGCCAAGGATGCTGATGTAGGGATTGGCCGCGGTCTGCAGGATCGCCAGGCCGGCGCCGATGGTGAACACGCCACCGAGCGCGCCGGGATACCAGCGATGGGTGGTGAACTGGCCGAACACCAGCGCACCGATCGCCATCACGAACAGCCCCAGCGCCATGCCCTTCTTCATGCCTGTCCTGCGCAGGATCACCGAGGACGGCAACGCCAGGCAGAAATAGGAAATGTAGAACGCGCTGGGAATCAGGAAGGCGTAGGTCTCGCTGACATTGAACGCCAGCTTGGCGAAGGTGATCAGCGGCCCGTTGAGCCAGGTGACGAAACCGAAGATGAAAAACAGCAGGCCGATGATGGCAATGGACACGTATTGTCGCGAGCCTTGTACCGCAGTCATGTCTGGCGAACTCCCCTCTCTCTGATTGTGATGGCCGATCCGCGACCGGCGTCCACGCCCTGCCGCTGCGTGGCTCCCTCTGGAAACAACGTTGTCACAGAATCGTCCGCGAAGCCACCCGCGACCGGCTTCTCCTTGCACGCGTACAGCACGCTTGGGTTTCCGGATTTGTCGCACCGCAACAACGGGCACGGCCCGCAGGGCGCCTCAAACCCTTAAATCTGAATGTATTTCTTCAGTTTTGAAACTGAACAGGAGAGTCTGCATCGGATCACACGCAAATTTGATCCGAGCACCACCCGCCCTGCCTGTATTTGATGACAGAGTGTTGACAACGTTGTCAAACCCCTCCCACACTCCGGCGCCATCGGGGCTGTTCGTTTTCGCCCCTTCGCGGACATGTGGGGAGACGTGTGGTCGCAATCGCCAATCCATTGCCGGTGGATCCCATGAGCCGGGCAGGCGACGCCTTCATTGCCGCGGATGTCGGCGGCACCCACGTCCGTGTCGGACTGGTGCGCGGCGGCAACGATCCGGCCGTGCCCATCAGCGTGCTGGAATACCGCAAATACGCCTGCGCCGACTACCCGGGGCTGGCCGACATCCTGCAGGACTTCCTGGCCGGCCTGGGCGGCCTGCCTGTGAATCGTGGCGTGATCGCCAGCGCCGGCTACGCGCTGGAAGACGGTACCGTCATCACCAACAACCTGCCCTGGCGCCTGTCGCTGGCCGAACTCCGCGCGCGCCTGGGTTTCGATGACTTCCAACTGGTCAACGACTTCGAAGCGGTCGCGCACGCCGCCGCGCAGGTCGACGCCAGCCAGGTGCTGCAGCTCGCCGGCCCGGTCGGGGCGCCGCCGCGCGGCCCCATCCTGATCCTGGGTCCGGGCACCGGTCTGGGCGCGGCAGTGTGGATTCCGTCGGGCAAGCGCTCGGTGGTGCTGGCGACCGAAGCCGGCCAGGCCGCGCTCACCGCCGGCAACGCGCTGGAAATGGCGGTGCTGACGGAAATGCTGAAGACGCGTCCGCACGTGCCGATCGAACAGGCGTTGTCCGGCCCCGGACTGATGAACCTCTATACCGCGCTGTGCGCCGTGCGCGGTGGCGTGACGCCCGCCCATTCGCGTCCCGGCGATATCACCGCCGCCGCCCTCGCGGGCGAAGACGCGCTGGCCCACGAGACGCTCGACGTGTTCTGCGGCCTGCTCGGCAGCGTGGTCGGCGACATGGCGCTGCTGTACGGCGTGCAGGGCGGCGTCTACCTGGCCGGCGGCATCCTGCCGAACATCCGCGAATTCCTTCTCCAGAGCAGCTTCGTACCGCGTTTCCTCAACAAGGGAACGATGCGCGAGGCGCTCGAACGCATTCCCGTGAAGCTGGTCGAGCACGGGCAACTGGGCGTCATCGGCGCCGCCAGCTGGTACCTCGATCAAACCGAAAACAACTGAAGAAAAAAGAAAAGAAACGAAGGCGTCGGGACAGGCGCCCGCAAAAAGAAACGGGTCGGAGCGGTCAGCCGATTCCCTGGCAGCAAAGGCAGCAATACGGCTCCGGATCACGCCCCGGCCGACAACCAAAAATCATGATGGGAGAGACACCATGAATCACCGTAAATCGCTACTCGCCGTCGCCGTCGCGACGGGCCTCGCGGTCTCCATGCACGCCCAGGCGCAGGATGCGGCCACCCAGCAACAGGCCCAGCCGGCCGCGCAGCAGCAGGCCACCGATCTGGACACCGTGATCGTCACCGGTATCCGCGGCTCGATGGAGAAGTCGCTGGATACCAAGCGCGAAGCCAATTCCCGCGTGGAAGTGGTCACGGCCGAAGACGTCGGCAAGCTGCCGGCCCATAACGTGGCCGACACCCTGCAGCGCCTGCCGGGCGTGAACATCAGTTCGTCGTCTTCCGATGAAGGCGGCTTCGACGAAGCCGACCGCGTCAGCCTGCGCGGCACCAGCCCCAGCCTGACCCAGACCCTGATCAACGGCCACACGGTCGGCTCGGCCGACTGGTTCGTGCTGAGCCAGGGCAACAACGTCGGTCGCAGCGTCAGCTACACCCTGCTGCCCTCCGAACTGGTCAGCTCGGTGGAAGTGCACAAGTCCTCGCAGGCCAAGCTGCCCGACGGCGGCACCACCGGCTCGGTCAACATCATCACCCGCAAGCCGCTGCAGTTCGCCGACAAGATCACCGCCGAAGCCTCGCTGGGCGTGGTCAACGCGGAACAGGCCGATTCCACCGACCCGCAGATCTCGGGCCTGTTCAACTACAAGAACGACGCCGGCACCTTCGGCGTGATGGTCCAGGCGTTCAGCCAGAAGCGCGAACTGCGCCGTGAAGCGCAGGAAGTTCCGGGCGGCTTCTTCCAGATCTCGGCCACCGATCCGGCCGGCATCAGCAATCCGGATCTGGTTGGCGTCTGGGCCCCCGGCCTGCTCGGCTCGACCCTGTTCGAACAGACCCGCGAGCGCAAGGGCGGCCTGATCGAACTGCAGTTCAAGCCCAACGACGACCTGACCCTGGGCCTGAGCGGCTTCCGTTCGGACATGGACGCCAACAACTACAACCGCAACTTCATGATGTGGGGTGGCAATTTCGCCCGCGCATGGGCTCCGGATCCCGGCTACGTGGTCAAGGACGGCGTGCTGACCAACGCCACCTACACCGGCCAGGCCGGGCAGAACTACGCGGTGTACGACATGATCTACCGCGAGGCGTCGGCCAAGAGCGAATACGTCACCTTCGACGTCGACTGGCAGATCAACGACAACCTGAGCTCCAAGTTCCAGGTCGGCACCACCAGCGGCGAAGGCTCCACCCCGCGCCAGTTCATCGCCGAACTGAACATGGCCAATGGTGGCGGCGCCAGCTGGACCAGTCATGGCGCCGGCTCGCCGGTGGACTGGAACGTGGGCGGCGATCTGAGTCCCGCCAGCGCCACCTGGGGCGGCACCTGGGGTAACCAGGAGGTCACGGCGAAGGACGACGAGGACTGGTTCACCGCCGACTTCACCCACTACTTCAACAGCGGCGTGCTGTCATCGCTCGACTTCGGTGCGCGTTACGCCGACCACACCCGCGAAGCGCTGTCGCCGGAAGGCGCCAGCCCCGGGGCTGGCATCTGGGACGCACTGCAGAATGGCGCCACCGCGCCGTATCCGGGCGGCTTCGCCAGCAGCATCGGCGGCAGCTTCCCGCGCGATCTGTGGTACTTCACGCCGGGCGCGCTGAAGGACGCGATCATCAACAACTCGACGTGGCTGTACAACAACGATGGTCCGACCGGTCGCCACAACTACGGCGCCGAGTGGAAGGTGGAGGAGAAGAACCTCGCCGCCTACATCCAGGCCAACTTCGTCGGCGACAACTGGAGCGGCAACATCGGTCTGCGCTACGTCAACGTCGACCAGGACATCAGCTCCTACCAGGCCGTCGCCAACGCGGCCAATGCCGATGTCTCCAGCCTGTTCGGCCAGTGGATCCGCAAGTTCACCAACAACAAGCACAGCCGTGTCCTGCCCAGCGCGAACATCAAGTTCGACATGGGCGAGAACCTGGTGTTCCGCTTCGCCGCCTCGCAGACGCAGACCCTGCCCGACTTCTCCGCGCTGGGCGCTTCGTCCTGGGGCTCGGATCTGAACCGCACCGGTGGTGGCGGCAATCCGAACCTGGATCCGGTGGTCTCCACCAACTTCGATGCCAACATCGAGTGGTACTTCATGCCGCGCGGCCTGCTGTCCGTCGGCGCCTATTCGATGAACATGAAGGACTACGTCGCCTTCGGTACGGAAAAGCAGATGCTGTTCAGCGAGTTGACCAACCAGCTCGAGGAATACCTGGTGTCCGTGCCGGTCAACTCCGACGGCAAGGTCACCGGCGTGGAAGTGGCCTACGAGCAGCCGATCGGTGACAACTTCGGCGTGGTCGCCAACTACACCTACGCCAACGGCAGCACCTCGCACACCTGGGCCGACGGCAGCGACAATCTGCTGGGCACCTCGAAGAACACCTACAACGTGGGCGCCTACTTCGAGAACGACACCTTCGGTGCGCGCGTGAGCTACACCCGCCGCTCCTCGTTCCTGATCGGCCTGTCCGGCGCCAACCCGTACTACCAGGATGACTTCGGCACCCTGTCGGCGGCGCTGAGCTACAAGTTCAACGACCACCTGAGCTTCTCGCTGGATGCGCTAAACCTCAACGATCCGACCATCAAGTACTACCAGAGCGCGGCGATCCCGACCTCGTTCTACAGCAATGGTCGCCAGTACTACTTCAATGTCCGCCTGAAGTTCTGATCGCGGCAATCTGACAGAGCGCTCCCTCTGCAGGGCCTGGACTTGTCCAGGCCCTTTTTTTTGCTCGCCATTCCGGACTACAGGCGACGGAAAGCCGGCCGGGCCTCGATTGCCCGGGCACACACGGTTCGAGATCGCCTGCGGAACCACTGAAGACGCGACCTGCGATGTGCCTATCGCGCTCCCAATCCCCGGGCATGGCAGCATCCCGCGCCGATGGGTGACGACGACCGCGCGGACTGAAGCCCACGGCACCGTGGTCCATCCAGCCGATGCGAATACACCCGTCGTGTTCGTCGCCGGATATCCGCGCAGCCGCCGCGCGTTCGCGCTGGACGCGAAGCACCAGTCCGGCGCACGTCGAGCGTACTGGCGATTCGCGTGGACAAAGGCGCTTCCATCGGGCCGGCGGGAATGCGCTGTTGATGGACCCGACGACCTTGAAAGACGTACCCGACCTTCCCTGTCGCATGCCGGCACCTGGCGTGGTTTCAACAGCCGCACCTCGTGCCAAATCGCACCGGTCAACCTGCGGTACGGGGACATGCCGACCGATGCCATCGATTCACCGGCGGCACCGCGCCTGACGACGCCTTGTCTTCAACGAGCCACGTGGAAGGGACGCGACTTCCGAGTGGCTCACAGGGGATTTCGTGCCAGATAATTTTTTACAAGCAACAGCACGAAAACGACAATTCCCGGATATCCATAGGGGCATTTCCGGACACTCCAGCGCCGTAGCCAACAAAAACCCAGTCAAATCAACCATCTTATTGATGCGGCGCAGCATGTCTTTTATGAAAATTTTTTGCAATTTGCTTGACAACGTTGTCAGCACTCTCCCACACTCGGCTTCGAAGGGGGCCTGAGGGGCTCCCGTCTGCGGGACATGTGGGGAGACGTGTGGCTGCCATCACCAATCCAGCGCCCAGGGTGGAATCGCGACTGCGGGAACAGTCCCTGTCCGCCGCCGCCATGACCTGCTCGCCCGTCCGCTCGGGCTCGATGCGCGCCGCCGATGCCTCCGTTCGACCGGTCATCGCCATCACCGACCTGGTCGCCGCCCGCGGAATACCGCAGGGCAACCCGCTCGAATGCATTCCCGCGAGGCTGGCCATGGATGGGCAACGGGACGTCGCCGACGCCCCTCGTTGGCAGCCCGGCCGGATCGCACCTCGGTAAGACAGCGGCGAGTTGCCCGCCGTGGGAGTCAGGCAACCGCACGACCCGCCAGCAAGGCGGGCCGACCACAAAAATCATGATGGGAGAGACAGCATGAGCCACCGCAAGACCGCACTATCCGCCGCAATCGTGATGTGCCTGAGCATCACCGCGCACGCGCAGGATGCCGCCCCGGCGCAGGCCGCCGCCGACACCGGCGAAGCCGTCGAACTGGACAAGGTCGTCGTCACCGGCATCCGCGCCAGCCTGCAGCAGTCGCTCGACACCAAGCGCAACGCCGACGCCATCGTCGACGTGATCACCGCCGAGGACGTCGGCAAGTTCCCCGCCACCAACGTGGCCGAGGCGATGACGATCATTCCCGGCGTGGCGATCGACCGCGCATTCGGCCAGGGCGAGAAAGTCAGCATCCTGGGCACCGATCCCTCGCTCAACCGCACGCTGCTCAACGGCCAGTCCATCGCCTCCGGCGACTGGAACATGTCCGAATTCCCGACCCGCACCTTCAACTATTCCCTGCTGGCGCCACAGCTGGTGGGCAAGGTGGAGGTGTTCAAGTCGCCGGAAGCGCGCATCGACGAGGGCTCGATCGGCGGCACCGTGATCATCAGCACCCGCAAGCCGCTGGACATGGCCAACGACATCACCATCGCCGGCCAGATCAACTATGTTCGCAATGACCGCGTCGAGGACACCGACCCACAGGCTTCCGCCCTGTTCGGTTGGAAGAACGACGCCGGCACTTTCGGCTTCATCGTGTCCGCGCAGAAGGCCAAGGAACAAATCCGCCGCGACGGCATCGAGTCCTATGGCACTGTCACCGCCGCCCAGTTCCGCGACGGTTCCGGCGGCGCGCCGGGCTCGGTCGGTTCCGGCAACTGCACCGGTACCTGCGAACAGACGCTGACAAACAACATGACCGCGGTCGGCCCCAACTCGATGAGCGCGCATTTCTTCGAGCAGGAGCGTGATCGCCGTACGTATTCGGCCTCGTTGCAGTTCAAACCGGTCGAACAGCTGGATATCGAACTCAATGCGCTGAAGATCGACTCCAGCTACGATCACTCCACGCAGTCGATGTTCGCGATGCAGGGCAACACCTGGAACAGCCTGAGCAGGCTGACCGACGTCACCGTCCAGAATGGCCTGATGACGCGCGGCACCATGAACGACGGCCTGGTCATCTTCGACCTGCAGCATCGCGAAGCCTCCGTCGAGTCCGAAACCTATGATCTGAAGGCCACCTGGAACGACGAGCGTTGGTTCGCCTCGACCCAGTTGGGCTCGACCAAGGCCGATGGCGGCCCGCGCCAGGTGTTCGGCGAATTCCTTGCCCGCGCCGACTACACCTGGGACATCAGCAATGCGCCCAAGCATCCGGGCAGCCTGACCTTCCACGGCGCCAATCCGTTCCTGGATCCGGCGTCCTTCCAGATGGATGCGGGCTGGGGTGGCAACGTGGTGGAGAAGCCGACCCTGGACAAGGAGAAGTACGGCCAGGTCGATTTCGGCCTCAAGCTCGACTCGCCGGTCTATCTGCTCCGTTTCGGCTACAAGAAGCGCGATCACGAGACCAGCCAGATCCAGCGCGGCGTGATTCTTTCCGGCGTCACCACCGCCGCATCCCGGTTCAGCCCGCGCTGGCTGCCGGGCAACTACCTGGACGGCTTCAGCGGCTACGGCGATCTCGGCCGGCGCTTCACCATCGACGGTTCCCAGTTGGCCGACTATATCCTCGGCGGTGAATGGCTGCCGCCCGGCCAGAGCATGACGCCGATCTCCACCTTCAACTCGGCCGAGTTTGTTCGCAACACCTGGTCGATCAATGAAGACATCCAGGCTGCGTACGTCCAGGCCGATTTCAGCTTCGGCAAGCTGCGCGGCAACGTCGGCGTCCGCCATGTACGGACGGAATCGGAGAACGGCAGCTGGAAGTGCTCGGTCAACGTCGCCAACTGCGCGGTCAGCCAGTACGTGCCGCAGGTGCTGAAGAAGAAGTACAACAACACCCTGTCCAACGTGAATCTTGTCTACGACGTCAACGACGAGTTCGTGCTGCGCTTCTCCGCGGCGCAGGTGATGGCGCGTCCCAACTACGCGGACATGTCCAGCTACCTGTGGCTGGCGGACGCCACCCTCAAGGGCGGTGGCGGCAATCCGGACCTCAAGCCTTACCGCTCGACCAATCTGGACCTGTCAGCCGAATGGTACTTCTCGCCGAACTCCATCCTGGCCGGCTCGATTTTCTACAAGGACATCTCCGACTACGTGCTGATGACCTCGGGCAAGGAAGATCACTGGAACATCAACCAGAACCAGGTCAGCACCTACGACGTGGATCGCCCGCGCAATGCCGGTGACGCCAAGGTCAAGGGAGCGGCGATCGCCTACCAGCAGGACATCGGCGCGGGCTTCGGCGTCCTGGCCAACTACACGTTCTCCGATGCCCAGGCCAACAGCGGCCGCGACCTGCCGTTCAATTCCCGCCACCAATTCAACATCAGCCCCTACTTCGAAAGCGGCAACTGGACGGCCCGGATCACCTATGGATGGCGGGACAAGTACTTCACCCAGGTCAGCGGCGGCCGCGAAATCTGGGTCAAGGACTACGCATCGCTGGATGCCAGCGTCGGCTACCGCGTCAACGACTTCCTGAGCGTCAGCCTGGACGGCATGAACCTGCTCGACGAGGAGTACCACAGCTATTCGGGCGTTGAGCAGCTGACCCGAGGCGTGTATCGCACCGGCCGCCGCTTCATGACCTCGCTGCGCGTGCAGTTCTGATGCCATCGCTTTGCCTTTGACATTATTGTCTCTCCACGGGTCCAGGACTTCTGGGCCCGTTTTTTTTGGAACAGGGAATCCAGGAAAACCATGACATCCCCAAACCATCACTTTCCGCGCCGTTTCGCCCTGCACCTGGGCCTGCTGACCGCGTTGGTCGCGGCGCCAGCCCTGGCTGGAGACGCCGCAACGTCTCCGGCGTTCGCGCTGATCCCCGCTCCCGCCAGCCTGCAGCCGAACGAAGGCGCTTTCATGCTGGATGCCGGCACCACCTTGCATGCCGAGGGTGAAGTCGCGCGCAGGGTCGCCGGCCAATTCGCGGAATTTCTAGCGACAACGCGCGGCACGCGTCTTGTGCTTTCCGGTCCGGGAGAAGGCGGCGTTGTCTTCGCCCTCGACCCGACAGCTTCGGCTTCCTCGCCGGAAGGTTATCGCCTGGAAGTGACGCCTGAGCGGGTCCGCGTCACCGCCGCCCACGAACGTGGGTTGTTCTATGGCGCGGTCACCCTCTGGCAACTGGCGACGCAGTCTTCCGCGCTGCCGGCGCGGATACCGGCCGCCAGCATCCAGGACGCCCCCCGCTTCCCCTGGCGCGGCTTCATGCTCGACTCCGCGCGGCATTTCCAGTCGCTCGACGAGATCAAACAGATTCTCGATGCGATGGCGCTGCACAAGCTCAATACCTTCCATTGGCACCTGACCGACGACCAGGGCTGGCGCATCGAGATAAAGAAGTATCCGAAGCTGACCGAAGTGGGTGGCTGCCGGGTCGCCGCGGGCGAGGCCGGC
This sequence comes from Pseudoxanthomonas beigongshangi, assembly GCF_016820515.1. Lineage (GTDB taxonomy): Bacteria > Pseudomonadota > Gammaproteobacteria > Xanthomonadales > Xanthomonadaceae > Pseudoxanthomonas_A > Pseudoxanthomonas_A beigongshangi. Next base: position 171,745 of record NZ_JADHDV010000006.1, on the reverse strand, counting down.
GTCGGCGCCGATGGCCAACCGAAGCCCTATTGCGGTTTCTACACCCAGGACCAGATCCGCGAGATCGTGAAGTACGCGGCCGATCGCCACATCACCGTGCTGCCGGAAATCGATGTGCCGGGCCACGCGCAGGCGGCCATCGCCGCGTATCCGGAACTCGGCGTGCTGGGCAGTACACCACCGGTATCCAACCAGTGGGGCGTGCACAGCTACCTGTTCAATACCGAGGAAAGCACGATCACATTCCTGGAGGATGTGTTGACCGAGGTGATCGCGCTGTTCCCCGGACGCTACGTGCATGTCGGCGCGGACGAGGCGGTCAAGATCCAGTGGGAAAACTCCGCGCGCGCGCAGGCGCGCATCCGCGAACTCGGCCTGAAGAACGAGTTCGAGATGCAGAGCCACATCATCAAGCGGCTGGAGAAGTTCCTGGAAGCGCACGATCGCCGCCTGATCGGCTGGGACGAAATCCTTGAAGGCGGCCTGCCGCCCGAGGCCACGGTGATGTCATGGCGCGGTACCGAAGGCGGACTGGAAGCGGCCACGCAGGGCCACGACGTGGTGATGACACCCAAGTCGCACCTGTATCTTGACTATCACCAGACCACCTCGCCGAACGAGCCGCCGGGCCGGCCGACCCAGGTGCCGCTGGAGAAGGTCTACGGTTTCGAACCGGTGCCGGAAGCGCTCGCGCCTTCGCTGCGCCATCACATCCTCGGCCTGCAGGCCAACGTGTGGACCGAACACACACGCCACTATGCGCGCCTGCAGCATCATCTGTATCCGCGCCTGGCCGCATTGGCCGAAGTGGGCTGGACGCCGATGGCGCGCAAGGACTACGGCGACTTCCTCAAGCGCCTGCCTGCGCAGTTGCAGCGCTATCGGTCACTCGGCATCGCCTATGCGAAAACACCGTTCGAAGTGGTTGTCACCGCGCAGGACCTGCGCGAGTCCCGACAGGCGCAGGTCACGCTGGCCAACCCGCTGGGCTACGAGATCCGCTACACCCTCGATGGCAGCGTGCCCGCCGCCACCTCGCTGCGCTACGCGCAACCCTTCACGGTGACGCCGCCGGCGCAGGTGCGCGCCGTCGCGTTCTTCGACGGCAAGCCGCTGGCAGATGTCACCGGGCAGCTCGTGGATCGCGAATGGCTGCTACGCCGGACCAGCGACGCGCTGGCGAGCTGTCCGGAAGGTGGCCGCCTGCTGCTGCGGCTGGAGGACGACGGCCCGCGCGAGGGCGCGCGCGCGATGTTCAACGTCACCATCTTCAATCCATGCTGGCAGTGGCCACAGGCGGATCTGGCGGGCATTGCGAAGTTGCAGGTGCGCGCCGGGCGCATTCCGTACTACTTCCAGCTGGCGCACGACGAGGTCAACCGCAAGTTCGAGCCGGCCCGCTCGGCGCACGGCGAGTTGCTGGTCCGCGCCGGCAACTGCAAGGCCGAACCGTTCGCCACGGTGCCGCTGCCGGCCAGCCCCGAAGCCGACGGATTCGTCACCCTCGATGCGAACCTGCCGGCAGGACTCTCCGGCAGACAGGACCTGTGCCTGGTGTTCACCGGCGATACGCGCCCGGAGATGTGGGTGCTGGACGAGGTGCGGCTGGTGCCGCGCTGACGCACCGCGCATCGCCGTGACCTGGCGCGGGGATCCTGCACTCCTCGCTCCGCCCCTCGTCCACGCGCGGACGGGGGGCTTTATTTGCCTGTGCCGCAAGCCCGCCTAGACCGGCTTGCGGACCTTGCCCTCAAGCCGCAGCAGCAGATCCCGCAACGGCGTCAGCGCCGTGGACAGGCCCAGCAGCACGCCGACGGTGTTGGCGATGGCGTCGAAGGGATCGCGCATGCGGTCGGTGGTGTAGGCCCCTTGGGCGAATTCCACGCCGATGCCCACGATCACCAACGCAAGCCCGACGGTCATCCAGCCGCCGCGGCTGCGGAACAACTGCACCGCCCCGGCCGCCAGCAGGAAGTAGGCCAGGCCGTGCTCCAGCTTGTCGGTGCCCGAGGGCATGTCCGGGAACGGCGGCGGCGGTCCCAGCGACAGCGCGACCACGGTCGCGATGGCCAGCAGCCACAGGCACAGCCACAGCCGGGGATGGCGGAACGGTTTCAGCAGGGTCATCTCACAGGCGCCAGGTCAGATCGTTGGCAAGGAAGGCCGGACCGAACTCGACGTCGCGCGCGAATCCCATCACCTGGAACCGCTCGCCCATCTCGCTGGGCAGGGTCAACCTCTTCGCCTCGTTGCGAAAACGCAGTTTGGCGGTCTCGTCGGCCCTTTCCTCGATGTCCTGCAGGCGCTCAGGCAAGCCGTTGCCCAGCAGGAAGCTGGCCTGATCGCTGTAACCGGCCAGTTCGAAGCCAGCCTGGGTGCCGGCCTCGGCCAGCGCGGTGAAATCCACCGACGCGGTCAGATCCTGCAGGCCCGGCCACAGGTAGGGATCGGCATGCACGTGCTGGCGGTAGAACGCGCGCAGCGTGCCCTCGTCGCGATCCGGCAGGTAGTACTCGCGGCGCGGATAACCGTAGTCGACGAACAGCATCGCGCCGGCGCGCAGTCCACCCATGACCGCCTGGATCCAGTACGGCAGTTGCGGCAGCAGTTCGGAGCGGTAGCCATCGGAGAAAGGCTGTTCGAGATAACGTTCGACGTGGCGGACCGCCGCCGCCAGCAACGCGTCGGCCGGACGATCGGTGCGGATGAAGTGTCCTTCGTCATCCAGTGCCACGTGTTCCTCGAACACCTCGCCATCGCGCAGGGTGAAGCGCGGCGTGGGCAGCGCGTCGATCACCTCGTTGGCGAACAGCACGCCATTCCAGGCTTCGCCCGGCGGTCCGTCCAGCCATTCGACCAGCGCGAACACCGGTGGAATCAGCCGCTGTGACAGGCGCTCGCGCTGGCGTTCGCGCAGGTCGGCGCTGGGTTCGAGGATGGCGTAGCGCGCCGGCAGCGCATCCAGTTCCAGCAGGCGCTTGAGCATCACTTCGGCGAAGGCGCCGCTGCCCCCGCCCAGTTCCAGGAATTCGGCCTCCGGCCCCAGTTCCTGCAGCACCGGCGCGACCGCGCTGGCGACGCAGGCGGCGAACAGTGGACCGAGCTCGGGCGCGGTGACGAAGTCGCCGGCATCGCCGAATTTGGCGCTGCCGGCGCTGTAGTAGCCCAGGCCGGGCGCATAGAGACAGCGCTCCATGAAACGCGAGAACGGCAGGAAGCCGCCGCTGGCGCGGATTTCCTCGCGCAGCAGGGCCGCCAGCCGCTCGCTGTGGGCGAGCGCGTCGGCATCGGGAAGGGGTAACTGGGCCGGCATGGGGCCACTCGATGTCTGCGGATCCGGGACGTATTGTACGTGCCCGCGGTTCAGCCTAGCCAAGCGGCGAGGCCGCGCCTAGAATCATGATGCACGGCAACAACGGAACCGCCATGACCTATTGCGTCGGCATCGAGGTGGACGAAGGCCTGGTCTTCGCGTCGGATACCCGCACCAGCGCCTCGTTCGATGATGTGCGCGTGTACCGCAAGATGCATAGCTTCGAATACCCCGGAGAGAGGGTGTTCGTCATCCTGTCGGCAGGCAACCTTGCCACCACCCAATTGACCATCTCGCGTTTGCAGCGCGACGCCGGAGATGCCGCGGCCTCCCGCAGCCTGCGTAGCTTCGCCCACCTGTATGAAGTGGCCGAGTACGTCGGCGACGTACTCGTGGCCAGCCAGGCCAAGGTCAGTGACGAAGCGCAGCAAAGCGGCGTCAGCGTGCAGGCCACGCTGATCCTGGGCGGCCAGATCGCCGGCGAGCGGCCGGGGCTGTACATGATCTACCCGCTCGGCAACTGCATTGCCGCATCGCCGGAAACCCCCTACCTGCAGATCGGGGAGTCCAAGTACGGCAAGCCCATCCTGGACCGGATCCTGCGCCCGCAGACCACGCTGGAGGACGCCGCCCGCTGCGCGCTTGTATCGCTGGATTCGACCATCCGCTCCAACCTTTCGGTCGGCATGCCGATCGATCTGACATTGCTGCGCGCGGGTGATCTCAGGCTGACCCAGACGCTCCGGCTGGAAAGCGACACGCCCTTGTATTCGGAAATCCACGAGACCTGGTCGCGCAAGCTGGAGGCGGCGGTGCACGGCCTGCCGCGTTTTCCGTGGGAACCCCGGCGCGAGGTCGAGGAACCGGCTTCCACAGTGCCGGCAATGCCGCCACGGCGCTTGCCGTCGCGACAGGATCCGGGCGACATGCAGGGCCAGCAGTAAACGCTCCGCATCCATGGAAGCTGGCGCCGACAATGTCGGCTCAACCGTGAAAGTAGCCTTCGGCGATGGCGTCGTGTAGTCGTCCCAGGTTGACCTGGATCTCATCCATGAACGCCGCCGGATTGCGTTGCGCCAGCGATACCGGATCGGCGTTGCGGGTCAGCCCGATCACCCGGTTGAGATGGCGATCCACTCCCGGCCGCGGCGGCATGGTCGGCAACACGTTCTGCACGCGTGACAGACAGAACTGCACACTGCGCGGAAACTCGCCGTTCTGCAGCAGGAAACGCAGCGCCAGCTCGGCGCTGACCCGTTGGCGCACATGGCGACGGAACATCTGGTAGGCCGCCAATGAACGCAGCACGCTCATCCACTGCATGTTGCGGAAAGTCTCGCGATCCTCGTCATTGCGTGGCCTGACCAGGCCCGAGGCGCCTGCGTCGATGATGCGGGTGGTCATGTCGGCCTGTTCCAGCGCGGTGCCCAGACGCAGGAACTGGAAGCCGATGTCACGGCTGACGTTGGCACTGAGCAGACCGGACACCTTGAGGCAGCCATCGACGATGCGGTTCAGGAAATCGACGCGGTAACGGCGGCTCAGGCCACGCTCGCCGGTGGTCTCGATCTGCTGGTGCAGATCGTTGATGGCTTCCCAGACCTCCTGCGGAAGGCTGTCGCGGACGCTGCGCAGGAGTTCGCGCGCGGCATCCACCGAACTGCGCAACGACGAGGGGTTGCGGGATTCCAGCAACAGGAAGCGCACCACGTCCGCGTCGCCCACGTCGTCACCGGACTGGGGAAACTGCTGGGCGAAAAACTCGCCGGCGCCCACCGTGTCGATCATCGGCCGCCAGGTAAAATGCACCGAACGCGGCAGATCCAGCTGCAGTTGGCTGCCGACGCCCACGAGCCGCGCGGTGTTCTCCGCGCGCCGCACATAGCGACTGAACCAGTACAGGTTGTCGGCCACGCGCGACAGCATCAGGCCTCCTCCTCGTCGACATCGACAACCCAGGTGTCCTTGGCGCCGCCTCCCTGCGAGGAGTTGACCACCAATGACCCCTTGGTCATCGCCACCCGGGTCAATCCACCGGTGGTGACATGGATGTCCTGCCGCGACAGCACGAAAGGACGCAGATCCAGGTGCCGGGGTGAGGGTCCCTGCTTGGAGACGATGGGGGCGGTGGACAACGACAGCGTCGGTTGTGCCATGTAGTTCCGCGGATTGGCTTCGATCAGCTGGCGAAACCTGTCGCGCTGGCGCTTGGTGGAGCGTGGACCGATCAGCATGCCGTAGCCGCCGGATTCATTGGCCGGTTTTACCACCAGATTTTCCAGGTGATCCAGCACGTACCTGCGTTCCTTGGGGTTGTGGCACAGGTAGCTGGGTACATTGGGCAGGATTGGTTCCTGGTCCAGGTAGTACTTGATCATCTTCGGCACGTAGGCGAACACCACCTTGTCATCGGCGACGCCGGCGCCGGGGGCGTTCGCCAGCGCCACCTTGCCGGCGCGCCAGCTTCGGATCAGGCCGGGAACACCCAGCACGGAATCCGGATGGAATACTTCCGGATCGATGAACAGATCGTCCACCCGCCGATAGATGACGTCCACGCGCTGCGGCCCGTACACCGTCCGCATGTAGGTGCAGTCATCATCGGCAACGAACAGGTCGCTGCCTTCCACCAGTTCGATGCCCATCGCCTGCGCCAGATAGGCGTGCTCGAAATAGGCGCTGTTGAACACGCCCGGCGTGAGCAGGACGATGCTGGGCGTGTCCCCCGGCCGCGGCGACAAAGCCGCCAGGGTGTCGTACAGCTGCGAAGGATATTCATCGACCGGCAGGATGGCGCTGGTTTCGAACAGTTCCGGAAACACGCGCTTGGCAACCATGCGGTTTTCCAGCATGTAGGACACGCCGCTGGGAATGCGCAGGTTGTCTTCCAGCGCATACAGGGTGCCGTCGCCGTCACGGACCAGATCGGAACCGCAGATATGCGCCCATACCCCCAGTGGGGGCGAAATACCAACGCAGTGCGCCCGGAAGTTGACCGAATCCTTCAGCAGCATCGCCGGGAATACTTTGTCGCGGACGATGCGCTGCTCGCCGTAGATGTCGCCGATGAACAGGTTCAGCGCCTGCATGCGCTGTTTCAGGCCGGCTTCGGTGCGCTGCCATTCGCGGCGATCGATGACCCGCGGAATCAAGTCGAACGGGAGCGTGCGGTCGACGTTGCGGCCATCGGAATAGACGGTGAAGGTGATGCCGTGGGCACGGGCGACCACGTCGGCGGCAAGCTGGCGCTGGGCGAGTTCGCGGCTGCCCAGACCGGAGAGGTAGTCGACCAGACGGCGCGCGGCGGGACGCGGGCTGCCGTCAGGCTGGATCAGCTCGTCAAAGGTGGTGGTACGGTACTTGGCCCAGTCCATCCGCTCTTTCCGCGCCGCCACCGGCGACATGCCGGTGGGGTTACTGCATTGCAACATGCGCGAAACCCCGCGAGGCGTCAAGCGGCATGCCTCCCTGAGGCCGACCGGCGACAATGGGGCTCGTTTTCCAGGAGGTTCCACATGCCCGAGTCGTCCCCCGTCGCCCTCGTCACCGGCAGCGCCAAACGGGTGGGTGCGGCCATCGCCCGCGGCTTGCACGCCGATGGTTACGATCTGGCCCTGCACTATCGCCATTCCGGCGAGGCGATGCAGGCACTGGCCAGCGAGTTGGAGGCCGCGCGCCCGCACAGCGTGCTCACCCTGCACGCGGACCTGGCCGAATTCGATCGACTGCCGGAACTGATCGCGCGCACCGTCGGCCACTACGGCCGGCTCGACGCCCTGGTCAACAATGCCTCGGCCTACTACGCCACGCCGATTGGCCAGGCCACGCCACAGCAGTGGGACGAATTGTTCGCCTCCAATGCGCGCGCGCCGTTCTTCCTTGCGCAGGCCGCCGCACCCCACCTGAAGGCCAGCCACGGCGCCATCGTCAGCATCGCCGACATCTACGCCGAGCGCCCGCTGGGCGGACATACGGTCTACTGCATGGCCAAGGCCGCGCTGGTGATGATGACCAAGTCGCTGGCACGCGAACTCGGGCCGGAAGTGCGGGTGAACGCGGTCGCGCCGGGCAACGTGCTGTGGTCCGAGAATCCGGTCAAGGCGGAAACCCTGGAACTGGTGCATGCGCGCACCGCGCTCAAGCGCCAGGGCGCGCCGGACGACATCGTCTCGGCGGTGCGCTGGCTGCTGGGCGGCAACGGTTACATCACCGGGCAGGTGCTCGCCATCGACGGCGGGCGCTCGCTGTTCATCTGACCGGGGCAACCTGCGCCGCGAGGTCCACGAATACCGGGTGCCCGAGCTTGGCCGGGTTTTCCCAGCGCAATTCGCCGTCCGGGGCATACTCGCGGGCCAGATCCAGATCGATGGCGCAAGCCGCATCCCCGGGATGCCGGCCGAGTTCGACCTCCAGCGCCTTCAGTCGCGCGTTGAATGCGGTTCTTTCCAGCGCGGTTTCGAACAGCAGCGCCTGGTTGGCGTAGCGATGCGGATCGCCCGCCACCACGCTGCCACCGCTGATCATCGGCGACAGCGCCAGGATCCTGCCCTCGCCGGCCAGCGCGGCGCGCGCACGGGCCAGTTGGGCCGCGCCATCGGTGCCGCTGCCCAGGATCAGCAGGTAGCGGTGCGCGCTCATGCCGGAGGCGAGGTCCGCTGGTCCGCCTGTTTCAATGCGGCGGTCGCCATCAGCGCGGCGGTGACGCCCGCGTCCGAGGATTCCTGGAACACCCGCAGCCCAAACTCCGGCAGGATCGCCAGCAAATGGTCGAAGATGTCCGACTGGATGTTCTCGTAGACGCCCCAGCGGATGTCGCGGGTAAAGCAGTAGATTTCCAGCGGCAGGCCGGTGGATTCCGGCTGCTGCTGGCGCACCAGCAGGGTCATGTCCTGGTGGATGCCCGGATGCTGGCGCAGGTAGTTCTCCACGTAGGCACGGAACGTGCCGAGGTTGGTCACCCGGCGCGCGTTCACCGGATGGATGCCGCGCTGTTCCAGATCGCTGTTCCAGGCGGAGATCTCCCTGCCCTTGTCGTTCAGATAGCGGTCCAGCACGGTGAAGCCGTGCATGCGCCGCAGTTCCTCGTCGGTGAGAAAGCGCACGCTGTGCTGGTCCAGGTACAGCGCGCGCTTGATCCGGCGTCCACCCGCATCGCTCATGCCACGCCAGTTCTTGAACGAATCGTTGATCAGCTTCTTGGTCGGGACGGTGGTGATGGTCTTGTCCCAGTTCTGCACCTTCACCGTGTGCAGGGCGATATCGATCACTTCGCCGTCGGCGTTGAGCTGGGGCATCTCGATCCAGTCGCCCACCCGCACCATGTCGTTGGAACTGATCTGCAGACTGGCCACCAGCGACAGGATGGTGTCCTGGAACACCAGGATCAGCACCGCCATCATCGCGCCCAGCCCCGACAGCAGGATCAGCGGCGAGCGGTCGATCAGGGTCGCCACCATCAGCACCGCCGCGATAGTGAACACCACGATCTTCAGCAGTTGCAGGTAGCCCTTGATCGGCCTGTTGTGGGCATCCGGACGGCGCTGGTAGATCTGGTTGACCAGATCCATCGCGCCGGAGAAGGCCAGCGCCAGGGTTAGGATGATGAAGGCGGTGCAGACGTTGCGCACCACCGTGACCAGGTGTTCCGGCAGATCCGGCACCGCCACCACGCCGGCCGAGAGCACGATTGCCGGGATGACGTTGGCCAGGCGTGGAATCACCCGCAGGCGGATCTCGTGCGGTTCGCCCAGAGGCAGCGAGTTGATCATCCGCCGCAGTCCCCGCAGCAGCACGCGCTTGGTCACCCAGTTGGCCAGCCAGGCGGCCATCACCAGCGCGCAGATGGTCAGCGTGGTGTAGGCCCAGGGATAGGGTTCCAGCCAGGCGCGCAGTTGTTCCAGCCGCTGGTTCATGCCGGCTGCACCGAACCGCGTTCGATGATCACGCCCACGCCCGCGGCATTGGCCACCGCGCCGGGCTTGGTCAGCCGCAGGCGCAGCCAGGCCACTCCGAATTCGTCGATCACCAGCGCGGCGCAGCGCTCGGCCAGGGTTTCGACCAGACCGAATTCGGATGCCTGGATGAAGGCGGTGAGGCGGCGGCTGATCGCGTCGTAGTCGAGCGTGTCGGCGACGTCGTCGCTGGCGGCGGGCTTGCGGTTGTCGAACCCGAGTTCGAGATCCAGGCGCAGGGTCTGGCGGATGCGCCGCTCCCAGTCGTAGATGCCGATCACCGCGTCGGCCTGCAGGCCGTCGATGAAAACCTTGTCCATGTGCAGCGGAAATCGAGAATGCGGAACCGGCATGGTACCCGCCCGTGGCCGAACCTTCCCTGTGCCGCGCCTGCGTCGTGCCTGTTACCCGCCTGCTCTCGCCTGTTACCGGGTGATTTCCGCCGGTTCCGGCGCCACCACCGGCGACAGTGTCGCCATGTCCCAGCGCGGCGTCACCTTCACTTCCGCGCTCTCGTGCTGGCCGGCTTCCAGTCGCAACGCGCCGGCGAAGGCGATCATGGCGCCATTGTCGGTGCACAGATCCAGTCGCGGGAAACACACCCGCCCACCCGCGCGCCGCGCGGTCATCTCCTGCAAGCGCGCGCGCAGGCGCTTGTTGGCGCCCACGCCGCCAGCGACGATCAATGTGTCGCAACCGGCCTCATCGAGCGCGCGCCCGCACTTGATCGCCAGCGTGTCGACCACCGCATCCTCGAAACCACGTGCGATGTCGGCCTTGGTCTGCGGCTGCTGGTCGCTGTCGCGCCAAGCCAGCAGCACCTGGGTCTTCAGGCCCGAGAAACTGAAATCCAGCCCGGGCCGGTCGGTCATCGGGCGGGCGAACCGGAACCGTCCGGGCGTGCCGGATTCGGCCAGTTTGGCCAGTTGCGGGCCGCCCGGATACGGCAAGCCCATCAGCTTGGCGGTCTTGTCGAAGGCCTCGCCGGCCGCGTCGTCCAGGGTCTCGCCCAGCAGCCGGTAGCGGCCGATGGCGTCCACCGCCACCAGTTGGGTATGCCCACCGGAGACCAGCAGGGCCACGAACGGCGGTTCCGGCGGGTCATGCTCGATCAACGGGGCCAGCAGGTGGCCTTCCATGTGGTGCACCGCCACCGCCGGCAGGTCCAGTGCCCAGGCCAGCGCCCGCGCCACGCCGGCGCCCACCAGCAGGGCGCCGACCAGGCCGGGGCCGGCGGTATAGGCGACCCCGTCCAGATCGCGGGTGTCCAGGCCGGCCTCGGCCAGGGTCTGGCGGATCAGGGGCAGCAGCTTGCGGACGTGATCGCGGCTGGCCAGCTCGGGCACCACCCCGCCATACTCGGCGTGCAGGGCGATCTGGCTGTAGACCGCATGGGCCAGCAGGCCGTCCGCCCCGGCCCGGCCGGTGTCGTAGACCGCCACGCCGGTCTCGTCGCAGCTGGTTTCGATGCCTAGGACCTTCATGGGCGCTATGTTGCACTTTTCCGAGGGCCGCCGCTATAATGCGCGGCTCACCCGGTATGTCCGGGTCGTTTCCATCAACGAGATTACGTATGCCCAGCGTCAAAGTCCGCGAAAACGAGCCGTTTGAGTTTGCGCTCCGTCGCTTCAAGCGCACCTGCGAAAAGGCCGGCGTGCTGGCTGAAACCCGCAAGCGCGAGTTCTACGAGAAGCCGACCCAGGAACGCAAGCGCAAGGCCGCTGCCGCGGTGAAGCGCCAGCTGCGTCGCTCCTCGCGCGACGTCACCAAGCGCCAGCGCCTGTACTGAGCGACGGCGGTTCGCCAGAAGCCGGCACGCGCGAGCGTGGCCGGCTTTTTGCGTTTCTGGATCCCGTACATTCCCCATCCCTTTCCTGCCCCCCGGCAGGCCCCCGGAGAACCCCCATGCCCCTGAAGCAGCAGCTCACCGACGACATGAAGGCCGCCATGAAGGCGGGCGACAAGGACACCCTGGGCGTCATCCGCCTGGTCAACGCCGCCATCAAGCAGCGTGAAGTGGACGAGCGGGTGGAGCTGGACGACGCCGCGGTACTGGCCGTGCTGGAGAAGATGGTCAAGCAGCGCAAGGATTCGGTGAACCAGTACGAGGCCGCCGGCCGCGAGGACCTGGCCGCGGTCGAGCGCGCGGAAATCGTGGTGATCGAGCGCTACCTGCCGGCCAAGCTGGGCGAAGCCGAGATCCTGGCCGCCATCGACACGGCCATCGCAGAGACCGGTGCCAGCGGCCCGGCCGACATGGGCAAGCTGATGGGCGTGCTCAAGCCGCGCCTGGCCGGCCAGGCCGACATGGGCCAGGTTTCGGCGCTGGTAAAGAAGAAGTTCGCGGGCTGAGCCCGCCTGGCCGGCGGGATGGCGGCGCGGCGCCGGCCGCTCCGCCTTCGCCGGTATGCTTGGGCCTCCCTCCACACCCGGCGGAGCAAGCTCCGCTCCACGATGTCCCCGACGATCCTCCTGCGGGCAGCGACCCGCGCCGACCTGCCGCACATCCTCGCCTTCATCCGCGAACTGGCCGAATACGAGCGGCTGGCCCATGAAGCGGTCGCCACCGAGGCGCTACTGGACCAGCACCTGTTCGGCCCGCGTCCGGCCGCCGAAGTGGTGATCGCCGAGGTCGATGGCGAACCCGCCGGCTTCGCCCTGTTCTTCACCAGCTTCTCCACCTTCCTCGGGCTTCCGGGCCTGTACCTGGAAGATCTGTTCGTGCGGCCGTCGTTCCGCGGGCTCGGCGTGGGCAAGCGCCTGATGATCGATCTGGCGCGGCGCGCGGTGGAACGCGGCTATGGCCGCTTCGAATGGTCGGTGCTGGACTGGAACGAACCGGCCATCCGCTTCTACCGCGGCCTCGGCGCGCTCGGCCAGGACGAATGGACGGTACAGCGCGTCACCGGCGACGCCCTGCACCGGCTGGCGGCAACTCCGGCGGCCTGATCGCGCCGCACCCCGCGCTCACGGCGCGACGACAGGCGCCTGTCATGCTGGCAGCGTGTCTGGACCGATGCCGAATCCGATGCGGGGCCTGCGCGATCAGTTGCTGCGATGGCTGAAACGGTTCCACGGCAGCCTGCCGGTCGCGCTGGCGCGACGGTTCATCGAAATCGACGTGATGGCGCAGGCGGCGTCGCTGGCGTTCTACGCGTTGCTGTCGCTGGCGCCGCTGCTGGTGCTGCTGTTGTGGCTGACCACCGCGCTGTATCCCAGCGCGCAGGAGGCGCTGCTGCGGCAGATCGGCGATCTGGCCGGACGGGATGCCGCCGACATCGCCACCACCGTCCTGCGCAACGCGCGCAACCGTCCCAGCGTCGGCTCGCTGGCCGGTGGCTGGAGCACGGTGCTGCTGTTCATCGGCGCCACCGCCGTGTTCGGCCAGTTGCAGCAGGCGCTGAACCTGATCTTCCGCACCGACGCCCAGCGCCTGGAAGGTCCGTGGGCATGGTTGCGCAAGCGGATCTTCTCGTTCGGCGTGGTGCTCGGGCTGGGTTTCCTGCTGTTGGTGTCGATGACCCTCAACACCCTGCTGCAGGTGCTGTTCGCGCGGGTGCCGTCGCTGTTGCCCGCGCTGGGCGACCTGGCCTCGCTGGCGCTGTACGTGTTCGCCTTCGCGTTGCTCTACCACTACCTGCCGGATCGGCGGGTGGCGTGGCGACGCGCCTTTCTCGGCGGCGCGCTGACCTCGGTGCTGTTCATCGCCGGCCGCTGGGCGATTGGCCTGTACCTCGCGCAGGCGGCGCCCGGTAGCGCCTATGGCTCGATGGGCACGCTGGTCATCCTGCTGGTCTGGATGTACTACGCCACGGTGGTGTTCCTGGTGGGTGCCCTGCTGACCGCGCTGATCGACGAACGGCTGGCCCGGCGCCGGCAGGCGGGCGCCCACCGGGCGCCCTGACGTCACCGGCCGGGCGTGGAATACTACACAGTCCATGGCCCGCATCCCCGACGCCTTCATCGACGAACTGCTCGCCCGGACGGATATCGTCGAGGTGATCAGCACGCGCGTGCCGCTGAAGCGGCAGGGCAAGGAGTACTCGGCCTGCTGCCCGTTCCACGACGAGCGCTCGCCCTCGTTCACGGTTTCGCCGACCAAACAGTTCTATCACTGCTTCGGCTGCGGCGCGCACGGCACCGCGCTGTCGTTCCTGATGAATTACGACCGCCTGGAGTTCCTCGACGCGGTCGAGGAACTGGCCCGGCGCAACGGCATGGAAGTGCCGCGCGAGACCCAGCAGCGCAACCAGGACAACGACACCCGCGACCTGTTCGGCGCGCTGGAAGCGGCCGCGCGCTTCTTCCAGCGCCAGTTGGAAGGCAGCGACAAGGCACGCGCCTACCTGGACGGACGCGGCGTGGATGCGGCCACCCGGGCGCAGTTCGCCATCGGTTACGCGCCGGATGGTTTCTCCGCGCTGAAGGACGCGCTCGGCACCGACGAGCGGCGGATGAAGCTGCTGGATCGCGCCGGCCTGTTCTCCAAGAACGATCGCGGCCACACCTACGACAAGTTCCGGGATCGGGTGATGTTCCCGATCTACGACCGTCGCGGACGGGTGATCGCCTTCGGCGGCCGCGTGCTGCAGAAGGACGACGGTCCGAAGTACCTCAATTCGCCGGAGACCGCGCTGTTCCACAAGGGCCGCGAACTGTACGGCCTGTGGCAGGTGCGCCAGGCCAACCAGAAGATCGCGCGGCTGATCGTGGTCGAGGGCTACATGGACGTGGTCTCGCTGTTCCAGTTCGGGGTCAAGCAAGCGGTCGCCACGCTCGGCACCGCGACCACGCCCGACCACGCCGAACTGCTGTTCCGCAACGCGCCGGACGTGTACTTCTGTTTCGACGGCGACGCCGCCGGCCAGCGCGCCGCCTGGCGCGCGCTGGAATCGGTGCTGCCGCGCATGAAGGATGGCCGCCAGGCGTTCTTCCTGTTCCTGCCCGACGGCGAGGATCCGGACACCATCGTGCGCCAGGAAGGCGCCGCCGCGTTCGACGCACGCTTGCAGCAGGCGATGCCGCTGTCGGAGTTCTTCTTCCAGGAACTGGGCAAGGACATCCGCCTGTCCACCCTGGACGGCAAGGCGCGCCTGGCCGAGCGCGCGCGTCCGCTGCTCGCGCAGATTCCGGATGGCGCGTTCGGCGATCTGATGCGGCAGCGGCTGAGCGAGATTACCGGCGTCGGTGCCGCCACCGCATCCGCGCCGCCGCCCGCCAAGCCCCTTCCCCGCGCCGCCGCGCATCGCTCCGCCGGCAACAAGCCCAGTCTGGTGCGCAGCGCGATCGTGTGCCTGCTGCACAAGCCGTCGCTGGCGCTGGCGCTGCAACCGCCGCATGCGTTCGCCGGCCTGCGCCTGCCCGGTGTCGAACTGCTGCTGGAATTGCTGGACATCGTGCACGCGCGCCCGGACATCACCACCGGCGTGCTGCTGGAACATTTCGCCGAGCGCGAGGAACTGCCCGCGTTGCAGAAACTGGCGATGCAGGAACTGCCCGGCGACGAGAACATCTGGCAGGCCGAACTGCTGGACGCCGCGCACCAGATGGAAAGACAGCTGTTGCAGCAACGTATCGACGAACTTCAGGTGAAACAGCGCAATATCGGCCTGGACGAAGCCGACAAATACGAATTGCGCGCCCTGCTGCAGGCGCGCGTGGCCCGCTGAACGAGGAGATTCCCATGAAACGTGGATCCCGCCGTACCGCCGCATCGTTCCGTCACCTGCTGGGAAGCGCCGTGCTGCTGTTCGCCCTGCAGGTCCAGGCCGGTGATTTCACCCAACCGCGCCCCGGCCTGCATACCGGCGGCCAGCCCACCGCCGATCAGCTCGCCGATTTCTCCAGGCAGGGCGTGCGCACCGTCATCGATCTGCGCGCCCCGGGCGAGGATCGTGGTTTCGACGAAGCCGCGGCCGCCGAACAGAACGGCATGCGCTACGAGCGCCTGCCCATCGCCGGCGCCGACGACCTCACCGCCGCCAACGCCGCGGCACTGAAGAAACTGTTGCAGGAAGGTGGCGACAACGTGCTGTTGCACTGCGCGTCCGGCAACCGGGTCGGTGCCTTGCTGGCGCTGATGGCCAAACAGGAAGAAGGCGCCAGCAACGACAAGGCGCTGGAACTGGGGCGCCAGGCTGGCCTGAAATCACTCGCGCCGGTGGTCGAGCAGAAGCTGCAGGCACCGTAAGCATTCACGGGACGACCGGACGCGCTCCGGTCGTTCCCGCATCGCGGCCAACCTCCGACACTGGCCGGGAATGACGGAACGTGGTTAACCTCGGGCTCTTTCATCCCGGGGAGAACCTTCGCATGACCCTTCCTTCCGGCAGATGCCTGCCGTTGCTGCTCTCCGTGCTCGCGCTTCCGGCGCTGGCCCAGAGCACCGCGACGCCCTCCCAGGCGCAGGCACGCGAACAAGTCGGCAATCGCACCACCGAATACGTGCCGGCGATTCCCGCCGAACTGACCGAGCGCCTCAATCGCTACCAGAACACGCGCGGCGCCGGCTTCGCCGGTTGGACCCGCGAGGGCTGCGTGCTGATCACCACCCGCTTCGCCGAGACGAACCAGGCCCATCGTGTCTGCCAGCCGATGGGCATGCGCGAGCAGCTGACCTTCTACCGCGAGCCCATCAACAGCGTCGGCACCGCGCCGGCGAAGTCCGATCGGGATGGCTTCGTGTTCGGCAAGGACGTAGGCGGCAACGAGTTCTGGCAGTTGCACTGGTTCGACCTGGCAACCCGCGAAACCACCCTGCTCACCGACGGCAAGGCGCGCAACCAGGGGCCGTTGTTCTCGCATGACGGCAAACAACTCGCCTGGAGCAGCACCGCCCGCAACGGCAAGGACACCGACGTCTGGGTGATGGATCTGGCCACCCGCAAGGCGCGCACGGTGGTCACCGAAGGCGGCCAGTGGAGCGCGATGGATTTCTCGCCGGATGGCAAGACGCTGCTGGTCAACCAATATGTATCGGTCAATGAAACGCATCCGGGCAAGGTGGATCTGGCCAGCGGCAAGCTCACCCTTTTCCCGATCGAGGGTGGCAAGGCGGCGTCCGGCGGATTCCGCTACGCGGGCGATGGCCGCGGGGTGTTCTACGTCTCCGACGAGAACCTCGACGGCAAGCCGCAGGAGTTCAGCACCCTGCGCTACCACAATCCCGCCACCGGCGAATTCAAGGTGGTCAGCGCGCACATTCCCTGGGACGTGGATCAGCTGGACGTTTCCGACGACGGTCGCCATGTCGCCTATGTGAGCAACGAGGACGGCATCGATCGCCTGCATGTGTTCGCCTGGCCGTCGTTCCAGCCGGTCGCATTGCCGGAACTGCCCATCGGCATCGTCGGCCGCATGGGCTTCTCGCCCGACGGCGGCAAACTGGCGCTGACCCTCAACACCGCCACCTCGCCCAGCGATGTCTACGTGATCGATCTGGCGGCGGCGAAACTGGCCCGCTGGACGCGCAGCGAAGTCGGCGGACTGGATGCCGGCGGCTTCGTCGCGCCCACGCTGGTGCGCTATCCGACCTTCGATCAGGTGGACGGCAAGCCGCGCACCATCCCGGCGTTCTACTACAAGCCTGCCAAGCCGGCGAAGAATGGTCGCCATCCGGTGCTGATCGACATCCACGGGGGCCCGGAAGGACAGTCGCTGCCGGCCTTCAATGCCGGCATCCAGTACCTGGTCAACGAAATGGGCATCGCCGTGCTGGTGCCCAACGTGCGCGGGTCCACCGGCTACGGCAAGACCTACGTGCAACTGGACAACGGCTTCAAGCGCGAGGACTCGGTCAAGGACATCGGCGCGTTGCTGGACTGGATTGGCCAGCAGCCGGAACTGGATGCCAAACGCGTGGGCGTCTACGGCGGCAGCTATGGCGGCTACATGGTGCTGGCGTCGCTGATGCACTACAGCGACCGCATCCGCGCCGGCATCGACGTGGTCGGCATTTCCCACTTCGGTACGTTCCTGAAGAACACGGAAAGCTACCGCCGCGATCTGCGCCGGGCCGAATACGGCGACGAACGCGATCCGGCGATGGCCGAGCATTTCGAGAAGATCTCCCCGCTCAACCACGCCAACCGCATCACATCGCCGCTGTTCGTCGCACAGGGGCGCAATGATCCGCGCGTGCCCTATACCGAGGCAGAGCAGATCGTGAAGGCGGTACGCGGCAATGGCCAGCCGGTCTGGTACCTGGAATTCTCGGACGAAGGCCACGGCTTCCATAAGAAATCCAACAGCGACTACTTCAGTGCCGCCTCGATGCTGTTCTGGCAGCGCCACCTGCTGGAGTGACGCACCCGCCACGCGTCCGGAAAACGGAAAGGCCCGCTCGCGCGGGCCTTTCTTCATAGCGGCTGACGCGCGCCGCGACTACAGCCAGTGGTCCACCAGCAGGAAGGCGAACAGCGCCATCAGGTAGACGATGGAGTAGTTGAACATCCGCATCGCGAAAAACTCGTCCGGCGGATCAAGCAGGCGCCAGGCGTACCACAGGAACACCAGCCCCAGCACCAGCGCGCCGCCCAGGTAGAACAGGCCGCTCATGCCGAACACCACCGGCAACACGGTCACCTCCACCAGCAGCACCGTGTAGAACAGGATCTGCCAGCGTGTGTAGGTGACGCCATGGGTGACCGGCAGCATCGGCACCAGCGCGCGCGCGTAGTCCTCGCGGCGGAAGATGGCCAGCGCCCAGAAATGCGGCGGCGTCCACACGAAGATGATCAGCACCAGCAGCAGCGCGTGCGCCCAGTCCCACTCGCCGCGCATGCCCGTCATGGTGGCCCAACCCAGCAGCGGCGGCGCGGCGCCGGCGATGCCGCCGATGACGATGTTCTGCGGCGTCGCCCGTTTCAGGAACACGGTGTAGACCACCGCGTAGCCGATCAGCGAGGCGAAGGTCAGGATCGCGGTGATGACGTTGACCCACAGCACCAGGATCGCCATCGACAGCGCCGCCAGGCACAGCGCGAACACCAGCGCCTGCCACGGCTTGACCTGCCCCACCACCAGCGGACGCCAGGACGTGCGCGCCATCTTGGCATCGATGCGGGTGTCCAGCAGCTGGTTGATCGCCGCCGCGCTGGAGGCGGCCAGCCAGATGCCGAGGAAGCCCAGCGCGCCGCGGCGCAGCTGATCCAGGTCCGGCAACCCATCGATGGCCAGGAACATGCCGACGATCGCGGTGAACACGATCAGCGCGACCACGCGCGGCTTGGTCAGGTCCCAGTACTGGCGCAGTGCGATGCTCATTCGGGCTTGCGCAGGCGCGCGATCAGCGAGACCAGGGTGAAGAGCAGCAGCACCGCGCCGGCATTGTGCGCGACCGCGACATGCAGCGGCAGGTTTAACTTCACGTTGAGGATGCCGAGGGTGAACTGGGCAATGATCAGCAGCACCAGCAGGGTGGCCCAGCCACGCATGCCCGGCGTGCGGAACAACCGCACGCCCAGGCCCAGCACGTACAGCGCGACGATGACCGCCATGATCCGGTGGGTCATCTGGATGGCGATGCGTGACGCGCCGTCCAGCACGCCGCCTTCGTAATCCACGCCGATGCCGCGCCACAGGACGAAGCCTTGGCTGAAGTCCGCCGGCGGCCACCAGCGTCCCACGCACTTGGGGAAATCCAGGCCGCATGCGACCGCGGCGTAGTTGGCGCTCACCCAGCCGCCCAGCGCGATCTGGATGCCCAGCAGGACCAGCCCGCCGATCACCCAGCGGCGCAGCGACACCGCATCGGCCAGCTTGATGGGCTGATCGGTGGCGCGCCAGGCCATCCATACCAGCAGCGCGAACGTGGTCAGGCCACCGAGCAGATGCCCCATCACCACGATTGGCTTGAGCAGCCAGGTCACCGTCCACATGCCCAGCAGCGCCTGGAAGATGATCACCGCCAGGGTCAGCGCACTGACCCGCGCCAGATCCAGGTTGGACCAGCGCAGCGCGGCGAACAGCAGGATCGCCTCGCCGATGATCGCCAGCACCGATGCGGCGACATGTTCGCCATGCATGTACAGCGGGATCGCGGTGGCGACGAACGCCGATGCCAGCAGGATGGTGGCGATGCCGAAGCGGCGCCGGCGCGCGGCCAGCAGCGACAGGATCAGCACCAGCATGCCCAGGGTGGCGGCGATGTGGCGGTGCACCTGCTCGCGCCAGGCCTTGTGCGTCTCGAACGGACGGATCGCGCTGGCGGCGTGGTCCACGACTTCATGCGTGCTCTGCGGCCAGGTGGCGCGGCCATAGCAGGTCGGCCAGTCCGGGCAGCTCAGGCCCGCGTTGGACAGGCGAACGAAGGCGCCGAAGATGATCACGCACAGCGCCAGACCGACGGCGAGCCAGGCGATGCGATGGAAATGGCGATACAGCACGGGCCGGGCGACGGCATTCATCTCGGGCGCACCCTCAAATCAGTTTCAGCAGCTTCGCGACGTCCTTGTACAGGCCGCCGGCGTCGAAGCCGGGCGGATAGCGCAGGATCACGAAACCATGGGGATCGATGACATAGACGGGCACGCCCTTGGGATCCTGCAGGCGCGGCAATGCCGCCAGCAGTTCCGGCGAAGCCTGCAACTGGCGGCGTGCCTCGGTCGCCGGCGCTCCCGCCGGTAGCGGGCCGATCCAGAGAATCTCCACCTTGTCGGCGTTGTGCCCGAACAGACGCCAGACCTTGTCCAGGTCCTGCGCCAGCTTCAGGCAGTCGGCGGCGCAATCGGCTGGCGGCGCCACCACGATGCGCCAGATCCGTTCGCCCGGCTGCCAGGCGTAGGACCGGCCATCGGCCAGGCGGGGCACGATCTGGCGGGCGTCGGACGGCGGTTGCAACATTTCGCCGTTGTTCTTGTGGCCAGCAGGCTGCCAGCCGGCGAAGCGCAGGACGCCGGCACCGAACACGGTGCCGAAGAACAGGGCGAACAGCGCGACCAGCATCCAGCGTCCGCGGGCGCGGCCGGCATCGGGGGGCATCGAAGTCATCCGGCTATTTTCTCATGCACGGCGGCTCAGCGCTCCTGCTGTCGGCGGCGGCCACGACGACTCACCACCAGCGCGGTGATCAGCACCGCCAGCGCCAGCCCGAACCACTGCACCGCATAGCCGAGGTGGCGTTCGGGCGGCAGCGTGTTGGGCAGGATGTCGAGATCGCGCGCATAGCCCAGCGGCAGCGCGGGATCGGGCCGGAACACGCGCGGCGCGAGCGCCGGCAGTTCCAGGTCGCGCGCCAGTGCGGCCATGTCCAGTCCAGTGACCAACCGGTCCCCGCTGGACTGGGTCGCGCTGACTGCCTTGACCAATCCCTCGGCGGGCGGAGGCGCGAGCAGGCCGCTCAGGGTGTACGCGCCCTCGGGCAACGGAATCGCCGGCAGGCGCCGATCGCCGGGCAGAGGCAACCAGCCCAGCTCCACCAGCAGCGGCGGCGCGCCTTCGGGCTGGAACACCCGGTAGGCGCGGATGCCCGCGCGCCCCTCGCGGTTCTGGTTGTCCAGCAGCACCGCCGGCCCCGGCAGGAACCGGCCATGACCGGAGGCCCAGGCGTAGTCGCCACGCGATCCCGGCCGCGCGGCGTCGGCCAGCGGGACCGCCCGGCGCTCGCTCAGGATCTTCTGCGAGGCCGCCAGCATGGCCTCCTTCTGCTTGGCGCGTCCCAGCTGCCAGGTGCCCAGGCCGCAGAACAGCGCGATCACGGCCAGGGCCAGCGCCCAGCCGACCGCCAGCGGCATCCGCCGGCGGCTCACGCGCGATTTCCCGTCGGCTGCAATAATGTGTTCATGCCCGCTGCACGCCCTTCGAGGCACCCATGAATGATTCGTTGAAAACCCTGCTGATCATCGCGTTCCTGATCCTCATCATCTGGAACCTCGGCGCCGGGCTGTATTACCTGCTGGTGGACAAGGGCCAGAGCAAACGCACCGTCAACGCCCTGACCCGCCGCATCGGCCTGTCCGTGGCCCTCATCCTGCTGGTCATCCTCGCCATCTACATGGGCTGGATCAAGCCGCATGGGGTGGGAGCCTGATGGCGCTTTGCGCCGGGATTCGGGATTTGTGATTCGGGATTCGAAAGTGGCCTTCGAATCCTCCAGATGAAAAAAGGCGACGGGCTGACCGTCGCCTTTTCTGCATCGGGGACCGGAAACGAATCCCGAATCCCCAATCTCCAATCCCGTCCTTACAGCACGTACACGAACAGGAACAGGCCCAGCCACACCACGTCGACGAAGTGCCAGTACCAGGCCACGGCTTCGAAGCCGAAGTGGTCGTCCTTGGTGAAGTGGCCGCGCGCGCAGCGCAGCCAGATGATCGCCAGCATGATCGTTCCCAGCGTCACGTGCGCGCCGTGGAAGCCGGTCAGCATGAAGAAGGTCGAACCGTAGATGCCCGAACCCAGGGTCAGGTTCAGCTCCTTGTAGGCGTGGATGTACTCCTCCGCCTGGAAGAACAGGAACACGCAACCCAGCAGGACGGTCAGGCCCAGGAACACCAGCAACTGCTTGCGGTGGCCCGCCTTCAGCGCGTGGTGGGCGATGGTGATGGTCACGCCCGAGGTCAGCAGGATCAGGGTGTTGAGCAGCGGCAGGCCCCAGGCCGGGATGGTCTGGAACTGGCCACCGACCTGGCCCGGACCGGCGCTCGGCCAGGCCGAGGAGAAGCCATCCCACAGCAGCGCGTTGGTCATCACGCCGTCGCCCTCGCCGCCCAGCCACGGCAGCGCGAACTGGCGGGCGTAGAACAGCGCGCCGAAGAACGCGGCGAAGAACATCACTTCGGAGAAGATGAACCAGACCATGCCCATGCGGAAGGACACGTCCACCTGCTTGTTGTAGTTGCCGCTGACCGACTCCCGGATCACGTCGCCGAACCACATGAACAGGGTCGCGCAGAGCAGGAACACGCCGGCGAAGAAGGTCCACTTGCCCCAGGCGGCGTCGTTGAGCCAGCTGGCCACGCCGACCATGGTGACGAACATGGAGATGGAGCCCACGAACGGCCACTTGCTGCTGTGTGGCACGAAGTAGATGTTGGCGTCTGGCGAATGAGCTTGTGCCATGGCGTGTCTTCCGGTTCCTAAGGCTCGATCAGGGTGCCGCGTGCGGCGAATTGGACGCGTTGCCCGCGCCCAGTTGCGCGGTCATGGCATCGTTCTTGTAGAAGGTATACGACAGGGTGATGGTCTTCACGTCGGCCGGCAGGTTGGGATCGACGATGAAGCGCACCGGCATGTCGCGCACTTCACCGGCCTGCAGGGTCTGGGCGGTGAAGCAGAAGCATTCGGTCTTGGTGAAGTAGCCCGAGGCGCGCGCCGGGGCCACCGACGGCACCGCGCTGCCCACGATCGGCCGCTGGCCGTCGTTGCGCGCGAAGTACTTGGCCTCGTACAGCTCGCCCGGCACCACCTGCATGGTCAACTGCTCGGGATGGAACGCCCACGGCAGCTTGGAGTTCACGCCACCGTCGAACTGCACGGTGACGACGCGCTTGGCCTTGACCTCGGCGACCTGGGCCTGGCCCGGTCCCTTTTCCAGACGCACGCCGAACACCTTCTCGCAGGCAATCCGGTACAGCGGCACCAGCGAGAACGTCAGCACGAACACGCCCAGCGCCACGCCCACCAGCTTGAGCAGGCCCGCCGAATTGGACGCCTTGCCGCTCATGCGCTCAGCACCGCGCGCAGGATGAACAGCACGAAGATGGCGAAGGCCAGCCCGCCCACGATCCACGCCGTGCGCAGCACCGCCTTGCGGCGGCGCGCGGTTTCTTCCGGCGAGAGCATCGGAGCGTTCATGGACTCAGCCACCCGTCACCCGGCTCAGTGGGTCACGTCGCCGTGCGCCAGGTCGCCATCCTTGATGACCGGCGGGGTGCTGAAGGTGTGGTGCGGCGCCGGCGACGGCACGGTCCACTCCAGGCCACGGGCGTTTTCCCAGGCGCGCGCATCGGCCTTGGCACCGTTGCGCAGCGAGCTCCACAGGATGAAGGCCATCATGAAGGGCGTCAGGAACATGCCGAACGCGCCGATCGAGCTGACCAGGTTCCAGTCCGCAAACACCGGGTTGTAGTCCGGAATGCGGCGCGGCATGCCGGCCAGGCCCAGGAAGTGCTGCGGGAAGAACAGCAGGTTGACGAAGATCACCGTCCACCAGAAATGGAACTTGCCGGCGGTCTCGTTGTACATGCGGCCGGTCCACTTCGGCCACCAGTAATAGGTGGCGGCGATGATGGAGAACAGCGCGCCGGTCACCAGCACGTAGTGGAAGTGCGCGACCACGAAGTAGGTGTCGTGGTACTGGAAGTCCGCCGGCACGATGGCCAGCATCAGGCCGGAGAAGCCACCGATGGTGAACAGGATGACGAAGCCCACCGCCCACAGCATCGGGGTTTCGAAGCTCAGCGAACCCTTCCACATCGTGCTGACCCAGTTGAACACCTTCACGCCGGTCGGGATGGCGATCAGCATGGTGGCGAACATGAAGTAGATCTCGCCGCCCAGCGGCATGCCCACCGTGAACATGTGGTGTGCCCACACGATGAACGACAGGAACGCGATCGAGGCGGTCGCGTACACCATGGCCTGGTAGCCGAACAGCGGCTTGCGGCTGAAGGTCGGGATGATTTCCGACACTACGCCGAACGCCGGCAGGATCATGATGTAGACCTCGGGGTGGCCGAAGAACCAGAAGATGTGCTGGTACATCACCGGGTCGCCGCCGCCGGCGGCGTTGAAGAAGCTGGTGCCGAAGAACTTGTCGGTCAGCAGCATGGTGACTGCACCCGCCAGCACCGGCATCACGGCGATCAGCAGGAACGCGGTGATCAGCCAGGTCCAGCAGAAGATCGGCATCTTCAGCAGGTCGATGCCCGGGGCGCGCATGTTCAGCACGGTCGCGATGATGTTGATCGCGCCCATGATCGAGCTCACGCCCATCATGTGGATGGCGAAGATGCTGAAGGCCACGTTGGCGCCGCCCTGCAGCGACAGCGGCGGATACAGGGTCCAGCCACCGGCCGGCGCGCCACCATCAAGGAACAGGGTCATCAGCAGCAGGGTGAAGGCGAACGGCATGATCCAGAAGGACCAGTTGTTCATGCGCGGCAGCGCCATGTCCGGCGCGCCGATCTGCAGCGGAATCATCCAGTTGGCGAGGCCGACGAAGGCCGGCATCACGCCACCGAAGATCATGACCAGCGCGTGCACGGTGGTCATCTGGTTGAAGAACTCGGGCTTGACGAACTGCAGGCCCGGGGTCATCAGCTCGGCACGGATGATCACCGACATGCCCGCGCCGATGATGAACATGATGAAGCTGAAAATCAGGTAGAGCGTACCGATGTCTTTGTGGTTGGTCGAAAAGAACCAACGCTCGATGAAGCTCTGCTGGTGACCGTGGTGATCGTCGTGGTGATCGACGGCGGTGTGGGCCATGTTCGTGATCTCTTGCAGCTGAAGCGGACGATTAAGCCTGCGCCTGGGGCGCGGCCGGCTCGCTGGTGGGGGCGGCGTCGGTGGCCGGGGCCGGAACGGCCTGGCCATCGGCGGGCACGGCTTCCGCCGGCGCGGCGGGAGCAGCCGGGGCCGCCGGAGCGGGCGCCGGGGCCGGCTTCCTCTCTGCCAGCCACTTCTGGAATTCTTCCTTCGGCACCGCGCGCACGACAATCGGCATGAAGCCGTGGTCCTTGCCGCACAGCTCGGCGCACTGGCCGCGGTACACGCCCGGTTCCTTGATGTCGGTCCAGGCCTCGTTGACGATGCCCGGGATAGCGTCCTGCTTCCAGCCCAGCGCCGGCACCCACCAGGCGTGGATGACGTCGTCGGCGGTGATCACGAAGCGGATCTTGGTGTTGACCGGCAGGACGAGCTCGTTGTCCACGTCCAGCAGGTAGTGCGGGTTCTTGGCCAGGTCCGGCTTCTCGCCGCTCTGGCGGATGCGGTCGGACTCGCGGTCCAGGCGGCTGGTGAAGGACACGTCCTCGCCCAGGTATTCGTACTTCCACATCCACTGGTAACCGGTGACCTTGACGGTCATCTCGGAGTCGCGGGTGTCGTACATGGCGATCAGCTTGGCGGTCGCCGGCCAGGCCATGACCACCAGGATCAGCACCGGGATGACGGTCCAGATGATTTCCGCGGTGGTGTTGTGGCTGAACTGCGCGGCCACCGCACCCTTGGACTTGCGGAACTTGAACATCGCGTAGCCCATCGCGCCGAACACGATGATGCCGATCACGATGCACACGATCAGCGCCACCATGTGCGCGTCGTAGGCATGCTGGGACGAGGCGGTGACGCCCTTGCCCATGTTCAGCTGCCACGGCTTCGGGTCCGCCGACTGCGCCCACGCCAGCGCCGGCGCAGCCAGCAGCGCGCAGGCCGTCATCAAACGCTTCCAATACCCATTCACTTGCGTCATTGCCTAGACCCCAAATGCGTCATCGGTTGCGACCGCTCGCGGCCGCCAGTAAATCCTGCAACTTGTCCGCCAGCTGCCGGCGCTCGCCCGGACCGAGGAAATTGCCCACCTCGACCCGGCGACCACTGGAAGCCAGCGAAATCCTTTCGCCATCCGCCTCGATACGGAGCCGCACCCAATAAGGATGCGCCCGGAACACCGGTCCGGCCTCGGGGGTGCGGCTGACTTCCACGACCTCCGGACCGATGGTGATGTCCTCACCCCGCTCGCCGCTGCGCCATAGCCAACGCAACGCCGCGCCCACGAATGCGCTGTGCAGCAGGGTGAAGGCCGGTGCGAAGGCGTTGCCGGCCAGCCAGCCCAGCAGGGCCACCAGCCACATCGCCCCGGCCAGCGCGGCGAACAAGGCCACGAACTGGCGGGCCGTCAAGGCCCGGGGCGGTCGCAGCCGGAGCCGCGCGCCGTGGATACCCGGCAATGACGGAAGCACTTCGATCATGCTGCCAACCGCGCAACGAGGCCGCGGAAAACCCCTAAATGTTAGCCTCACCCCCCTGTTGCGGCAAGTTGCAATGATCTCGGTCAATCGGCCGGACCCCGCGCGCGCCGTTTCCGGCTGCCCCGGATGGCGTGAAACCCGCGCCATCCGGTTCCATCCATTCGCGAACGGTGGTCCAGCTCACTACACTATCGGGCTCCATCGCCCGCTTCCGATCACGTTCATGAGCTCCCAGCCCCAGTCCGGCACCGAGGCGGCCCCGCCGCCGGCGACCGCCGGCATCGTTTCCCCCGAACTCCCCGCCCCGCCGTCGGCCCTGCGGGCCGCCATCACCGCGGCCTGGCTGCGCGACGAAGCCGAACACGTGCGCGAACTGCTCGCCCAGGCCCGGCTGCCGGCCGACGAGCAGGCCCGCGCGCAGGCGCTGGCCGCCGATCTGGTCGCGCGGGTCCGCGCCCGCGCCCAGGATCAGGGCGCGATCGAGGCCTTCATGCGCCAGTACGACCTGGGCAGCGAGGAAGGCGTACTGCTGATGTGCGTGGCCGAGGCGCTGCTGCGCATTCCGGACCAGGAAACCGCCGACAAGCTGATCCGCGACAAGCTGGGCGACGCCGACTGGGAAAAGCACCTGGGCCAGAGCGATTCGGTGCTGGTCAACGCCTCCACCTGGGGCCTGATGCTGACCGGCCGGCTGGTCAACCTCAACGATCTGACCCGCCACGACGTGCCCGGCGCGTTCAAGCGCCTGATCGGCCGCGTCGGCGAGCCGGTCATCCGGCTGGCGGTGCGCCAGGCCATGCGCATCATGGGCCACCAGTTCGTGATGGGCCGGACCATCGAGGAAGCGCTGGGCCGTTCGCGCAAGGGCGACAACGCCAACTACCGCTATTCGTTCGACATGCTGGGCGAGGGCGCGCTGACCTCGAAGGACGCCGCGCGCTATCTGGAGGCCTATCGGAAGGCCATCCATTCAATCGGCAAGACGGGCCCCTTCCCCGACGTCTTCGCCGCTCCCAGCATCTCCATCAAGCTCTCGGCCCTGCACCCACGCTACGAGCACGCCAAGCGCGCGCGGGTGATGAAGGAACTGGCGCCGGGCATCCTGGAGCTGGCGCAGCTGGCCAAGTCGTACGGCATCGGCTTCACCATCGACGCCGAGGAAGCCGACCGGCTTGAACTGTCGCTGGATCTGATCGAGGCCACCTTCTCCGACCAGTCGCTGGACGGCTGGGAAGGCTACGGCCTGGCCGTGCAGGCGTACCAGAAGCGCACGCCCTACGTGATCGACTTCCTCGCCGATCTGGCCCGCCGGGTCGGCCGGCGCATGCCGGTGCGGCTGGTCAAGGGCGCCTACTGGGACGCCGAGGTCAAGCGCGCGCAGATCGACGGCCATCCGGGCTATCCGGTGTTCACCCGCAAGCCGAACACCGACGTGTCCTACCTGGCCAACGCGCGACGCATGTTCGAGCACGGCGACGCGCTGTATCCGATGTTCGCCACCCACAACGCACAGACCATCGCCGCGATTCGCTCGATTGCCCGGGGCCGCCCGTACGAGCACCAGAAGCTGCATGGCATGGGCGACGACCTGTACGCGGAAGTGATTCCCGCCGACCGCCTGGGCGTGCCCTGCCGCGTCTACGCGCCGGTGGGCTCGCACGAGGATCTGCTGCCGTACCTGGTCCGCCGCCTGCTGGAGAACGGCGCCAATTCTAGCTTCGTCAACCGCATCACCGACGAGAACGTGGCCATCGAGGACCTGATCCGCGACCCGGTGGAAACCGTGTCCGCGTTCGATTCCATCCCGCATCCCCGCATCCCGCTGCCGCGCGATCTCTTCCGCAACCAGGCAGCCCCCATCCCGACTTCTGACAGGAACAACTCCATGGGCGCCAACCTCGCCAACGACAACGACCTGCGCGTGCTGGCCGAGCGCGTCAATGCCGCGGTCAAGCCGTGGCGCGCGGCGCCGCTGGTGCCGGGCGCGGTGGTCGCGGGCGCGGCGCTGCCGGTGACCAACCCGGCCGATCGCCGCCAGACCGTGGGTGAATGGCAACCGGCCGACGGCGCGGCGGTGGAAAAAGCGCTGCAGAACGCCGTGGCCGCGCAGCCGGCCTGGGATCGCACCCCGGCCGCCAGCCGCGCCGCGATCCTGGAGCACGCCGCCGACCTGCTGGAACAGCGCATGCCCGAGTACATCGCGCTGTGCGTGAAGGAAGCCGGCAAGACCCTGCCCGACAGCGTCGCCGAAGTGCGCGAGGCAGTGGATTTCCTGCGCTACTACGGCGCCCAGGCGCGCGCGCAGTTCGGCGCCGCCGAACGCCTGCCCGGCCCGACCGGCGAATCCAACGAACTGCAGCTGCACGGCCGTGGCGTGTTCGTCTGCATCAGTCCGTGGAACTTCCCACTGGCGATCTTCCTGGGCCAGGTCAGTGCCGCGCTCGCCGCCGGCAACAGTGTCATCGCCAAGCCCGCCGAACAGACCAACCTGATCGGCCACGCGGCGGTGAAACTGCTGCACGAAGCCGGCATCCCGGAAAGCGTGCTGCAGTTCCTGCCCGGCGACGGCGCCACCGTCGGCGCCGCGCTCACCAAGGATCCGCGCGTGGCCGGCGTGGCTTTCACCGGTTCCACCGAGACCGCTCGCGCGATCAACCGCTCGCTGGCCGCGCGCGATGCCGCCATCGGCGTGCTGATCGCCGAGACCGGCGGCCAGAACGCGTTCATCGCCGACTCCTCGGCGCTGCCGGAACAACTGGTCAAGGACGCCATCGGTTCGGCCTTCACCTCCGCCGGCCAGCGCTGCTCGGCCGCGCGCGTGCTGTTCGTGCAGGACGACATCGCCGACAAGGTGATGACCATGCTGGCCGGCGCGATGGAGGAACTGAAGGTCGGGGATCCCGGCTTGCTGTCCACCGACGTCGGCCCGGTGATCGACGCCGACGCGCTGAAGATCCTGGAGGACCACGCCGCGCGCATGGCCACCGAGGCCCGCCTGATCAAGCAGGCCAACCTGGGCGAGGACGCCGCCCACGGCACCTTCTTCGCGCCACGTGCGTGGGAGCTGAAATCGCTGGACCAGCTGCATCGCGAGATCTTCGGACCCGCCCTGCACGTGGTGCGCTGGAAGGCCGATCAGCTCGACCAGGTGATCGACGCCATCAACGCCACCGGTTTCGGCCTGACCCTGGGCGTGCACTCGCGCATCGACGAGACGGTCGATCGCATCGCCGCGCGGGTCAAGGTCGGCAACGTCTACGTCAACCGCAACCAGATCGGCGCGGTGGTGGGCGTGCAGCCATTCGGCGGCCAGGGCCTGTCCGGCACCGGCCCCAAGGCCGGCGGTCCGCACTACCTGCCGCGCTTCGCCACCGAAAAGACCGTGACCGTCAACACCACGGCCGCCGGCGGCAATGCCTCGCTGCTGACCCTGGGCGACTGAGTTCCGGCAGAGGCCGCCAGGCCATCGTTCCCCCCACAGGGCCGCCTCGCGCGGCCCTGTTGTTTTGTGACGTAGTGCCGATAACATGCCCATGGGGATCCAGGGGCTGGCAGGCGGATGAGTTGGGCGGTTTTGCTGACGCTATTGAGCGACTGCCTGCTGGCGGTCGTGCTGTTCGTCCTGTTCTGGTACGTGGCGCGGGTGTCGCGCAACATCCAGGGCGTGTTCACCTGGGGCGCCGCGCACCTGGTCTACACGATCGGGGCGACCCTGTTCGACGCCGGCACGGCCACTTTCGCCGACGCCGGCCTGGCAACCGCAGCCGCGTTGTCCACCCACCTGGGTTCGGCCGTCCTGTGCGGCGGGATGGCGGCGCTGGGCTGGGCGGTCGTGCAGTTCGCCCGGCGGCGCGCACTGCACCGGCTGGAAATCGCGGTCGTGCCCATGGCCGTCGCGCCGCCGCTGCTGGTCTGGGGCCTGGGCGGTGGCTGGGAGGCGCAGAGCGTCGTCCTCAATTGCGTGGAATTGCTGGTCCTGTTGTGGATGATCTGGCACCTGCATGTCCTGCGCGAGGATCCCTACCGGCTGCCCGCGCGGATGATGATGCTGGGGTGTGGACTGCTGGCGGTGCTGTACGGCAGCGTGGTGCCCGGGTGGTCGCTCAGTCATTTCGGTTTCGACGAGATCTGGGTCAGCGTGGACCTGTCGATCTGGTTCATGCTCAATTTCTGCATGCTGATGCTATGCAGCTTCCGCGCCGCCGAATCGCTCAAGCTCAGCGCCATGTTCGATCCGCTGACCGGCGCGCTGAACCGGCGCGGCCTGCACGGCGAACTCAGCAGTTGGCCGGATCGCGACCAGCCCGGACTCAGCGTCATCGCCATCGATCTGGATCATTTCAAGGCGATCAATGATCGCCATGGCCACGACACCGGCGATCGGGTCCTGCAACGCTTCAGCGAAACCGTGCGCAGCGGCCTGCGCAGCGATCAACTGTTCGCGCGCATGGGGGGCGAGGAATTCGCGGTGGTCATGCCGGGAACCGATCGCGAAACCGCGCGGCACCTGTCCGAGCGCCTGCGCAACCAGATGATGCGGCTGGAGTTCAGTCCTCCCGAGGGGCGCCCGTTCCGGGTGACGATCAGCCTGGGCATCGCTTTCGGTGGAAGCGACGGAGAGCCGTTCGTGGAGCTGATGCGACGCGCGGACGATGCGTTGTACGCGGCCAAGCGCAAGGGCCGCAACCGGGTCGAGATGCAACCCTGAATGCGGCCGTGGCGCTCCGCCGCGCCGCCTTCCCGCCGATAGCCGGAATTGGCCGCGTTCTGCGTTGGTACGGGGAACAGGACGTTGCACCGCGCCAAAGGCAAGACCGGCTTGATGACCACCGATTTCTACCATCTGCTGATTAGCGACTGCGCGCTGGCGGCGGTGCTGCTGGGACTTTTCTTCTACGTGTCGCGGGTATCGCGCGGCGTGCGCGGCATCACCGCCTGGGGCGTGGCCCATTTCGTCTACTCGCTGGGCGCGGCCCTGCTCGACGGCACCTCGCAGGTGGCTTCGCGTTCCGGCGCGCAGGATCTGGCGCATGCCATCGCCGGGCTGGGTGGGCTGCTGGCCTGTGCCGGCCTGATCGGCCTGGCGTGGTCGGTGATCCAGTTCGTGCACCAGCGCGCGCTCCTTCCCGGTGAACGCGCGCTCATGCCGCTGGCCCTGGCGTTGCCGCTGGGCGGCTGGCTGCTCTACGGCCATGGGGATATCCAGGACGCACAAGGCGCGGCGATGAGCGCGGTGGAGGTGTTCGCGCTGGCGGTGGTGATCTGGCAGCTGCGCCTGTTGCGGGCCGGCCCGGACCACGTGCCCGCCCGGCTGATGATGACCGCGTGCGTGGCGCTCCTGTACCTCTATGGCCGCGATCTCGCACATGCGCTGACCGGGCGTTATGGCCCGAATCCGTCATGGGTGAACGCGGATCTGTCGATCTGGTTCATGCTCAATTTCTGCATGCTGATGCTGGCCAGCTTCCGCGCCGCGGAAGCGCTGCGCCAGAGCGCGCTGCTGGATCCGCTCACTGGCGCATTGAACCGCCGGGGCCTGGACAGCGAACTGCGTTCCAGCGCCCGCTTCGTCACCCTGGAAGGCGGGCTCGCGGTGATCGCGCTGGACCTGGATCACTTCAAGGCGGTCAACGATCACCACGGCCACGAAACCGGCGATCAGGTCCTGCAGCGGTTTTCAGACGTGGTGCGCGGATGCATCCGCAGCAACGATCTGTTCGTGCGCCTGGGTGGGGAGGAATTCATGCTGGTGCTGCGCGAGACCTCGCCGGAAGTCGCGCATCGGCTGGCCGAACGCATCCGCACGCAGGTGATGTCGCTGGAATTCCCCGCGCCCGCTTTCCGGGTCACCGTCAGCCTGGGCATCGCCCACACCCGCTATCGCCATACCGGATTCAATGACCTGGTGCGGCTGGCGGACGAGGCCCTCTACGCGGCCAAGCGCAATGGACGCAATCGCGTCGAACTGCGGATGCATCCCGCGCCTGTGCTCTAGCTCGGACAACACGCCAGCATTCAATGGCGCGATCACGGAAAAGAAAAACCCCGCCGAAGCGGGGTTTTCCGGTGTCGCGTCGGCAATGCCGGGATTCGATCAGAACTTGTAGTTGATCGAAGCCGCCAGCACATCGCCCGCCACGTCGTAGGAACCGGACAGCGTGCTGCCGGTCGCCGAGACCTGATCGACGGTCGGGTCCTTGGTGAACAGGTGGGTGTAGCCGAAGCTGTACTCCGCCTTTTCCGACGGCGCCCAGGTCAGGCCGAGCGACAGCCACTTGCGGCTGGTGTCCGGCACGCGCACGTCGCGGTGCTCGGCGGTGGTCGGGGTCTGGTCGTAGGCCACGCCGCCGCGCAGGGTCAGCGTGTCGCTCAGGCGGTAGTCCGCACCGATCGAGCTGAAGGTCGTGTCGCGGTAGTGGAACGGCAGCACGTTGTTCGGCTGGTTCGACTGGAAATCGACGGTGACCGCGTCGAACGAGGGCGCCCAGAAGGTGCGCGTCACGTCGGCCATGATGGTCAGCTTGTCGTTGACCTGGCGGGTGAAGCTCAGGGTCGCCGAGGCCGGCAGTTCGATGGTCGCGCGGCCACCGGTGTTCACGAACAGGCCGCGCGCGGCCAGCACCGCCTGGCCCTGGGTGGCCCGGGCATTGGTCGCCGTGAAGGTGGCCTTGCCGTTGGTGATCTCGTGCTTGACCTTGGAGCGGTAGCTCAGGCCGATGTGGGTCTGGTCGTTGACGCTGAACAGGCCGCCGACGGTGAAGCCCCAGTCATTGCTGCTGCCTTCGAGCTGGCTGTACAGGTCGGCGTTGCCCGGCAGGAAGCCAAGCGCGCCGCCGCCCTGCGAGAACATCACCGCGCCCAGATCGACGGCGTTGCTCAGGTCCACTTCCAGGCGCTCGACGAACACCGACGCGCCGAAGGACACGTACGGGTTCACGTCATAGGAAATCGCCAGGCCGAGGTCGGCGGTCTTCAGGTCGGTCTTGACGCCATGGTAGCGGCCGACCCAGTTGCGGTCGTATTCGGTCTTGAAGCCGAACGGCACGGTCAGCGACGCGCCCAGGTGGGCCTTTTCGCCGATCATGGTGTGGAAGTACGCGGCCGGAACCGCCGCGATGGTGCCGGCGTCGCCGCCGTTGCCGCCGGAGATCGGCATGCCGGTGCCCGCACCGGTCGGACCGGCGAGGCGTCCGCCGCCCTCGAAATCAGCCGAGAAGCTGATGGCGCTGACGTCGGCCTGGAATTGGGTTTCCTTCATGTGGCGCATCGCGGCCGGATTGGTCGCGATCACCGAGGCGTCGCCCGGGGCGCTGCCCGAACCGGCGAACGCGCGGCCGAGACCCTTGGCACTGTTTTCCTTCAGCTGGAACGCGGCGCCGTGCGCCTGACCGAAAGCCAGAACGCCGGCAATGCCGAAGGCCAGCGCGGAAATACGGGCAAAACTGTTGACGGAATGCATGGTGTCTCTCTCCGGAGGACGTGGGTTACGGTCAATGCGCCGCTGGAAGCGACCGGCGTTATGCCCGCCGGTTCGTCCGCCGGAAGCCCCTCCCGACATACGACGCCGTATGCAGTATACCCATGTCTTCTAACCGAAAGCTAACAAACTCTTGGCACGGTCCAAGGGGTTTTCCTGAACAGGGAAACGACACGGGTGACAGGCGCTGCGAGTTAAAGTGAGGCGGCATGTTCGTCTCCTTGCCCTCCCGCCGGAAGCCTTCGCTGCGCTGGGCCACGCCCGCGCTGCTGGGCCTGTTGTGGCTGGCGTTCCTGTGGGCGGCGATGCAACCGGATCGTGCGTTGCTGCTGCAGGAATGGGGCGCGTTGTCCGGCGGCCTGACCTCGTTGCCGGCCTGGCTGGCCGATCTCCAGGACGGCAGCGTGCTGCGCCTGTTCACCGCCTTGTTCCTGCACGCGGACTGGGCCCACCTGCTGGGCAATCTGGTGTTCCTGCTGATCTTCGGGATGCCGGCCGAGCGGACCATGGGGCCGTGGCGGTTCCTGATCCTGTTCCTGCTGGGCGGCGCGGTCGCCAACCTGGCCGCGGTGCTCACCATCGGTGCGCCCGACCGGGTGGTGATCGGCGCCAGCGGCGCGGTCTCGGCGGTGATCGGCGCCTACCTGGCGCTGTTCCCGACCGCCAAGCTCGGCGTGGTGCTGCCGCTCGGGCTGTTCCTGGAATTCGTCAAGGCGCCGGCCTCGCTGCTGATCGGCATCTGGGCGCTGCTGCAGGTGGTGTTCGCCTACACCGGCCCGGCCTTCGGCGCGGTGGCCTGGTCGGCGCACATCGCCGGATTCCTGTTCGGGGTGGTGTTCGCCCTGTTCGTCCGCGCCGCCATCGCCCGGCGCCTGCGCAAGCGGCAGGGCTATTGAAGCGGCGGCGGGGCGGCCTCACTTTCCCCCCATCGCATCGGTTTCCCCACTCCCCGCCCCATGGCAAAGAAGCTCTACAAGGTCACCTTCCTCAACCACAACAAGGTCTACGAGTTGTATGCGGGCCACGTGGGCGCCAGCGGCCTGTGGGGCTTCACCGAAGTGGGCGAGCTGGTCTTCGATCTGCACGACGGGCTGGTGGTGGATCCCACCGAGGAGCGCCTGCGCGACGAGTTCGGCGATACGCGCGTCCTGCACCTGCCGATGCAGAGCATCATCCGGGTCGAGGAAGTCGAGCGCAAAGGCCAGTCGGCCATCCGCGACGCCGCCACCGGCGAGAAGGTGGTCACCCCGTTCCCGCTGCCGGCCAAGCCGCGCTGACCGGCGCCGGCGGGTAACCGCCAGTACGCTCCGCCGTCCCCGCCGACCGCCTATGATGGCGCGTCGAGTCCCGGGGTTGTCTTGATGTCCACGCCGCAGTTGTCCGTCTACTTCTTCCTGCAGGCGGGCATCATCATCCTGGTCTGCCGCCTGGTCGGCCGCCTCGCGCAACGTTTCGGACAACCGCAGGTGGTCGGCGAGATGATCGCCGGCGTCACCCTGGGCCCCTCGCTGTTCGGCGCGCTGATGCCCGAGACCCAGCTGGCGCTGTTCCCCAAGCCGACCCTGGACATGCTGTATGTCGGCGGACAGGTCGGCGTGGGCATGTACATGTTCCTGGTCGGCACCGAGTTCCGCGCCGATCATTTCCGCGCGCGCTACCGCAGCGCGATGGCGGTGTCCTGGGCCGGCATCGCCGTGCCGTTCCTGCTCGCGTTCGCGCTGGCGCCCTGGCTGCAGCACGTGCCGGGGCTGTTCTCGGACAAGACCCGCTTCCTGGAAGTCGCGTTGTTCCTCGGCGCGGCGATCGCGATCACCGCGTTCCCGATGCTGGCGCGCATCATCCACGAGCGCGGACTGACCGGAACGCCGCTGGGTACCCTGGCGCTCACCGCGGGCGCGATGGACGACGCCGCGGCCTGGTGCATCCTGGCGATCGTGCTGGCCAGTTTCGGCGGCAGTTGGGCGCAGGCATGGCTGGCGATCGGCGGCGGCATCGCCTACCTGAGCTTCATGTTGCTGGCGGGCCGGCGCCTGCTGGCACCGCTGGCCGCGCGCGTGCCGGAGCAGGGACCGCTGCCGTCCTCGGTGTTGGCCTGGGTGATGGCCCTGTTCTTCCTGTGCGCATGGGCGATGGACGCCATCGGCATCCACGCGGTGTTCGGCGGCTTCATCCTCGGTGCCTGCCTGCCGCGCGGCGTGCTCACCGAACGCCTGCGCGAACTGCTGCAGCCGATGGTGGTGGTGGTCCTGCTGCCGCTGTTCTTCACCTATTCCGGCCTGAAGACCCAACTGTCGGTGTTCATGGATCCGGCGATGCTGCTGCCGGCCATCGCGATCCTGCTGGCCTCGTTCGGCGGCAAGGCGATCGCCTGCTGGGCGGCGGCGCGATTGTCGGGCGAGCCGCCGCGTGACGCGATGGCGATCGGCGCCCTGATGAACGCCCGCGGCCTGATGGAACTGATCATCATCAACATCGGCCTGCAGGCCGGCGTCATCGAACCGGGCCTGTTCTCGATCCTGGTGATCATGGCGATCCTCACCACCCTGATGGCGACACCGTTGTTCAATCGGATCATGCGCGACCGCCGCGCCGCCAGTCCGCCGATGGCCGGGGATCCCTCGCTGCCCTGACCGTGCGGTTCGCGGGGATGGATGGCCTAGAATCGCCACTCCCTTCCCGCTCCCCGATCGGCCATGCGCAAGGATCTGCACGAAGGCAATCGCCATTCCTGGAACGCCGCCACCGTGGCGCACAACAGCCACAAGCGCGATCAGGTGTCGTTCTTCCGCGCCGGCGGCAGCACGCTGTTTCCGGAAGAGATCGCGCTGCTGGGTGACATCGCCGGCAGGAGGCTCATCCACCTGCAGTGCAACGCCGGCCAGGACAGCCTGAGCCTGGCCGGACTCGGTGCGCAGGTCACGGGCGTGGACATCAGCGATGCCGCGATCGAGTTCGCCCGCCAATTGTCGGGCGACGCGGGCATCCGCGCCGGGTTCGAGCGCGCCGATGTATACGATTGGTTCGAACGGGCACGGGCGGATGGACGGCGGTTCGACATCGCCTTCAGTTCCTACGGCGCGTTGTGCTGGCTGTCGGATCTGGATGCATGGGCAGGTGGATTGGCGGAAGTGCTGGAACCTGGCGGACGCTTCGTCTGCGTCGAGTTCCATCCGGTGGCGATGATTTTCGATCCGCAATGGCAGCCGAAGTACCCCTACTTCGCCCATGGCGAACCGCTGGTCTGGGAGGATGGCGTCAGCGACTACGTGGCACTGTCCGGCGAGGCGCTGGCGCCTTCCGGCAACCAGCCCGGCGTACGGGATTTCCGCAATCCGCATCCGAGCTACGAATTCCAGTGGAGCCTGGGCGAAGTCGTGGATGCGTTGTTGCGCGCGGGGCTGCGGCTGCGCCGGTTGCAGGAGTATCCCTACGCCAACGGCTGGCGTGGATTCGACGGCATGCGCGAAGCGCAGGGCCGGCGGATGTATCCGCCGGCGACGATGCCCAGCCTGCCATTGATGTACGGCCTGGTGGCGGAACGCTCCGCCTGACGCCGCCGCCGGCTCAGCGGCGCGCCGGTGGTGCCTTCGCCGACGTGGCCGGCGCGGACGCGAGCTGCTTCTTCAACTCGGCCAGGGCGGCGGCGATCGGTTTCTCGCCGTCCAGCACTTCGCCCGCGGTATAGCCTTCCTGGCCCTCGTCATCGCCACGCAGGTGACCGGGCAGGGTGGCCTCGCTGTAGTCGATGATCCCGGGCTCGCCGTCTTTCGTTTCCGGATGCAGTTCCACGTCCGGGACGATGCCGCGCGCCTGGATCGACTTGCCGCTGGGCGTGTAGTAGCGGGCGGTGGTGAGCTTCACCGAATCGCCGTTGTCCAGCGGCAGCACGGTCTGCACCGAGCCCTTGCCGAAGGTACGGCTGCCGACCACGCGCGCGCGCTGGTTGTCGCGCAACGCGCCCGCCAGCACTTCCGAAGCGCTGGCCGAACCGGCATCCACCAGCACCACCACCGGCACGCCTTCGAGCAGATCGCCGGGCGTGGCGTCGAAGCGCGAATCGCTGACCACGATGCGCCCGCGGGTGGAAACGATGTTGCCCTTGTCCAGCAGATCGTCGGCGATCTGGACCGCCGCCAGCAGCAGGCCGCCCGGATTGCTGCGCAGATCCAGCACCAGCCCGCGCAGCTTGCCCTTCGCCTTCAGGTCGGCCACGTGCTTCTGGAAGTCCGCCGCGGTCTCGGTCTGGAACGCACTGATCCGCACGTAGCCGTAACCCGGTTCCAGCATCCGGCTGCGCACGCTGGCGATGCGGATGACGTCGCGCACCAGGCTGACGTCGAATGGCTTGGCGGTGCCTTCACGCACGAGCGTGAGGGTGACCTTGCTGCCGGGCTTGCCGCGCAGCGGTTCCATGCCATCGGTCTTCTCGAT
This sequence comes from Pseudoxanthomonas beigongshangi, assembly GCF_016820515.1. Lineage (GTDB taxonomy): Bacteria > Pseudomonadota > Gammaproteobacteria > Xanthomonadales > Xanthomonadaceae > Pseudoxanthomonas_A > Pseudoxanthomonas_A beigongshangi. The sequence goes on along the minus strand of NZ_JADHDV010000006.1, from coordinate 133,657 downwards.
CGGCTTGCCGTCGATGGCCACGATCACGTCTCCGGCCTTGATCCCGGCCTTGGCCGCCGGCGTGTCGTCGATCGGCGAGACCACCAGCAGGGTATTGTCCGGCTGCTGCAGCAGGTCCACGCCGATGCCTTCATAGGCGCCGGAGGTCTGCTCGTCGTAGGCCTGCGCGTCTTCCTTGTCGAAATAGATGCTGTGCGGATCCAGATCCAGCAGCAGGCCACGGATGGCGGACTGCATCAGCTTGCGATCCTCGACCGGCTCGACATAGGCCTCCTTGACCGCATTGAACACGGCCACGTACCGGCGGATTTCCTCCAGCGGCACCTTCGAGGGCGCGGTCTCGGCGGCGGAGGGATCGTCGCTGGCGCCCACCTCCGGTTCCTTGGCGGTCTCTTGCGCGAACGCGGGCGCGCCGGCGAGGGCGAGCAACAGGGCCAGGGGCAGGAAAGAACGCATCGAAACTCCGTGGGAAAGCGGCGGAACCATGGACCCCGCGCGGTCCACGGAGTTCGCCCGATTATGCGCGAACCGGCGGTGAATGGCGTTCCGGTTCAGCGCCGCTGCAGCCAACTGCCCGGGTCCACCGGCTGGCCGTTGCGGCGCAGTTCGAAGTACAGCGCCGGCGTGCCCTGGCCGCCGGACGTGCCGACCTTGGCCACCGGATCACCACGCTTGACCTGGACGCCGGTGTCACGCAACAGGCTCTCGTTGTGCGCGTACAGGCTCATGTAGCCGTTGCCGTGGTCGATGATCAGGATCAGTCCGTAGCCGGTCATCCATTCGGAGAACACCACCGTGCCGTCGGCCACCGCGGTCACCGTGCTGCCGGCCGGCGCACCGATGAGCACGCCTGAACTGGTACGACCGTCCGGCATCCGCCCGCCATAGCGGGCCAACAGGTTTCCGGACAGCGGCCAGCCCAGCCCGCCAACCTTCAATGCGGGCGCGTTGGCCGCTTCCGGCCGTGGGCGCGAAGGGGTTTGCGCGCCTCGCGTGGCGCCCTGGCGGGCCTGCGCCCGCGCGCGCTCCTCGGCCGCCTTGCGCGCGGCCGCACGGCGCTCGGCTTCGGCACGCGCCGCCGCCGCCCGCAGGTTGGCGAGCAGGCGCTCCAGCGACCGCACATCCTGGCCGAGCGCCTTTTCGCGGTCGGCACGGTCCTGGTAGCGCTGATCGAGATCGGCCACCAGGCGGGCCCGGCTCTGCCGATCCTTCTGCAACTGGTCCATCTGTCCGCGCAGGCGCTGGCGATCGGTATCCAGTTGCGCGCGCCGGCTGGTGATGTCCTGTTCGACCTGCGCCAGCGCCCGCAGCTCGGTGGTCAGACCGTCGATGCGGGCGGCGCGATCCCGCTGCAGGTAGCGGTGATAGGCCAGGGTACGGCTGGCGTCGGCGGCGCTGTCCTGCGACAGCAGCACCTTCAACGGCGCGTCGCCGCCGGTCATGTAGGCCGAGCGCACCAGCGCGGCCAATTGTTCCCGCTGTCCACCCAGCCGCTTCAGCATGTCCTCGCGGCGTTGCTGCAGTTCGGCCAATGCGGCCTCCTCGCGCCGCAGCGAGGATTCGGTTTCGGACAGCGTGCGGCTGCTGCGGCCAACCTGCTCGTCGGCCTCGCGCAGCTTGCGCGAGGCATCGCCGCGTTCGCCCTCCAGCTTGCGTCGCTCCTGGGCGATCGATTTCAGTTCGCCGCGCGCCTTTTCCAATTTCTTCTGCGCGTCGCGCTGGCTCTGCGCCGACACGCCTCCGCTGATCACGCCCAGCGCGATCAGCAGGCCGAGGCCGGTGCGGAGCAGGCGACGCGTCATTGCGCGGCGGCGATCAGCGACTGGCCGGACATCTCGGCCGGTTGCGGCAGGCCCAGCAGATCCAGCAGGGTCGGGGCGACGTCGCGCAACGCGCCACCCGCGCGCAGCCTCGCCGCGCGCTCGCCGACGTAGACCAGCGGCACCGGCCCAACCGTATGCGCGGTGTGCGGCTGTCCGGTTTCCGGATCCCGCATCATCTCCAGGTTGCCGTGATCGGCGGTGATGATCAGCGCGCCGTGCGCGGCGCGCACCGCGGTGTCCACCGCACCAATGGCCTGGTCCACCGCCTGCGCGGCGAGGATGGCGGCCTGCAGATCGCCGCTGTGACCGACCATGTCCGGATTGGCGATATTGCAGATGATCACGTCGAAGCGGCCGGAACCGATCGCGTCGACCAGCTTGGCGGTCAGCTCGGGGCAGCTCATTTCCGGCTGCAGATCGTAGGTCGCGACCTTGGGGCTGGGCACCAGGATGCGCTCCTCGCCGGCGAAGGGATCCTCGCGCCCGCCGCTGAAGAAGAACGTCACGTGGGCGTACTTCTCGGTCTCGGCGATGCGCAGCTGGGTCAGGCCCTGCTCGGCCAGCAGTTCGCCCAGCGTGTGCCGCAGGTCATCCGGCGGGAACGCCACCGGCGCCGGCAGTTTCGCGTCGTACTCGGTCAGGCAGACGAAGCGCGACAGCCGTGGGCGGCGGGCCTGGAACCCGTCGAAATCCGGCGAGACGAACGCAGCCGTCAACTGGCGCGCGCGATCGGCGCGGAAGTTCATGAACACCACCGCGTCGCCATCGACCATCGGCTGCGCGCCGTCGATCACCGTGGGCAGCACGAACTCGTCGTTCTCGCCGCGCGCGTAGGCCGCCTGCAACGCGGCCACCCCGTCGGCGGCACGGTATTCGCTCTGCGCCTCGACGATGGCATCCCACGCCTTGCGCAGGCGATCCCAGCGCTTGTCGCGATCCATGGCGTAGTAGCGGCCGCTGACCGTGGCCAGGCTGGCATTGCCCAGGCGTGCGCAGACATCCTGCAGCGCGCGCAGGCTGGGTTCGGCCGATTGCGGCGGGGTGTCGCGGCCGTCCAGGAAGGCATGCACGGCCACCTTCGGCACACCGCGGCGATGGGCCAGTTCCAGCATGGCGAAGATGTGGTTCTCGTGGCTGTGCACCCCGCCCGGCGAAAGCAGGCCGAACACGTGCAGGACATGCCCGCCGGCCTTGGCGGCATCGCAGGCCGCCGCCAGCTCCGCGGTGTCGAAGAAGCTGCCGTCCTCGATGGCGGCGTCGATGCGGGTCAGGTCCTGGTAGACGATGCGGCCGGCGCCCAGGTTCATGTGGCCCACCTCGGAATTGCCCATCTGGCCGTCGGGCAGGCCGACATGGCGGCCCTCGGTGTGGATGAGGGTATGCGGCGCGGTCGCCAGCAGGCGGCGCCAGTTCGGCAGTTCCGCCTGTGCCAGCGCGTTGTCGGTGGGATCTTCACGGTGGCCCCAGCCATCGAGGATCAGCAGGACGACGGGCTTGGGACGCGGGGAGGCGGACGGCGTTGGGGACACGGTGGGGGTTCCGGTGACTTCAGGCAGGTGAAGATTGTAGCGAAGCGTGCTGCGATGGCGGCGTTACCCTGAACGCGGCGGGAGGTCCCGTCGCCAGGCCCGGTTAAACCCTTTGGGCGGCCCCGGCATCCAACCCGTACTTTCGACGAACAGGACTTCACCATGACCCGTACTTCCCCTGCCCTGCTGCTGACCCTGGCACTGGCGGCCACACCCGCCTTCGCCGGCAACGACATCTCCAAGGTCAACGGCTCCATCACCGCCCAGGCCGGCCAGAGCCACGGCGACCTCAGCACCGTGAACGGCTCCATCGTCGTCGAGGACAATGCCACGACGGGCTCGGTCGAAGCCGTCAACGGTTCGCTCAAGATCGGCGATGGCGCCCGCACCGGCGGCATGGGAACGGTCAACGGCGGCATCCGCGCCGGCAGCAAGGTCCAGGTGGACGGCGACGTGGAAACCGTCAACGGTCCGATCTTCCTGGATCGCGGCAGCCGCGTGCGCGAGGGCGTTTCCACGGTCAACGGCGGCATCGGCCTGGTCGGCACCGAAGTCGGCGGCAGCATCGAGACGGTCAACGGCGACGTCACCGTGGGCGTGGATTCGCACGTGCGCGGCGGGCTGAAGGTCGAAAAGCCCAAGGGCAACTTCAACATCGAGCGCAAGCGTCCGCCCCGCATCGTGATCGGCCCGAACGCAACCGTCGACGGCCCGCTGGTGTTCGAACGCGAAGTGGTCCTCTACGTCCACCGTACGGCCAAGATCGGCCCGGTCACCGGCGCCACCGCACGCCCGTTCGATACGCCGACCGCGCCGGCCGACTGAGCGCCGGGCACATCGCGCGGGACGATCGCATACACTCGGGATTCCTGGATTTGAGGAATCCCGATGTCCCGCAAGCTCCCTCTGGCGGCGGCCGTGCTGGCCGCCACCACCCTGCTCGCCGCGTGCAAGAAACCTGACGCCGAAGCACCGGCCGCCACTGCGCCCGCCGCGCCGGCACCCGCGGATCACGCCTTCGCCCCGGCCATCAACGAGGCCGACTTCGCCCAACTGGTGAAGACGCTGTCTTCCGACGAATTCGAAGGCCGCGGTCCCGGTTCCACCGGCGAGGAGAAGACCGTCGCCTACCTGGAAGCGCAGATGAAGCGCATCGGCCTGCAGCCGGGCAACAACGGCAGCTTCTTCCAGGACGTGCCGATGGTGGAGACCACCGCCGACGAAGGCACCGTGCTGAAGCTGGAAAGCAACGGCAAGACGCGCGAGCTGAAGTTCGGCGTGGATTTCGTTGCCGGCACCCGCACCGGCGAGAAGGAAGTGAAGGTCGACGCCAGCGAGATGGTGTTCGTCGGCTACGGCGTGGACGCGCCGGAACAGCAGTGGAACGACTATGCCGGCCAGGACTGGAAGGGCAAGACGGTCGTCATGTTCGTCAACGATCCCGGCTTCCACACCGGCGACGAGAAGCTGTTCGAAGGCAAGCGCATGACCTATTACGGGCGCTGGACATACAAGTTCGAGGAGGCCGCGCGCAAGGGCGCCGCCGCCGCGTTCATCGTCCATGACACGCCCGGCGCCAGCTACGGCTGGGACGTGGTGAAGAATTCCTGGTCCGGCGCGCAGTACGACCTGCCGGCCAAGGACGATCCCGAGCGCCGCATCCCGGTGCAGGGCTGGCTGGCCGCCGACGCCGCCCGCCAGTTGTTCGCCGACGCCGGCCTGGATCTGGACACCTCGTACAAGGCCGCCAACCAGCGCGGCTTCAAGCCGGTCACGCTGAAGACCAAGGCCTCCATCGATCTGAAGAGCACCATCAGCGAAAAGAACTCGCGCAACGTGGTCGGCGTGCTGCCGGGCACCGATCGCAAGGACGAGGCGGTGCTGTACATGGCGCACTGGGATCACCTGGGCAAGCATGAAGGCGAGACCGGCGACAACATCTACAACGGTGCGATCGACAACGCCACCGGCGTGGCGGGCATCCTGGAAATCGCCGACGCCTTCGCCCATCAGGAACCCAAGCCGAAGCGTTCGCTGGTGTTCCTGGCGGTGACCCTGGAGGAGTCCGGCCTGCTCGGCTCCAAGTACTACGTCGCCCATCCGACCTTCCCGCTCGCCAAGATCGCGGCGGTGATCAACATCGATGCGATGTCGGTGGCCGGCAAGGCAAAGGACATCACCGTGGTCGGCTTCGGCAGCTCGGAGCTGGAAGACGTGCTCAAGCCGATCGCCACCGCGCAGGGCCGCACCCTGCACGGCGAGACCTCGGTTCAGAGCGGCTTCTACTTCCGCTCGGATCATTTCAACTTCGCCAAGGCCGGCGTGCCGGCGTTGTATGCCGATGGCGGCGAGGATCTGGTCGAGGGCGGCACCGAGGCCGGCAAGAAGGCGGCCGAGGACTACGCCAGGCACTACCACTCGCCGAGCGATCAGTACTATCCGGAAACCTGGAAGCTGGATGGCACGGTGCAGGATCTGGAAGCGCTGTACGGCGTCGGCAAGGACATCGCCGGCGGCGACAAGTGGCCGAACTGGTATCCGGGCAATCCGTTCAAGGCGGCCCGCGACAAGATGATGCAACCGGCGGCGAAGTAAGCCTCCGCGGCATTGACGGCAACGGCGCCCCAGGGCGCCGTTGCTGTTTCCGGGAGGCCGATCGGCGAGTACTTCCGATCGGAACCCGCTTCCCACCGCGGCCCGTTCCGCCGCCGAAGCCGGGAAGTACATCGAAGCGCTCCATCGCGCGGGGCTTCGGCTAGGCTATGCGGCAATCCAAGGAGGAATCCATGTCCATCGCTTACTGGTGCATCCTGATCACCGCCCTGCTGCCCTATCTGTGGGTCACCATCGCCAAGCGTTCGGGCGAGCGCTACAACAACCGCGCGCCGCGCGAGTGGCAGGCCAGGCAGGACAATCCGCGCTCGCATCGCGCCCACGCCGCGCACCTCAATGGTTTCGAATCCTTCCCGGCCTTCGTCGCCGGCGTGCTGATGGCGCAACTGGCCGGTGTCGATCCCGCCACCATCAACCTGCTGGCGATCGTCTTCACGATAACGCGCGTGCTGCACGGCGTGCTTTACATCGCCAACCAGGCCGCGCTGCGCAGCCTGGTGTGGGCGGTCGGATTCGCCAGCGCACTGGCGCTGATCGTGATGGCGGCATTGAAGATCGCCTGACCGAACAGCTGCGGAGCGAGCTCGGCTCTACACCCGGGTAGAGCCGAGCTTGCTCGGCTGAAGGGATCGGTCAGCGCAGCGATTCGTCCCAGTCGAACAGCGCGAAGGCGCGGCGGAATTCGGCGTCCAGCGGCGCGATGGCTTCGATTCGCGCGCCACTGAGCGGATGCAGGAACGACAGCCGCACCGCATGCAGCAACATGCGATGCACGCCATGCATGCGGAAATTGCGGTTGTGGCGGCCGTCGCCGTGGCTGCTGTCGCCTATCAGGTGGTGGGACAGGTGCTTGAGATGCCGACGGATCTGGCGGAAGCGCCCGGTTTCCGGCCGGCAGCGCAGCAACGCGTAGCGTGAACTTGAGAAACCCGCGGACGGCAGGGGCAATTCGCCGGTCGCCAGCCGGGTAAACCGGGTCGACGCAGCTCGCTTCTCCGGCTTGCCGGGTCCGCCATCGAGCGCATAGTCGAGGTCGATCTGCGGTTCCGGCCACCCTCGGCAGATGGCCAGGTAGTCCTTTTCCACTTCGCGCGACATGAATGTCCGGCCCAGCGCCGAGGCGACATCGCGATCAAAGGCGATCAACAGGCAACCGCTGGTCGCGCGGTCAAGCCGGTGGATCAGGAAGATCGGCCTGCCGAAACGCTCGCGCAGGCGGTCGGCCAGGAACTCGGTCTCGCCGCGCGCCAGCTTGCTGTCATGGACCATCAGTCCCGCCGGCTTGTCGATGATGGCCAGGTCCGCGTCCTGGTACAGCACGCCGCCAATGTCGTGACCGCTCTCACTATCGCTCATGTAACGTCCGGCTCCCGCAAATCTGCGACACTGCGGGTTGCCGTTTACAGGGAGTCCTGCATGCAACCACGCCGCCTTATTCTCGCATTGGGCCTGGCATTGACGCTAAGCCTCGGCATGGCGCCGGCCTCCTTCGCGGATACCGCGCTGCCCCGCGGCGTGATCGCCGGTCCCAGCGTCGAAGGCATCAGCGAGTACCGGTTGGGCAATGGCCTGCGGGTGCTGCTGTTCCCGGATGCGAGCAAGCCCACGGTGACGGTGAACCTGGTCTACGGCGTCGGTTCGGTACACGAGAACTATGGCGAGACCGGCATGGCGCACCTGCTGGAGCACCTGCTGTTCAAGGGCACGCCCACCCACGCCGACATCAGCGGCGAGATGAAGAAGCGCGGCATCCAGTTCAATGCGACCACCGGGCTGGATCGCACCAATTACTTTGCGTCCTTCCCCGCCGACGACGCCACCCTCGACTGGGTGCTGGGACTGGAAGCCGATCGCATGGTCCACTCCAATGTCGCGCGCAAGGATCTGGACAGCGAGATGACCGTGGTCCGCAACGAACTGGAAGCGGGCGAGAACAATCCCGGCGGCGTGCTGTTCCAGCGCATCCGCTCGACCGCGTTTCTGTGGCACAACTACGGCAACAGCACGATCGGCGCGCGTTCGGACGTCGAAGGCGTGCCGATCGAACGCCTGCAGGGCTTCTATCGCACCTGGTACCAGCCGGACAACGCCACCCTGATCATCGCCGGCCGCATCGACCCGGCGGCGACGCTGGCGCGGGTCGCGGCCCATTTCGGTCCGCTGAAGAAACCCGCCCGCGCGCTGCCCGCCTTCCATACCGCCGAGCCCGCGCAGGACGGCGAACGCCAGGTCGATGTGCGCCGGGCCGGCGACGTGCGCATCGTCGCCGCGGCCTACCACATTCCCGCCGCCGGCCATCCGGACAGCCCCGCGTTGAGCGTGCTGGGCAATGTGCTGGGACACACGCCGGGCGGCCGCCTGCACAAGACGCTGGTGCAGCCGCGCCTCGCCGCCGGCAGCGGCGCCGGCAGCGAATCACTGCGCGATCCCGGTTTGTTCACCGCGTTGGCGGTGCTGCCGAAGGATGGCGACGCGGCCAAGGCCGAGCAGGAACTGCTGGCCCAGGTCGAAGGCGTGGCGCGCACGCCGGTGACCGAGGCGGAAGTCGAGGAAGCCAAGCAGCGCATCGCCAATGCCTACGAACTCTATTTCACCGACGTCAACGCGGTCGGCATGGGCCTGTCGGAGTTCCTGGCGGCCGGGGACTGGCGCCTGCTGTTCATCACCCGCGACGCGATCGCCAAGGTCACCGCCGCCGACGTCAACCGGGTGGCCGCCGAATACCTGAAGACCAGCAACCGCACCCTCGGCCGCTTCATCCCCACCGATCCGCCGGAGCGCGTCACCATCACCCCGCGCCCGGAAATCGCCAAGCTGGTGGACGGCTATGTCGGGCGCCCCGCCGTCTCGGCCGGCGAACAGTTCGATCCCACGCCGCAGAACCTGGAGGCGCGCACCCAGCGTTTCACCCTCGGCAATGGCCTGCGGGTGGCCCTGCTGCCGCGCAAGACCCGCGGCGAGACGGTGGTGGTGGATGCCAACTTCCGCTTCGGCGACGTCGCTTCGCTGACCGGCCGGCAGGATGCCTCCGGCCTGGCCGGCGCCATGCTGATGCGTGGCAGCACCACGCTGAGCCGGGAACAGATCGATCAACGGTTCGAGGCGCTGAAGACCCAGGCCAGCGTCAGCGGCGGCCTGCAGGGCGCCGGGATTTCGCTGCTGAGCCGGCGCACCCAACTGGCCGACGCGCTGGCGCTGGCGGCGGACATCCTGCGCCACCCGGCCTTCCCCGAGAGCGAGTTCGAACAGTTGCGCCTGCAGGCGCTCACCGGCATGGAAGCCTCCCGCAAGGAGCCCGGCGCGGTCGCGGGCCAGGCGTTGGCGCATCATTTCGACCCCTGGCCGAAGGGCCATCCGTTGCACATCGAAACCCTCGATGAGGCCATCGCCGCGGTGAAGGCGCTCAAGCGCGAGGATCTGGCGGCGTTCCATCGTGACTTCTACGGCACCGCCGAGGGCGAAATCGCCGTGGTCGGCGACTTCGATCCGGTGGCGGTGCGCGCGCAGCTGGAATCCCTGTTCGCGGGCTGGAACTCGCCGCATCCGTATGCGCCGATCAACACCCGTTACACGCCGGTCGCCGCGACCCACCAGCGCCTGTCCACGCCGGACAAACCCAACGCGGTATTGCTGGCACGCAGCAACCTGTCGCTCAAGGTCACCGACCCCGACTATCCGGCGATGCTGATCGCCAACCGCATCTTCGGCGGTGGCGCGCTCAAATCGCGACTCGGGGATCGCATCCGCCAGAAGGAAGGCCTGAGCTACGGCGTCTCCAGCGCGGTTCGCGCCGACGACAGCCGCGAAGGCACCGACGACAATGGCAGCTTCAATATCCAGGCCATCGCCGCGCCTGAAAACATGGCCAAGGTGGAAGCCGCCATCCGCGAGGAGCTGGCGCGGCTGGTCCGCGACGGCATCACCGGGGAGGAGCTGCGCGATGCCGTGTCCGGCACGCTGACCGAGCGGCGCCAGGGCCGCGCCGAAGACGGCGCCGTCGCCGGCATGCTGTCCGATCAGGCGTACTTCGGCCGCACCATGCAGTTCACCGCCGACCTGGATGCCGCCTACGCCGCACTGACCTTGGAACAGGTCAATGCCGCCATCCGCAAGCACCTCAAGCCGGAAACGTTGAGCGTGTACCTGGCCGGCGATTTCGCCAAGGCCAGTGCGGCACCCGCCATGACCAAGCCGGTGCGTAAGACGGGGGAGACACCATAGTCCCCTATTCGAATTCCATTCATCTTTCCTGCCGCCAGATGGTATGACTATGTCGGCATCCAGGTGTCCTCGGCGACATCTTTCCCACCAGCGGTCTTACGGACAAGGAGAGGTGATGTACATCAGCATTCGTCGCATCGTTGTCATTTCCATGCTTGGCCTGCTGGCAGCATGCGCATCCACGCAGGACAAGGAACGCCCTGTCGCGGAGAGCAAGCACCGATCCGAATCGCAGCGTTTCAGGGATCAGGCGGAATACACGCAGCAGCAAAGGCAGCGAGACGAAGCCGCACGCGTCGAACGCATCCGGACCTGGAAAGACAGCACCCGCTCCCGGAGTTGTTCAACAGACTCGAACGGCAACCAGGTCTGTTCGGGCGGCTAGTGGATGGCCGAAGTCCCTTAAAACGGCTTTAACGGCCCGGCGGTAACATCGTCTCCCTTTTGAAGCTTGGCCTCATTCCCGTGACCCCGATCCTGCTGGTGGAAGACGACCGCATGCTCGGCGACGCCGTGGCCACCGCACTGCGCCAGGATGGCTGGGACGTCGCCCGCGCCGAGGACGCCGGCGCCGCCAAGACCGCGCTGATCGACCACGCCTTCGCCGCGGTCCTGCTGGATCTGGGCCTGCCGCGTGGATCCGGCCTGGATGTCCTGAACGCGCTGCGCCAGCGCTACGACACCACCCCGGTACTCATCGTCACCGCCCGCGACCAGCTCAGCGATCGCGTGCGCGGCCTGGACGCCGGTGCCGACGACTACATCGTCAAGCCGTTCCAGACCGACGAGCTGTGCGCGCGCCTGCGCGCGGTGGTGCGGCGCAGCCAGGGCCGGGTGGCGCCGGTGCTGTCCTACCGCGACGTGGTCCTGGATCCTGCCGCCCGCGCGGTCACCCGCGGCGGCCAGGCGGTGAAGCTGGGCGTGCACGAGTACCGCACGCTGATGGCACTCATGGAACGCCAGGGCCGGGTGGTGGCGCGCGACGCGCTGGAATCGCTGGTCTACGGCGGCGACGGCACCATCGAGAGCAACACCATCGCCGTCTACATCCACCAGTTGCGACGCAAGCTCGGCGACGACTTCATCACCACGGTGCATGGATTCGGCTACCGCGTCGGCGAGGTGGAATGAGGATGAGGCGCCACCATTCGCTCAAGGGCAAGCTGCTGGCCACGTTGATGGGTGTCAGCCTGATCGGCTGGCTGATCTGGCTGGGTTGCCAGTACGTGCAGGTCTCGCGGCAGCAGAACGGGCATTGGGATCAATCGCTGCGCGAAATCGGCCAGCAGATCCTGATGTCGATGCCGAGCGACGTGGACACCGTCGGTGGTCGTTCGCGCCTGCAACTGCCGGCGGATTTGCCCGCCCAGCCCAATTACAAGTTCGACAAGATCCGTTTCCAGGTCTGGAGCCTGCAGCGCCGCGAGAGCATCGTGTCGTCCAATGGCGCGCCGAAGACCCCGCTGCAGCCCAGTTTCCGGACCGGACTGGCCAACACCCGCACCGCGGGCGACAACTGGCGCGTCTACGCGGTCACCGACGCCAGCGGACGCGTGCAGGTGCAGGTCGGCATGTCGCGCAAGCAATTGCGGGCCGAGGTTGCCTGGTGGGTGAAGATCACCCTGCTGTCGGCGGTGGCGCTGATGGTGGGGCTGGCGCTGGCGATCTGGGCGGCGATCGGCTGGAGCCTGCGGCCGGTGAATCGCCTGCGCAATCTGATGTCGCAGCGCGATGCGCTGGACCTGGCCCCGCTGCCCACGGCCGGCATTCCGCGCGAGATCCAGCCGCTGGTGCAATCCTTCAATGGCCTGCTGTCCCGGCTGGCCGACGCGATGCACGGCGAGCGCCAATTCCTGGCCGACGCCGCGCATGAACTGCGCACGCCGCTGGCGGCGTTGCAGACCCAGACCCAGGTCGCGCTGCGCGCCGGCAGCGAGGCCGACGCCCGGCAGGCACTGGGCCAGCTCGCCCACGGCATCGAACGCACGTCGCGGCTGGCGCAGCAGTTGCTCGACTCGGCCCGCATCGATGCCTCGCAGCGTCGCCATGACCACGCGACGGTCGAACTCGCCGACGTGGTGACGATGGTGGTGCGCGAGTTCGAGATCATGGCCTCGCGCCGGCAGCAGACCATCGTGCTGAACACCGCCGTCGCGCCGGTGTCCGGTGATCTCGACGACCTGGGCGTGCTGGTGCGCAACCTGATCGACAACGCCATCCGCTACAGCGGCGAAGGCGGCCGGGTGGTGGTGGCCTGTGGTCGCGGCCTGGACGGCACGTGCGTGGAATTGACCGTCACCGACAACGGCCCGGGCGTGCCGCGGGAAGAGCGCGCGCAGATCTTCGACCGGTTCTTCCGTGGCAGCAACGGCAATGGCGAGCGCGGCAGCGGCATCGGCCTGTCACTGGTCCGGCGCATCGCCCAGGCCTATGGCGCGGAGGTCACCCTGGACGACGGGCTCGACGGACGTGGCCTGTCGATCCGGGTGCGGTTCCCGGATCCGGGACGCTGACGCCTCCGCTCAACGCGGCAGGCGCCACCATGGCGTGAACGCCTGCGGCGCGTCTACCGCGACCGCCTGCCCGATCATCGGCGTGCTCAAGGCCACGCCACGCTCGGCGGCGATCGCGCTGACCGATTCCATCGGCGCATTCCAGTCATGGAAGGCCAGATCGAAGGTGCCGTTGTGGATCGGCATCATCCAGCGGCCGCGCAGATCCAGGTGCGCCTGCACGCTCTGCTCCGGCAGCATATGCACGCCTTCCCACAGCGGATCGTAGGCGCCGCATTCGAGCAGGGTCAGATCGAACGGTCCCAGCCGCTCGCCGATTTCGCGGAAGCCGGCGAAGTAGCCGGTGTCACCACTGAAGAAGATCCGTTGGCGCGGCGTCTCGATGACCCAGGAGGCCCACAGGGTGGGATTGCGCTGGAACGGCGCGCGTCCGGAGAAATGCTGCGCGGGGGTGGCAGTCAAGTGCAGGCCACCCACCCGCACCGACTGCCACCAGTCCAGTTGCGTGATCCGATCCTTGGGCACGCCCCAGCGCGCCAGCAGATCACCCACGCCCAGCGGTGTGATGAAGCGCTCGGCACGCGCGGCCAGTGCCCGGATCGTCGCCTTGTCCAGGTGATCATAGTGATCGTGCGACAGGATGACCCCGGCGAGCGGCGGAAGCTCGGACAGTGCGATCGCCGGCGCGTGAAAGCGCCTGGGTCCCGCCCATTGCACGGGCGAGGCACGCTCGGAGAACACCGGATCGGTGATCCAGTAGCCGCCTTCGAGCTTCAGCAGGATGGTCGAATGGCCGATGCGATAGAGCGTGCCATCCGCGGCCGCGTCCAGTTCCGCACGGGTGATTTTCCGGACCGGCAATGCGGCGGGCGGCACGGTGCGATCGGATTTTCCGAACATGAAGCGCCACCACAGACCGGGGATTTCCCGCGTGGCCGGCTGGCGTGGTTCGACCGGATTGTGGAACGCGCGCTCGCGGTACTGCGGTGACTGCGGATAGGGGACGGTGCTGCAGGCGGACAGGGACATGTAGAGCATTCCGGCGATCAGGAACAGGAAGAAGGCGGCGACGCGCCGGCCGGGGCGCCGCCGGGGGGAGGAACGGCGGCGCCCGCGGCTCATGATGCGGTCGGAGTGGACAGGCGGAGCATGCCGCAGCGGCCGTCGCCGATGCTGGCGCCGCTGAGCTGCAGCGGCGGCAGGCCAGCGTCCTGTTGCCACTGCACGGCGAAGCATCCCAGTTGCACCGCCGTCGCGCTCGCCGAGGCCAGCAGGCGTGCTTCCACGTCGCGGCCATGATGCGCCGGATCCACGTACAGCGATTCCAGTCGCAGGTAGTAGCCGCGCTCCAGCAGCGAGAAACCGACGGTGGCGGCGGCATAACCGACCGCGGCCTCGCCGTCGCGCGCGATCCAGGCCCAGGCGCGCAGCGGTGGATCGAACAGCGCTTCCATCAGTTCGAGCAGGCCCGCGGACGTCTCCCGATCGTCCGCCGCCGGACTCCGGCCGCGGTCGCGCTGCAGGTCGCACAACGCCATCAGCACCTCGATATCGCGACGGGAAACCCGGGCGACGGTGTAACCGGCCGTGGCGGGAAAGGTGGGTGGCGATACACGACCGCGTGGCACGAGAGCGGGGAACAGGTTCACGGGATTCCTCCGGGTGGGGGCTGCACTGCGTCGCGGCGCATCCTGCGCCGGCGGCATTAAAAGAGCTTTAAGTCACCCGCTTCCGGTCGGCGCCGGCATGCCGGCGTTCATGAAGTCGGCCGGCTGAACACGCGGCTGGCGCGAATGCGCTTAGGATTCCGGCCTCCCCTCTTCCGGAGCGCCTCCATGCCTGGTCGTGTCGCATCTGCCGGAGGGTGCCTCCTGGCCTGCCTGTTCGCAGTCGCGCCCGCGCATGCCCAGGTGCTCGGCATCGCCCTGGACGGCAAGGCGCGGATGAACAACGGCGAGGTGGAAATACTCGGGACACCCGCACCGGATCGCGCGGCGTTCTACGACACCACCAACGGACAACTGCGCCTGCTCGGCGAAGTCGAGGTGCCGATCAGTTTCCAGGGACCGCCCTCCAGCATCGCGATCAGTGCGGACGGACGCGAGGCGCTGGTCACCGCCTTCACCCGCGCCGATCCCGAACGCGCCGGCGCCTTCACCGCCAATCCCGCGATGGCGGTGATCGATCTGGCCTCGACACCGATGCGTGTGTCGCAGACGCTGACCCTGGTGGCGGCCCCTTCGTCGGTGAGCCTGCATCCGGATGGCCGCCATGCCTGGGTGCCGCATACCGGCGCCGACAGCGTCAGCGTGCTGGAGAAACGCGCCGGCATCTGGGAAGTCGTCGAGGTGGTGCGCTTCGAAGCGGGCAGCGCGCCAATCGCGACGGCGTTCAGCGCCGATGGCGCGCATGCGCTGGTGAGCCTGCCAGGCAGCCAGCGGATCGCCTGGCTCGCGGCGGATCAGGGCCGACCGGTCCTCCCCGCCCGCCACGAAATGAGCGCCGGCGTCGGCCCCACCGCGCTGTCGTTCTGTGGCGACACCGGACTGGCGGTGGTCGCGAATTACGGCAAGGTGACCGGCGATGTCGACACGATCAGCTTGATCGACACGCGCGGCGCGTTGCCGCGGGTCATCGACACCGCCTCCGTCGGCATGTCACCGGAAGGCGTGGCCTGCGCGCCCGATGGCCGCCATGCGGCCGCGGCCCTGCAGAACATGAGCACGCTCCCGCGCTCGCATCCGCTGTATTCGTCGGACAGCCGGCTGGTGGTGCTGGCCATCGAGTCGGGACGGCTGCGACGCGTGGCGGAAACCGGATTCGGCGGCTGGGCGCAGGGCGTCGGATTCCTTGATGATGCACGCACGGTGTTCGCGCAGAGCATGATCGATCGCCGCGTGCATGTGTTCCGGCTGGACGGTGAGACGCTGGTCGCGCAGCCGGGATTGACGTTCACGTCCGGCTCGCCGGCCGCCTATGGCCTGTCCGGCCGCTAGCGCGGATCTTCCGCGCGGGCGGCGACCCGCTTACTCGCCCGTGGACTGTCGCACCAGCGACGCCAGGATGCGCAGATCCTCATCGTCCAGCACGTCGGTCTCGGTGCCGCGGAAGCGCCGATGGAAGGCGCGCACGGTGGCGGCGCGATCGGTCAGCGGATAGCCGATCAGGCGCAGCGCGTTCCAGGGATCGAATCCCGCCGGCGCCGGTGGCGCGTCGGCGGCCGGCCAGATGCCGAAGCCGGCTTCGGCCAGCCGCTTCCACGGGAAGCGCGTGCCCGGATCCTGCTTGCGGGTGGGCGCGAAATCGGCATGCGCGACGATCTGCGTGCGCGGGATGTACAGCCGCTCGCACAGATCCTCCAGCAGCACGATCAGGCTGTCGATCTGCCCGGCGGGAAACTCGGATCGCCCGTCGTTGTCCAGCTCGATGCCGATGGACACGTTGTTGACGTCGGTGATCGTGCCCCAGCGTCCGCCACCCGCGTGCCAGGCGCGCAGTTCATCGGCGACCAACTGGTAGCGCTCGCCGTCGCGGCCGATCAGGTAGTGCGCGCTCACCGGCCCGCCGGAATTCTCCGTCCGCAGGGTCTCCAGGCTCTCGGCCACCGAGTTCTGCTCGGTGGCGTGGATGACGATCAGGATCGGTCTGCGCGCTTCATGGTTCGGCGAGGACGCCCAGCGCGCGAGCGGATTGTGTTCCGGTTTCGGTACGTGCGTGCAGGCGCTGAGCGCCAGGACCGTCATCGCCAGCAATACTTTCAGGAATACCGGTTTCCGCATCGGGTCATCACTCGCTGATTGCCAAGATCGTCATGGAGCAGTTGTAGGAGCGACGTGAGTCGCGAAAGCGCGGCGGGCATCCGGTCGCGACTTACGTCGCTCCTACAGGGCGGTTTCCGGTCACCGGCGCGGCCAGGCCGCCAGCAGCGCCCACAGGCCGCCGATGCCGGCGATCCAGGCCGAGGCCGGCACCGAGAAGATGCGCGGGCCGCCGGCTTCCAGTCCGTACAGCACCGCCGCCACCAGCAGCAGGCCCACGCCCAGGATCGCGGCGACGATCCGGCGCTGCATGCCGCGCAGCGTTGTCGCCAGATCGGCCAGATCGCGCGAGCGCATCGACAGCTCGTGTCTGCCCTCGACCTGCTGGGTCAGCCAGGCGTGCACCAGCCGCGGCATGTCCGGCGCGTGGGTCATGATTTCCGGCAGACGTTTGCGGAATTCCTGCACCGCGCGCTGCGGGCTGTAGCGCTCCAGCAGGATCTTCTCCAGCACCGGCCGCGCCACCGCCCAGATATCCAGGCGCGGATCCAGCTGGCGGCCGACGCCCTCGATGTTGAGCAGGGTCTTCTGCAACAGGATCAACTGCGGTTGCAGGGTCAGCTCGTATTTCTGCGCGGTGCGGAACAGCTTGAGCAGCACCTCGGCCAGCGAGATTTCCGACAGCGGCCGGGTGAAGTAGGGCTCGCACACCGCGCGCGCGGCCGCTTCCAGTTCGTCGATGCGCACGGTCGCCGGCATCCAGCCGGCCTCGACATGCAGCTCGGCGATGCGCCGGTAATCCTTGTTGAAGATGGCCATGAAGTTCTCGGCCAGGTAGTACTGGTCCTCCGGCGAGAGCTGCCCGGTGATGCCGAAATCCAGGGCGATGAAGCGCGGATTGGCGCGGCGCGCCGGATCGCTGTCGACCCAGATGTTGCCGGCATGCGCATCGGCGTGGAAGAAGTTGTCGCGGAACACCTGGGTGTAGAACACCCGCACGCCCTTGGCCGCCAGCGCGCGTCGATCCACGCCGGCCGCGTCGAGCGCGGCCACGTCGTCGGACGGGATGCCGTGCACGCGCTCCATGGTCAGCACGCGCTCGCTGGTGTGCGTCCAGATGATTTCCGGTACGTACAGATCGTCGGAATCCTTCCAGAAACGCCGCATCACGCTGGCGTTGGCGCCCTCGCGCTGCAGATCCAGTTCGGCGGCCAGGGTGGATTCGATTTCCGCGACGATCTCGCGCGGGCGGATCTTGTCGGCGCTCGGGTGGGCGCGCTCGACCAGCGCGGCGACCGACTTGAGCAGGGAGATGTCGGCGGCGATCTGCCTCTCGATGTCCGGACGCAGCACCTTGACCACGACTTCGCGGCCATCCGGCAGGGTCGCCGCATGCACTTGGGCAATCGAGGCCGACGCCAGCGGCGAGGTATCGAAGTGGGCGAAGGCCTCGCCGATCGGCCGGCCCAGCACCTGTTCGACGATGGCGCGCGCGGCGTCCCCGTCGAAGGGCTTGACCCGATCCTGCAGCAGCGACAGTTCCTCGGCCACGTCCGGCGGCACCAGGTCGCGGCGGGTGGACAGGATCTGGCCGAACTTGACGAAGATCGGTCCCAGTTCCTGCAGCGCCAGCCGCAGGCGCGCGCCGCGCGGCTGCGCGGCGATCTCGGCGGAGGCGCGCGGCACGAACGGGCGCGCCAGTTTCAGCCAGCGCTCGGCGGGCGTGTCGTCGAGCAGATCATCGAGTCGGTAGCGCAGCAGCACCCGTCCAATCTTGCTGGCGCGCAGCACCGGCCTCATGCGGCGCCTCCGCGCCGGGCCGCCAGCCGCTGCACACGCGCGGCCAGCCGTTCGACGTCGTCGCGCAGCGCGTCGACATCATCGTGGAAGGCATTCAGTTCCGCGCGCGCGACGACATCGCGCGATTCCTCGGTGAGGTACTCGGCGGTGTTCTCGGCGAATCCGCGCGCGGCGGTGCGCGCCTGGCGCAGTCCGGTGCGAAGGGCGTTGGCGATCTGCACGCCCAGGATGTCGCCGAATACGGCCGTGAAAGGTTGCTGCCAGTCCGGGTCGAAACGCTCGGCCAGCGTCTGCAGGCGGCGCGCCAGATCGGCATCGCCGGAAATGCGCATGCGCCCCACCGGTGCGGCGTTGTCGCGGCGCAGGAACGGCAGCTGCGACAGGACGCCACCGAGGGTGGCGCGCACGGCCAGGTCGGGTTCGTGGACCTCATGGACCGGGCCGACCTGCAGTTCGCCGCCGCCGACCCGGATTTCCATCGCCACCGCGGACTCCAGCGCCAGCGCCACGCGCCGGCCCTCCAGTGGCGCCAGGCCGGCGCGCGTATCGGGATCCAGGGCCAGCGCGCGATTGAGCGCGGCTTCCAGCGCGCGGCCGGCGAAGGGCTTGAGCAGGTCGAAGGGCGAGGCGGACATGCCGCCATTCTACCCATACGCCCGCGCCGGGCCGCGCGCGGGACCGGCGTGCTACACGCTGCGGCCGCGGAACAGGGAGATGATGGCCAGGATCAGGAAGACGACGAACAGGATCCAGGCGATATTGCTGGCGGCGCCGGCGATACCGCTGAAACCCAGCACCGCCGCGATCAGGGCGATAACGAAGAAGATGACGGCATAGCGCAGCATGGGATCTCCTGAAACACGGGCGCGCTCCATTCGGCGCACGTCCATGCTGGAGTCCGCGGAGTCACGGAGAAGTGATGGCGGCGTTGTCGCGGAGTGATGACTTCAGCCGGGTGATGCCTTCGTTAAAGGACACCCCCGGCACATAGCCGAAGTCCTCGCGCGCGGGCGTCATGTCGTACCAGTGGGTGGTGCTGAGCTGCTCGGCCAGGAAACGGGTCATCGGTGGTTCGCCCTTCAGCGGCAGCACCGTCCACAGCGCTTCGCAGACCGCGCCGATGCGGTAGGCGGCCTTGAACGACAGGTGCCTGTCCACGCCCGGCGCGCCCGCCGCGGCGAGCAGGGTGTTGAGCAGTTCACCCATCGGCTTGGGTTCGCCATTGGAAATGAAGTAGGCCTTGCCGGCGCAGCGTGCACCCGGCGCCAGGTGTTCGAAGGCATCGAAATGCGCCTGCGCGGCGTTGTCGATGTAGGTGGTGTCCACCCGGTTGCTGCCGTCGCCGACGATGCGCAGGCGCCCGGATTTCGCGCGTTCCACCAACCGCGGCAGGATCTGCTGATCGCCCGGCCCCCAGATCAGCCGCGGGCGCAGCGCCACCGTCGCCAGCGCCGGACCGTTCGCCGCCAGCACCGCCTTCTCGGCGATCAGCTTGGTGGTGGCGTAGGGTGCCTTGAAGCCTTCGCCATACGGCACGCTGTCGGCGGTGCCGCCTTCGACCGGATGGGTGGCGCGATGGGTCACGCTGGGTGTGGAGGTGTAGACCAGCCGGCCGATGCCATGCTGGCGGCAGGCGGCCAGCACGTTCTCGGTGCCGACCACGTTGGCCTGGTGATAGAGCCGGTAGGCGCCCCAGGCACCGGCCTTGGCAGCGTTGTGGAAGATCGCGTCGACGCCGGCCGCCGCGTGCATCACCGCGTGCGCATCGGCCAGGTCGCCCTGCACCTGGCCCACCCCCAGCGTGGCCAGTGCGGGATAGTGGCCTCGGTTGAAGCTGATGACGTGGTGGCCGCGTTCGACCAGCCCCCGGCACAGGGCCTGGCCGAGGAATCCACCGCCGCCGGTGACCAGGATCTTCATGCGCGCTGCTCCAGCTGCTGGGTCGCCCAGACCGCCAGTTTCTCGCGGCCGATCTTGGCGTTGTGGCGGATGTCCACCGGGAAGCCCGGATGGCAGAGGAAGGTCTCGATGCCCGCCGTGTGCGGATGGCGCTGCGCGAGCGTGCGCAGATCGGCGGCCACGGCGTCGCGGCGCATCGCCGCGACTTCCGGCAGCAGTTCGAAACACAGCACCGGTCGCTGGCGTCCCGGTTCGCCCACGCCGACCAGCGCGGTGCGGCGCACGTCCGGGTGGGTGTTGAAAATCGGTTCGGCCTGTTCGGTGTAGCGCGGTCCCTGGGCGGTTTCCACCCGCTGGGTCTTGCGGCCGCAGAACCACAGCCGGCCCTCGCCGTCGAAATAGCCGACATCGCCCATGCGATGGACGATGCGTTCGCCGCCATCGCCCAGGCGCTCGCGGATCTTGGCATTCCGGGTGGCGGCGTCGCGGTTGAAGTAGGTGTCGGTGGCGGTCGGACCGGCGACGGTGATCTCGCCCACTTCGCCTGTGGGCAACACCCGCGCCGCGTCCCAGTCGGCGACGACGCCATCGTCGATGCCGATGATGCGCACCTGGTTGGGCGGCACCGGCCGGCCCACGCAGGTGCCGGCGCCGGCCTCGGTGGCCTCGCGCGTGGCTTCCAGCTCGCGCCCTTCGATGACCGCCACCGGCAGGCATTCGGTCGCGCCGTAGGGTGTCCAGAACTGCGCGTCGTCCGGCAGCAACGCGCGCATGCGCGCCACCGTGTCCGGCGGCACCGGCGCGCCCGCGGAGGTCACCCGGCGCACCGTCGGCAAGGGCTGGCCATGGTCGGCGAGCACCTTCATCAACGCCGGCGAACCGAACAGCTGGGTCACGCCGAACCGCGCGATCGCCGCGTGCAGTTTTTCCGGATCGGCATTGGCCGGCCGGGTCGGATCCATGTCCGGGATGATCGAGGTCAGGCCCAGCGCCGGATCGAACAGCGCGAACGGCGGGAAGGTCGGCAGGTCCACGCCGCCGGGCTGCATCGCGAAGGCCTCGCGCAGCAGTTCGATCTGGGCGACGAAATGGCGATGGCGGTACACCACGCCCTTGGGCACGCCGGTCGAGCCGCTGGTGAACAGGATGCCGGCCACGTCGTCGGGCGCGGTCGCCGCCAATTGCGGACCGGCGCCCCGCCCCGCGCGTTCCAGCCGGGCCAGGGTGGTGCCGCCCCAGCCCCAGCGCGTGCCGACGGTGACGATCCGGCGCGCGCTTCGCGCCCAGCCCAGCAGCAGGCGCGCGAGCTGGGCGAGCGGGATGCCGATGAAGGCTTCCGGCGCCGCCTCGTCCAGGCATTGCTTCAGCGCGCGCTTGTCGATGCCCGGATCCACCAGCACCGGCACCGCGCCGGCCTTGAACAGGGCGAACATCAGCAGGAAGAACTCCGGCGTGGGCCGGACCATGACCACGGTGCGGGTGCCGCGGCCGATGCCGTGGCGGCCCAGGCCGGCGGCGAGGGCATCGCTGCGGGCATCCAGTTGGGCATAGGTGAGTTCGGTGGCATAGCGGCCATCGCGGCCCGGGCAGCGCATCGCGACGCGGTCGGGCTGCTCGCGCGCCAGCCGCGGCAGTGAGGCGGCGATGTTGCAGGGTTCGGTCATCCGCCCATTGTCGCCGCTGGACGGTACTTGCGTCAGCCGAGAGAGGCCTCACAATTCCGCACCCCCTGCCCCCTCCTCGCGCACCGCCCGAGCCTTTCCCATGCATCCCTGCCTGACCTGCGGCGCCTGCTGCGCCTATTTCCGCGTCAGTTTCCACTGGAGCGAAACCGACCCGGCCCTCGGCGGCCCGGTGCCGTCCGAACTGACCGAGCCGTTCGACCCGCATCGCGTGGTCATGCGGGGCACCTGGGAGCAGAAGCCGCGCTGCGTGGCGCTGGACGCGGAAATCGGCGTGCGTTCGCGCTGCAGCATCCATCCGCAGCGACCGACCGTCTGCCGCGATGTGCCGGCGTCATGGGAATTCGGCGAAGCCAGTCCGCAGTGCGACAAGGCCCGCATCGCCTGGGGCCTGCCGGCGCTGACTGCGGCGGACTGGCGCTGGCGCGACGGCGCGGCCAACGACGACGACAGCAATCCGGACGATCACGACAACGATCCCTCGACGCCGCTGCCGCCGATACGGGCGGCCTGAGGCGGACAGCGGCGCGTAGCCGGCGCTCAGCCGGCCAGCGGGTGCCGTTCCAGGAAGTCGCGGATCAGCGGCACCAGCTCGGCCGCCTTGTCTTCCAGCACGTAATGGCCGGCGTCGTCCCAGGCGTGCGCCTCCGCCCGCGGCAGCGCCGCGCGAAAGCCGGCCAGGAAATGCTGGTCGAACACGAAATCCTTCAGGCCCCAACCCAGCAGCGCAGGCCGGTCGGCGAACTCCGGCAGGCGCCGGCCGGCTTCTTCCAGCAACGCCCAGGCCTTGTCGCCGGGACCAAGCGGAATGTCCTGCATGAAGCGGACCGTGGAAATGCGGTTGGCCCAACTGTCGTAGGGCGAGACATAGGCGCGGCGCACCTCGGCCGGCATCTTCTTCTCAACGCCCAGGTAGGACGCGCCGCCGGAGAAGGCGTTGAACGCGCGGATGATGAACGCGCCGAATTTCCAGTCGCGGCCCAGCGCGATCTGCCAGGGCATCGGCTTGGCCTTGGGCAGCGGGAAGGCCGCGGTGTTGGTGATCACCAGCCGCTTGACCTGATCCGCGTGCGAGAGGGCCCAGCCGAAACCGATCATGCCGCCCCAGTCGTGCACGGCCAGCGTCACCGGACCGGTAATGCCCAGGTGATCCAGCAGCGACGCCACATCGTCCACGCGCGATTGCAGGGTGTAGTCGTAGCGCTCGTCGGACGGCTTGTCGGACAGGCCCATGCCGATGTGGTCCGGCACGATGCAGCGGTAGCGATCGCTCAGCCCCGACACCAGATTCCGCCAGTAATAGCTCCACGACGGATTGCCGTGCAGCATCACCACCACCTCGCCATCGCGCGGGCCTTCGTCCAGGTAGCTCATGGACAGGCCGGGACGGACTTCGAAGCGCTGGGGAGTGAAGGGGTAGCCGGGAAGATTCATCGCACGGTGCCGCGGTAAACAAAAGGGCCGGCGAACCGGCCCTCGGGAAAGGTCAGTGGGCCGGTGTTACCAGACCACTTCGGCCATCGAGCAGTTCAGCCCGGAACCGATGCCCAGCAGGGCGATGCGATCGCCCTTCTTCAGCCGGCCCAGTTCCTTCAGCTTGCTCAGCACGATCGGCACGCTGGCCGGGCCGATGTTGCCGTGCTCGCCGAAGATGGTCAGCACCTTCTTCGGATCGATGCCGAACGCCTTGATGAAGGCGGCGGTGTGCACCTGGCTGACCTGGTGGATGACGAACTGATCCAGTTCGTCCACCGCCCAGCCCAGCGCCTGCTTGGCGGCGATGAAGGTCTTCTGCGCCAGCTTGATGCCTTCGATCAGCAGCATGCGGGTGTCGGTGACCATGCGGTCCAGGTTGCCGCGGCAGAGCTTGTTCCACTCGGTCGCCGAACGGGTCACGCCGCCCTTGTAGCGCGGCGCTTCCGGCACCAGCTCGGCGCGCGCCATGACCATCGCGGCGGCGCCGCAGCCCAGGGTCAGGGTAGCCAGCTCGTTGCGGAACTGTTCCTCGGTGATGTCCGGCGCGACCATCCGCTCGAGGGTCTTCTTGTAGGCCAGGTTGGCGGTCTCGCCGTCCACGACCAGGGCGTAGTCGATCTCGCCGCGCTCGAGCATGCGGGCGGCGATGTCCATGCCGTTGATGAAGGCCAGGCAGGCGTTGGCGACGTCGAAGTTCTGGCAGTTCTCGCTCAGGCCCAGATTGCCGGACACGATGCTGGCGGTGGACGGCTCCAGGTAGTCGCGGCTGACCGAGGTGTTGACCAGCAGGCCGATGCGATCGGCGGACACGCCGGCGTCGTCCAGCGCCTTCCTCGCCGCCAGCGTCGCCACGTCGGACGCCTGCTGCTCATCGTCCCACAGGCGGCGCGCGTGGATGCCGGCGATGTCGCCGAGCACGTCCGTGCGGATGCCCAGGCGCTCAAGCGTGGGCTTGAGCTGCTCGTTGATTTCCTTGGAAGTCAGCGTGTGCGGCGCATCAACGTGCGCCAGTCCCGCGATGGAGACGTTCTTGAAGAGCATCGAAAGTAGCGCCAAGGCTCAGGCCGAAGGGGGCGACAAGGTTACCGGCTTCCGGACTTCACCGCATCTTTATGCAGGTTCTGACAGAAGGCCGAACGGGCAATTTACGTGATGATTATCACATTTTCCGTACGCTGCCGTTTGGGCGGGCCCCGCCCCAGGTGGCGGCAGCCCCATTCTGACCCGCCGACGAGCACTGCAGGTGCCGGGGCGGCCCTTGCCGGAGCGGGCATCGCAATGGCCACCGGTAGGTTCATCCGGACGCCGCACAGCGCCGGCGGCACGACGAACCGTTGTTCCTTTCAGGAACTTCAGCGCCCGCAGCGATACGCCGCGAAGCGCTGTTCGCCATTGGCGGGGTCGCCCAGCGGCTGGATGGTGTCGGCCTGGATGCCCGGTGCCTCGTTGCGCGCCAGGGTTTCCAGCTCATCGCGCACGCGCAGGTTGTTGCGTTCGTAGAAGGCCACCTTGTCCTTGACCGAGACCGAGACCTCGCCCTGCTTCTGGCAGTTGGCGGGGGCGGCGCCGGCCGCGACGACCCGGATGCCCTTGGCGTTCGGCGCCAGCGGCACCCAGGTGCAGGCCGCCAGGGTGGTGACGGCGGCGAGGAGAATGAAAGTGCGCATGGATTCGCCTCTGTGCGGGAACGGCGGGCATTCTCGCCCAGCCGGGATGAATCATGGGTGGCTTCCGCCGCACGGGCGGCGGAAGCGTGCGGAACATCCTGCAACCACGCGCCCCTCCCCAGAAGGAAGGGGCGCTAAGGAGCTTACTTCCCGGCGGCCGTCACCGGCTTGCCATCGGCATCGAGCACGGTGACCTCGCCGATCTTCAGATCCCGGATCGGCTGCTGGATCTTGGCCAGATCGCCGACCACCACGTAGGTCAGCGCGTTGGGTTCCAGGGTCTTCGCCGCCGCGGTCACGTCCTTGGAGGTGATCGCCTCGTTGCGCGCCTTGTAGGTCAGGATGTAGTCGTCCGGACGGCCGTAGCGCAGGTTGCTGGTCACCTGGCCCATCACCGCGGCCGCGGTTTCATAGGCACCCGGCAGCTCCAGCGTGTTGCTGGCGCGGATCTTGGTGACTTCGGCGTCGGAGGCGGGCGCCTCGCCGGTGGCGAAACGGGTGATCTCGGCCTTCAGTTCCTTCACCGAATCCACGGTCTTGTCGCTCTGCACCGCCGCCTGCGCGAACCACGGACGCTGGCCCAGGGTGTTGGTGGCGCCGCTGTAGGAACCATAAGCCCAGTGCTTGTCCTCGCGCAGGTTCATGTTGAGGCGCGAGCTGAACTGGCCGCCGAGCACGCCGTTGGCGAAGTCGAAATCGATCGTGCCCTTGTCGCCGGTCGGCGGAATCAACTGGCCGACATAGATGTTGGACTGGATCGCGCCGGGCTGGTCGATCAGGAACACGCGCGGCGCGCCCGGCTTGGCCACGGTCGGCACCGCCGGCAGCGCCGGCGCGTTGGGCGCGGTCTTCCAGTCACCCAGGCGGGCTTCCAGCAGCGGCACGATCTGGGCCAGGGTGGTGTCGCCCACCACGATCACGCGGGCCTTGTCCGGCTGCAGCCAGTCGCGCTGGAACGCGACCAGATCATCGCGGCTCAGCGACGCGATCGATGCCTCGGTGCCGCTGCCGGTGAACGGAATCGCGTACGGATGGCCCTGGCCGTACAGCAACGGCGGCATCACCCGCAGCGCGGCGGTCTGCGGACGCGCCTTCTCCTGCTTGATGCCGGCGATCCAGGTCGCGCGCACCCGCTCGAGTTCGCTCGCGTCGAAGGTCGGACGACGCAGCACGTCGGCCAGCAGATCCAGCGATTCGGGCAGCTTGTCGCTCAGCGCCGACAGGCCGACCGAGGCGCTGTCCAGGCCGGCGCCGGTGGTCAACTCGGCGCCCAGCGCCTCCTTGCGTGCGGCGAACTGCAGCGCGCTGTAGTCGCCCGCGCCCTCGTCCAGCATCTGCATGGTGAAGCTGGCGGTGCCGAGCTTCTTGCCCACGTCCGCGGTGTAGCCGCCGGGGAACTGCACCGACAGTTGCACGACCGGCGTTTCATGGCGCTCGGCCAGCACGACTTCCATGCCGTTGGACAGCTTGGCGCGGTGCAGGGCCGGGAACTTCAGATCCGGGAACGAAGTGGTCTTGGGCACGCCCTGGCTGCGATCGACGTCGGTCTTGACCGTCTTGAACTTCGGATCCACCGCCGGGATTTCCGCCGGCCGGGTCGCCGGTGCGGCCAGCACGGTTTCCGGCAGCGAGGACAGCGGCTTGTCGCTGGGCTGCACCACCAGCGTGTGCGAACCCGCGCCCAGCCATTTGCGCGCGGCGGCCTGGATGCTGGCCGGGGTGGCCTTCATCAATTCATCGAGTTCGTCGCGGTAGCAATCCGGCTTGCCCTGGTAGACCGTGCAGGAGGCCAGCACGTCGGACTTGCCGCCGAATCCGCCGATGCGCTCGATGCCGCGCACGAAACCGGCGCGGCTGTAGGTGCGCGCCCGCTCGACTTCGGCGGCGGTCGGGCCTTCGCTGATCAGGCGCTGGATTTCCTCGTCCAGCACCTTCTCGACCTTGGCCGGATCCACGCCATCCTTGACGGTGGCGCTGACGATGAAGGTACCGGCAATCTCGCTCATCCACGGCGAGGTGCTGACCTGGTCGGCGATCTTGTCGCCATGCACCAGCCGGGCATCCAGGCGCGAGGAAGCGCTGCCGCCGAGGATCTGCGAGAACAGCTCCAGCTGGGTCGCGTCCGGCGTGCCCATTTCGGCGACCGGCCAGGCGCGATAGATGCGTACCTGCGGCACGCGGTCGGGCACCGTCTCGCGGGTGTCCTGCGCGCGCTTGGGAATGTTGGACTTCATGTCGGCCAGCGTCGCGCTGGCCGGGATGTCGCCAAAGTAGCGGGTGACCTTTTCCTTGGCGGTCTTCAGGTCGATGTCGCCGGCCAGCACCAGCACCGCGTTGTTCGGGCCGTACCAGCTGCGGAACCAGGTTTTCACGTCGTCCAGGGTGGCGGCGTCCAGATCCGCCATCGAGCCGATGGTCTGCCAGCTGTAGGGGTGACCCGGCGGATACAGGGCCTCGAAGATCTTGGTGTAGATGCGGCGACCGTAGGGCTGGTTCTCGCCCTGGCGCTTCTCGTTCTGGACCACGCCACGCTGCTCGTCCAGCGCCTTCTGGTCGATCGCGCCGAGCAGGTGGCCCATGCGGTCCGATTCCATCCACAGCGCCATGTCGAGCGCGGTGGTCGGCACGTTCTGGAAGTAGTTGGTGCGGTCCTGGTTGGTGGTGCCGTTCTGATCGGTGGCGCCGACCAGCTCGAAGGGCTCGAAGAACTCGCCCTTGTGGTTCTCGCTGCCCTGGAACATCAGGTGTTCGAACAGGTGGGCGAAGCCGGTGCGGCCGGGCTGCTCGTTCTTGCTGCCGACGTGGTACCAGACGTTGACCGCGACGATCGGCGCCTTGCGATCGGTGTGCACGATCACCCGCAGGCCGTTGGGCAGGGTGAACTCCTCGTACGGTATGACGATGTCGGTGCCGGCCGGTTTGGCCTGGGCCAGGGCGGGGACCGGCGCGTAGGCCAGGCCGCCAAGGGCGGTGCCGAGGGCGACGGCAAGCAGCGCGGCGCGCGGCCGACGGGATGCGATCATCGTGTGACTCCTTGTATACAGGTACGGGATTCCCCAAGAACCCCGGATGCTAACCCGGTCGCGGGGGCCATACACTAGGCCTCATGGCACGTGCCCCTCAAAGCGAGGTGTCTCATGGATCGTCGCCACTGCCTGGTCACCGGCGCCAATCGCGGGCTGGGGCTGGAGTTCGTTCGCCAGTTGCTGGCCCGCGGCGACCATGTCATCGCCGCCTGCCGCCATCCCGGCAAGGCGAATGCGCTCAACCTGCTGGCCGGGGAGCACCCCGGCCGCCTGCAGGTACTGCCGCTGGATCTGGCCGAGCCGCGCACGCATGCCGCACTCGCCAACGAAATCGCCCTGGTGACCGACGAGCAGCCGCTGGATCTGCTGATCAACAATGCCGGCGTCCTGCGTGGCGGCGAGCGCTTCGGCCAGGTCCATGCTTCGGATCTGGAAACCAGCTTCCGCACCAATGCCGCCGGCCCGTTCCTGCTGACCCAGACGTTGGCCCCGCAATTGGCCGACGGCGCGACCGTGGCCAACATTTCCTCGGAAGTCGGTTCCATCGCGCTGCGGCAGGAATTCCGCACGCCCAGCTACGCGATGGGCAAGGCCGCGCAGAACATGGCGACCTCGCTGCTGGCCCAGGCGCTGGCGGCGCGGGGCATCACGGTGGTCGCGCTGCACCCGGGCTGGGTCCGCACCGACATGGGCGGTGCGCAGGCCGCGCTTTCCGCGCAGGAATCGGTCGCCGGCCTGCTGCACGTGATCCATCAACTGTCGCCCGGGCAATCCGGCGGCTTCTTCGACTGGCAGGGCCAGCCGCTGCCGTGGTGAACGTGCCCTGATGAATGTGCCCGGGTGAACCTGTGCCAACGGAACCCGCCCCAGCGCAACCGTTTCCGCCTAAACGGCATCCAAACCAGCAAGTCCCGGAAATGACCGGATGACGGTGGGAAGGGCGTGTTGGAGGTCACATCCCGCCGCCAGGCACGTCCTGATAACCAGAAAACGGACGGCGCCACCCGGACACTGGCCGGACACGGACACGAAGAAAGAAAAGGATTTCCTTTTGAATCAATAATTTGCAGTTGGCACGAGTCCTGCTTTACTTCAACTGCGAACAGCAGCAACCCAAGCAATCCTGACTAAACGCTGAACAAAGGAACTCCAAATACAAGTTCCGCTTGATCGGTCTGATTAGGTGTACTACCTTACTACCACACCACCCCACAACATCACTACAGAGGCAAAACAATGAACACCAAGACCCTGCTCCCGCTGACCGCCGCCGCCGTGTTCGCGCTGTGTGCCGGTTCCATGGTCCTGTCGGCCAACAGCTACGCCGACAACAACCTCCAGGCGCAGTCCGCCACTCCGGCCGGCACCCACGTGGTCGACCTGCCGGCCGTGACCGTCAAGCCCGAAGCCGCCGACCTGGCGCACTACCTGACCTACAAGGATGCGAAGGTGGTGAACCTGCCGGCCGTGACCGTGACGCCTGATGCGCGCGACCTGGCGTACTACCTGGCCACCCAGACCGCCAGCATCGTCGACATGCCGACCATCACCGTGCGCCCGTCGGCGGAAGATCTGCAGCAGTTCGCCGTGCAGGCGGGTGTACTGGCCCAGCAGCTGGCCGCGCGCTGATTACCGGATTGATTCACGCAACCGCTTCAAGCTTCCACCTGCTTCATCGCTCCATCCTCCGGTAAAGCGCGTTCCAGCCGCTGCAGTACCCGTACTTCCGCCGCGCACCGTCCCGCGACGCGCGCGCAGGCCGCACCACCGAAGCCGTCGATTCCCGTTGAATCCGGCCACGAAGATTTCCGCGATCCCCCGGTCGCCAGGACAAGGAAGCCGCATCCCGCGACGCGGCTTCCCTCCAAAGCATGACAGGCACCCACCGGATCGCGGCAGGCTCCCTTCCGCTCGCCGCATCCATGGGAACCTTCCGGTCCGGCCCGTAGAATCCGCGCATGACCGCGCTTTCCCTCGATGTCCTGCTCTACCAGCCGGAAATTCCTCCCAACACCGGCAATGTCATCCGCCTGTGCGCCAACACCGGTGCGCGACTGCACCTGATCCGGCCGCTGGGTTTCGATCTGGACGATCGGCAGTTGCGCCGCGCCGGCCTGGATTACCACGAATACGCCAACCTGCAGGTCCACGATTCGCTCGACGCCGCATTGGCCGCGCTCGCGCCGGCGCGACTGTTCGCATTGAGCACCCGCGGCACGGTCCGGTTCGACCAGCCCCGCTATCAGCCGGGCGACGCGTTCCTGTTCGGTCCGGAGACCCGCGGACTGCCGCAGGACGTGTTGGACGCGCTACCGGCCGAACACCGCCTGCGCCTGCCGATGCGTCCGGACAACCGCAGCCTGAATCTGTCCAACACGGTCGCGGTAATGGTGTTCGAAGCCTGGCGCCAGCAGGGATTTCCGGGCGGTGCCTGATTCGGTGATTCAGTGGCGCGCGTACGATCCGAAACGCGCCAGGCGGTAGGGCGCCAGCGCAATCGCATTCACCTCGCCCGTCATCATCCGCGCCATCAATTGGCCGCTGATCGGTCCCTGGGTCAATCCCAGGTGGCCGTGTCCGGTGGCGATGAAGATGCGCTCGTCATCCACGCGGTCCAGGATGGGCAGCGAATCCGGCGTGCAGGGCCGCAGTCCGGACCAATCCGAGGCGGGTTCCCCGGCCAATGCCGGAAACAACCGACGCGCCTGCGGCGCCAGGCCGTGGATCAGGGCCGGGCGAGACGGACGCCCCGGCGCGGTCATCTCCTTGAATCCGGTGACCCGCACGCCAGAGCGCATCGGCGACACCACCATGTAGCGTTCCGCCCACAGCGTGGGGCGGCGCACGCCCCCATCCTGTCGCGGATAGGTGGCGTGGTAACCGCGCGCGGCCGCCAATGGCAGGCGCAAGCCGAACGTCTGCAGCAGCGTCCCGCTCCACGCGCCGGCAGCGACCACGACCTGATCGGCATGGAGGTCACCGCCCGAGGTACGCACGCGGTAGCCCGCGCCTTCCCGCTCGATGGCCCGTGCGCTGGCGATCAGGATGTCGGCACCGCGGGCGCTCAGCCAGTTGAACAATCGGCGACAGAACTCGCCTGGCTCGCGCACGAACAGCGAATCGCGTTGCAGGACACCATGGCGCACGAAATCGGCCAGGTCCGGTTCGAGCGCACGCAGTTGCGCGGCGTCCAGCACATCGAACGCGACACCGTGCCGCTGCATGTGGGCACGCCCGCCGGCGGCGCGCTCGAACGTCGCATCCTCGCTGTAGACATGCAGGTAACCCGTATGGCCGACCAGATCCGTCGCACCGATGGCTTCGGCCAGATCCAGCCACGCGCCACGCGCGCCCTGGTTGAGTGCCTGGGTCGCGTCGATGATCGCCGGCAGTTGTTGCGCGCGGCCCGCCCGCAGGAACCGCCATAGCCAGCCGGCGTAGTGTGGCCACGCACCCGCGTCGAGCTTGAAGGGCGCCAGCGGATCGCCCAGCCCGCGCAGCGCCGGCCCAAGCATGCCGGGCATCGATTGCGGCATCAGGTTGCCGACCGATACCGCACCGGCGTTGCCGTGGGAGGCATCGCCCGCCGGTCCGCGCGGATCGATGAGCAGGCAGGACAGGCCGCGGCGCTGCAACTGGAATGCCACCGACAGGCCAACGATGCCGCACCCGATCACCGCGACGTCGATGACGCGCGGCGGGGGCCGCCAGGAATCGGAACTCATTGCACCGGTATGTCGTAGGCGGTGGTGGGCGTGGGTTCCGGCTGGAAGGTGTAGTGCCACCATTCCAGCGGGTAATTGCGGAAACCGCGCCGCTCCATTGCCGCACGCAGGCGCTGGCGATTGGCTTTCTGCTCACCATCGATGCGCGGGTCGTCGGTGTTGGCCAGGGTATCGAAGCGATCGAATCCGGTCCCCATGTCCAGCAACTCGCAGCGCGCGCGCTCGCATCTTTCCAGGCCCAGATCCACCGTGGCGCCGCGGCTGTGGCCGGAACTCTCGGCGATGTAGCCATCCAGCAGCTTCGACTTGTCCAGGTTCGGATAGAAGCGCGCCTTGGTGCGCTGATCCGCCGGATCCCGCGCCCAGCGCACGAAATCTTTCACCGCGCGCACCGGCCTGTAGCAATCGAACAGGCGCAGGCGATAGCCGTCGGCGGCCAGATCCGTCGCCACCTGTTGCAGCGCTTCGGCCGCCGGCCGCAGCAGATAGCACTTCGGCGCCTGGTAACCGTCCACGGTCCTGCCAACGAAGTTGTCGTCACCTGCATAGCGGATTTCCAGGGTCGCTAGCGGGATCCGCTCGCCCACGTCGACCAGATCGACCTGGTCGAAGCGCGTCGCCGTCGACACCGTCACCTCGCCGGCCCGGGCGGAAGCCAGGCCCGAGATCACCAACAGGCCCACACACAACGACTTGCCGAGACGCATCATGTCAATCGCATCCGCCGGTCCGCTGGAAATCCAGGTCCGCATAGTCATAGCTGAAATCGGCGTCGGGATCGACGTGGGACAGGGTCATGCGTGGCGGCGTCCCCGCCGTGGCCGGATGAAACGCCAGCCAGGGCTCGGCGTCGACGCTGTCATCGTCCCAGTCCACCAGCCAACGGTCACCGACCTTCATCACCCGGCCCGCCAGCATCGGCGAACGCGCCGACTGGAATCTCACGCCGTCGTCCTTCATGCACAGGGCTACTTCGCCGAACCACGGATCACGGTATCGCCCCGTCTGTCCCGCCAGTTCCGTTCCGGTCGCGAATCGACGCGCGGAGGTGTCCGGTTTGCGTTTCTGCGCCGGTATCGCCGCGTCCTCGCGCGCGATGGCCTCGGCGTAGTGGGCCACCGACACCTTCTGCGCGGGTGCGGTGTAGTGCTTGGTCAATACTTCGCCCAACACGGAGCGGGCGTCCTCGCCTTCGCCATTGATCAGGATGACGATGCCGACTTTCCTGTCCGGCAGCAGGATGACCGAGGAATACATGCCGGCCAGCGTGCCGGTGTGCGCGACCTTCCAGACGCCGTCGACATCGGACAGGCGCCAGCCATAGCCGTAGGCGGAGAAGTGGCTGTTGTCCCACTCGCGCATCCGCGCGGAAACCGGCATCGGCATGTGCGCCGTCCACACCGCGCGGCGCTGTTCGGCGCCGAGCCAGGCCGGCTGCCGTTCCGGCGACAGCCACGTGCGCATCCAGGTCAGCATGTCGTTGAGGCTGCAGCGGATGCCGCCGGCGGCCATCGAGGTGATGTCGGGAACGATGGCGCCGTCTTCGCGAATCGGCACATTGCCCGCCGCGGTGCGCATATGCGGCTGGGCGACGTTGCCAACCTTTTCGCGGTTCCACTCGCCGACCTGGCAGCGGGTCATTCCCAGTGGTTCGAAAAGCTCCTTCCGCACCAGAACGTCATAAGGCGCACCGCCCGCAGCCGCCGCCACTTCGCCAGCGACCACGTACAGCAGGTTGTCGTAGGCATAGTGCGAACGGAAGCCGTGGGTCGGCTTGAGATGTTGCAGCCCGGCGATGATGTCCTGGCGGGTGAAGTCATTGGGCTCCGGCCACAGCATCAAATCCCCGGCCCCAAGACCCAGGCCGCTGTTGTGGATCAGCAGATCCCGCACCTGCATGTTCCGCGTCACCCACGGATCGTTCATGCGGAACTGCGGCAGGTACTTGGTGACCGGATCGTTCCATTCCAGCTTTCCCTGATCGACCAACCGGGCCAGCACGGTGGCGGTCATGGCCTTGGTGTTGGACGCGATCTTGAAGAGGGTGTCGGGGTTGATGTGCTGGCCAGTACCCACGGCCAGTTCGCCTTCGGTGCGCTGGTAGACGACCTCGCCGTCTTCGATGATGCCGACGGCGATGCCGGGCAATCGATAACGCTTGAAGGTCTCGTCGAACGCGGCATCGGCCCTGCTACGCTCGATGGCGATGGCGGAAAAAGAAATCCCCGCCAGCAGGAGGCAGGGAAGGAGAGGTATCCAACGATATCGGGTCTTGGGCATCCGCGGGTTCCGTACCGCTCTGGGCACTCCGGAACGAATCCGGAGTGCCCGCGGGTGACTCAGAAGTTATAGGTCACGACAAGCTGGGTGTAGCGCGGCGCCTGCCAGACCGTGCCTTCGCCAAAGTACGGCATCCGCACACCCGGCGTGCTCTCGTAACGGGAATGCACGTTGATCTCTTTCTGGTTGTTGAGCAGGTTGTACACCGAGAGGCGCGCCTTTAGATCGACACCTTCCACCGGCAGTGTCCAGACCACGCTGGCGCCCAGATCCCAAATCCACGGCATGCGGCCAAACGCACCGCGAGGGCTGTACTGCAACTGCCGGGTCTGCCAATTGGTACAGTCGTTCGTGGCCGTATCCGTGCACAGCCAGCCCGAACCGCCGCCGCTGAACTCGCCGGGACCGCCCGCCGAGCGATTATCGTTCGGCCACACCACACCGAACGCGGTGATGGGACCACCCGAGCGCACCGACAGCGTCGAACCAAAGCTCCACATTTCATTGAGCTTGTAGCTGCCGCGGAACTTGAACTGGTGGCGGTAGTCGTTGAACAGCACACCGTACCGCTCGTTGACGGCCGGATGATCGTAGTACTGCACCAGGTTGGTGTCCGCATAGCCGGTATCCGAATTAACCGGGCCTTCGATGTTGCCTTCGGATTTGGACCACAGGTAGCTGGCGTTGAACGCCCACTTGTCGTCCCACGCACGATCCACCTGGAATTCGACCGCCTTGTACGTACGCTTGGGTTTCTTGTAACCCATGATCGCACCGCTTCCGTTGGCCCTATAGCCATCTTTCGAGGAATCGAAGGTTACCCAATCGTTGGTATCCGGGCACCACAGGCGGGTGGTTTCACCGGGATTGATGATCGGCCAGTCGCCGGAGTACCACGGGCAGCCTTCGACGTGGTTGATGCGCGCGTCTTCCACGGCGCGGGTGACCTTGCGGTAGGTCGCGTTCACACCGTACGACCAGGCCTCGTTGATTGCCTGCTGGAAACCCAGAATGAACTCGTCCTGGAAGACCTGCTTGATGTTGTCAGCAACCGCCGTGCGCACGTCATCGGGCGCCGGCGCATTGCCATCGGTGTTGACTGGACCGATCTGCGGGCCCAGGTCAGGGTACAGATACATCTCGCCCGTTATGGGATGGGCACGTTCCGTCCACCCATTGAGGACGTAGTACGTATGCTCGTCGGTCGTTCCGCCGCCGAAGTAATCGGTCAGCTTGTTGGTCAGCGGGATGTAGTAGCGGCCCGCGTTGCCGAATACCTTGGTGGTGCCATCCCCCTTCATATCCCAGCTGAACCCGAAGCGCGGGGAGATCATGTCGGAGAAATCGGCCTTGGCGAAGGTCGCACCCGAGGCCAGCTTGTTGTGGAAGGCGTCGAAGCGCAGGCCCAGGTTGAGCAGCAGGTTGGGGGTTATGCTCCAGTTGTCCTCGATGTAGATGGCCTTGGCTTCCGTGCTGACCGGAGCGCCCGTGATGTAACGGCGCGCATCGATGGTCATGAGCACGCCGTCCGGAACGATCGCGTCGTTGGGCAGGATGGCGTTGGGGCCGAGGGCCTGCGCCTGATAGCTCACGCCATCGCCCGGGTAGATCGTGGAGCTAACGGAATCCATGATTTCGCGGTCGGCACCGAATCGCAGCAGGTGATCGCCCAGCGTCCATTCGAAATCCAGTCGCGCCGCTTCGCGCTTGTCCCAGCGATTGGTGATGCCGCTGGATTCCGGATAGCAACCTTCGTGGTCATCCAGGTCACCGAAAGCATTGGTATAGCTGTTGGCGAGCGTGACGATGCTGCAGAGATCCTGCACCGACGAGCTGTTGACCGCGCGCCGTTTGTTTTCGCCGTACATCGCCTTGGCGGTGAAGTTGCTGCCGAAGTGACCGGTATACGTCACCGACCAGTTGTCGCCGCCCGACCCGCTGGTGCCGTCGCCATCCCACGCGCCCCGCTGCCCGGTATCCCAGTCGTACGTGTAGTACGTGGTGGTCGAATCAGCCTTGTCGGAGAAAGCTAGCAGCTCCAGCAGATGATTGTCCGAGATCTGCCAGTCCAGCTTGGCGCCCCAGAAATCATTGTCGCTATCGGTGTATGCGGCTTCATTCCGATCGATGTCCTTCGGCCTGCTGTCACGCATTTCATACATCGCAAAGAAGAACAGGCGATCCTTCAAGATGGGACCTGATGCCCAGACGTTGGTCTTGTACAGCGGATTGCTGTCCCGGCTGGTGAGGCTACGCTCATCGTCGGTGCCATCGCGATGGAAGTGGTTCTCCTTGGAAGCGGCCCAGCCTGCCGGTTCCAGCGTCACTACGGCGCCGGCCTGGAATTCGTTGCTACCGGAACGCGTGACTGCATTGATCACGCCGCCGGTGCTGCGGCCGAACTCGGCGGAATAGCCGCCGGTCTTGATCTGGAACTCCTCGTAGAAATTGAACGGGACCGAGGAAAAGCCCTGGCGGCGATACGGGTCGGTGACATTGAGGCCGTTGATGTAGACGGCGTTTTCCGCCACCGACGAACCACCGAAGGTCAGGCCGCCGAAAGTGGCGCCTGAGGACACCACTCCCGGTGCCAGCAACGCGACCGAGGCCAGACTCTGGTCCACCGGCAAGCGGGCAATCTCGTCGCGGCGGATGTTGGTTGCCGATTCCACCGAGCGTACGTCCACGCGATTGACGACGCGCGAACCCACAACCTGCAGCGCGTCCAAATTCACCAGCCCACCTTCATTGCCCACATTGACGGTGGTCGTGCCACCAAGCGACACCTCGACCGCGATGGGCGTGCCCACGTTCTTGCCGGAACGCTTAATCTGCAATTGGTAGTCGCCGATTGGCAACTGGCTGAGGCGGTAGCTGCCGTCGGCACTGACGGTGACCGTGCGGCTCAGGCCGGTAGCCGGATTGGTCAACGTAATCGTGTCGCCCGCATTGGCGCGGCCCGCCACGGCACCGGTGACACTCTGCGCCATCACCATCGGCGCCATCGACGCGATGCACGTGCCCAGCGCGATACACAGCGCTGCTTTCTTCAAGGTCTTGCCATTCATCCCCGCTCTCTCCTGCTAGGTGTTGAAGTGATCCCGCCCGGTTTACTGGTCACTGCCCGCGATGGGCAGCATGGTCCATTCGAACTGGTAGTCCCATTGATCGAAATAGAGGTTGCCTCCGCGCCACTCGGCCTCGCCTCGCTGCGAATCCACCGTTTCCGAGCGAAAATGCCGCTTGGCCGGCACCAGCGGCTGCGAGAAGTCGTTGTTGAAGCTGATGCGGTAAGCGTCCAGGCCGCCGAAGTAGAAGTCGCGCAGGCCCGCGTCGTCGCTCTGCAGCGCGCCGGTGGTGACATCCATCGGTACCCAGCCATAGGGCGCCAGGTACATCCAGCCCCAGTCATGCATGTTGTCGTAGCCGACCTCCTCGTCCGAGTAGGTCCAGCCCGACTGCCAGCGCGCGGGGATGCCGTTGTAGCGCAGCAGCGTCATCAGCAGCAGGGTCTGCTGGCCGCAGTCGGCGTGATCCGAATGCAGGGCATAGTCGCTGATGTTGGAAATGGTCGAGTATTCGCGCGCGCCGCCCCAGGGGATCCGGTCCACCGCGTCGAACAGCTTCCTGGCGATGCGGTAGGGGTTCTTCTCGTCGCCCACCACCTGCGCCGAGAAGCGCTTGATGTCGTCCGTGAATGCGATGTGCGGTCCGCGTTCGCCCAGGTAGGGCGCGAGTTCCGGTGTCGCGGCGGTCGCTACGACCTTTTCCGGATCGAGATCGAAGTGGCGCGCGTGGATGGTCAGTTCATAGCTGATGGCGAACCGCGTCGGCTGCCCGGCCCGTGCGGTCTGCTCCATATAGACGGTACGTTGCGGCGTGCCTTCGGGCGCGATCCGCGATTTCTCCGGCGTGCTGCCGATGAAACGGATGTGTTCCTGCTGTCCCGCAATCGCCTGCGGATAAGGAATCCAGGCGCGCACCGTTTCGCCGGCCGGAACGGCATCCGGTTTCACCACCAGTGATTGGGTGACCCGCAAGCGGCGCGGCGCGATGCTGTTGGCACCGGTGGCGCGTGCCTGTTCCAGCGCCTCGCGATGATGCGGGTGCAGGCGTTCGAAGGGGCCCTCGGAGAACGGCTTGATCGGCGGCGCGCGACGCGCGGCGACATCCGGATACAGGCGGAACAGGTTCGACACCGAGCGGCTGAAGTAGCGCTTCTCGCCGTCGATGGTGAGCCGCTCGATCCGGTTGGCCTGATCCCAGTTGGCGAATTCCTCCGGCTTCAGATCCGGAATCTGCTTGCGCAGCTGTGCCAGCACATCCGCTTCGGTGAGCTGGAAATCCAGCCGGATCCGGCGCATGCGCTCGCGTTCGTATTGCAGCGCGTCACGCTGTTCATCGTCCAGGCCGGGCTGGGCGAGCGCACGCGCGATGGCCTGTTCGGCCTCGGCGAAACGGCCCGCATCCACCTGGGCGACGATGGCCGGTGGCGCCGGCGGCGGCAATTCGCCGGCAACGCTGGACGCGACGAGGGCCATCAGGAGTAATATCGGCCATGCAGTCGCACGCACGCGCACGGAACGCCCGGCACTCCGGTGCTCCCTTCGAATGGAACGGTTTCGCTGGCCCCCGCTGGCGTCCACGTCGATCACTTGCCCCTCAGCCGACTGGTCACCGTTGTGTAACACGACCGGAGAACCCGGTCAATAATTTATTCTTGAATCTTTCAGAAAAAGAAGTAAATATTCCTCGGAATCGACCCGGTCGTTTGCCGTCCGTGCAACACCAGGCCGTCGCATCCGTTCCGAGGGGAGGCAAATGAAACAAGACACCGGTGGTCCGGCCCGGCGACATGCCGCGCCAACATTCGCCTCGCGGGTTGCGCACCCGGCCTCCGGAATGCGGGGCCGTCGCATGCCTGGCCTGCTCCTTTCCGCCCTGTTGGTCCTGCCGGCGGGCGGATTGCTGGCCCACGAACCGGCACCCGCGCTGCCGGTTCCCGCGCACGCCGTCATTGGAGTGGAGGACCGGCACCTGGATCCGCAGTACTGGATCGACAAGCTCGCGCAGCCGGATCGCGTCGTCCTGGAGCCGCGGGCGATCGCCGCCCAGAACGAGCGCCTGCACGAGCTGGACCGCTCGGTCCACGACATCGAGGGATTGCCGGCGCATTTCAGCGCCGAGGAATTGCGCGAATGGGTGGGCAAGCTGTCCAGCCCGCCCACCCGAACGCTGTATGACGCGAAGGGACAGCCGGTCGACAAGGCCGCGCTTGACGCCATCGTCGCCAATGCCGCGCTCGACTCGGTGCCGGCGCGGAGCGACGTGCGCTACGCGCTGGTGGTCAGGCGCGCCGACCTGCGTACCTTCCCGACCCGGCTGCGGGTCTTCCGCGAGCCGGGCGACACGGACATCGATCGCTTCCAGGAAAGCGCGCTGTTCCCGGGCACGCCGGTAGTGGTCCTGCACGAAAGCCGCGATCGCCAGTGGTCGTTCGTGATCAGCCCGCTGTATGCGGCCTGGATTGAAAACGCCTACCTGGCCGAAGGCGCGCGCGAACAGGTGTTCGGCTACGCCCATCGCACGCCGACGCTGATCGTCACCGGTCCGACAGTGCATACGGTGCATACGCCGGAACAACCCGGCGTGTCCGAACTGCAACTGGACATGGGCGTGCGCGTGCCGCTGTTGAGCGACTGGCCGGCCGACAAGCCGGTGAATGGCCAGCATCCGTACACGTCCTGGGTCATCCAGCTGCCGGTGCGCGGCACGGACGGCAGACTGGAGCTGGTCCCGGCGCTGCTGCCGAAGAACGCCGACGTCGGCACCGAGTACCTTCCACTTACCCCGGCGCGACTGTTGCGGCAGGGTTTCAAGTTCCTCGGCGAACGCTACGGCTGGGGCCACTCCTACAACACCCGCGACTGCAGTGGCTTCGTGTCCGAGGTCTACCGCAGCTTCGGGGTGGAACTGCCGCGCAACACCAGTGACCAGGGCGTGAGCCCGGCGCTCAACCGCATCGCCTTCACCGACAAGGATGATCGCGAAGCACGCATGAAGGTCATCCGCGATCTGCAGGTGGGCGATCTGATCTACATCCCCGGCCACGTGATGATGGTGATCGGCAAGGAGAACGGCCAGACCTACCTGATCCACGACACCACCGGCATCACCTACAAGGATGGCCGCGGCCAGCTGGTCCGCGCCTCGCTCAACGCCGTGTCGGTGACTCCGCTGGAGCCACTGCTGGCCGGTGGTGACAAGACCTTCATCGATCGCATCTACAGCATCCAGAGAATCCGCCCCTAAGGCCCCCATGAAAATCACCGACATCCAGTTCGGCATGCTGCGCGTGCCGCTGAAAACCGCCTTCAAGACGGCCCTGCGCACGGTCGATACGGTGGAGGACATCGTGGTCATCGTGCGCACCGATACCGGCCATGTCGGCTACGGCGAAGCGCCGGCCACCGCGGTGATCACCGGCGATACCCATGGTTCGATCATCGAGGCCATCGCGCGTTTCATCAAACCGCGCCTGATCGGCCAGGAAATCGCCAACCTCAACCACATCACCCACCTCATCCAGACCGCGCTGGAGCGCAACACCAGCGCCAAGGCCGCGGTCGAAATCGCCGTCTACGATCTGTTCGGCCAGCTGTATGGCGCGCCGCTCTACAAGATACTCGGCGGCGGCGATCCGGTAATCACCACGGACATCACCATCAGCGTCGACTACATCGACAAGATGGTGGCCGACTCGATCAACGCGGTCGAGCGTGGTTTCGAATCGCTGAAGATCAAGGTGGGCAAGGACATCGGCCTGGACATCGAGCGGGTCAAGGCAATCTATTCGGCGGTGGAAGGACGCGCGCTGCTGCGTCTGGACGCCAACCAGGGCTGGACCGCCAAGCAGGCGGTATTCGCCATGCACAACCTGGAAGACGCCGGCGTGGTGCTCGAACTGCTGGAACAGCCGGTCAAGGCGCAGGACATCGATGGCCTGAAGTACGTCACCGACCGGGTACATACACCGGTGATGGCCGACGAGAGCGTGTTCGGCCCCACCGAGGTCATCGATCTGATCAAGATGCGCGCGGCCGACATCATCAACATCAAGCTGATGAAGACCGGCGGCATTTCCAACGCGGTGCGCATCGCCGACATCGCCTCGCTGTACGGCGTGGAATGCATGATCGGCTGCATGCTGGAAACCAGCATCAGCGTTGCCGCGGCGGTGCACCTGGCGGTCGCCAAATCGCAATCGATCACCAAAGTGGACCTGGACGGCCCCTCGCTGTGCCAGTTCAACCCGGTGGAGGGCGGGGTCATCTTCAACGAATCAGAGATCTCCATCACCGACGCGCCGGGGCTGGGCATCCAGACCATCCATGGCCTGGAACTGATTTCGGTCTGACCCCTGGACCGACCCGACACAGGATGGGATAAAGAGCGCACATGCCGCCCCTGGTCAAAATCCGATCCGAACGCGACCACATGTCGGCGATCGAACGCCGCATCGCCGACTTCATCCTCGAGAACGCCCACCTGCTGCGCGACTACTCCTCGCAGCAACTGGCCAGCGCGCTGGGCATCAGCCAGTCCAGCGTGGTGAAGTTCGCGCAGAAGTTCGGCTTCAAGGGTTATCCGGATCTCAAGTTCTCCATCGGCGAGGCCGTGGCCCGCAATGGCGGCGCGCCGCAGCCGCGGCAGGCCGAAGACGCGGGCGACGCGGAAGGCGAAAACAGCGCCTACCAGCGCCTTGAGGCCGGCCTGCGCCGTGGCAAGGCCGCCGCCGAGGAAGAAACCCGGCTGCTCAATCCGCCAGCCAACATCGAACACATCGCCGGCCTGATCCATGGCGCGGGCAAGGTGTTCGTCTATGGCCTGGGCGACGATGGCCTGTTCGCGCGCGAGTTCGCGATGCGCCTGTCGCTGCTGGGCGTGCTGACCGTGCACCATGCCGATCCCATCCTGATGATGGCCAACCTGTCGGCGGCCCGTCCCGGCGATGTGCTGCTGGTGTTCTCCGAGTTCGGCAAACTGCCCACGCTCTCGCAGATCAGCCGGCAGTTCCAGGACGCCGAAGGCAAGGTGGTGTCGATCACCCGGCATACGTCCAACCCGCTGCGGGCGCATGCCGACACATCGCTGGTGGTATCGGCGCATGATTCCGCCCCGCACGTCGAAGCGCTGCTCTATCGTTCCTCGCTGCAGTACCTGCTGGACGTGTTGTTCGTCCTGCTGTGCCACAACCACGACGACCGCCATCGGCAGTTGAACATCAATCTGGAAAGGATCCAGCACCTGCTGGATTCCTGATCCCCGTCCCGGAGCCGCCATGGCCTCTGTGTTCCGCTTCGCGCTGTCGAACCTCGTGCTGGCCACCGCCCTGGCGGCCAGCCTTCCGGCCCATGCGGCGTCCTCCCCGGTGACGGCGCAGGTGGCATCGGCCTGGCGGCAGGCGCAACAACTGATCCTGATCGTAACGCCAGGCTGGGACGCCAGCGGGGGGAGGATGCAGACGTTCGAACGCCTCGGCGAGAGCTGGCGTGCCACGGAATCGCCGGTGCCGGTCACCATCGGCCGCAGCGGTGCCGCGTGGGGACGCGGCCTGCATCCCGCGCAGGCGGACGGCCCGCAGAAACGGGAAGGCGACGGCAGGGCGCCAGCCGGCGTGTTCACCCTGGGCGAAGCCTTCGGCTATGCCGCCCAGCGCGATACCGGGCTGGCCTATGCGTCCATGCACGCGTCGCATTACTGCATCGACGTGCCTGCCTCGCCGCTCTACAACCGCATCGTCGACCGCGACGCGGTCGGCGCGGCCGCGGTCGAAGGCTCGACCGAACCGATGCGCCGCGACCTGCACGCCGATGGCGATGTCCGCTACAAGGAAGGCTTCGTGATCCAGCACAACCCCGACAACGTCAGTGGCGCCGGCAGTTGCATCTTCGCCCATCTGTGGAAGGCGCCCGGCGAACCGACCGCGGGCTGCACCGCCATGGCCGAGCCGATGATGGATCGCCTGCTCGCCTGGCTGGATGACAAGCGGCATCCGGTGTTCGTGTTGCTGCCCGAGGCCGAGTACCGGCGCCTGCGCGCCGACTGGCAATTGCCCGCGATCACGGAGGCCGCCCCATGAGCGACGCCACCCCCAATCCCGGCTTCGTGCGCGCGGTCAGCCGCTGGCAGATCGTCGGACTATCGATCAATGACGTCATCGGCAGCGGCATCTATCTACTGCCGGCCGCCACTGCGGTGCTGCTGGGTCCGGCCAGTGTATGGGCGGTGCTGCTGGCAGGCCTCGCGGTTGCCCTGCTCGTGCTGTGCTACGCGCAGGCAGCCAGCTATTTCGATCAGCCCGGCGGCAGCTACCTGTATGCGCGGGAAGCGTTCGGCCCGTTCGTCGGCTTCGAGATCGGCTGGATGGTCTGGCTGACCCGCATCGCCTCGGCCGCGGCGCTCAGCAACGGCCTGGCGGATGCGACCGCGCGGTTCTGGGCGCCAGCCGCGTCCGGTGGCGGACGCCTGGCGGTCGTGGTGGGCTCGCTGGGCCTGCTGACCCTGATCAACGTCATCGGCGTGAAGTCGGCCGCACGCACCGGCGTGGCGCTGGTCATCGGCAAGCTGCTCCCGCTGGCGCTGTTCATCCT
The DNA here is from genome assembly GCF_016820515.1 of Pseudoxanthomonas beigongshangi. Lineage (GTDB taxonomy): Bacteria > Pseudomonadota > Gammaproteobacteria > Xanthomonadales > Xanthomonadaceae > Pseudoxanthomonas_A > Pseudoxanthomonas_A beigongshangi. Next base: position 89,992 of record NZ_JADHDV010000006.1, on the reverse strand, counting down.
CATCGGCGTGTTCTACATCGATATCGATCTGCTTCGCAGCGGGGAACTGCCGCCTATGCGCAATCTGGGCGAGGCGGCATTGCTGTTGCTGTTCGCCTATGCCGGTTTCGAGAACATCCCCGCGGCGGCCGGCGAGTTCAAGAATCCGCGACGCGACGTGCCGTTCGCGCTGCTCACGATGATCGCCACCGTCACCCTGATCTATGCGGCGGTGCAGCTGGTCGCGCAAGGCACCCTGGCGGGATTGGCCCTGTCGAAGACGCCGCTGGCGGATGCCGCCGCCAGTTTCAGCGGCGAGGGCCTGGCCCTGATCCTGACCGTCGGCGCGACCATTTCCATCCTCGGCACGAACAGCAACACCATGCTGTTCGGTCCCCGCGTGCTGTATTCGCTGGCGGAAGACGGCTTCGGCCCGCGCGCGCTCGCCAGCATCCACCCGCGCTTCCATACCCCCGCGGTGGCGATCGTGACCCAGGGCGTGCTCGCTCTGGCCCTGGCGCTGTCCGGCTCTTTCGTGCAGCTCGCGCTGCTGTCGGTGGTGGCACGCCTGTGTGCCTACATCGGCACCACACTGTCGGTGCTCGTGCTGCAGCGCCGCTACGCCGACCATCTAGGCGCGCTGAAGTTGCCCGGTGGCCCGCTGATTCCGCTGGCCGCGCTGATCCTGTCGCTCGGCCTGCTCGCCAGCGCCAACATCGGCAACCTGCTTGCCGCCGCGGTCGCATTGGTGATCGGTGCGGTGCTGTATCTGTTCCGGCGCAGGGTGCCGGCGAACGCCTGACGCGGTTCCGGCACAAGCAGGGTCGCCGACGCCGTCATTCCAGCCGGGATTTCATCTGCGTGATCTCGGCTTCCTGGCCGCGGATGATGCCGTCGCACAGGCGGCGCAGATCCGGCGCGTCCAGTTCCGCCTTCCGGCACATCAGGACGGCGCCCGCATGGTGGGGAATCATCGAGCGCAGGAACTGCTGGTCACCGATGGCCCACTGTCCGCGGATTCCCAGCCAGCACACCAGTGCGACGACAAGTGCGCAAAAAGCCAACAGCAGGTTGAGCCGGCGATCCGGATACATGCTCCGCATCAGCAGAACCTCGATCAGCAGCATCGGCGCCGCCATCAAGCCGGCCATGTAGATCTGGTTGAGATTGTGGAAGACGTTGCCGGGACGATCGACCATCGCATACATCAACAGGTACATGACCGCGAAGGACAGCGCGATCATCACCAGCAGGCGCCTGTAGTGACCCGATGCCCGATGATTGCCGTCGTGCGCTTTTTCGTGCGGGGATGATGCGGCCATGACCTGCTCCTCGTTTCCTTTCCTCGACACCCGCAACGCTAGGTCGTCGCCGGTGTGGGATGCGTGCAGGAATCCCGCACGTGATGAAAGGCTGACTTTGCGCGTCGGCCTGCGTTTTTCGGCCGCCTGCTCATGTGCCGAAAGTTCCGCAAATCACTCTTCAATTTATGTACTGCTCAGTTTGATATTCAGGGCACATTGAGGGCGCTAACGGATAATTCACATCACCAGCAGCGAACGGATCACCTCCTCAGCGCTGGATACCAACTAAAAAAATAGAGGTTTGAGCGTATGAAGAAGTCCTTGCTTGCCCTGACCCTGCTGGCCGCCCTGCCGTTCGCCGCCTCCGCGGCCGATGGCGTCTCCTACAACTACGTGGAAGGCGGCTACACCAAGACGAACATCGATGGTCCGGATTCCGACGGCTGGGCGCTGAAGGGCTCGGTGGCCATCCACCCGAACTTCCACCTGTTCGCTGATTACAGCCAGCAGGAAGTGGACGACGTGAAGGTCGACTTCGACCAGTGGCGCGTCGGCGTCGGCTACAACCACGAGCTGTCCAAGCGCGTGGACCTGCTGACCCGCGTGGCCTACGAGAAGGTCAAGACCGATCGCTTCACCACCCCGTCCGGCATCCGCGTTCCCGGTTTCAGCGCCGATGGCTACAGCGTCGAAGTCGGCGTGAACAGCGCACTGACCAACCGCCTGAACGGTTATGCCCTGGCCGGTTACGAAGACGGCGACGACTATGACGGTGACTTCTACGGCCGCCTCGGCGCGCAGGTGAAGTTCACCCCGAACTGGAGCGCCTCGGCCGACGTGAAGGTCGTCGACGGTGGTGATACCCAGTGGTTCGTCGGTCCGCGCTTCAGCTGGTAATCCAGGAAGCCACACCGCCTCCCGCGACGTGTCTCTCTCTCCCCGCGTCGCGACCCGAAGCCCGGCCACAAGCCGGGCTTCTCTTTTCTGGTCCAAGCGGCGCGAATGCCGTTTCTCCGGCCTCGAAGATGGAGATGGCCCGCCATCCGGTGGTTGAGGAGCGGCTACATTTCGCGCCAAGAGCAAATCCCCCTCGGTCCCCCTTCTTCGAAGGGGGAGGCGAAGCGGGTTTCCCTAGGCGGTCGAGTCGTTGATAGCCCCCTTGATCAGTCATTCGGCTGTTGAAAGCGAAAAAGGGGGCGGGCACCTGCGCAGCAGGTAAAGGAGGATTTGCTCTTGGTAGAAGAGCAAATGCTCCTCAACCACCGAATGGCGAGTCCACTTCCCGGCAACCATAAAAAAGCCCGGCCAATGACCGGGCTTTCTGCATCCTCGATCCGCTCGACGGCTTACTTGAACAGCGTCTCCGGATATTCCGGTTTCTGTTCGCGCGCCAGCAGTTGCTGCAGGCCCAGCGTGGGCGTTATCTCGCCATGCAACACGGCACGGACCGCGCTGGAGATCGGCAGGTCGATGCCGTGCCGCTCCGCCTGGCGCATCACTTCGTCGGCGGCCTGCATGGATTCGACCACCTGGCCGATTTCGCGGATCGCTTCCTGGATCGGCTGGCCACGCCCCAGCGCCAGGCCCAGCCGCCGGTTGCGCGAGAGATCGCCGGTGGCGGTGAGCACCAGATCGCCCAGGCCAGCCAGGCCCATCAGGGTTTCCGGCTTGCCGCCGATTGCCGCGGCCAGTCGCAACATCTCGTTGAGGCCGCGGGTAATCAGGCCGGCGCGCGCATTCAGTCCCAACTGCATGCCATCGGCGACGCCGGTGGCCACGGCCAGCACGTTCTTCATCGCGCCGCCCAGTTCGGCGCCGACCATGTCGTCGCCGGTGTAGGCGCGGAACGCCGGGCCATGCAGCACTTCGGCCATCAACTGGGCGAAGCCGGCGTCATGTCCATGCACGGTGACCGCGGTCGGCAGGCCGAGTGCGACTTCCTTGGCGAAGGACGGGCCGGTGACGACGGCCAGCGGCACGTCCGCGCCCAGGATTTCCTCGGCGACCTCATGCAGGAAGCGTCCCGAACCGGGCTCGAAGCCCTTGGTGGCCCAGGCGACGCCGGCGCCGGCCGGCCGCAGCGGGGCGACCAGCTTCAGCGTTTCGGTGAACGCATGCGACGGCACCACCACCAGCACCAGTTCGGCGCCTTGCATGGCGGTGGCGAGATCGGTGGTGGCGCGCAGGCTTTCCGGCAGCGCGATGCCCGGCAGGTAGCGCGGGTTCTCGTGCTGCGCATCGATCGCGGCCGCGACTTTTTCGTCGCGGCCCCACAGCACGACCTGATGGCCGTTGCGAGCCATCAGGGTCGCCAGCGCGGTGCCCCAGGAGCCCGCGCCGAGGACGGCGATCCTCAACGAATCAGCCATGCGTCACCCCCATCGGCGCGGTTCGCGCCACGACGGGATTGTGCCTCATGAATCAGGCGTTGCCCGCCGGTTCCGTGTTGGCCAGTTCGCCGTCGCCACCCTGCTGCGCGGCGCGCTGGCGCAGGGTTTCGGCGTACAGGGCGTCGAAGTTGATCGGCTGCAGGAAGAACGGCGGGAAGCCGCCGGACTGGACCAGGTCGCTGACCAGCTGGCGCACGTACGGGAACAGGATGTTCGGGCACTGGGTGCCGAGCAGCACGTCGACCGCCTGCGGCTCCAGGCCGACCAGGCCGAAGATGCCGGCCTGCTGGACTTCGGCCACGTACGCGGTCTTGTCGCCGGCCTTGCAGGTCAGGGTGACGCCGAGCACGACTTCGAACGCGTTCTCGTTCAGGCGCTGCACGCGCTGGTTGAGGTTGAGCTGCAGGTCCGGCTGCACGTTCTCGGTGAAGATGGCCGGCGCACCCGGGACTTCGAACGAAACGTCCTTGACGTAGATCTTCTCGACGGTGAACGCGGCGCCAGCTTCGGCCGGCGCGACGGCGCCGTTGTTGGTTTCTTCGGACATTTCGAAACTCCGGGAATTCGGTTGAACGGAAAGTAAAGAGGGTGATTATGGCATGTCTTGGCGACGCGCCCGCCCGGAATCAAGGGCGGCTCAGCGGCCCTTGATCAGCGGCAGGTCGGCCTGCTGCCAGGCGGCGATGCCGCCATCCAGCCAGTACACCTGGGTGAAGCCGGCCTTCTTCAGGCGCTTGGCCGCGTCCGCGGACGCCTGGCCATTGCGGCACACCATCACCACCGGCAGCGCCTTGGCCGGGGACAGCAGCTTGCTCTCCGGGTCGAACTGGCTGGGCGCGACGTTGCGGCTGCCGGCGATGTGCCCCTTCTCGAAATCGCCGGTGGCCGACAGATCCACCACCAACGCGTTCTCACGGTTGATGAGACCAGTGAGCTCGGCCGGGCGCAGGGCCTTGTAGCCGCGGAACAGGCGGGCGATTTCGGTGTAGATGATCACCGCGGTCAGGCCGACGAGCAGCAGCGACAGGACCGGGCTATGGGCGACGAACGCCTGCAGTTTTTCGAAACTCACGGGAATACGCGGGTCTGGGCAAACCGCGATTGTCGCATAGCGGCGCGGACTGCGGCGGGGGCGCTATTCGCCTTCCCAGAAGTCCGGCAGGCCACCGACCAGCCACCAGCGCTTGCCCTCGGCGTCCCAGCGCCAGCGCTCGCGGTAGCGCAGGGTTCGCTCGGCCTGGGTATGGCGGTTGATCACCCGGACCTCGATCAGGCGCACGACCACCTCGTCCGGTTCCACCAGGCTGGACAGGTCGCGATAGCCGGATACCTGGACCTGCTCGTAGCGCCGCAGCTCGAATTCGCCCATCGGGTGCGCCGCGGCGTAGGCGGGCTCGACGAAGGTCCATGCGCCTTCGAAATCGCCCCAGCGAATCGCCGCCGCGTAGGCGTTCTGGGCCTGTTCCAGCTTGGCCCGCTGCCGCCCTCCCGCGGCCTGCACACCGAACGCGGCGATCGCCAGGACCACCAGCAGTACCCAGCGCAGGCTCATCGGCATCGGTTCCCCTCCCCCACAGGTACCTCCATCCTACCGCCTCGCGATGGCGACGAAACGACCGCTCAAGGTGGTGGCCGCGCCGCCATCGGGCAGGTACACCACCGCCTCGACCTGGATCCGCGCCCGCCCGCGCTGGCGCAGGGTGGCCAGGAAGGTCTCCCAGGACTCGCCCGGCGCCAGCCGGGCTTCTGCCTGCAGATCCGAACGCAGCGGCGCGAGATAGCGGATGTTGCTGTCCGCCACATACACTTCGGCGGATTCGCCGGCCAGATCCAGGCCGAGCGTGACCCGTCCCCAGCCGGCCACCGTCATCAGCGAAGTCAGGCTGCCGCCGAACGCAGTGCCCTTGTCATTGACGTTCCGCGCCAGCGGAGCCGTCAGGCGCAATACGCCATCCGCATAGCCGGCAACTTCCACCTGCATGGCGGCGACCGGCGGCATCCCGCGACAATACGCACGCAGGCGATCCAGCGCGGCTTCGGCATTCATCACGGATAATCCGCCCATGGCTTCGGATAAAGACGCAGGATGGTACGTGATCTCGCTGCGGCCGCAGGGCGGGCATGAGGCGCTGCGCCGCGCGGCGGCGCGGCGCGGCGCCGGGCTGCTGGCGTTGTCGCCGTGGCGGATCGCCGTGCGCGGGGACGAAGCCGCGCGCGCAGCGCTGGCGCGTGCCCTGCAAGGCGACCTCGTGCTGTTCACCAGCCCGGCGGCCGTTGCCGCCGCCGCGAGCCTGCAGCATCTGCAGGCCGCGCCGGGACAGACATGGCTCGCCGTGGGCAGTGGCACCGCGCACGCGCTGCGTCGCCAGGGCATCGCTCGGGTCTCGGCGCCTGCGCGGATGGACAGCGAAGGCCTGCTGGCCCTGCCCGAACTGCAAGCGATCGCGGGCAAACGGATCGGCTTCGTGACCGCGCCGGCCGGCCGCAACCTGCTGGCGCCCGGCCTGGCGGAGCGCGGTGCCCGCCTGGAACGCGCCGACGTTTATGAACGAACGGACGTGGCCGTGTCGGCGCGCAGCCTGCGGGCGCTGGAACAGTTGCGCGCGCCGGCCTGCGTGTTGATCAGCAGCGGCGGTGCGCTCGAACGGCTGGTGGCGCAACTGCCGTCGACCGCACTCGAAACGCTGCGGCGCCTGCCGGCGATCGCCGCCAGCGAACGACTCGCGACGCAGGCATCGCAAACCGGTTTCGCGCGCGTGCTGCAGGCCGCCGGACCTCGCAACGCGCACATGCTGGACGCCGCGGAAACCGCCCTGTCGCGGCCCGATCCGCTAGCATGAGCCCACGACGCCCGCCAGAACGACAACAAGGACGGTCGAGTGAACGACGAAAACCCTTCCCCTTCTCCTTCCGGTAACCGGGATCGCCGCGGCGGCCGCGGTGCGTTCATGTGGCTGCTGGCGCTGATCGCGCTGGCCGCCGTCGCTGCGCTGGGCTGGCGCGGCTGGAAGGCGCGCGACGCGCAGGCACAGGCGCAAGCCGCCGATGCCGCGCAACGCCTGGGCGCCATCGAACAGCGGCTGGAATCGGTGCGTCGCGATCAACGCACGCTGACCCAGCGTGTCCAGGACGCGGCCGCGACCAACCGCGTGTTGCGCGATGAAGTGCTGGGCCTGGGCCAGCGCGGCGCCCTGCTCGAGGAAAGCGTCGCCAAGCTGTCCGACCCGAGCCGCCACGGCGCGCAGGCCCTGCGCCTGGACGAAGTGGAGATGCTGCTGTCGCTGGCCGGGCAGCGGCTGAGCGTGGCCGATGATCGCGACGGTGCCCGTCGTGCCTACGCATTGGCTGCCGGCGCGCTGGAAGGCATCGACGATCATCGTCTGCTCAATCTGAAGCAGACCCTCGCGCAGGAGCGCCAGGCATTGGAGGCGCAGGGTGCGGGACCACGCGCGCGCCTGAGCCGGCAGTTGGACGCTTTCGCCGCAGGCCTGGCGGGGTTGCCGCAGCGCACGGCAGCGGCGTCGGCGGTGACCGAGCAACGCCGCTGGCAGCGCTGGCTGGCGCCGCTGGTGGACGTGCGGCCGAGCCGCCAGGCGGCGTTCGTCGCTCCCTCCGATCGCAATGCCGGCGAAGCCGCGCTGCGCATCGAGATCAGCCTGGCGCACGCGGCGCTGGAACGCGGCGACGCGGCCGGCTTCCAAGCCTCGCTGAACCGCATCGATCAATGGATCACCCGGTTGTGGCCGGATTCACCGGCACTGCGTCAGGGTCGCCAGCAGCTGGCGGCGATGCGCCGGCTGCCGCTGCGAGACGACGTGCCGCTGCTGGGCAGTACCCTGGAACAGCTGCGCAGCCTGCGCTCCGCGGGTTTCACCGCGCCGCCTCCCGCTGCCACGGCGACCCGACTGGAGGAGGAGACCGTGCCATGAAGGTGTTCCGCACCACCGTCATCCTGCTGATCCTGCTGGCCGTGGGCGTGTTCGCCGCGCAATGGTTGGCGCAGGAACACACTCGTGATTTTGGCCGGGTATTCGTGGAGTTCGGCGGCAACGACTGGGAAACCGACGTGCCGCGCGCGCTGCTGTCGCTGCTGCTGGTCGCCGGCGTCATCTGGCTGCTGCTCAAACTGCTGACCCTGCCGTTCCGCGCCTGGGCTCGGCATCGCCGGAAGCAGGCGCGCGCGCGCCTGATCGAGGGCCTGGACAACCTGCATGGCGGCCACTGGAACCGTGCGGAAAAGTTGCTGGAACGCGCCGCCGAGGATGATGAAGTGGGCGCAATCGCGCGGATCGCCGCGGTGCGCGCGGCCGATGCCCGCGAGGACGAGGCCGCCGCCCGCCGCCATCTGGAAGCGCTCGCGCAGCGCAGCGCGGCGGCCCATGCGTTGACCACCGCCGATCGCGCGCTGGCCCGCCAATCCCCAATCGAAGCGCTGACCGCGCTGGAATCCCCTGCCGCGCAGCCGCTGCCGCCGCGCGGACTGTCGCTGCGCGCGCAGGCGCTCGCCCAGCTCAATCGCAGTGGCGAAGCCTATGGCCTGCTGGGCGCGATGAAGCAACAACAGTCACTGTCGGGCGGTAGGCTCGATACGCTGGAAAAGGAACTGGCTGCCCGCGCGGTGCGCGAGGCCGGCGACGCCAACGTGCTGGCGGAGCGCTGGGAAACCCTGTCCAAGCCGCTGCGCAACGATCCCGCGGTGGTCGCCGCCTATGCCGAGCGCGCGGCCGCGATGCGCTGGGAAGATGCCGCCATCCGCAGCCTGGAGTCGGCCATCGACGTACGTTGGGACGAATCCCTGGTCGCGCTGTATGGACGGCTGCCGGTGGGCAAGGCCGATTCGCGCCGGGCGAGCGCGCAGCGCTGGCTGCAGGCGCACCCGGCCAGTCCCGCGCTGCTGGTCACGCTGGCGCGGCTTGCCCGCCAGCAGGGACAGTGGCCGCAGGCGCAGGAATTCCTGCACCGCGCGCTGGCGCAGGGAGCCGGGGCGGACGCATGGGAAGAACTGGGTGAAGGTTTCGCCGCCGTTGGCGACGAAGCCAGCGCGCGGCGCAGTTTCGCCAACGCGTTGCGTGCGCTGCGCGGCGAGCCGGCGATCGAACTGCCGGGGCGCGACATGAAGCAGAAGATTTTCGATGCGGCGGTGGTCGAGGAACGCGACGAACACGGCCTGCCGCGCCTGCGCGGCTGACAAACCGCGCATCCCGCACACCGGGTGGGATAGAGGTAGGAGCGGCCTCCGGCCGCGAGCTGTTCCGCGGGCTCGTCCCCGATTGCCTCGCGCGTCCACGAGAAGGAGCTCGCGCCGGGACGGCGCTCCTACCCGGTCGTGTATGTGCGAATCAGCGCTCGATGATCGCGACCACGCCCATGCCGCCGGCGGTGCAGATCGACACCAGGCAACGGCCGCCACCACGCTGCTTCAGTTCCTTGGCGGCGGTGGCGACGATGCGCGCACCGGTCGCGGCGAACGGATGGCCGGTGGCGAGCGAGGAACCATTCGGGTTCATCTTCTCCGGATCGATCCGGCCCAGCGGCGCGTCCAGGCCCAGCCGGTTGCGGCAGTAGTCCTCGCTCTCCCACGCGCGCAGCGTGCACAGCACCTGCGCGGCGAAGGCTTCGTGGATTTCATAGAAATCGAAATCCTGCAGCGTCAGGCCGTGGCGCTTGAGCATTTCCGGCACCGCGACGGTCGGCGCCATCAGCAGGCCCTCGCCGTGCACGAAGTCGACCGCCGCCACCTGCGCGTCGCGCAGGTAGGCCAGCGGTTCGTGCCCGTGCGTGCGTGCCCATTCCTCGCTGGACAGCAGCACCGCGGCCGCGCCGTCGGTCAGCGGCGTGGAGTTGGCCGCGGTCAAGGTGCCGCGCCCGGAAGTCTTGTCGAACGCCGGCTTGAGCGTGGCGAGCTTTTCCAGCGAGGTGTCCGGACGCAGGATGTTGTCGCGCTCCAGTCCGCGGAACGGCGCGATCAGATCACTGAAGAAACCGCGCTCGTAGGCCGCCGCCAGCTTCTTGTGCGAGGCCACCGCCAGTTCGTCCTGCGAATCGCGGGAAATGTTCCATTCCTTGGCCATGTCCTCGCAGTGATCGCCCATGCTCTTGCCGGTGCGCGGCTCGGCCACGCCGGGAAACTCGGGCTTGAGCTCGCTGAACTTGAAGCCCTTCACCAGCGTCTTGATCTTGTCCTGCGTGGTCTTGGCGCGATTGGCGGCGAGGATGCGCGCGCGCAGCTTCCTGCCGTAGACGATCGGCACGTCGGAGGTGGTGTCCGAACCGCCGCCGATGCCCGATTCGATCTGTCCCAGCGAAATCTTGTTGGCGACGGTGATGATGCTGTCCAGGCTGGTACCGCAGGCGCGCTGCAGGGTGATGCCCGGCGTCAGCGGCGAAAGCCCGGAGGACAGCGTGGCTTCACGGCCCAGGTTCCAGTCGCTGGAATGCTTGATCACCGCGCCCATCGCCACTTCGCCGAGTTGCTGGCCATGCAGGCCGAAGCGCTCGACCAGCGCGCCGAGCGTGCGCACCGACATGCCCAGGTTGCCCACATCCGCATAGGCGGTGTTCTGCCGGCAGAACGGAATGCGGACGCCACCGAGGATGGCGACGGGACGGGCGGCTGGCATGGAGGACCTCATCACGGTGCGGTGGTTCGGAAGCCGCGGCGGCGGCAGGCATAATGCGAGAGTGTAATGCCCCCCTCCATCGCCGCCAAACCTTGATATGACCGCATCCGCAACGACCGCCGACGTGAAGGGATTCCTGGCGCTGGAACTCTCCGCCGGAAACGCCCCTGCGCAGGCCGCGCTGCGGCCTGCCGACGCCGCCATGCTGGTGGAGCGGATTGGCCGCGACCTGGCTGCGCTGGTGCCCGCCATCCGCGATCTGGATCTGACCCTGGCCGCGGCGCATTTCGACCCCGCCGAGGCGCTGCGCCCGGGCTGGCCGCTGCATCGTCGCCTGCAGGAGCTGCAGCAGCGCGCGCCCGGCCGCAACAGCGGGCCGCGGATGATCGCCTTCGGCGCGGATGAGCACGGGGAAGTCCCGCTGCCATTCGCCTCCGAGAACGATCTGGCAGGCGGGCCGCTGCGCGTGCTGCCGTTCCTGCTCAGCGGCGAGAACCATACGGTTTCCGAAGTTGCCGAACGGTTGGAAGCGATCCTGCTGGAGACCGGCATGGCCCAGGCCGATACCGCGCTGCTCGCGCAGCAGGCCTTCGGCGCGCAGATCGAACACGCGCGCTACCTGACCCTGCATGATCTCGCCGCCATGACCGCGATGCAGTACGGCCACGGCGGGCTCGATTCGCTCTGGCCGATCATCGAGACCGCGCTGCTCGCGCCGGATCGGGAAGAATGGCTGGACGCATCGCCGGAGCCGCTGCTGCGCTACCTGGACGGCGAAGTACGCATCGCGCTGTTCGAGCCTTCCGCCTGGCGTGCGCGCTACGCGCCGCAGGAAGCCACCGAAGAACGGCTGGAGCGCGCCTACAACCATTTCCTCGCCCGCCAGCAGCAATTCGCCGCGGTACTGGAAGCGCACGGCATTCCGGTGCTGTTCGCGCACTGCGCCGGCTATGCGGATCCGCGCGACGCCCTGGGCCAACCCTGAGCCGGGCGATAGCGGGAACGACGCGTTGCGCCGTTCCCGCCTGACCGTCACTGGGTGACGGTGATGATCCCGCAGGCCACGCGCGCGCCGGCGTTGCCGGCGGGCTGGCTGGTGTAGTCGTCCGGCGAGCCGTGCACGATCAGTGCCCGCCCGGCGATGTCGTTGGGCGCGCCGCCGCCGAGAGTCACGCCGGTCAGGTGCACGTTGATGCGGGCCACGCCTTCGGCGTTGGCGGTGACATTGTCCATGTCGCCGGCATGATGCGCGCCACCGCCGGCCTTGCCGTGGGTGGTCGCGGTCGGATTGAAGTGCGGGCCGGCGCTGCTGGCGTCCACCGCGCTGCAATCGCCTTTCTCGTGCACGTGGAATCCATGCGCGCTGTTGGCCGGCAGTCCGCCGACTTCGCCGGTCAGGTGCGCGCCATCGGCCATCGGCACCAGCGTGATCTTGCCGCTGACCAGGCTTCCCGACGCCGAGGCGAGGTTCGCGATGCCCTGCTTGGCGGTGCTGGTGGCGGCCGGGGCGGCGGGCTGTTCCGCCGGCTTCGGGTTGCTGCCGCAGGCGGCAAGCGCGACGGCGGTGACGGTGGCGAGCAGTGCGGTACGCATGGCGATCTCCTGGAAGCGTGAGCACGCAAACGTAACCTCAGCTTCATTCAGGTGCAATGAATTCAGCGCCGCTTGCGTCCCGGGCCCAGCTTGCGCGTCACCGTGTTGCGCCCCACGCCCAGCCGCGACGCGGCCTCGGCGCGTCGGCCCTGGGTGAATTCAAGGGCCACTTCCAGCAGGGTCCGATCGAAGCGTTCGCGCGCCTCGGCGTGCAGGCCATCGGCGCCTTCGACCAGGCGCGCGCGGGCCCAGCCGGCCAAGGCTTCGTCCCATTCGCCCGCGGAGGTGGCCGGCGGATTGCGGATTCCACCACGCGGCAACACCGCTTCCAGATCGGCGCCGCTGATGACATCGCCCGGCGCGAGCGCCGCCAATCGCCAGCACACGTTTTCCAGTTCGCGGACGTTGCCGGGCCAGGCATACGACTGCAACTGCACCTGCGCCGCGTGCGAGAAGCGCTTGGGCGCGATGTCCAGCTTGCGGGTGGCGGCGGCCAGGAAGTTGTCGGCCAGCTGCGGCACGTCGGCCAGGCGTTCGCGCAATGGTGGCAACTGCAGGCGCACCACGTCGAGGCGGTGCAGCAGGTCGGCACGGAAACGGCCTTCGGCGACCAGCGTTTCCAGATGCTGATGGGTCGCGGCGATCACCCGCACATCGACCCGGATGAGCTCACGCCCGCCCACGCGGAAGAATTCACCCTCGGCGAGCACGCGCAGCAAGCGGGTCTGCAGGGGCAGCGGCATGTCGCCGATTTCGTCCAGGAACAAGGTGCCGCCGTCGGCCTGCTCGAAGCGGCCGATGTGGCGTTTCTGCGCTCCGGTGAAGGCGCCGGCCTCGTGGCCGAACAATTCGCTCTCCAGCAGTTCGGCGGGAATCGCGGCGGTGTTGAGCGCGACGAACGGCTTGCGCGCACGCGGCGATTCCTGGTGCAGCGCGCGCGCGACCAGTTCCTTGCCGGTACCGGTTTCGCCATTGATCAGCACCGACAGCGGCGCCTGCGCCAGCCGCCCGATCGCGCGGAACAGCGCGCGCATCGCCGGGGTGTCGCCAATCAGGCGGGGCGGGCCCGGCACGGAACCGGCCGGTTCCATGGCCGCGGAGACATCCTGCTCGGCATCCGGCAGCGCGCGCGCAGCCAGGGCGACGGCATCGTCGAGATCGAAGGGCTTGGACAGGAACTCGTGCGCGCCGCCGCGGAACGCGCCGGCAGTGCTGGCGACGTCGGTGTAGGCCGACATCACGATGACCGGCAATTGCGGATGCGTGGCCTTGAGCTTGTCCAGCAGCACCAGCCCATCGTCGCCGGGCATGCGCACATCGGTGAACAGCAGGTCCGGCGCGCCACGCGCGCCCAATGCCTGCAACGCCGCGGCGGCGCTGTCGAAACCATCCACGTCGTAGCCCGCGTCGCGTAGCGCGGTGGCAAGGACGAAGCGCACCGAGCGGTCGTCGTCGACCACCCAGATGCGTTGCAGATGGGGCGTGGCGCTGTCAGTGGACATGGCGTTCCTCTTCCTCGTCGCTCCCCGGCGGCAACAGCAGGGTGAAAACGGTATGGCCGGGACGCGAACGGTAGGTCAGGGTGCCGCGATGTTCGCGCGCCACCTGCTGGGCCAGCGCCAGGCCCAGCCCGCTGCCTTCGGCGCGCCCGCTGACCAGCGGCAGGAACAGGTGTTCGGCCAGTTCCTCGGGCACGCCACGGCCGTCATCGATGATTTCCACGCGCAGCGCCATCGTGTGCAGGTGATCGTGGATGCGCAGGCCATGTTCCACCCGCGTGCGCAGCACGACGCTGGCGGCGCCGGCCTGGATCGCGTTGCGCACCAGGTTCCAGACCGCCTGGGTCAGCCGGTCCGCATCGCCGGGCAGTTCCGGCAGGCTGGGGTCGTAGTCGCGTTGCAGGCGCACCGACCAGCCGCCCTCGGTTTCGGCCAGACGCAACACGCGCTCCAGCACCGCATGGATGTTCAGCGGCGCATGCGGCCGCTGCGGCGCCGGCGACAGCAACTGATCCAGCAGGGTGTTGAGGCGACCGATTTCCGATTCGATCAGGTCGATCAGTTCGCGCTCGTCCTCATTGTCGGTGCGCTGCCCGGCCCGCCGCGCCAGCAGTTGCGCGGCGCCCTTCAGGCCGGCGAGCGGGTTGCGCAGTTCATGTGCCAGCCCCTTGAGCGCGGCGCCCAGGGCGCTCGGCAGCACCTGGGTCGGATCCGGGGCCGGGAATTCGTCCACCGGGTGCGCCTCCAGCAGCCAGCCGCCGCCGTCCAGCCGCGACAGCCAGCCCTCGGCGAAGCGCGGCGCCTCGCCGCCCGGCATGCCCAGCGCCATGCGGTGCAGGCGCAGCACGTCGTGATCGGTGTTTTCCAGGAAACGCGCCATCGCGTCACCCTCCATTTCCAGTGCCGCCAGTGGCTGTCCCTGCAGGCGCCGGGCGCTGACGCCCAGCCAGCGGGCGAACGCCGCGTTGACCCCGGCGATGTGGCCGCCGGCATCGGCCCAGGCCACCGGCGTGCTGAGCGCATCGGGAGCGGGTGCGGGAAACATGGGGAAAGTCACCGGGGCCGGCATTGCACCAGTTTAGTGCAAAGCCGGCCCGGTGGCGGGAATCAGGCCTCGTAGGCCGATTCGCCGTGGGACGTGATATCCAGGCCCTCGCGCTCGGCTTCCTCGGCCACCCGCAGGCCGAACACCAGCTTGGCGATCAGGAACGAGACCACCGACACCACGCCAATCCAGACGATGGTGATGCCGACGCCCAACGCCTGGATGCCGACCTGGCTGGCGATGTCGTAACCCTCGCCCTTCACCCCGCCCAGCGAGGCGGCGCTGAACACGCCGGTGAGGATCGCGCCGACGATGCCGCCCAGGCCATGCACGCCAAACACGTCCAGGCTGTCGTCCGCGCCCAGCAGGCGCTTGAGGCCATTCACGCCCCACACGCAGATCACGCCGGCGGCCAGGCCGATGACGATCGCGCCGAACGGTCCGACCGTGCCGCACGCCGGGGTAATACCGACCAGGCCGGCGACCGCGCCGGACGCCACGCCCAGCGCCGAGGACTTGCCCTTGGTGAACTTCTCGGTCGCCGCCCAGCCCAGAATCGCCGCGGCGGTGGCTAGCAGGGTGTTGAGGAAGGCCAGCGCCGCGCCGGCATTGGCTTCCAGGTTGGAACCGGCGTTGAAGCCGAACCAGCCCACCCACAGCAGCGAGGCGCCGACGAAGGTGAAGGTCACGTTGTGTGGCTTCAGCGCCTCACGCCCGAAGCCCACGCGACGGCCGACGAAGTAGGCACCGACCAGGCCGGCGATGCCCGCATTGATGTGCACCACGGTGCCGCCGGCGAAATCCAGCGCGCCTTTCTCGAACAGGAATCCGCCCGCGGCCCACACCATGTGCGCCAGCGGCAGGTAGCCGAAGGTGAACCACAGCACCGAGAACAGCACGACCGCGGCGAACTTGGCCCGTTCGGCAAACGCACCGACGATCAGCGCGCCGGTGATGCCGGCGAAGGTCGCCTGGAACGCGACGAACACGTACTCCGGCAGGCTCACGCCGGCACTGAAGGTCGCCGCCAGCGATTCCAGCGTCACGCCTTTCAGCAGCGCCTTGTCGAGATTGCCGATCCACGGTCCCTCGCCCGAGAACGCCAGGCTGTAACCGTAGAACACCCACAGGATTACCAGCAGCGAGAACACGGTGGCGACCTGGATCAGCACCGACAGCACGTTCTTCGAACGCACCATGCCGCCGTAGAACAGCGCCAGGCCCGGCACCACCATCAGCAGCACCAGCAGGGTGGAGGTGAGCATCCAGGCGACGTCGCCCTTTTCCACCACCGGTGCGGCTTCGGCGGCCGGAGCGGCTTCGGCGGACGCGGTGGCTGCGGGCGTGGTTTCGGCGACCGGCGCCACAACTTCGGTGGCGGCCGGTGCCGCGGTTTCCTGCGCCGATGCGGATGCCGGCGCGGGCGCCGGATCCTGGGCCGAAACGCCGGCCGCGAACCCCATCGTCATCACGCCGCATACGGCGGCCAGGCACAACGCTTGCGCACGGGCTTTCCACCCGTCGAACAGTCGAGTCTTCATGTGGGGCTCCGAGTGTTAGAGCGCGTCCGCGCCGACTTCGCCGGTGCGGATGCGGATGACCTGGTCGATGGTGGTCACGAAGATCTTGCCGTCGCCGATCTTGCCGGTGCCGGCAGCCTGCTGGATGGCCTCGATGACCGCTTCCAGGCGTTCGTCGGTGACGACGGTTTCGATCTTGATCTTGGGCAGGAAATCGACGACGTACTCGGCGCCGCGATACAGCTCGGTGTGGCCCTTCTGCCGGCCGAAGCCTTTCACTTCGGTGACGGTGATGCCGGACACGCCCGCCTGCGACAAGGACTCTCGGACCTCGTCGAGTTTGAACGGCCGGATGATGGCGGTGATCAGTTTCATGCGCATACCCCGATGGTGGATGGAACCGGCCGGCCGCAGCCGGCCGGTGGTTTCAGGACACCCGTGCGCGCAGCCCCCTGGCGGCGGACACGTTCTCGGTGCGGAACAACCCATGAGCCGCACAAACCGTCGCCGCGATGCATCGCGGTGACGGTAGGTGACGTGGGAGGGAGTGGCGGCTCATGGTTCTCTCCTGTGTTGCTCTGTGTTGCGTTCCCCTGTGTTGCCGGTGTTGCGATCTCCTTGAAGCGGTGCGGCTCCCCGGCTCCCCAGCCGGGTCGAGGTGCGGCGATGGCGACGGGTGGGAGGGGATTCCGTCGCCATCGCCGCGGTTGCTCAGTTGCCGTAGTACAGCTGGTATTCCAGCGGGTGCGTGGCCGCGCGGAACTTGGTCACTTCCTGCATCTTCAGCGCGATGTAGCCATCGATGAAGTCGTCGCTGAACACGCCGCCGGCCTTGAGGAAGTCGCGGTCCTTGTCCAGCGCTTCCAGCGCCTGGTCGAGGCTGGAGCAGACCTGCGGGATGTTCTTCTCTTCTTCCGGCGGCAGGTCGTACAGATCCTTGTCGCTGGGCGCGCCCGGATCGATCTGGTTCCTGATGCCGTCCAGGCCGGCCATCATCAGCGCGGCGAAGGTCAGGTAGCCGGTCTGCAGCGGATCCGGGAAACGGATCTCGATGCGGCGCGCCTTCGGGTTGGACACCCACGGAATGCGGCAGGAAGCCGAACGGTTGCGGGCCGAATAAGCCAGCATCACCGGCGCCTCGAAGCCCGGCACCAGGCGCTTGTAGCTGTTGGTGCCCGAGTTGGTGAAGGCGTTGATCGCGCGGGCGTGCTTGAAGATGCCGCCGATGTACCACAGCGCCATCTGCGACAGGCCGCCGTAGCCGTCGCCGGAGAACAGGTTGGTGCCGCCCTTGGCCAGCGACTGGTGCACGTGCATGCCGCTGCCGTTGTCGCCGACGATCGGCTTGGGCATGAAAGTGGCGGTCTTGCCGTTGCGGAAGGCCACGTTCTTGATGATGTACTTCATCGTCAGCAGCTCGTCGGCCTTCTTGACCAGCGAGTTGAACTTGGTGCCGATTTCGCACTGGCCGGCGGTGGCGACTTCGTGGTGGTGCACTTCGACTTCGATGCCGACCTGCTCCAGGGTCTTGCACATTTCGGCGCGGATGTCGTGCAGGGTGTCGGCCGGGGCGACCGGGAAGTAGCCACCCTTCACGCCCGGACGATAGCCACTGTTGCCGCCCTCGTACTTGGTGCCGCTGTTCCAGGCCGCTTCCTCGGAATCGATCTTGAAGAAGGTGTGGCCCATTTCATTGGCGTAGCGCACGGAGTCGAAGATGAAGAATTCCGGTTCCGGGCCGAAGAACGCCTGGTCGGCGATGCCGCTGGACTTCAGGTAGGCCTCGGCGCGCTTGGCGACGCCGCGCGGGCAGCGCGAATAACCCTGCATGGTGGCCGGATCCAGCACGTCGCAGGTCAGCACGATGGTCGGATCGGCGGTGAACGGGTCCAGGAAGGCGGTGCTGGCGTCGGGCAGCAGCACCATGTCGGATTCGTTGATGCCCTTCCAGCCGGCGATCGAGCTGCCGTCGAACATCTTGCCGTCCTCGAACAGCGAGGGCTCCACGATGTTGACCGGGAAGGTGACGTGATGCTGCACGCCGCGGACGTCCGCGAAACGCAGGTCGACGAACTCGACCTTGTTGTCCTTGATCAGCTTTTCAACATTGTCCGCAGACATCTTGGAACCTCGGGTTGGTAGGAACGTGCCTTCTCTTCAGCAAACAGTGTGCCAACCCAAGGAATCCGATAAGCGATTGTTTTTAAAGGACTGAAATTCACCTCGCATTGGCGGAATGCACCTTTGTGGTGCCAACTTGGCAAACAACGCACCAATATGTGACATCGGGAATCCTCTATCCTTGTCGCTTCCCGCCCACCTGTCCGCGTCCCATGACCGACCTGCTCGCCGCGCTCCTGCTCGGCATCATCGAAGGCATCACCGAATTCCTGCCCATCTCCAGCACCGGTCACCTGCTCATCGCCGAGCGCTGGCTCGGCCATCGCTCCGACTTCTTCAACATCGTCATCCAGGCCGGCGCCATCCTCGCCATCACCCTGGTGTTCCGCGATCGCCTGTGGGAACTGGCCCGCGGCTGGCGCGAACCGGCCAACCGCGACTACATCGCCAAGATCATCACCGCCTTCCTGGTCACCGCCCTGGTCGGCCTGCCGGTGCGGCTGGCCGGCTGGGAACTGCCCGAAACCCTGACCCCGATCGCCTGGGCGCTGATCATCGGCGGCGTGTGGATGCTGGTGGCCGAGCATTTCGCCGGCAAGCGCGGCGACCAGCCCAACATCACCTGGAAGGTGGCGGTGCTGGTGGGCCTGGCGCAGGTCGTGGCGGGCGTGTTTCCCGGCACCTCGCGTTCGGCCGCGGCCATTTTCATGGCGATGCTGGCCGGCACCAGCCGGCGTTCGTCGGCCACCGAGTTCGTGTTCCTGGTGGGCATCCCCACCATGTTCGCGGCCAGCAGCTACGCCTTCCTGGAACTGGTCAAGGACGGCGCCATCGGCAGCGAGAACTGGGGCGAGGTCGGCCTGGCCTTCGCCGCCGCCACGATGACCGGTTTCATCGTCGTCAAATGGTTGCTGGGCTATATCAAGTCCCACCGCTACACCGGCTTCGCTTTCTACCGCATCGTTTTCGGCGCGCTCCTGCTGCTGTTGATGCCCGCCGGAAGCTGAGCCATACCAGCGCCCTGCGGTGACCTGGGGATCGGCGCTTCCCCGAACGGTTCCTGAGCGGTACCGCCCGGCGTCGCGCCGGTTTCACCCCGTTCCAGGCGTCCACGCGTTTGCACTGGTCACCCTTCAAGGAGAACCCCATGAAACGACTCATCCTGCTCGCCCTGCCGATCGCCCTGGCCGCCTGCGCCAAGCCGACCCCGGATGCGGCGCCGCCGGCCGGCACCGAACCGCCCGCCGCGACCACTCCGGTCGCCGCCACGCCGGCCGCTCCCACCGGCGCCGCCGCGCTCGGTGCGTACCACTGGCGCCTGCAGGACGCCAAGGACGCGCAGGGCAAGCGCATCGACGCGCTGTTCGCCCGCGCCGATCACCCGCTCACCCTCGACTTCGCCGAGGGACGCCTGGGCGTCAGCAATACCTGCAACCGGATGGGCGGCGGCTACACCCTGGAAGGCGACAAGCTGACGGTGTCGCCGATGGTAGCGACCCAGATGGCCTGCGCCGACAGCAAGCTGATGGCGCTGGACGGTGAAGCCGGCAAGCGTCTGGAAGGCAGTTCCACCCTCGCGGTGCAGGGCGGCGACGAAGCCCACCTGACCCTGACCAACGCGGCCGGCGACGTGCTGACCTTTGCCGGCGAAGCCACCGCCGAAACCCGCTACGGCGGCCCGGGCGAACAGGCGTTCCTTGAAGTCGCGGCCGAAACCAAGCCGTGCAGCCACCCGCTGATCCCGAACAAGCAGTGCCTGCAGGTGCGCGAGATCCGCTACGACGACAAGGGCGTGAAATCGTCCGAAGGCGAATGGCAGAACTTCTACGAGGACATCGAGGGCTATACCCACGAAGCCGGCATCCGCAACGTGCTGCGGGTGAAGCGCTTCAAGCGCAACCCGGTGCCGGCCGACGCGTCCGACACCGCCTACGTGCTGGACATGGTGGTCGAGTCGGAGAACGTGAAGAAGTAAGCCGCGCGGCAAAGCGTGGAGAACAAAAGGCCGGATCCGTCGGGATCCGGCCTTTTTGTTGCCTCATTCGGCGACGGCCACCGGCGGCAATGGTGGCCGCGATCGGCGCATCACCACCCGCGTGCGCGGGAGCGAGTCGTGCCAGCCACGCGGATTGGCGTCGTCGCTGACCAGCAGCGAGAAGATCTCGAAGGGAATCAGCCGGCACAGGCTGCGCAGCAACGCGCGCGGGAACGCCACGCGCTGGCCATGTTCGTCGACCACCCGGGTGCCGGTGATCAGCTTGCCGACGGTGACGCCGAACAGGCCTTCCATCAGCGTGTAGTAGATCAGGACCAGTACACAACCAAACACATAATCCACCCACCAGGGTGCGGTCATCAACCACGCCATCCACGTGTCATCCACGAAAGTGGCATTGAGGATGCCCACGAGCATGGCCAGGCCCCAGATCATCACCTTGTCGATGAGCCAGTTGAAAAACCGCCGTACCTTCGCCGCCGGTTCACCCAGGGCCTCCGGGGAAATCACAACTTCGGTGGCAGCGATGGGCGCGCGATAGGGATCCTGCGTGTCGTGACCTTCCATGGCCCGCCTCCTTCAGCGCAGTCGCGGGTTGAGTGTGTAGGTTCCTTGCACCGCGGCCTCGGCCAGCGCATGCCCCTGCACCGCGCGCTGCACATCCGCGGCGGTGAAGCGATCCGGCAGGTCCAGCGAAGCCACGTCCAGCGCGTAAAGGCGGAAGAAATAGCGGTGCACGCGCGCATCGTTGAACGGCGGATACGGACCGTCGTAGCCCAGGTAGTCGCCACCCATCTGCGCGTCACCGGCGAACCAGCCGGTATAGTCGTTCAAGCCCTGGCGTGCTCCGGCAGGCCCTTGTGGCGACACCTTTCCATGCGCGGTGACGCCGTCACTGCAACTGCCGGCGGCGATTTCGCGCACATCCGCCGGGATGTCGATCATTGTCCAGTGGACGAAATCGGCGCGCGGCTGGTCGTGCGGAATCTCCATGTCCTCGCGGCCCACCGTCTCGGCGACCGTCGGCGCGTCGGGATCGATGCACAGCAGCGCGAACGAGCGCGCGCCGGCCGGCACGTCGTCCCAGGCCAGGTGCGGATTGCGGTTGCCGGCGAATCCATCCGGCTGGCCCATGGCGAATTCGGCGGGAATGGCTTGCCCGGGTTCGAAACTCCGGCTCCAGATGCGCATGCGCGGGACTCCTTGGATGACGTTGGATTCAGCCGCCATGGTAACCGCGCGGCACTCAGGCGTCGGCCAGCGCGGCTTCCAGCCGATCGGCGACCCAGCGCTCGGCGAACCCGTCGCAGGCGGCGTTTTCGATGAACCCGCAATGCCCGCCCCAGGGCGCGATTTCCAGATGCGCGGTGGCCGGCAGGTGCCAGTGCTCGAAGTCCTCGAACGGGATGACCGGATCGTCCTGCGCCATCAGGATGTCCGACGGCACCTGCAGTCCGGCCAGGCGTTCGCCGGCGATCGAGTAGCCATCGAAATAGGCTTCCAGGGTGCCGAAACCGGTGTGGCGCTCGGCCACCCAGCGCATCAGCCCGCGCATGTCCTGCGCCAGCACGGCGTCATCGTAGGCGTGGCGTTCCGGAAACAACTGGCGCTTGCGCAGCAGCGAGCTGCGCCACTTGCGACGGAAGTACCAGTCGTAGATCTGCAGCCCGTTCTCGATGTAGTCCATGGTCCGGTGCGGATCCAGCAACGGGCAGACCGCGGCCACCCGTCGCAGCGGCAGGCCGGCCTGCTGCGCGCGCAGGGCCACCCGCAGGGCGAAGTTTCCGCCCAGCGAATAGCCCGCCAGCACCATCGGCCGGGGCGGGAAGCGGGCCGCGACATCGCCGACCGCATGGACGACCTCGTCGATGCGGTTGGAATGGAACAGTTCCTCGTTGAGGTGATGGGTATCGCCGTGATCGCGGAAGTTCAGCCGGAACACGTCGAAACCGCGCAGCAGCAGTTCGGCCGCGGTCATCCGCATGTAGCTGGAGTCGGCGCTGCCTTCCCAGCCATGCAGGAGCACCGCCAGCGCGCGCGGCGCGCGTCCCGGCACCTGGCTGTGGAAACCCTGCAGGCGCACCCCGTCGCCGCCATCGACGATGACCTCGGCGTTCGTCGCGCCGACGCGCTGCAGCGCGTGCACGCCACGCCTGCGGCGGATCAGGCTGGAACCCAGCACCGATTGCAGGTGCGGATTGCGCAGCCAGCGGGGAGGTCGGTAGTCAGCAGCGGTCAACATCGACGGCAAGCCATGCCCGTGGGAGGGGATGGCGGCATTGTCGCTCCAAAACCGCCGCCGCGCGGCCCCCGCGCGGCGGCATGCAGCGTTCCGTCAGGCGGCCCGGCGCGCCGCATCGTCCTCGACCACGGCGGCCAGCGCGCGCAGGCGCGCCAGCCGGACCCAGGCCAGCGCCGCGACCACCAGCTGCGCGCAGAACACCGCCAGCACGAACGCGCCCCAGCCAATGCCGGCCACGCGGCTGCGCAGCCACGCCAGCGCCAGCGCCACCGCCAAGCCGATCACGCAGACCAGCAGGTACAGGCCCAGTACGGCGAAGGGGCGGCGCAGGAACAGCTTGAAGCTGCGCCACCATGCCCGGAGCACCGAGCGGGTGTCGTCCAGCACCGCGATGCGCGCCCGGGTCAGTTCGATACCGGCGTGTGCGAGGATGAACACCAGCACCGCGCCGAGCAGCGCCAACCGGTCGCCATTGCGGGCGCTGGAAGCCAGCACCGCTTCCTCGGCATGGGTGGCGGCGATGTCCATCCACCACGACCCCAGGCCAATCGCGATGCCCAGCGGCAGCAGCGACCAGATCATCAGGCGCAACTGGCGTCCGTACTCGCGCATGCCTTCGCCGGCGAGCACGCCCAACCGTCCCGCGCGACCGTAGCGGATGCCGGCGAGCATCACCCCGGTCAGCCAGGGCGACAGCAGCAGGCTCAACACCAGGCTGACCAGCACGCCGAAGCCCACGCTGGTGTCCTTGTCGAAGACCCGGGCGAGATCCGCCAGTGCCAGCGCGTCCAGGCCGACCGCGTGACGGGCGGCGTCGATGGTATGGCCGAGCGCGCCGTCCAGCGCGCGCCAGACCGGGAACGCCGCGATCAACGCGACCACGCCGAGCGCGATCATCCACAGCACCAGCACGCGCCACTGCAGGGCGCCGCCGAACGCGCCGAACAACTGGCGCCAGAAACCGAAACGGGAATGGGTGCTCATAGGCTCACCAGGAAGGTCTGCAGGGCTTGGAACAACGCCGCGAAATCGGCGCTCCAGCGGCGGGCGGCGCTGCCATCGCTTTCCAGCGTGCGGCTGTCGTCCAGCTTGTTGGCGTCGAGGTAATGCAGCTTCTGCGGATCCAGTTGCACCGACACCGCCTTGCTCGGCCCCTCCCACACGAACCGCTTCCAGGCCGCGTCGTCATCCCATTGCACCGTCTTGCGACTGCCGTCGGCGAAGGTGACCACCAGTGTCTGCGGCACCGCCGCGCCGTCGCGGCGCACCAGCACCGTGGTCCGCCACGGGAACGGCCCGCTGCCGGGCCTGGCCTTGGGATTGGCCTTGTCCCACGCCTCGCGCTGCCGGCTGATCCGCTTGTCGCGTTCGGCCTCGCTCACGTCCACGCGCTTGCCCTTTTCCATCTGGAACCCGGCCAGCGGCAACACCTCGGTGCTGGTGAAACGCTCGATGCGATCATCGACCTTGCGGGTGGCATACACCTGCTGGGCGAACACCCGCTCGACCACGTCGCGGCGGCCGGTCGAGACCGCCAGCGATTCGCGCAGATCCGCGATGCTGGGATGCCTGAACTTCCAGGTGGCGTAATAATCCTTGAACGCCTTTTCGATGGCCGGCGTGCCCAGTTGCGCTTCCAGGTCCCGCATCACCGTGGCCGTGCGCGAATACACCGCGCCATAGCTGCTGCTCGACAGCCGGCCCCAGGAATTGGCGCCGGTGCCGTCGGCCGGATCATCCAGCCGCGCGCCCAGCCGCTCCAGTTCGAACTCGCCCAGGTGCGGCCGCACGCCCAGCCGGCGCAGCCACTCGGGCGCGACGATGTAGCGGTTGCCGGCCTCGCGCAGCATGCGCTGGTCCCAGTATTCGTTGAGGCCTTCGTCCAGCATCGGCTCCTCGAATTCGTTGGAAGCGAGGATGCCGTAGAAATAGCCGTGGCCGAACTCATGGATGGTGACGAAATCCAGCGCCAGCGCGTTCAGGCCCAGCGCCGGCACCTGTTCGAACGAATCGGCGGTGAAGAAGGTCGGGTACTCCATGCCGCCGGCTTCGGTCGCGTTGTGGGCCGGAATCACCACCGTCACGGTGCGGTACGGATACGGCCCCAGCGTGCGCGAGAAATAGGTCAGCGAATCCTGCGTCGCCTTCAGCACGGGCGCGGCGCTGGCCTTGAATTCCGGCGGATACAGCACGCGGATCTTGACCGGAGGGCTGCCCGGACCCGTCCAGTCGCCCAGCAGCGGTTCGGCATAGTTCTTGTCCGCCGTCCAGGCGAAGTCGTGCACATCATGCTGGACGTAGCGATGCCGGGTGCGTCCGTTGGCGGTCGTGGGCGTGCCCTGCAGCTCGCCGGTCGCGCCCACGCGATATTCGCTGGGCACGTCCAGGGTCACATCGTAGCTGCCGAAGTCGGCGTAGAACTCGCTGTGCAGGTGGAACTCGTGCACGTTCCAGCGCGGCGCGGTGGCGCCCCGCTCGCCCGGGAGTTCCAGCACGCCGATCTTCGGGAACCACTGCGCGATCAGGTGGAAACTGCCGAAGTAGCCGGTGCGCGCGATCACGCGCGGCAACTGCGCGTCGAAATCGATGTCCAGCGTGGTGCTGCCGCCGGGCGCGACGGCCTGCGGCAGATCCAGCCGCACCACCGTCATGTCGGTGGACGGACCGTTGTCCGGCTGCACGAAGGTCTGCGGCACCGGGGCGCCGGCCTGCATGACCCTGGTCATGTCGATCCAGCCCCACTCGCCATCCTTCATCGGCACGTCGGAACGGAAATCGAAACCCAGGTTGCGCTTCTCGCTGAAGAAGGTGCTGCCCTCGTTGCGGAACGCATTGAGGTAGAGGTGCAGGTAAACCGAACGCACCGATCGATCGCTGCGGTTGCGCCAGGTCAGCTGCTGCTTGCCCTTGAGCGTGTGCTTGTCGGGATCCAGGCTGACCTGGATCCTGTAGTCGACCACGCGATCGGAAAGCGTCGGTTCCTGCCCGGTGCGCGGCCCGCCCCAGGCCTGCGGCGAACTCGGCACGCTGACCGCCGCCGCATCGGCGGCGGCGAATTGAATGTCGTCCTCGGGAGCGCTGGCGGCGGCAAGCGGTGGAGACGCGGGCATTGCCCTGGGTGGTCCGTCCGCCATCGCGAGCGCGGTCATCGCCGCGCCGACAAGCACCAGACCCGTTGCCTTCCACCAACGTGCTGCCATGGTCTCCCCTTCGAGTTGTCGTGGGCGGGCCCCTCACCCGCGCCGAAGCGACCGAGCTTACCGCATCGCCGCGATGATGCGCTCGCGGGCAAGATCGGCGATGCGCCGGCGTCCTTCGACGTCGCTCACCCGAATCGGCTCGAGGAAACAGATCGCCGCTTCGCGCGACGGTTCGCCCAGCAGGCGCAGGAAATTGGCGAAGAAGCTCTCGCGGGGGGCGAACGCCACCACCGTCTGCGCGCTCGCGTGCGGGCCATAGCGCAACGCCACCGGCTGCACCGGCACCTCGGCTTCGACCGCGGCCAGGAAAATGCGCGCGTGGAACGGACCGACTTCCTGCCCGTCGCGCGTGCGCCCCTCGGGAAACACGCCCACCGAACGCCCGGCGCGCAGTCGCAGCAGCATTTCGTGCAGCACGCCGCCGAGTGATTCCTGGCTGCCGCGCTGATGGAAGATGGTCTCGCCACGCTCGGCCAGCCAACCCACCACCGGCCAGCCGCGGATTTCGCGCTTGGCGACGAAACCCATCATCCGCTGGCTGTGCAGCATCTCGATGTCGACCCAACTGACGTGGTTGGCGACGAACAGGGTCGCGCCCGCCAGCGGCGCGCCTTCGCGGTGCAGGCGGAAACCGAAGATCCACATCAGCCCGGCCGACCAGGCGCGAACGACGCGATGCTCCAGCCGCTCGCCGCCCACGTCCAGGCCGGCCCAGAGCGGCACCATCGACAGCAGGGTCAGCGGCAGGAGGACCAGCAGGTGGATCAGCAGCAGCGGCACGCGGTACAGGTAGCGGAACGCACGCGCCACACCGCCGCGTCCCGCGGCAGGAGTGGGGGTCAGGCTCATCCGCCCACGATACCGGATGCCCGCGTTCAGCGAAACGGAGACGGCGCGCGGCGACGCCGGAACCGGGGCGAGGTCAGGCGCCCGGCCCGGCCACCGGCACCACCGCCAGGGTGATGCGGGAGACGCAGACCAGCTTGCCGGCCTCGTTCTCGATGCGAATTTCCCACACCTGGGTGCTGCGGCCGACATGCAGCGCGCGCGCGGTGCCGGTCACCGTGCCCTCGCGTACGGCGCGCACGTGGTTGGCGTTGATCTCCAGCCCGACCACCATTTCCCGGCTGGTATCCACGGTGAGGTTGCCGGCCATGCTGCCCAGGGTCTCGGCCAGCGCGACCGAAGCGCCGCCATGCAGGATGCCGAACGGCTGGTGGGTGCGCGCATCCACCGGCATGGTGCCGCGCAGCCAGTCCGCGCCGGCCTCGGTCAGCACGATGCCCAGATGGCCGACCAGGCTGTTGCGGGCGTGGGCGTTGATGGCGTCGAGATCGACGGGCTGGCGAAAGGCCATGGGCGAAGTCCTGTTGATTGGGGGAGCGCGAGAAGGCCAGTTTAGGCCAGCGTCGCCGTCGTGGCCTTGCGCGGATGTGATCGCCGCTGGAAGGGCGCCGCTACAGGATCGGCACCAGGCCGGCGCCGAAGGCGGTCAGGATGCGCGTGTACAGCCACTTCGGACCGATGTTCACTTCCGGAAAATCGCCCACCGAGCGATAGCACTGGTGGAAGCGTGGATCCCCCGGCGGCAACGGTTCCGGGCAATCGGGCCCCGGCACGTATTCGTAGCTGGTGGCATAGCGCCAGGGCCACAGGTCGAACAGCGGCAAGGCTTCCGACACCTTGCCCAGGCTGTAGTCCAGCCCGGAGAACACCGGCGGCTTGACCTTGCGCGCCACCAGCCAGGAATTCTCCGGCTTCATGTCGCGGCGGATGCTGTCGGCAAGCGCCTGTGCGAACGCCTCGTCCTCGATGATCACCACGCTCTCGGTGTTGTAGGTCTCCGAGCGCGGATCGAAGTTGTGCGTGCCGATCACGCCGATGCGCCCGTCGATGACCATCGATTTGGCATGCAGGCCCATGCGCACGCCGGCGCGCTTGAGCGGCACCGGCCCGGTCGCCGCGCCGCTGCTGAGGAACGACGGCCGCGCCTCGGTGCGCTGCAGCTTGCGGGTGGTCTCGCCCGCCGATTCGCGCCGCTCCCCGGACGACGACGACGGTCCGATCGAGCCCGACGGTCCGCGCGGACGACTGCGCGAGGAAGGATCGGCGGGCGCCACCGGCGGCCCCTCCGGCATCAGCGTGGCGTAGTCGACCGGCGCGTCCTCGGGAAACGGCTTGTACTCGTGGATCTCGAAACCGAACTCGCGCAGGTAGCGGCGCTTGTACTTGAACGACATCGAGTAGACGACCGGGTTGTCGGTCGCCGCCAAGCTGTTGGTGGACACGATCACCTTCGGCGGCGGCTGGCGCTTGCGCATGTCGCGGAAGATCTCCTGCGCCTGCTTGGACATCACCAGGTAGGGCGTCTGCAGCAGCACTTCCTGGCTGGCATTGCCGATCAGGGTTTCCAGCTCTGGTGCGGAAGGCGCCGCATCGCTGCCATGCTCGCGGCGATGCTTCTGCGGCAGATCGGCCACGTACTTGACCTCGCCGACCGGCAGCACCGATTCCACCAGCCGCTCCTGGATCACCGCCGGATCGGCGGCGTCCTGCGCCATCGCCGCCACCCGTTCCGGTCGCAGGAAGCGCGCCGGCGGCATCTCCGGCACGCCTCCGCGCAGCAGGGTCCGGCCAACGTCGTTCAGCCGCTCGGCCGGGATGCTCCTGCGCGCATCCCAGAACGCCTGGAAATTGACCGCCATGTCGCGTGCGGCCGGCCCGGCCACCAGCACGTCGCGATCGCGGAAGTTGTACTCCGCGTCCCAGTCGTAATAATCGTCCTGGTAGTTGCGCCCGCCGGTGATGCCGATTTCCCCGTCCACCAGCAGCAGCTTGGTGTGCATGCGCTGGTTGAAGCGGCGGAAGCAGCAGAGCACGCTGCCGGCGTAGTCGAAGTAGTTGAGCTTGGCCTTGCCGAAACTGGGGTTGTAGATGCGGATGGCGAAGTTCTGGTGCGCGCCGGCCAGGGCGCCGAGGATCTGCAGATCGGCAATCGCCGAGAGCTGATCGATCAGCAGCCGCACCTTGACCCCGCGCCGGGCCGCGGCCAGCAGTTCGTCGATGACCAGCCGCGCGCTGTCGTCCTTGTCGAAGATGTAGGTCTGCAAGTCGATGTTGCGGCGGGCGCTGCGGATCAGGTTGAGCCGCGCCAGCAGCGAGTCCTCGCCGCGATCCAGGATCAGCGCGTAGTGCCGCGGCGACTGCGGTGTGGACGCCGACAGCGCGCGCGGTCCCAGATCATGCAGCGGCGAAGGCAGCGCGCAGGCATCGGGCTGGCGGCAGTCCACGATCTCCGAGCGCGCGGCGGCGGCGATTCCCGCCGCGCGATCGCGCTGGGCATCGCTCAGGCCGGCGCAGGCGGTGCACGCCAGCGACAGCAGAATCGCCGCGCAGCGCGCGGCGTCGCGTAGCAGGGACAGGTTCACTGCGGGGCCCCGTCCCTGACCCGGGCGCGCAGCACGAACACCACGCGGTCATTCACGGCCAGCTTCCAGTCGTCCATGTCGTAGTCGCTGCGACGCACCGCGCCAGTGGCGACCACGTCGCAGTCCACCGCCGGGCGCGCGCAGGTGGCTGGTTCCACCGTCAGGCTGCGCGGGCGGCTGATGCCGCGGATGCTCAGGTCGCCTTCCAGCAGGCCGCCGTCGCGCAGCAGTTGCGGCACATAGGGCTTGGAGATGAAGGTCACCACGGGATAACGGTCGGCCTCGAAGAACTTCTCGCTGCGCGCCCACTGGGTATAGCGCGGGTAGCCGACAATCTCGACGTTGCGGGTATACATGCGCAGGTGGACCTGCTGGCGACCATCCGCCAGCACCCGCACCTGTCCTTCGTATTGCGGAAACAGTCCGTCCAGCCGCTGTCCCCAGCGCGTGCGCAGTTCGAAACCCAGCCGCGTGTGCGCCGGGTCGAAATTCTTGTCTCCGCCCGCCCAGACCGGCCAGGCGCACAACAGGCCGAGTCCACAGACACCCAGCCAACTCTTTCCGGACAGCAGCGTCATGGCCACCAGAACGAGGACAGGGTGGCGACACCGGGTTCGATGGTGGCGTCGACGGGCAGGCTCAGCACCACCACCGCCGAGGTGGGCATGCCGCGATAGTCGCCGGACTGGCCGCTGTGCATCAGCGCCGCCAGCCGCTCGAAGCCGGGATTGTGCCCGACCAGCATCAGGCGCTCGACCTCGCGGTGGCCGTCGGCCACTTCGGCCAGCGTGCCGGCGGTCGCCTCGTAGATGGCGTCCTCAAGACGCTGCTCGACGTAGCCGATGGCCTCCAGCACCGCTTCGAGGGTTTCGCGTGCGCGGCGCGCGGGCGAGCACAGCACCCGGTCCGGCACCAGCCCGTGCTCGGCCAGCCAGCGACCGGCGGCCTCCGCCTCGGCCAGGCCTTGCGGTGACAACGGCCGATCGAAGTCGGACTGCCCGGCGATGGCGGGCTCGGCATGCGCGTGGCGCAGCAGGATCAGTTGACGCATCGGGCAGGGACTCCTTCCTGGTCAGGCTTTCTTGATCCACTTCAGCAGCGGATCCCAATCGGACTGATGATCGCGGACCTGTGCCGAACGGTAGTCGAACAGGCTGCGCCCCAGTCCCGCCAGCACCACATAGGCCTGGGTGTCGCGCAGCTGCGCCACCACCGGATAGGGCCAGGTGGACAGCATTTCGACCGCCTGCTGCGAGGCGTTGGTCCAGGGTTTGCTGCGGTTGACCACCAGTCCCACCGGCAGTTTGCGCTTGTGCACGCGCGGCACCTTGGCCAGGGTGTTGAGGAAGCCGACCGTGGCCTCGATGTCCATCGCCGACGGCAGCACAGGCACCACCACCGCGTCGGCCTTGTCCAGGAACGATTCCAGATCCGCCGCCATCGCGCCGGCGGCCGCGTCGATGACCACCCGGTCGGCGTCGTCGGGCACCGCGTCGCGCCATGCGCGCCGCCCGGTGCCGTCCACCGGCAGCACCGCGCTCTCCAGCTCCGCGCGGCGTTCGGCCCAGCGGGTCGAGGACCCCTGCGGGTCGGCGTCCACCAGCACCGTGCGCTTGCCGTCGAGGGCGAAGGTCGCCGCCAGGTTCGTGGCGATGGTGCTCTTGCCTGCGCCGCCCTTGGAGCTGGCGACCAGAATCGTCTTCATGCGCTCACCTCGTTGCCCGGGAAGCCGCAGGGTACACCGGCGGCCGGCGGGCGGGAATCGCCGGGCTTGTCCACGCGGCGTGAATCGCTTTGTTATCTTTCGTCCCCCGAGGGAACGACCGCTTTCATGAACGAACTCCAGGATTTGACCGCGCTGATCCGGGCCAACACCCCGCTGATCGTGATCGAGACCCAGGACGAAGCCCGCGCGGTCGACCTTTTCCGGCAGACCCTCTCCCAGGTCTGGCGGGCCCTGTACCGGTGGACGATCACCGAGGGCCTGCGCCGCATCGACATGGACCGCGAGGACGAGCCGGAAGGGCCGCCCGACGCCAGCGCCGCGTTGCAGGCCATGCGCCAGGCCAGCCAGCGCGGCGTCTACCTGCTGCTGGATTTCCATCCCTACCTGGGCTACGCCAGCAGCCAGCGCGCGCTGCGCGACCTGATCCAGCGCCGCCACTGCCTGCCGCACGTGATCGTGCTGATCGGCCACAAGGTCGAGCTGCCGCCGGAACTGGAATCGATGGCGGTGCGGTTCAGCCCGCGCCTGCCCGATGCCACCGCCCTGCAGAAGATGCTGGGCGAGGAAGCCGATGGATACGCCCGCGAGAACGGCGGCCGCCGGGTCGAGGTGGACGGCGACGCGGCCCGCCAGGTCCTGCGCAACCTGCAGGGACTGAGCCTGTCCGACGCCCGCCGCATCGCCCGCCAGCTGATTCATGCCGACGGCGCCCTCAACGCCGACGACCTGCCGCAGCTGACCCGGCTCAAGTTCGAACTGCTCAACCGCAGCGGCCACCTGCACTACGAATACGACACCGCGCGCTTCGCCGACGTAGCCGGGGCGCGCCGGCTCAAGCGCTGGATCGAGCAGCGCCGGGCCGCCTTCACCGGCAACGTCCCGCCCGGGCTGGATCCGCCGCGCGGCGTGCTGCTGCTGGGCGTGCAGGGCTGCGGCAAGTCGATGCTGGCCAAGGCCACCGCCGCCGGCTTCGGCGTGCCGCTGCTGCGGCTGGATTTCGGCACCCTGTACGACAAGTACCACGGCGAGACCGAGAAGAACCTGCGCGCCGCGCTCGCCTCGGCCGAGCAGTTGGCGCCCTGCGTGCTGTGGATCGACGAGGTCGAGAAGGGCCTGGCCAGCGGCGGCGAGGACGGCGGCGTCTCGCGGCGGGTGCTGGGCTACCTGCTGACCTGGATGGCCGAACGCAAGGCGCCGGTGTTCCTGGTCGCCACCGCCAACCAGGTCCAGGATTTGCCGGCAGAACTGCTGCGCAAGGGCCGCTTCGACGAAATCTTCTTCGTCGACCTGCCCGACGCCGATACCCGCGTGGAGATCCTGCGCGTGCACCTGCAGCGCCGCCAGCTGCCGCTGGACGAGTTGCAATTGCCGGCGCTGGCGGCGGCGGCGAACGGCTTCTCCGGCGCCGAACTGGAGCAGGTCATCGTCTCCGCGCTGTATACGGCGCACGGCGACCAGCGCATGCTGGACACCGAACTGTTGATGGACGAGATCCGCAACACCCGCCCGCTGTCGGTGCTGATGGCCGAACAGGTCGGCGCGCTGCGCGAGTGGGCGCGCGAGCGGACCGTGCCGGCCGATTGATGCCTCGGACAGGCGGCATCCGCCAGGCGCCCCGCGGCGCCCGGCGCCATCGCCTCACATGCCGCTGTCGCCGCACTCGCAGGCCGCCAGCGCCGGACGCAAGGCGCGCTGTTCCAGCGCCGCGCTGAGCGCGGTCAGGCCCAGTCCCACCGCGGTCACCATCGCCGCGGCCACGCCCAGCCACGGATAGGCGGCGCCGTTCGCCAGCAGGCTGGCGCCAATCCAGGCGCCACCGGCGTTGCCGAGGTTGAATGCGCTCTGGTTGAGCGTGGACGCCAGCAGCGGCGCGTCCTTCGCCTGTTGCACCGAGCGCGCCTGCAGGCCGGGACCACCAATGAAGCCGATGAAGCCGATCAGGAACACGCCGGCGATCGCGAACGGCTTGAGGTGCATGGTCGCGGCGAACAGCAGGAAGAACACGCACAGTGTCGACAGGGCGATCATCAGCGCGCGCATCAATTTCCAGTCGGCCAGGCGCCCGCCCAGCAGCGTACCCAGGGTCGCGCCCAGGCCGAACAGCACCAGCACCGCGCCCACCGAATGGCTGGCGACACCGGCTTCGTCGGTGAGGATCGGCACGATGTAGGTGAACACCGCGAACACGCCGCCGAATCCGAACACCGTCATGCCCAGCGCCAGCAGCACCTGCGGCTCGCGCAGCACCCGCAGTTCGCGACCCAGCCGCGGCGGCGCCAGATCATGCAGCGCGGGGACGTAGCGGGCGATGGCGATCAGGGCCGCCGCGCCCAGCGCCACCACCGCCCAGAAGGTGGCCCGCCAGCCCAGCGCCTGCCCCAGCCAGGTCCCCGCGGGCACGCCGAGGATGTTGGCGACGGTCAGGCCGGTGAACATCAGCGCGATGGCCTGCGCGCGCTTGCCCGGCGGGGCGATGTGGCCGGCCACCACCGCGCCGGCGCCGAAGAAGGAGCCATGCGCGAGCGCGGCGATCACCCGCGCCGCCATCAGGGTCGGATAGTTGGGCGCCAGCGCGCACAGCAGGTTGCCGAGCACGAACACGCCCATCAGCACCAGCAGCACCGCCTTGCGCGGCAGCCGCGCGGTCGCCATCGCCAGCAACGGTCCGCCGAACACCACGCCCAGCGCGTAGCCGGACACCAGCATGCCGGCGGAGGGAATCGAGACATCGAGGTCCTGCGCCATCTGCGGCAACAGGCCCATCACCACGAATTCGGTGGTGCCGATGGCGAAGGCGCTCACGGCGAGCGCGATGAGGGGAAGGCGCATGCGGGCGGAAATCCCGGCAAAACCGGGCATCGCGGGCGGGAGGGACCAACGATTGTGCGCCGCAACAATGACGACCGCAAGACGGAATCATCGAACGCAGCGTCGCACGCGCGCCGGCCCGCGCGCCCGCATGCGGACCGGCGCGGACGGGGCGAAGCCTTATCATGTAGCCATGTCGACACCCGATTTCCCCCGCCAGACCGCCAATCTCAAACTGCCCGGCCCGGTCGGTCCGCTGGAGGTCGCCGTCGAGTGGCCGGACGACGACGTCACCGCGCTGCCGCTGACCGCGATCGTCTGCCATCCGCTGCCCACCGAGGGCGGCACCATGCACAACAAGGTGGTGGTGATGACCGCTCGCAGCCTGCGCGAGCTGGGCGCGGTGACGGTGCGTTTCAACTTCCGCGGCACCGGCGGCTCGGCCGGCAACTTCGACCATGGCGATGGCGAGTCCGAGGATCTGCAGGCGGTGGTCGAATGGGTGCGCGCGCATCGACCGGGGACGCGGCTGTGGCTGGCTGGTTTCAGCTTTGGCGCGTACGTCTCGCTGCGCAGCGCGGAAGCGCTCAAGCCCGACGCGCTGATTTCGATCGCGCCACCGGCGGGCCGCTGGGATTTCGCCGCCATCGAACCACCGTCCTGTCCGTGGCTGGTGATCCAGGGCGAGCAGGACGAGATCGTCGAGCCGCAAGCGGTCTACGACTGGATCGACAAGCTCAGGAATCCGCCGGAGCTGATCCGCATGCCCGAGACCAGCCATTTCTTCCACCGCAAGCTGATGGACCTGCGCGGGGCGATCAAGCACGCGATGAAAGCCTGGTTGCCGGAGGCGTGATGGCGGACGGCGATACCCCGGTGCCCCCGACGCCGTCGCAGGCCTATGCGCGCGGCGTCGCCGAAGGCCGCTGGCGCGACGATCCGGCGCAGTACGACGCGTTGCGCGAACTGGATCGGATCCACCTGGCCCTGCTCGAAGATGCGCAGGATGGCTGGCTGGATCGCCTGTCCTCGTTCTGGAAGAAACCCGAGCCGGTGCGCGGCCTGTACCTGTGGGGCGGCGTCGGCCGCGGCAAGACCTTCCTGATCGACCTGTTCTACGACGGCCTGCCGCTGGAACCGTTCCATCCGGATTCGACGCGCGCGGAAGGCGGCAAGTACCGCACCCACTTCCACCGTTTCATGCGCGGCGTGCACGAACGCCTGCGCGAACACGCCGGACAGAGCGACCCGCTGGCGAAGATCGCGCAGGAATGGCGGGATCGCCTGCGCGTGTTGGTGCTGGACGAGTTCTTCGTCACCGACATCGGCGACGCGATGCTGCTGGGACGCCTGCTGGAACGCCTGATCGCCGAGGGCGTGACCCTGGTGACCAGTTCCAACACCGCACCCGCGAATCTCTACAAGGATGGCCTGCAGCGCGACAGCTTCCTGCCGGCGATCGCCCTCCTGCAGAAGTACTGCGTGGAAGTGCACGCCATCGGCGCGGAGGACTATCGCCTGCGCGCGCTGACCCGCTCGCCGGTCTACCGCGCCCCGCTGGACGCGCAGTCGGATGCCTGGCTGTGCGAACGCTGGAAGGAACTGAGCGCCGGCAGCGCGACCCGCGACGGCAACATCGTCATTGACGATCGCCGGATTCCGGTGCGCGGGCGCGGCAAGGGCATTGTCTGGTTCGACTTCGCCGCGATCTGCGAAGGCCCGCGCGGCACCACCGACTACATCGAGGTGGCGCGCGAGTTCCACACCGTGCTGCTGGGCGGGATCCCGCGCTTCGATCGGCTCAACGAGGACGCCGCGCGCCGTTTCGTCAACCTGATCGACGAACTCTACGACCGCCAGGTCAACCTGGTCTGCACCGCCGACGCCGTGCCGACCGATCTGTATACGGGCGAGCGCCTGCAGGGCGCATTCGAGCGCACCGCCTCGCGCCTGATCGAAATGCAGAGCGCCGAATACCTGGGAACCGGGCACCGCGCCTGATGGCGCGGTCTACCCGGAATCAGACTTCGATGTGCGTGGTGGCGGGGGCCGTGGAGGGTGCGGCCGAACCCGCCGTCGTCATCATCTGCCGCCACGCCGTATACATGGCACCAGCCAGCACCGGCGTCAGCACCGCCAGCAGTACCAGTTGCCACAGCAGCACCGCGATGACCGGACCGGTGATCAGTTGCAGGATCGCCACCAGCAGCAGCGATCCGAAGGTGATGGCGAAAATCGCGATGCCCGCCAGCAGGTAGAACACCAGCATCGCGGTCCAGTTGTGCAGGCAGGCGCGCAGGCTGTTGCGCATCGCGCCGATCGCGTCGGTGCCGGTGAACAGGATCTGCGGCGCGGCGATGAAGGTCATCCACTTGATGACCACGAAGGTGATGGCCACCAGCAGCAGCCACAGCAGCAGGCGGCCGGCCGGCAGATCCTTGACCAACGATGGATCCGGCTGCCCGCCCTCGGCGGCGACGGTCTGCATCTGCACCCACACCTCGCCCAGGTGCTTGAGCTGATCCGGGCCGATCATCGCCAGCAGCAGCAGGCCCAGCGCGAACGAGGCGATTACC
The DNA here is from genome assembly GCF_016820515.1 of Pseudoxanthomonas beigongshangi. Lineage (GTDB taxonomy): Bacteria > Pseudomonadota > Gammaproteobacteria > Xanthomonadales > Xanthomonadaceae > Pseudoxanthomonas_A > Pseudoxanthomonas_A beigongshangi. Next base: position 53,945 of record NZ_JADHDV010000006.1, on the reverse strand, counting down.
TGCGGCAGCAGGGTGGCGAGCAGCGCGGGGCCGTGGCCGTCGCGGATCGGCTGCAGCAGATGGGCGGGCTGGGCCGGGCGGCCCTGATCCACTTCCCGCGCCGCCCAGATCATCGCGCCGAAGAACAACGGACCGGCGAGGATCAACAGGAACTGCGCGGCGTACAGCAACACGGTCAGGCCGGTCGCGCCCGCCAGCGCCATCAGCACCGTGGAGCCCAGGCCCCACAGGATCGCGAGGGTGCCCAGCGCGACCGGCGCGCGGCGCAGCAGCGCGAATCCACCCAGCAGCCATTCCGCGCCGGCGCTGGCCGGCACCTTGTTGATCGTGCTCATCGGTAATCCGTTGAAGGAAAGCTCAGCGGGCGTGCAGCCCGCGCGCGTGCGCGACGAAGCGCCGCAATAGTTTGCGGGCTTGCGGCGCCGCCGTCACGCCGCGGGCGATGCTGCCGGGGCAGCGGCCCTCGTTGCGCAGGTGTTCGGCGCGCGCGTGGACGTAGCCGCGCATGTGGTGGGTGGCGAATTCGGGGTGGAACTGCACGCCCCAGGCCCGGTCCCGCCAGCGAAAGGCATGACATTGGTCCTGCTCGGAGCGGGCCAGCACGGTGGCGCCGTCCGGCGCCCGCAGCACCGTCTGCACATGGGTCGCGTGGGCGGCGAAGCTGGCCGGCAGCCCGGCGAACAGCGGATCGGCGTCGGCGTGCGGATGCAGATCGATGGTCACCGTGCCGGACTCGCGCCCGGCCGGGTTGTAGGCGACCTCGCCGCCCAGCGCGTGCGCCAGCAACTGGTGGCCGTAGCAGATCCCCAGCACCGGCACGCCTTCGTGGGCGGCCTCGCGCAGCCAGTCGGCGCTGCGCTCGCTCCAGTCGGCGCGGTCGGTGACCATCGCCGCCGAGCCACTGACGATGACCCCGGCGAACCCCTCGCGGCGCGGCAGCGCATCGCCACGCTCGACGTTGCTCACCACCGCCTCGTCCGCCTCCAGTCCGGCCGCCACCCGGATCCAGTGCGGAAAGCCGCCATAGCGCCGCATCGACGGCACCGGCTGGCCGGTTTCGACGATGAGGAAAGGCGCTTTCAGGGGAACGTCCACGGCGGGCAAACGAAGGTGGGGCGGGGGTTCCCCCGTATACTAGCCCGCTTTTCCGCAGTGCACGATAAGCCGATGGCCGCCACTTCAACCCCCGCCGTCACCTTCCAGGGCCTCATCCAGACCCTGAACCAGTACTGGGCCGCGCAGGGCTGCGTGCTGATCCAGCCGCTGGACCTGGAGGTCGGCGCCGGCACCTTCCATCCCGCCACTTTCCTGCGCGCGCTCGGCCCGGAGCCGTGGAACGCCGCCTACGTGCAGCCCAGCCGCCGTCCCACCGACGGCCGCTACGGCGAGAACCCCAACCGCCTGCAGCGTTACTACCAGTACCAGGTGGTGATGAAGCCCAATCCGGACAACATCCAGGAGTTGTACCTGGAGTCGCTGAAGGCGCTGGGCATCGACCCGCGCGTGCACGATCTGCGCTTCGTCGAGGACAACTGGGAGTCGCCGACCCTCGGCGCCTGGGGTCTGGGCTGGGAAGTCTGGCTCAATGGCATGGAGGTCACCCAGTTCACCTACTTCCAGCAGGCCGGCGGCCTGGAATGCCGGCCGGTGCTGGGCGAGATCACCTACGGCCTGGAGCGGTTGTGCATGTACCTGCAGAACTGCGACAACGTGTACGACCTGGTGTGGACCGAGGGACCGCAGGGCATCGTCACCTACGGCGACGTCTACCACCAGAACGAAGTCGAGCAGAGCACCTACAACTTCGAGTATGCCGACGTCGCCGAGCTGTTCCACCGCTTCGACGCCTGCGAGGCCGAGGCGATGAAGCTGGTCGAGGCGGGCCTGCCGCTGCCGGCCTACGAACAGGTCTGCAAGGCCTCGCACAGCTTCAACCTGCTGGACGCGCGCCGCGCGATCTCGGTGACCGAACGCCAGCGCTACATCCTGCGCGTGCGCAAGCTGGCCCAGGCGGTCGCCGAGGCCTACCACGCGCAACGCGAGAAACTGGGCTTTCCCGGACTGAAAAACCGGACTCCATGACACACGTCCTTCCCCCGCCCGCGGGGGAAGGTGCCCGAAGGGCGGATGGGGGCAAGCCCCGTGCCCTACCCACCGCTTCGAAGCGGGACAGGCAAGACACCAGGTTGCACAACATGAGCGAACAAAAATCCCTGCTGATCGAACTCGGTACCGAGGAACTGCCGGTCAAGGCGCTGCCCGGACTGGCGCAGGCCTTCTTCGACGGCGTGCTCGGCGCGCTGGAAAAGCGCGGCATCGACTTCCAGCGCGGCGACGCCAAGCCGCTGTACACGCCGCGCCGCCTGGCCGTGCTGCTGCCGGGCGTGGCGGTGGAGCAGCTGGAACAGAAATCGGAAGTGCTGGGGCCGTATCTCAACATCGCGCTGGACGCCAACGGCGAACCCACCAAGGCGCTGCAGGGCTTCGCCGCCAAGGCCGGGCTCGACTGGACCCAACTGGAACGCACCACCGACGGCAAGGGCGAGCGCTTCGTCCACCGCGCGATCAAGCCGGGCGTGAAGACCGCCGGCCTGCTGCCGGACATCGTGCGCGAAGCCATCGCCGCCATGCCCATCCCCAAGCCGATGCGCTGGGGCGATCACGACTACGCCTTCGCCCGCCCGGTGCACTGGCTGGTGCTGCTGCTCGGGGGCGACGTGGTTGACGCCGAAGTGCTGGGCGTGAAGGCCGACCGCATGAGCCGCGGCCACCGCTTCGAGCATGACAAGCCGGTCTGGATCGGCCAGCCGGGCGACTACGTGGACGCGCTGCGCGCGGCGCGGGTGCTGGTCGACGCCGGCGAGCGCCGCCAGCGCATCGTCGCCGAGGTGGAAGCGGCGGCGCACCAGGCCGGTGGCGTGGCCCGCGTCACCGACGACAACCTGGAACAGGTGGTCTGCCTGACCGAATGGCCGACCGCGGTGCTGTGCAGCTTCGAACCGGCGTTCCTGGCGGTGCCGCAGGAAGCGCTGATCGAAACCATGGAGATCAACCAGAAGTTCTTCCCGGTGCTCGGCGAGACCGGCAAGCTGACCGAACACTTCATCGGCATCGCCAACATCGAATCGCGCAATCCCGCCGAAGTCCGCAAGGGCTACGAACGCGTGATCCGTCCGCGCTTCTCCGATGCCAAGTTCTTCTTCGACGAGGATCTCAAGCAGGGCCTGGCGTCGATGGGCGAGGGCCTGAAGACGGTCACCTACCAGGCCAAGCTGGGCAGCGTGGCGGACAAGGCCGCGCGCGTGGCGGCGCTGGCCGAGGCGATTGCCCCGCAGGTGGGCGCCGATCCGGCCGAGGCGCGTCGCGCCGCCGGACTGTGCAAGAACGATCTGCAGTCGCGCATGGTCAACGAATTCCCGGAACTGCAGGGCATCGCCGGCCGCCACTATGCGCTGGCGGCGGGTGAACCGAAGGAGATCGCGCTGGCGATCGACGAGGCCTACCAGCCGCGCTTTGCCGGCGACGACATCGCGCTCTCGCCGCTGGGCAAGGTGCTGGCCATCGCCGAGCGCCTGGACACCCTGGCCGGCGGTTTCGCCGCGGGCCTGAAGCCGACCGGCAACAAGGATCCGTTCGCCCTGCGGCGTAATGCGCTGGGCCTGGCGCGCACGGTGATCGAATCCGGCTTCAATCTGGATCTGCCCAGACTGCTCACCCATGCCAACCAGGCATTGGCCGCGCGCGGCGTGCAGGCCGACACGTCCGAACTCTATGACTTCATCCTCGATCGCCTGCGCGGCTACTACGCCGACAAGGGCGTGCCGGCCGCGCACTTCAACGCGGTCGCCGAACTGAAGCCTGCCTCGCTGTACGACTTCGACACCCGCCTGGATGCGATCGGCACCTTCGCCAGCCTGCCGGAAGCCGAAGCGCTGGCCGCCGCCAACAAGCGCATCAACAACATCCTGAAGAAGGCCGACATCGCGATTCCGGCGATGGAGGATCGCGCGCTGTTGAAGGAGCCGGCGGAAAGCGCGCTGGCCGAAGCGGTGGAGGCCGCGCTGGGCGACACCGACGACGCCCTGCACCATCACGACTACGTCAGCGTGCTGAACCGGCTGGCGCGCCTGCGTCCGCAGGTGGACGCATTCTTCGACAACGTGATGGTCAACGCGGACGATCCGGCCATCCGCGCCAATCGCCTGGCCCTGCTCAAGCGCCTGGCCGATCGTTTCCGCGCGGTCGCCGCGATCGAACATCTCTCGGTCTGATCCGACGGCCTCCCCGCGCCCGCGGGGAGGCCTGGCATCGCCGCCATGCACGCGCGGCCCTCGATGCAACCGCCGGTGGCGAAGCTTCCCTGATCCACGGCCATCGCCCTTCGCGACGGGCTCCATCATTCAGCATCGGTCCGGACCATCGCATCGAGGTCCGAACGAGCCCCTCATGTTCCTTTAACCCGAAAATCCCTTCGCCGGTTATCCTGCCCGCATGCGACGAATCGTCCCCCTCGCCACCCTGATCGCCTTGCTTGCCGCCAGTGGCTCCGCCTGGGCCGCGGCAACCATCGACAAGGTCCGCATCGAAGGGGTCGAGGACGAGGCGATGGTCGAGAACATCAACGTCGCCCTGTCGCTGAACGACACGATCGGCAAGCGCCTGGGCGAATCGCGGCTGGAGTACCTGCTGAACGAAGCCGTGGCGCAGACGCGCGAGGCGCTGGAACCCTTCGGCTACTACTCGCCCGACATCCAGGTGCAGGCTAACCGTACCGGCGATGGAGAAAACGAACGGGTCGAGGTGGTCATCCGCGTATCCAAGGGCGAGCCGGTGCGGGTCCGGCGTTCGAGCCTGAGCATCGACGGCGAAGGCGGCGACGATCGCTACCTGAAGGAGGATCTGGCCGCGTTCGCGCCGCGCACGGGCGAGATTTTCGATCACACCACCTACGAAGCCAGCAAGCTCAAGATCGTGCGGCGCCTGGCCGATCGCGGCTATTTCGACGCCGACTTCACCCAGCGCCGGGTGGAAGTCACCCGCGCCGAGCATGCGGCCGACATCGACCTGGCCTGGGTCAGCGGCATCCGCTACGACATGGGGCCCACCACCTTCCACCAGAGCAAGTTCGAACCCGGACTGCTGGACAAGCTGGTGTACTGGGAGGAAGGCAGCTATTTCCACCAGGGCAAGCTGGATCGCCTGCGCGAGTCGCTGGTGGGGCTCGACTACTTCAGCAACATCGATATCCAGGCCAATCCGGACAAGGCGGAAAACGGCCGCGTGCCGATCGACGTCAACCTCAGCCTGGCCAAGCGCACCATCTACACCGCCGGCGTGAGCTATGGTTCGGAGAGCGGCGCCGGTATCCGCATGGGCGTGGATCGGCGCTACCTCAACTCGCGCGGACACAAGCTGTCCACCCAGCTGGACTACGCGCAGAACCGCAAGACCCTGCTCACCCAGTACCGCATTCCCGCCTTCAAGTGGCTGGACGGCTGGTACACCCTCGCGGTGCAGGCCAGCGACGAGCAGACCGACTACATCGATCTGCGCCACATCGAATTCATCGGCAGCCGCAGCGGCCAGATCAACGAGGACTGGACCGCCGTCGCCTCGATCCACGCGCTGCGCGAGCGCTGGGCGTATTACGAGGACGAGGACGGCAACGATCTTGAATCGCCGGAATACCGCTACGCCACGTTCACCTATCCCTCGCTGCAGGCCGATTACCTCAACGCGCCGGTGGGTTCCAACCGCCCCGACCGTCTGGCCGGCTCGGTCCTGCTGCGCGGCGGCGTGGAAGGCGCCGGCTCCGATGCCAGCTTCCTGCAGGCGCACATCCGCGCGCGCTGGTCGCGCGAGTTCGGCCGCAACAGCGCGCTGATTTTCCGTGGCGAGTATGGCCACACTTTCACCAGCAGCCTGGTCGGGATGCCGCCCTCGCTGCGCTTCTTCGCCGGTGGCGACCGCAGCATCCGCGGCTATGCCTGGCGCGAAGTCGGCCCGCGCATCGGCAAGTACGCGCTGGGCGCCAAGAACGTGGTCACCGCCAGCGCCGAGTACGAGTACTACCCCGGCGGCGGTCCGTGGGGCGGCGCGGTGTTCGTCGATACCGGCAGCGCCTTCGACGGCGGCATGCCGGACCTGAGCACCGGCGTGGGCGTCGGCTTCCGCTGGCGTTCGCCGATCGGCCCGGTGCGGCTGGATCTGGCGCACGGCCTGAACGACCCGGATTCGCAATTCCAGATCTACCTCAACATCGGAACCGACCTGTGAGCCGGCCCGCCGACGACATCACCCCGGAAGAGCGCGAAGCCCGCATCGCCGAACTGCGGGCGCGACGCCGGGCGCGCATGCGCGTGCTCGCCATCCGCAGCGCGATCGGCACCGGCGTGCTGGTCCTGCTGCTGTGCTTCGGCCTGTACTGGTTGCTGCAGACCGTGGCCGGCCGCGATGTGCTGCTGGCGCAGGTGGTGGCGCGGCTGCCGGCCAACTCCTCGCTGACCTGGAAGAAGGTCGAAGGTCCGCTGGCCGGACCGCTGACCCTGCACGGTGTCGACTTCCGCTGGGACAAGATCCATTTCACCGCCGAGCGCGTGTACCTGGATCCGGATCTGCGTCCGCTGCTGGGCAAGCGCCTGCGGCTGGACGCGCTGGAGATCCGCAATGCGACCCTGGACGTGCCGGAAAGCGACGAGCCGTTCGAACTGCCTCGCTGGCCCGAATCGCTGCCGCAGATCCAGATGCCGCTGGCGATCCAGGCCGACACCCTGGTCATCGACGGGTTCAGGATTTCCCAGGCCGGCGAACCGGTAATCGACATCCGTCGCGGGCGTGGCGGCATCGATATCGGCAACGGCTACTTCACCGCCGAGAAGCTCGCGCTCGACACCGACCGCGGCCGCTTCAACGCGAATGGCAGCTATGCACCGGGCAAGGGCTACCGCACCGACCTGATCGCGACCGGCGTGTTCCCCGCACCGGCCGGCAAGGCCCCGGCTCGATTGGGCCTGGTCGCGCGCGGCGACATCAACAAGATGGAGATGGCGCTCGCCGGCAACGCACCCGCGCCGGTGCGGGTGCTGCTCACCCTGCAGGGCGCCGAGAATCCGACCTGGCATTTCACCGGCAAGACCGATCTGCTGGATCTGGCGTCGTTGGCCGTCACCGAGGACAGCCTGCCGCTCGCCTTCGATCTGAAAGCCGATGGCGCGGGCGGCAAGGCAACGCTGCAGGGCCGCGTGGTCCAGGATCAGACCACGCTGGTGATCGATCCCTCGCAGGTGGCCATCGCCGACGAGGTACTGACGGTGGAACCGCTGGTCGTGCGCGCGTTCGAAGGCATCACCACTCTGCGCGGGCGCGCCGACTTCAAGGATCCGGCCAATCCGCAGTTCCGGTTCGCGGTCAACGCGCGTGGCCTGCGCTGGGGCGACAGCGCCGAGACCGCCATCGGCGCCAACGCCGATCTGGGCGTGGCCGGCCAACTGGAGAACTGGGCGGCGGTCGGCAAGGCCGGCTTCACCCGCGCCGGCGAGAAGGCGCAGGTCGAATTCGATGCGGCCGGCAACGGCGAGCGCGCCACGGTGAAGACGCTGCGCGCGAAGATGCCGACCGGCCAATTGGATGCCGATGGCGAAGTGGCGTGGACGCCGGTCCTGAAGTGGGACATGAAAGCGAAGCTGGCCGGCTTCGATCCCGGCTATTTCCTGGCCGACTGGGACGGCAACCTGTCCGGTGAATTCAGCAGCCAGGGCCAGGCGCGCGAGGCCGGCGGCTTCGACGCCACCCTGGATCTGCCCAAACTGGCGGGCCGGCTGCGTGGGCGGCCGCTGGATGCGCGTGGCAAGTTCGCGCTGCACGGCGAGGACGGCGAGGGCCAGTTGGCGATGACGCTGGGCGGCAGCCGCGTGCAGGCCAAGGGCAAGGTCGGCGATCGGCTCGCGGTGGATGCTTCGCTGTCGCCGCTGCACCTGGCCGATCTGCTGCCCACCGGCAGCGGTACCCTGCAGGGCACGGTCAAGCTGACCGGCGCGCGCACGGCGCCGGACATCGAGGCCGATCTGTCCGGCAACCAGCTGCGCTGGAACGACTGGAGCGCCGATATCGTCAGCCTGCGCGGACGTCTGCCCTGGCGCAGCGGCAACGGCGAACTGGCGGTGCGCGCGAACGCGGTGAACGTCGGCATGGTGCTGGACGAGCTGCGCCTGGATGCGCGCGGCGCGGTGGAGGACCTGCGGGTGGACGCCGATGCCCGCAATCCGATGGGCGCGATCGCCCTGACGGGCAGCGCGCAGCGGCGCGGCGAAAACTGGCAGGGCGGACTGGATGCCTTGCGCATCGCTCCGTCCAAGGGCAGCGCATGGCAGTTGCAGCAGCCGGCCCGGTTCGCCCAGCGCGGCGCCAACTGGACGCTGGGCAGTACCTGCCTGGTTTCGAACGACGGTGGCGCGCTGTGCGCCGAGGCCGACTGGCCGCGCCAGGGATTGAGCCTGCATTCGGATTCGCTGCCGCTCACGCTGGTGCATCCGTGGCTGCCGCAGAACAGCGGCCGCCCGCTGGTCCTGCGCGGCAACCTGGCCCTCGACGCCAGCCTGCGGCCACGCGGCAACGCCTGGGAAGGCAAGGTCCACCTGGCTTCGCTGGAAGGCGGCATGAAGCTGGGCAACAACGCGCGCGGCGAGCTGATCAGCTACGACAACTTCACCTTCGACGCCGACTTCAACCCGCAGCGCATCCAGGCGCGGCTGGGCAGCGGCTTCAAGGGCAACGGTTACGTCGACGCGACCGTCAACACCGGCTGGGACGAGTTCTCGCCGCTGCGTGGCGATCTGTATTTCCACAACTCGCGGCTGTTCTGGCTGGAACTGTTCTCGCCGGACCTGGTACGCCCGCGCGGCAAGCTGGCCGGCCACATCGGCCTGGCCGGCACCCGTGGCCGCCCGGCGCTCACCGGCGAAGCGGATTTGACCGAGTTCACCGGCGAACTGCCCGCGCTGGGCATCACCCTCACCGACGGCACCGCCCGCCTGGTCGCGCTGGCCGACGGCAGCGCGCGCATCGACGGCAGCGTGAAGTCCGGCGAAGGCGTGCTGCGGGTCGACGGCAGCCTGGGCTGGAACAACGACACCACGCCGCTGCAATTCAACGTGCGCGGCGACAACGTGCTGGTGTCCGACACCACCGATCTGCGCGCCATCGCCTCGCCCGATATCCAGGTCGGCTTCGCCGACAACACAATCCAGGTGCGTGGCGACGTCACCGTACCGTCGGCAAGCATCGACGTCGAAAAACTCGACGATGGCGTTTCCGCATCCGAGGACGTGGTGGTGCTGGATCCGGCGGATCCGGAACGCACGCCGAGTTCGCGGCTGGATCTGGATCTGGGCATCACCCTCGGCGACAAGGTCGCGCTGAAGGGCTACGGGCTGGAAGGCACGCTGGGCGGCAACATGCGGGTGCGCTCGCGCCTGGGCCGCGAGATGGTCGCGACGGGCCGGCTGGACGTGGACGGACGCTACGAGGCCTACGGACAGAAGCTGCAGATCACCCGCGGCGAGCTGACTTGGAGCAACAATGCGGTGAGTGATCCGCGCATCAACATCCGCGCCCAGCGCGAGGTGATCAGCGCGGGTGTCACCGCCGGTATCGACGTCACCGGCCGCGCCAGCCAACCGCGTGCGAAGGTGTGGTCGGATCCGGCCAGCTCCGAATCCGAGGCACTGTCTTACCTGGTGCTGGGTCGCTCGCTCAACAGCGCCAGCAGCGACGAAAGCCAGCGCATCAACGCCGCCTCCTCGGCGCTGTCGGCGGGCGCCGGCCTGCTGGCCTCGCAGCTGGGCGCCAAGATTGGCCTGGACGACGCCGGCGTGCTGGAATCGCGCACGCTGGGCGGTTCGGTGTTCGGCGTCGGCAAGTACCTTTCGCCGCGGCTGTATGTCAGCTACGGCGTTTCGATGGTCGGCTCGGGTTCCGCGGTGACGCTGAAGTACCTGCTGCGCAAGGGCTTCGACATCGAAATCGAGTCCAGCACGATCGAGAGCCGTGGCTCGATCAACTGGCGCAAGGAAAAATAGAACGGGTTCATCCACTTCGCTGGAAAGGGAGTTTTCATGCGTCAGGTTTTTCTTGCCCTGTTGTTCATCCTCGCCGCTCCCACCTTCGCCGGTACTCCGCTTCCCGACACGCCGCACATCGTGGTGTCGGGCGCAGGCGAGGTCACCGCCAAACCCGACAATGCTCGCCTGAGTTTCCAATTCGAATCCCGTGCCGCGCAGCCGCTCCCCGCCAAGAAGGCCGTGGATCAGGGAGTCAACCGGTTGCTTGAAGCGCTTTCCCGCTTCGGCATCGCGGACGGGGACATCGAGGCGGGAAGCCTGCAGGCTTCCGAGGACGTGGACTACACCGACTCCGGAAAGCGGGTTTCCAATGGTTACGAGGCCAGCCGGACCGTCACCGTGCTGCTGACGCGGATCGATCAGCTCAATGATCTGATTGACACGGGACTCGCTGCGGGTGCCACGAATTTCCGCAACCTTCAGTTTGAGTCCTCGCGTGCGGCCGAGTTTCGCGCCGAGGCCAAGCGCAAGGCCATCCAGAATGCGCACGCGCAGGCACGCGACACTTCCGTAGCGTTCGGTGCTGCACTCGGCCCCATCTACAGCATTGACAGTGTCACCTCGCAGGTGGAGTTCGGATACCGGGGTCGAATGCTGGACGCAGTCACCGTCACCGGAAGCAGCGCATCCGGGCGCTACGTCCAGCCCACCGTGGAATACCGCGAGAACGTCCGGGCGGTCTTCGAGCTCAAGCGCTGAGATGGAACACCTTCCCTCGGTAGCCGGATGGCGGCTTCACCGGCAAGGCATCAGCACGCCGCTGGGCGACGATCCCGCCGACACGGTCCGCCACCTGCTGGCGGTACAGGCACAGGACTACTACGGGTCACTGTGGGCGGTGGGCCTGCGCACCACGGGTGCGCGCGAGGTCGATGTCGAACGGGCCATCGCCGAGCGCCGCATCGTGCGCACCTGGCCGATGCGCGGGACGCTGCACCTGGTGGCGACGGAGGATGCACGCTGGATGCTGTCGCTCATGGCGGTTCGTGCACTCGACCGCGACCGTGCGCGCCAGGAGCGCGAGTTCGGCCTGGATGCGCGCACGACGGGCCGCTGTGCCGAGGTGGTCACGCGACTGCTCGAAGGCGGCAGGCAGCTGACCCGTGGCGCGCTCTACGAAGCATTGGCCGACCGGAAAGTCGACACCGAAGGGCAACGCGGCCTGCACATCCTGGGTCGACTCGCCCATGAGGGCCTGATCTGCCAGGGGCCACGTGAGGGCAAGCAGCCGACGTTCGTGCTGCTGGACGAATGGATTCCACGCACCGCGATCCTCGACCGCGATGCGGCGCTGGCGGAACTGGCGCGGCGCTACTTCGCCGGACACGGTCCGGCCACCGTGCACGATCTGGCCTGGTGGTCGGGCCTGACCGTGCGCGATGCACAGGCGGCGGTGGATGGCGCAAAGCCGACCCTTTCGCACCATGATTACGACGGCGTCCGGCATTGGTTCACCGAATCGCCGTCGGCGCCCGCGCGAGCGGTCCCGGCGGTGCACCTGCTGCCGCCGTTCGACGAATACCTGGTCGGCTACAAGGACCGCAGCGCCGCGCTGGACGCCGCGCACAACCGGCAGGTGGTCGGCATCAACGGGCTGGTCAACCCCAGCCTGATCGTCGACGGCCGCGTCAACGCACTGTGGAAGCGCACGCTGGACCGGCAGGGCGCCACGCTCTCGCTGACGCCGTTGCGACCCCTGCGCAAGGCGGACCGGCCTGCGCTCGCGCGGGCCGCCAGACGCTACGGGGAGTTCATCGGCCAGCCGGTGGTGCTCGCCGCGGACTGAGGCGCCCATGCGGCGATCGCAATTGCCCCGCGCGGCGCGGGCCGCTATCGTCGCAGGCTGTCTTTTCCGAGGATTCCCGCCCATGAGCGCACGCACGCCCTTCACCGCCCTGGCCCTGGGCATCGCCCTGGCCCTGCCCGCGCAGGCCAACGAGGGCATGTGGATGCCCTCGCAGCTGCCGCAGCTGGCCGCGCCGCTGCGCCAGGCGGGTTTCGAGGGCGATCCGGCCGCGCTGGCCGACCTGACCCGGCCGCCGCTCAACGCGGTGGTCAAGGTCGGCGGCGCCACCGGCGCGTTCGTCTCCGCCGATGGCCTGGTGCTGACCAACCACCACGTCGCCTACGGCGTGATCCAGTACAACTCCAGGCCGGAGAAGAACCTGATCGATCAGGGCTACATCGCCGGCGATCGCGCCGCCGAGCTTCCGGCCAATCCCGACTACCGGGTGTTGGTGACCGTCGGTTTCGATCGCGTGACCGATGACGTGATGCGCGATGCCGCCGGCAAGACCGGTCGCGAGTACTACGACGCGGTGGATCGCGCCAACAAGCGCATCGTCAGCGAGTGCGAGCGCGAGGCGGGCATGCGCTGCAGCGTCGCCACCATGTACTACGGCGCCGATTTCTACCGTATCAAGCAGCTGGAACTGCGCGATATCCGCCTCGTGTACGCACCGCCACGCGCGATCGGCAACTACGGCGACGAGATCGACAACTTCATGTGGCCGCGCCATACCGGCGACTTCACCCTGCTGCGCGCCTACGTCGGCAAGGATGGCAAGCCGGCGGCGTACAGCCCGGACAACGTGCCCTACCGCGCACCCGCGCACCTGCAGGTCGCGCTCGATGGCCCGAAGGAAGGCGATTTCGCGATGCTCGCCGGCTATCCCGGCATCACCTACCGCCACCGCTTCGCCAGCGAGTTCAAGGAGCGCATCGAATGGGGCCTGCCGGCCAACGTCGAAGTGCTGGACGCGCTGATCGGCATCGTCCAGCAGCGCGGCAAGGCGGATCCGGAAGCCGGCGTGAAGTACGCCAGCCAGCTGTCCGGCCTGAAGAACAGCAGCAAGCGCTTCAGCGGTGAACTGGAAGGCCTGCGCCGCAGCAACGCCATCCAGGTCCGCGCCGACGCCGAGAAGGCGATGTATGCGTGGCTGGCGAAGTCGGGCGGCGACGCCACGTCGACGCGCGCGCGCATCGATCAGGCGCAGGCGCTGCTCGACCAGGCCAGCGCCATGCGCGAGCGCGACATGCTGGTCGGCATGATCGACGGCCGCACCCAGCTGCTGCGCAGCGCGATTACCCTGCAGCGGCTGGCGCTGGAACGCGGCAAGGCCGACGCGGATCGCGAAGGCGGCTACCAGGATCGCGACCTCGCCCTCATCGAGGGCCAGTTGAAGCAGGTCCAGCGCCGCTACGACGCCGGCATGGAGCGCGCCTTCCTGACCGAGCTGGTCGGCCGCTACCAGAAGCTGCCCGATGCGCAGCGCCTGCCGGAATTCGACGCGGCCTTCGGTCGCGACGCCGCCAGCCTGGAAGCCACCCTCGCGCGTGTCTACGGCGGCACCGCGCTGGGTGAGGAAGCAACCCGCGTCGGCCTGCTGAAAGCCGAACCGGCCGCGATCACCGGCTCGACCGATCCGTTGCTGGCGCTCGCCGCGCAGCTGCAGCCGGCGCTGCTGCGCATCGAGAACGAGCGCAAGCAGCGCGACGGCGATCTGCTGCGCCTGCGCCCGGCCTACATGCAGGCGCTGACCGGCTGGTACCGCAGCCAGGGACGTTCGGTCTACCCGGACGCCAACAGCACCCTGCGGGTCAGCTACGGCAAGGTGGAATCGCTGCATCCGCGCGACAGCGTCACCTACTCGCCGGTGACCACCGTGGCCGGCATCGTCGAGAAGAACACCGACACGGTACCGTTCGATGCGCCCAAGCCACTGCTGGCGGCGATCGCCAAGGGCGACTTCGGCAGCACCGCCGATCCCGCGCTGAAGACCCAGACGGTCAACTTCCTGACCAACCTGGACACCACCGGCGGCAACTCGGGTTCTCCCGTGCTCAACGCGCGCGGCCAGCTGATCGGCCTGAACTTCGACAGCAACTGGGAGTCGGTCAGCGCCAGCTGGATGTTCGATCCGCGCTACAAGCGCGCCGTGCACGTGGACATGCGCTACATGCGCTGGCTGATGTCCAAGGTCTACGCGGCCCCGCACCTGCTGAAGGAAATGGGGCTGCCGGCGGAGTAAGCCGGCAATGGCGGGTTCGGCCCCGGCCGGCCCGCCACTAGCGCGCGGAGAAGCCGATTGCCTGGCGGAAAAACGTGTCGAGTGGCTCTTCATCCGCCTCGCGCACGGGCAGGTGCACAGCATCCCGCCCCATTCGTTCCAGTTGCATTTCGATGAAGTCGCTGATCGCCGGAACGCGCGGCCCATCGGCAATCTCGCCGCTGGTCCGCTTCACCACCAACAACGCATCAATGGCCTCGCGTACCGGCCCATGCGGCAACAGCTGATCCAGCAAGGTCTCGAAGGCCATCGGCGGCGGTTGCTCCGACTTCTCGATCCACAGGCAGGCCAGGATCGGGCGCAGGACGTACAGATACTTCTTCGTGCGGATGCGATCGCCGCTCAAATGGCTACGGAAAGTGGTCTTCGCCATGCTGTGATAGTGATGCCACGCCGCAAGCCGTGAATAGTGGCTCTGCGCCAGTTCGCGGAGTCCTCCGACGATCTTTCCGTCCTCAAGATAGACGATCGGCGAACGCAGCCATTCGGACAGCGTGGGATTGCATTTGGACAGCAGGCGCAGTGCCTTGCGCAGATCCCAGCCGCTGACGTCCAGTTCACCGTCAATCGGAAGCTCGATCACATCCCGCTGGGGAGCCCCCGGACGCGTCCGCTCGTTCACGGTCAGGTACCACTCCGCGCGATGCACATAGATGAAACGCGCGTCGTAGTCGCTGTCCGGCGACGAAAACCCCCAGCCACGGCTGCCGGATTCGCAGGCGAACACGACCCGGACATCGTGTTCTCGTTCGATGTCCGCCAGGGCTGCGAGGATGGCGGCCCGTTTCTCCGGCGCAATGGGGTGGATGTCCGTTTCCGTTTGCGTCACGTGGTTTCCTGTTCGATATCGGCTTGCGTTCAAGCCTCGTGCTTCACGCCACCTGCGCGCGCCGCGCGCGGGTGAGATGCACCAGCAGCAGCGAGATCGCGGCGGGGGTCATGCCGGGGATGCGCTGGGCCTGGCCGACGGTCTGCGGCTGCACGCGCGCCAGTTTCTGCTGCACCTCGGCCGACAGGCCGTGCACGCCGGCGAAGTCGAAACCGGCCGGAATCGGGGTGGACTCGTTGCGCTGCTGGCGTTCGATTTCCTCACGCTGGCGGTCCAGGTATCCGGCGTACTTGACGCCGATTTCCACTTGCTCGGCGACCTTGGCGTCGTCGACCGCCGGTCCCAGCGCGGGTACCCGCATCAGCTTGGCGTAGTCCAGTTCGGGACGCTTGATCAGATCCAGCGCGTTGGTCTCGCGGCTCACCGCCACGCCCAGCACCGCTTCCAGCTCGCGCCCCAGCGCGTTGTTCGGCGTGGCCCAGAGCGCGTGCAGGCGCGCGGTCTCGCGCTCGACCGCTTCCTGCTTGGCGCTGAAGCGCGCCCAGCGCGCGTCGTCGACCAGGCCCAGTTCGCGGCCGACGCCGGTCAGCCGCTGGTCGGCGTTGTCCTCGCGCAGCTGCAGCCGGTATTCGGCGCGGCTGGTGAACATGCGGTAGGGCTCGTTGGTGCCGTGGGTGATCAGATCGTCGATCAGCACGCCGATATAGGCTTCGTCGCGGCGCGGCGACCACGCCTCCCGCTGCTGCACGAAACGGGCGGCATTGAGGCCGGCGATCAGGCCCTGCGCGGCGGCTTCCTCGTAACCGGTGGTGCCGTTGATCTGGCCGGCGAAGAACAGGCCGGCGACGGCCTTGGTCTCCAGCGAGGACTTCAGCCCGCGCGGGTCGAAGAAGTCGTATTCGATGGCATAACCGGCACGGGTGATGTGGGCCTGCTCGAAGCCGCGGATGCTGCGCACCAGATCCAGCTGCACGTCGAACGGCAGCGAGGTGGAAATACCGTTGGGGTAGATCTCCACGACGTCCAGGCCCTCCGGCTCGACGAAGATCTGGTGGCTGGCCTTCTCGGCGAAACGCACCACCTTGTCTTCGATGGACGGGCAGTAGCGCGGACCGATGCCCTCGATCTGGCCGGTGTACAGCGGCGAGCGGTGCAGCGCGTTGCGGATGATCTCGTGGGTGCGCTCGCTGGTGTGGGTGATCCAGCACGACACCTGCGCGGGATGATCGGCGACGTCGCCGATGAAGGACATCACCGGCATCGGATCGTCACCCGGCTGTTCCTCCATCACCGCGTAGTCCAGCGTGCGGCCATCGATGCGCGGCGGCGTGCCGGTCTTCAGCCGATCGACGACGAAGCGGCCTTCGCGCAGCTTGTGCGCCAGCGCGGTGGCCGGCGGGTCGCCGGCGCGGCCGGCGGCGTACTGGGTCTCGCCGACGTGGATCTTGCCGGCCAGGAAGGTGCCGGCGGTCAGCACCACCGCGGGTGCATGGAAACGCAGCCCGGTCTGGGTGACCGCACCCCGCACGCTTTCGTTCTCGATGATCAAATCGTCCACCGCCGCCTGGAACACGGTCAGGTTGGGCTGGGCCTCCACCGCGCTGCGGATGGCGCGACGGTACAGCGCGCGGTCGGCCTGGCAGCGGGTCGCCCGCACCGCCGGACCCTTGGACGCGTTGAGGGTGCGCCACTGGATGCCGGCACGGTCGGCGGCCCATGCCATCACCCCGCCCAGCGCGTCGATTTCCTTGACCAGGTGACCCTTGCCGATGCCGCCGATGGCCGGATTGCAGCTCATCGCGCCGACGGTCTCGACGTTGTGGGTCAGCAACAGCGCGCGCGCGCCGGCGCGGGCCGCGGCAAGCGCGGCCTCGGTGCCGGCGTGGCCGCCGCCGATGATGATGACGTCGTAGCGGTAGAAATCGTGGTTCATGGTTCGTGTTCAGCCTGGGAGGCCGGCGTTCGCGGTGGAGTCGCCGGGCCGGGTGGTGCCGGATTGGCACGCTTCCTGCGAAATACCCGTGGCACCCGATGTGGCAAGCGACAGGGGCGTGGGCTGGGATTGGAACAGGGGCCAGCCATGCGCACAGCGGGGATGCCGGGGGCCGGTAGTCGGGGGACTGCCGGCCCTTTTTTGTGCGCGAAGGATACCGCGTCGGCCAATGAAAAACCCGGCCGGAGCCGGGTTTGAAGGGGCGCCGACGCCCGGCAGGGACCGGAACAGGGGGGATCCAGAACTCCCCACCGGACGTCGACATGGAACCTTTATCGCCTGTGACGTCAGAAAGCGACGCAACCGGTCAACTTCGGTTCCAACGGCCCGACGGCCGGCGGCCTGCCCCCCTGGATCAGTTCTCGATGACCCGGACCCGTCCGCCGCGGGGCTGGATTCGCGGCGCCCCGGCCGGACGCTCGTTGATGCTGCGCGGCATCGACTGCGGCCGCGACGGCGCGCCTGGCGAGACCCGTGGCGGAGCCCCTGGCGAGACCCTCGGCGGCATGCCGGGACTCACCCGTCGGGGCGGCTGGCCCGGGACCGCCGGCTGCTGGCCGTGCTCGCGCCAGGCGCCCCGGGTCGGATCGCGCCAGGGCGCCGGACGGTTGCCGCCCGGACCGCTGCCCGGCGGCGGCCGGTAGCCGCCGTGGTCATGGCCCGGACGCGGACGATGCACCGGCGGCGGGTAATAGGGGTAGTACGGACCGTAGTAGCCGTAATACGGCTGACGGCCGTAGTAGGAGGGCCGGTTGTAGTAACCGCCGTAATAGCCGCCGTACACCGGATAGCCGTAGGCGTCGTAATAACGGACCACCGGGCGGCCCTGGTAATAGCCTCCGGCCGCGCTGGCGCCGACATGGTCGTACGTCGCGCAACCGCTCAGTGCGGCCGCGGCGAGCGCAGCGATGATCAGCAGTCTTGGTTTCATGTGCGGCCCCTGACTTTTCCAGCGACTGCCAGCATCGGGCCGGCGGATTGAATCCGTGCTTAACCCTGGCCATCGCGGGCCGGGGGCTTTACCTGCCGTTGCCCGTCCCCTCCATCCAGCCGGGCCGGGCGGTGCGTTAACCTGTTGCCATGCCGCACACCCTGCCCACGTTCGACGACATCCTGGCCGCCGCCGCGCGCATCGCGCCCCACGCCCACACCACGCCGGTCCTGCACTCGCGCGAACTCGACGAACTGGCCGGCTGCTCCCTGTTCTTCAAGGCCGAACCGTTGCAGCGCAGCGGCGCGTTCAAGTTCCGCGGCGCCTGCAATGCCGTGTGGTCGCTGCCCGAAGCCGACGCCCGGCGCGGTGTGGTCACCCATTCTTCCGGCAACCACGGCGGCGCCCTCGCGCTGGCCGCGCGCACCCGCGGCATCCCCTGCCACGTGGTCGTGCCCGAGGGCGCCGTGGCCGCCAAGCTGGCTTCCATCCAGCGCTATGGCGCGACCATCCATCGCTGCGCGCCCACCCAGGCCGCGCGCGAGGCGGCCTGCGCGCGGGTGCAGGCCGAAACCGGCGCACAGCTGATCCATCCGTTCACCCATCCGGCGGTGATTGCGGGGCAGGGCACCGCCATCCTGGAATTGCACAACAGCCACGGCGCGTTCGACGCGGTGATGACCCCGGTGGGCGGCGGCGGCCTGAGCACCGGCACCGCGATCGCCACCGCGCGGGTCGCACCGGATTGCCGGATCTATGCGGCCGAACCGACCGGCGCCGACGACACCGCGCGCTCGCTGGTGGCCGGTCGGCGCGTGGACGCTTTCACGCCGGACACCATCTGCGACGGCCTGCGCACCCTCGTCGGCGAACCCAATTTCGCCGCCCTGCGCCAGCACGGGGTGCAGGTGCTGGTGGCCGACGATGCGGAAACGATCTCGGCGATGCGCCTGCTCTGGCAGTGTCTCAAGCTGGTCGTCGAACCCTCCTCGGCGCTGGTGCTGGCGGCGCTGCTGAAACATCGCGGACGCTTCGCCGGGCAACGGGTCGGGCTGGTGTTGTCCGGCGGCAATGTCGATCTCGACGCCCTGCCCTGGGGGCCGGCGTGAGCATGGGCGGGGCGCGCCGCAAGCGGCGCAGGGGATTCTGGGGCTGGACGTGGCGCCTGCTGATGTTGCTGCTGCTGTGGCTGGCCGGCGTGGCCGGCTACATCAGCTGGGTGGGCCAGCGCGATCAGGCCGCCCCGGCCGACGCCATCATCGTGCTGGGCGCGGCCGCCTACGACGCCAAGCCTTCTCCGGTGTTCGAAGAGCGCATCCGCCACGGCATCGACCTGTACAAGCGGGGCATGGCCAGGACCCTGATCTTCACCGGCGGCTACGGCGGCTCCGGTGCGCGTTTTTCCGAATCGCAGGTCGGTCGCCGCTACGCCATCCGCCAGGGCGTGCCGGCCAGGGCCATCCTGATCGAATCGGTGTCCCGCAATACCCATGAGAACCTGCGCCAGGCCGCGGCGCTGATGCAGACCCATGATCTGCGCAGCGCGATCGTGGTCAGCGATCCGCTGCACATGGCGCGCGCTTTGCGCATCAGCCACGAACAGGGCATCGACGCGCTGGGATCGCCCACGCCGACCACCCGCTTCCGCAGCTTCACCACCCGCTGGCGTTTCCTGCTGGCCGAGGTGTACTTCTTCCACCGCGATCGGCTGCCGCAATCACGATGAGCGCCGTGGACGCATGCCGGGAGTATCATCCGGGTTTGCTCCGGACGAGGCCACGCCCATGAAGATCGACGGCAACCGCAGGCAGGATCGCGCCACCGAACTGGTGCTGACTTACTACGCGGCCTTCAACCGGGCCGACTGGGACGGCATGCTGGCGCTGCTTGCCGACGATGTCGTGCACGATCTCAACCAGGGCGCGCGCGAAACCGGACGCGAAGCCTTCGCGGCATTCCTGGGCCGGATGAACGCCAGCTACCGCGAGAAGTTGCGCGACATCGTGGTGCTTGCTTCGCTGGATGGCGATCGCGCGGCCGCCGAGTACGTGGTGCACGGCGAATACCTCAACACCGACGAAGGCCTGCCGCCGGCCAAGGGACAGGCCTACGTGCTGCCCGGCGGCGCGTTCTTCGATATCCGCGATGACCGGATTGCCCGGGTCACCAATTACTACAACCTGCAGGACTGGATAGCGCAGGTGAGCCGGTAGCACGGCGGTGGGTTCCGGCGAGAGCGAACAGCAAATCCCCCTCGGTCCCCCTTCGCAGAAGGGGGAGGAACGGCGGGTGCGTCGGTTCGAATGACTACAACCTGCAGGACTGGATTACGCAGGTGAGCCAGTAGCACGGCGGCGGGTTCAGGCGAGAGCGAACAGCAAATCCCCCTCGGTCCCCCTTCGCAGAAGGGGGAGGAAAGGAGGGTGCGTCGGTTCGAGTGACTACAACCTGCAGGCTGGATAGCGCAGGTGAGCCAGTAGTACGCGGCTGGTTTCAGCGAGAGCGAACAGCAAATCCCCCTCGGTCCCCCTTCTGCGAAGGGGGAGGAAAGGCGGGTACTTCGGTTCGGACGCAATCTTGGAGAGCCCCCTTGATCAGCCATTCGGCTGTTGAAAGCAAAAAGGGGATGGGCGCCCGCTCCAGCGGGCGACGGGGATTTGCGCGGGATCAGGGAAGGCTCCGCATCTCCTGCCGTGCATGACGGCAAAACCGGCATCCGCCATGCGCCTCACCCGACACAGTGGGCGCAATCCGCCGGCGCTACTCCCCGCGTCGGCGGATCGGAATCCGCGACACCGGCACGCTGGCGATTTCCTCGCCCTGCCCGCGAATCGGCGCGCCCGGCTCCGGTGCCCAGGCGTGGGCGTAGATGACTTCCCAGGTGCTGGGCAGCTTGCCGTCGGCGCCACGCAGCGGTTCGTACGCCGCGCTGGCGGCGGCGAAGCGGCGGCGGCCGGTCAGGGTGTGGCGGCGCGCACTCATCGCGTTGGTCGCGCCCATCGCGCGCAGTTCGCGCATCAACGCCGGCAGGTCCGCGTAGGTCAGGGTGAAGCGATCCCGATCCAGCACCGGATCGCGGAAGCCCGACATCATCAAGGCGTCACCGAACTGCGCGATCGGGGTGAAGCGGCTGACGTGCGGCGTGTCGTCGGCGTGGGCGAAAGCGTCGCGCAGTTCCTGCAACGTATCCGGACCGAAGGTCGAGCACAGCAGCAACCCGCCCGGCCTGAGCACGCGGCGGAACCCGGCGAACACCGCCGGCAGATCCTCCACCCATTGCAGGCACAGGTTGGAGAACAGCACGTCGACGCTGCCCTCGGCCAGCGGCAGCGCGCGCGCGTCGGCGCATACGCGCGCGAACGGTTTCCACCAGCCCGCCTGCTTCTTCGCTTCGCGCAGCATCGGCAGGGCCAGGTCCAGCGCCACCACCTGCGCCTTCGGCCAGCGCTTGTGCATCGCCGCGGCGGCATGGCCCGGCCCGCTGCCCACGTCGACCGCCAGCTTCGGCGCGCGATCGCCCAGATAGTCCAGCGATTCCAGCAGGCGTTTCTCGACTTCGTGCTGGAGCACGGCGACGGCGTCGTAGCCGGCGGCCGAGCGCGAGAAGGCGCGACGGATGTGGCGGTGATCGAACTGGGAACTCATCTTCGGATTGTAATCGGGTGCGGGGAATGACCTGGACGGGTCATGTCCTGGAGCCGGCGGACGCGTGGCCGACGGCGGAGAGGAAGTCGATCAACTCGCGGGCGACCTGGTCGGCATGGCCGAGGAAGGGCGCATGCCCGCCACCGGCGATGTTCACGTGCAGACCCCACGGCGCCAGCGCTGCGGCGTCGCGCATGCCCGCCGCCGGCACTAGCCGGTCGCGGCGGCCGGAGATCCACAGGCTGGGCATCGCCAGGCCGGCGAGCGCGTCGCGCAGATCGACCTGTTCGAGCAACCGCAGGCCCTGCTGCAACGCTTCCGGCGCGGGCTCGCCGCGCGCGTACAAGGTCTGCTTGAGCGTGCGCAGTTCCTCGCGCGCATGTTCGGAACCGATCGTGTCCAGCGCCAGGAAGCGTTCCAGCGTGCCGCGATAGTCGCGCCGCAGTTCCTCGCCGAACTGGTGGAACACCGTGGACTCGACCGCGTGCGGCCAGTCCGCGTCACGCACGAAGCGCGGGGTCGCGGCGATCAGCGCCAGCCCCAGCACCTGCGGCGACGATACCGCCGCCTGCATCGCGAACAGGCCACCCAGCGACCAGCCCAGCCAGATCGCCGGCGGCGTGCGCGCGAGGATTTCCGTCGCGCATGCCTGCAGTTCCAGCGGCGTGGCCGACTCCCGGCTGTGGCCGTGGCCCGGCAGATCGACCAGATGCAGGGTGCAGCGATCCACCAGGCGTTCGACCAGCGGCGCGAACACGCCGCCGTGCAGGGCCCAGCCATGAATCAGAACCAGCGAAGGGCCGTGGCCCACGACTTCGATATGCATGCGTTACGGAGCTGGAAGCCGCCGGCGCAACCGACGGGAAAAGACGGCGCCCATTGTCGCCGATTCGGGAACGGCGGCCGCGCAGGCGGCCACCGCGGGTTCAGGTGCCGACGTTGCGGATGCGGCGCACCGCTTCCCACGAACGCGCCAGCACATCGACCAGTTGGTCCACGTCCTGCGGCGCGTGCAACGCCGACAGGGTGACACGCAAGCGCGCCTTGCCTTCCGGCACGGTCGGCGGCCGGATCGCCGGCACCCAGAAGCCGGCGCTTTCCAGCGCCGAGGACAGTGCCAGCGCATTGGCCTCGTTGCCGCACAGCACCGGCTGGATCGGCGTGTCCGAAGCCATCAGCTCCAGCCCGCGCCCCTGCGCGGCGGTGCGGAAACGGTCCACCAAGCCTTGCAGCTTCTCCCGGCGCCAGTGATCCCGGCGCGCATGCCGCACCGCCACCCGGGCGGCGGCGGCCAGCGCCGGCGGCAGCGCCGTGGTGTAGATGTACGGTCGCGCGGTTTCCGCGAGGTGCTGGATCAACGTTTCGCTGCCCACCACCACCGCGCCGTAGCCGCCCAGCGCCTTGCCCAGCGTCACCAGTTGCAGCGGCACCTCGTCCACGCCCATCCGCGCCTCGGCGACGCTGCCGCGCCCATCCGGGCCGCGCACGCCCACGCCGTGCGCGTCGTCCACGTACAGCAGGGCCTGCTGCATCCGCGCCACCAAACTCAATGCGCGCAGCGATGCGACATCGCCATCCATGCTGAAGACGCCATCGGTAACCAGCATCGCCGCGCCTTCCGGCGCCTGCCGCAGCTGGCGCATCGCGCCTTCCGGATCCAGGTGCGGGTAGCGGCGCAGCTTGCAGCCCGCCAGGCGGGTCGCGTCGATCAGGCTGGCGTGGTTGAGCCGGTCCTGCACGCACACGTCACCATCCTCCAACAAGGCCTGCTGGACGGCGAGGTTGGCCAGGAAGCCGCTGCCGAACAGCAATCCGCGCGGATAGCCCAGCCAGTCGGCGACGTCCTGTTCCAGTGCCTCGTGGGCGAGGTGGTGCCCGGTGATCAGATGGGAAGCACCGGCGCCCGCGCCTTCGCGGCCGGCCGCGTCCTGCAGTGCGCTCTGCACCTCGAACTGCCGCGACAGGCCCAGATAGTCGTTGCCGGCGAATTCGGTCAGCCAGCGGCCATTGACCTCCACCCGCACGCCGTCGCGGCGGGTGACGGTACGGCGCACGCGCGAGCGTCCCTGCGCGGCGCGGAGCTTGCGCTGGTTCTGGACGCGTTCAAGCAGATCGGGACGGGTCATGGCGGACGGCAGCCTGGCATCGGAACGGCGAAGGGATTTCCTCAATTGCGCCGCACGGCCGGAAACACGACGCACGCCGACGACGCCGTTGCGGCGCCGTGCCTGTCTGCCAGATTCCCCCTGAGCACAACCGACTACGCCGCGTGGTCGCAGCAGGCGGCCGGCGCGGTGATGTCGGCGTGCACCGTAGCGCCGCCGGTAACATTACTTCTGTGACTGTCGTCAAAATTTTCCACCTGTACCGCCATCGGCCGCAGGCCCAGCCGGGCAAACAGGGCAAGGTCGCGCTCCGTATCGGGGTTGCCGGTGGTCAGCAGTTTCTCGCCGTAGAAGATCGAGTTGGCGCCAGCGCTGAAGCACAGCGCCTGCAACTCGTCGCTCATCGCCTCGCGACCCGCCGACAGCCGCACCATCGAACGCGGCATCACGATGCGCGCGACCGCGATCGTGCGCACGAACTCGAACGGGTCCAGTTCTGCCGTGCCGTGCAGCGGTGTACCCGCCACCTGCACCAGCCGGTTGATCGGCACCGAATCCGGATGCGCCGGCAGGTTGGCCAGCGCCTGCAGCAGGCCGGCGCGCTGGTCGCGCGATTCGCCCATGCCGACGATGCCGCCGCAGCAGGTCTTCATGCCGGCATCGCGCACGTGCGCCAGGGTGTCCAGGCGATCCTGGTATTCGCGGGTGCGGATGATGTCGCCGTAGAACTCCGGCGCGGTATCTAGGTTGTGGTTGTAGTAGTCCAGCCCGGCGTCCCTCAGCGCGCTGGCCTGCGGGCCGCTGAGCATGCCCAGGGTCGCGCAGGTCTCCAGTCCCAGCGCTTTCACCTCGCGGATCATCTCGGCGACCTTCGGGATGTCGCGATCCTTCGGCGAACGCCAGGCCGCGCCCATGCAGAACCGCGAGGCGCCGGCGGCCTTGGCCTGGCGCGCCCTGGCCAGCACCTCATCGGTTTCCATCAGCTTCTGCGCGTTCACGCCGGTGTCGTAGCGCTGCGCCTGCGGACAGTAGGCGCAATCCTCCGGGCAACCGCCGGTCTTCACCGACAGCAGGGTCGAGACCTGCACCTCGGCCGGGTCGAAATGGGCGCGATGCACCGTCGCCGCCCGGAACAACAGTTCCGGGAAGGGCAGGTCGAACAGGGCCAGCAGCTCTTCGCGCTGCCAGTCATGGCGGAGTTCGGGCGTTTCAATGTGAGCGGACATCGCAGGCTCGCGGGGATAAAGTCGGTCAGTCTGGAAATCCCGCCCCACCCTGTCAACCGCAAGGACGCGATGAAAGTTGACAACTGGCTGACCTCGCTGGGCCATGCCCTGCTTCCTCCTCGCTGCCTCGTTTGCCGCGAAAATGGCGGCAACGGCATTGATTTGTGCCCCATCTGCCTCGATTCCCTTCCCTGGAACCAAGCCGCATGCGACCGTTGCGCGCTGCCGCTGCCGACACCCGGCCGGTGCGGCCAATGCCTGCGTCGGCCACTGCCGCTGGAAGCGACCCACGCGGTATTCCTGTACGCGGCTCCGCTCGACCGGCTGCTGCCCCGGCTGAAATTCCACCGCGATCTGGCGGCGGGGCGACTGCTGGCCGGGCTGATGGCCGCGTCGCTGGCCGCACAGCCCAGGCCGGACGCGCTGGTGCCGGTGCCACTGCACCGCGATCGCCTGCGCCAACGGGGCTATGACCAGGCGCTGGAGTTGGCCCGGCCGCTGGCGCGGCGGCTGGATCTGCCGCTGCTGCCCGGGGCGCTGCGGCGGGTTCGCAATACCGCGCCGCAGTCCGAATTGGATGTCCACGGGCGTTGCCGTAACCTGCGCGGGGCCTTCCACGCGGCAGACGCCGCGAAGCTGCCGGACCACGTGGCCCTGGTCGATGACGTGATGACGACCGGACAGACCCTGCATGCCGCCGCCACCGCGCTGCGGCGAGCCGGGGTCGCGCGGGTCGATGCCTGGGTCTGCGCGCGCGTGCCGTGACCGGACTTCCGGCAGGTGCGCGGACGCACGCGGTGGCGCACATTCCGCGGGACATCCCCGGGAGTTTCCCTCCATGAAGGTTCGCCCGCTGTTGCTTGGCCTGTCGCTGTGCGTGACATCCACCGCCGCCTTCGCCGCCGATGACGACGCCACGTTGCGCGCATTGGCCCAGTCGGTGCTCGATGCCCAGATCCGTTTCGACGTTCCCGCGCTGGACAGGGTGCTGGCATCGGACTACGTCGAGGTCTCGCCGGTGGGCGATGTCGATACGCGCGACGAGGTACTGGGCTTCTATGCGCCGCAGGCCCGCGAACAGATGCTGGCCAAGGGCGTGGAGCCGGTGTCGGCGAGCCTGGGGGAACCACAGGTCCACGTCGACGGCGATCACGCGCGACTCATCGCCTTGAACACCGCGAAGCTGCGCATCCAGGGCGCCGAGCAGCAGAAGCAGTTGCGCACGGTATTCGAATTCCGCCGCGACGGCGGCCACTGGAAGCTCGCCAGCGCAACCTACGTGCCGTATCGCGCCAAGCCCTGATTCGGACCGGGCCGCCCACAGTTTCCCTGCGGGACGGAAGCCACGACTTGACGGCTTCCCGCACCGGGCGTATTCGTGGCCCGGCTTTCCCGGAAAGGAGAAGGAAATGGGCAGCAATCTGTTGGCGAATGCCGCACGTGGCTGGTGGGTGTTCCTGCTCTATGGCGTGCTGGCGCTGGTATTCGGCGTGGTCACCTTGTTGTGGCCCGGCCGCTCGGTGCTGGCATTGGTGCTGGCGTTCGGCGTGCTGTCGCTGGCCGATGGCATCGTCAGCCTGCTCAGCATTTTCCGCAAGGACATCGCATTGCCGAACTGGCTGCTGATTCTCTATGCATTGATATCCATCGGCTTCGGCGTGCTGGCCATCACCCAGCCGGCGCAGATGGCCGAAGCGATGCTGTGGCTGCTGGCCATCTGGCTGATCATCGCCGGCATCGCCCGCATCGTGTTCGCCATCCAGGTACGCAAGCTGATCAATGGCGAGTGGTTGCTGGCGCTCAGCGGCGTGCTGGCGATGCTGCTGGGCGTGCTTTTCCTGGCGCGGCCGGGCATCGGAATGATCACCATCGCGGTGTGGATCGCCGTGGGTGCGTTGATCTACGGCGTATTGCAGCTGATCGTCGCGTTCCGGCTCAAGCGCCTCCAATCCGTGGGCTGATCCCGCCCGCGCGCGCCGGAGGCGGTGACCCCACCTTCGGCGCGTCGCCCTAGCCGCTGCCTAGCGTGAAGTGCAGCGCGATGCCCGCGAACACCGCCGCGCCCACCCAATTGTTGTGCAGGAATGCGCGGAAACACGGCCCGCGCTCGCGGTGGCGCGCGATGAGGAATTCGTAGGCCACCAGCAGGACCGCCACGCCCAGCCCGGCCCAGTACCAGAGTCCCAGATCCGCCTGTCGGCCGACCAGCGCCAATGCCAGGAACACCAGCGCGTACAGCACGCCCTGGATGACCAGATCCAGATCGCCGAACAGGATCGCGGTGGATCTGGAACCCATGCGGATGTCGTCGTCGCGATCGACCATCGCGTACCAGGTGTCGTAGGCGGTCGACCACAGGATGTTGGCGCCATACAGCACCCAGCCAATCGGTGGCACTTCGCCCTGTACGGCCGCGAACGCCATCGGGATGCCCCAGCCGAACGCCATGCCCAGGTACACCTGCGGCAGATGCGTGTAGCGCTTGAGATAGGGATAGCTGGCCGCCAGGAACAGCCCGACGACGCTCATGCCGATGGTCAGCGCGTTCATCGTCAGCACCAGCGCGAATGCGGCGATCATCAGCGCCGCGAACACCATCAGCGCCTCGCGACCGCTCACCACGCCGGTCGCCAGCGGTCGCCCCTTGGTGCGCTCGACATGCGGATCCAGCCAGCGGTCGGCGTAGTCGTTGATCACGCAACCGGCCGAACGGGTGAGCCAGACGCCGGCGGTGAACACGAACAGGATCCACCACGGCGGCGTGCCGCCGGCCGCCAGCCACAGCGCCCACCAGGTCGGCCACAGCAGCAACAGCACGCCGATCGGCCGATCGCCGCGGGTCAGTTTCCAGTATTGGCCCAGACGCTCGCGCCAGCGCGGCGTCGGGGAAGCTTCAAAACGTTCGTAGCCCATCTTCGGCGCATGTCGGTGGAGGCGATGGCGCCCGCCTGCATCCTGGCCGGCGGGGCCATCGGCCGATCTTACCGCCCCGGCGACGGCGGACCGCCGTCCCCGCGTTGCACGGCCCCGGGATTTCACGCGTTCCGCCGCCGGCCATTGGGCTGCGCGCTGGGTTCGGGTAAGCTATGCCGTCTGCGCGCCCGTAGCTCAGCCGGATAGAGTAGTGGCTTCCGAAGCCATTGGTCGGGGGTTCGAATCCCTCCGGGCGCGCCATTTTCTCCCAGCCCTCGGCGGCAGGGACGCCGACCGGACGCAAACGCCCAGCCTGTGGCAATGCCTGCGGACTCTGGCAGCACCCTTGGCGCAACCCATCTTCTCTTGGTTCCCTCGACCTGCCTGGCTGTCCTGTCCGCTTTCGGCTCACTGACGCCGTTGGTGACTTGTACACCGCCTGGGGAGACCGCGATGATCCGTCGTTCCTTGCTCCTGCCACTGCTGGCGACGCTGCTGCTGGCCGGCTGCGATTCAAGCCGCGAGGCGGCCACCGAGGCCGCGCCCGCGCCCCGCGCCTCCGCAGCCCTGCCCCTGTTCGACACCTTCGGCGATCTGCATCGCGACGTGGCCATCCGCGTGCCCGCGGCGCAACGCTACTTCGACCAGGGTCTGCGCATGGCCTACGGCTTCAACCATGAGGCGGCCGGACGCGCATTCGCCGAGGCGGCGCGGCTCGATCCGCAATGCGCGATGTGCGTGTGGGGCCAGGCGCTGGTGCTGGGGCCGAACATCAACCTGCCGATGGATCCCGAGCAGGCGAAGGACGCCACGGCCCTCGCCGCGCGCGCCGCGCACCTCGCCGGTTCGGCACGCCCGGCCGATCGCGCGCTGATCCAGGCCCTGCAGGCACGTTACGCCGATCCGGCGCCGGAGGATCGCAAGCCGCTGGATCGCGCCTATGCCGACGCGATGGCGCGGGTGGTCGCGCAGTTTCCCGACGACGACGACGCGGCGACCCTGTACGCGGAAGCGCTGATGGATCTGTCGCCCTGGGCATACTGGAACACCGACGGCACACCCACGGAATTCACCCCGCGCCTGCTCGGCGAACTGGAACGGGTACTTGCGCGCAATCCGCGCCATATCGGCGCGATGCACTACTACATCCATGCCGTCGAAGCCTCGCCCGCGCCGCAGCGTGCCGAACGCTACGCCGATGCGCTGGCCGCGCTGGCGCCCGGCTCGGGCCACCTGGTGCACATGCCCGCACACATCTACATCCGCGTCGGCCGCTACCACGATGCGACCCTGACCAATTTCGCCGCGACCACCGCGGACAAGGATTTCCTGGCGGTGTGCCGCGGCAGCAACGGCGTCTACCCGTTGGGCTATGTGCCGCACAACTGGCATTTCGCCACCATGACCACGGGCCTGACCGGATCCCGCACCTTGGCGCTGCAGGCGGCGGAACAGACCGCCAGTCGCGCGGATCGCGCCGCGATGGGACAGGCGCCAATGGAGTTCATGCAGCAGTTCGTGGCCACGCCCCTGCTCACGCGGGTCCGTTTTGGTGACTGGGATGCGATCCTGGCCGACGCCAGCACATCGCCGGAGCCACCCTACCTGGCCGCCATCCGGCACTTCGCGCGCGGCATGGCGCACCTGCGCAAGGGCGCGCCGGCCGATGCCGTGCGCGAGGCCGATGCCGTGCGCGAGGCCGATGCCCTGCACGCGCTCGCCATCGATCCGGCAATGACGAAGGTGAGCTTCTTCGACATCAACCACGCCGATGGCGTGTTGCGGGTCGCTGACGCCCTGCTGCGCGGGGAGCTGCTGCGTGGACAGGGCAAGACGGCGGATGGCATCGCCGCGTTGCGCGAGGCTGTCGCCGCCGAGGACGCCCTGGCCTACAACGAACCTGCCGACTGGCCACTGCCGGCACGGCTCTATCTGGGCGCCGCACTGCTCGAAACCGGCGACGCCCAAGGTGCCGCGGAAGCCTTCGGCCAGGATCTGAAGACCTATCCCGATAATGGCTGGTCGCTGTTCGGCCTGGCACAGGCGCAGGCCAAACTCGGCCAGGCCGATGCCGCGCGCGAGACTTCGCGCCGGCAAGCCGCGGCCTGGCAGTGGGCGGATGCGCCGCTGACCGCGGCGCGCTACTGAACGCCTTCCGCGGGAGGATCAGGCTGGCGCTTGTCGGGCCATTTTCGACTCACTGCTGCGGTCGGATGTGCGCCAGGCCGCCCTCGCGCCAGCCACCACCCAGCACCTTGTACAGCGCGACCTGATTGGATTGCTGGGCCAGCCGGGTGTTCACCAGCGTCTGGCGGGCACCGTAGGCGGCGCGGCGCGCGTCGAGCAGGGTGAGGAAGCTGTCCAGGCCGGCGTCGTAGCGGGCCTGCGACAGGCGTTCGGCCTGTTCGGTGGCGGACACCAGCGCACGCTGCGAGGCCAGTTGCCCGTCCAGGCTGTCGCTCAGCGCCAGCGCGTCGGCGACTTCGCGGAAACCGGACTGGATCGCCTTTTCGTACTGGGCCAGCGCGATGTCCTGATCGGCCGTGGCCATGCCCAGGTTCGCGCGCAGCCGCCCGCCCTGGAAGATCGGCAGGGTGATCCGGGGGATGAAACTCCACGCGCGGGTGCCGCCGTCGAACAGGCCGGACAATTCGGTCGAGGCCGAGCCGATGGCGCCGGTCAGCTGGATGGAAGGAAAGAACGCCGCGCGCGCGGCGCCGACATTCGCGTTCGCCGACAGCAACACATGCTCGGCGGCCATCACGTCCGGGCGCCGCAGCAGCACGTCGCCCGGCAGGCCGGCCGGCAGCGGCCGCAGTGCGGCGATGTCGGCGAGGTTGTCCTGCGGCAGCAGATCTTCCTCGACCGGGCCACCCGCCAGCAGCACCAGCGCGTTGCGATCCTGCGCGACCTGGCCGGTGAAGCGCGCCACGTCGGTGCGCGCGGTTTCGACCAGGGTGCGGGCCTGGCTCACGTCGAGCGCGGACGAGCCGCCGCGCTGGTGGCGTGCCTCGATCAGGCGCAACGAGTCCTCATGCGCGGCCAGGGTGGCCTGGGCGATCCGCAGTTGTTCCCGATCCGCGCCCAGGGTCAGCCAGGCGTTGGCGACTTCCGCCACCAGCGTCAGCTGCGCCCCGCGCCGGTTCTCGGTCTCGGCGAAATACTTCTGCAGCGCGGCATCGCTCAGGTTGCGCACGCGGCCGAACAGATCCAGCTCGAACTCGGCCATGCCGAGATTGGCGCTGAACTGTTCGCTGACCGGGACGTCGCCGCCGCTGCGGGTCATCTGTCCCTGCACGTTGAACGAAGGCAGGCGGTCGGCGCGCTGGATGCGGTACTGCGCGCGGGCGCGCACCACGTTCAACGCGGCCACGCGCAGGTCGCGGTTGTTGTCCAGCGACTGGGTGATCAGCGTTTGCAGGCGCGGGTCCGGGAAGAACTCGCGCCAGCCGATGTCGGCGACATCGGCCACGGCCCGGGCCGGCGAGGCATCGCCGGCCGCGAGCGACGCCGGCCATTGCGACGGAATCGACGGGGTCACTTCGCTGCCGCGCGGCGCGAGCGTCGCGCAGCCGGACAGCACCAGGATCATCGCCAGCGCCAGGCCGGCGGTCGAAGGCTTATGCATGGGTTTCTCCCTGGATCTCCCCGTTTCCGACATTCGCGGCGGCCTTCTTGCGACTGAAGACGCGCTGCACCACCACGAAGAACAGCGGCACGAAGAACACGCCCAGCACGGTGCCCACGATCATGCCGCCGAGCACGCCGGTGCCGATCGCCCGCTGTGCGCCGGAGCCCGCGCCCGCCGCGATGGCCAGCGGCAGCACGCCAAGGCCGAACGCCAGCGAAGTCATGATGATCGGGCGCAGGCGATCGCGGACCGCGTTCATGGTGGCTTCGATGAGGCCGATGCCCCGCTCCAGGTTCTCCTTGGCGAACTCCACGATCAGGATGGCGTTCTTGCTGGTCAGGCCCACCGTGGTCAGCATCGCCACCTGGAAGTAGACGTCGCGCTCCATGCCACGGAAGGTGTTGGCCAGCACCGCGCCCAGGATGCCCAGCGGGGCGACCAGCAGCACCGCGGTCGGCACGCTCCAGCTCTCGTACATCGCGGCCAGGCACAGGAACACGATCATCAGCGACAGCGTGTACAGCAGCGGCGTCTGCGCGCCGGCCTGGCGCTCCTGGTACGACAGCGCGGTCCATTCGATGCCGAAGCCCGGTGGCAATTGCGCGGCCAGGCGTTCGATCTCGGCCATCGCGTCGCCCGAGGCCACGCCGGGCGCCGGTTCACCCTGGATTTCCATCGCCGACACGCCGTTGTAGCGTTCCAGGCGCGGCGAGCCGTAGTCCCAGTGCTTGGAGGCGAACGCGCTGAACGGCACCATCCGGCCCTCTGCATTCTTCACCGACCACAGATCGAAATCCTCCGGCACCATGCGGAACGGCTGGTCGGCCTGCACGAACACGCGCTTGACCCGGCCGCGGTCGACGAAGTCGTCGATGTACTGGCTGCCCCAGGCGGTCGCCAGGGTGCTGTTGATCTGCTCGATCGACAGGCCCTGCGCGCTGGCCTTGGCCACATCGATGTCGATGCGGAACTGCGGCGTGTCCTCCTGTCCGTTCGGACGCACGTTGGCCAGCTTGCCGCTTTCGGCGGCCATGCCGAGCAATTGGTTGCGCGCGGCCAGCAGGGCTTCGTGGCCCTGCCCGCCGTTGTCCTTCAGGAAGAAGGTGTAACCCGAGGCGGTGCCCAGTTCCGGAATCGCCGGCGGCGGGAACGCGAAGATGAAAGCGTCCTTGATCCCGCCGAGCGCGGCCATCGCACGGCCGGTCACCGGCATCACGCCCTCCTCGGCGCCGCGCTCGCCCCAATCCTTGAGCTTGACGAAGGCCATGCCCGCGTTCTGGCCCATGCCGGCGAAGCTGAAACCCTGCACCGAGAACACCGACTCCACCGCGCCCTTCTCGTTCTCCAGGAAGTGGTTCTCCAACGCCCGGATCGATTCCATCGTGCGCTCCTGGGTGGCGCCCACCGGCGCCTGCACCAGCGCCATCAGCACGCCCTGGTCCTCGTTGGGCAGGAACGCGCTGGGCAGGCGCACGAACAGCACGCCCATCAGCACGAACATGCCCAGCACGATGCCCATGAAGCGCCACGGCCGCGCCAGGATGCCACGCACGCCGCGCTGGTAGCTTTCGCTGGAACGATCGAAGCCGCGGTTGAATGCGTTGAAGAAGCGACCGGCCAGGCCGCGGTGGGCGACATGATGCTCGCCCTTCTTCAGCGGCTTGAGCAGGGTCGCGCACAGCGCCGGGGTCAGCACGATCGCGACCAGCACCGACAATGCCATCGCCGACACGATGGTGGCGGAGAACTGGCGGTAGATCACGCCGGTGGAGCCGCTCATGAACGCCATCGGCACGAACACCGCCGACAGCACCAGGCCGATGCCGACCAGCGCGCCGGTGATCTGGCCCATCGACTTGCGGGTGGCCTCCAGCGGCGACAGTCCCTCCTCGGACATGATGCGCTCGACGTTCTCCACCACCACGATGGCATCGTCGACCAGCAGGCCAATTGCCAGCACCATCGCGAACATCGTCAGCATGTTAACCGAGAAGCCCAGCGCGGCCAGCACGCCGAAGGTACCCAGCAGCACCACCGGTACGGCGATGGTGGGAATCAGGGTGGCGCGAAAGTTCTGCAGGAACAGGTACATCACCACGAACACCAGCACGATCGCTTCGAGCAGGGTCTTCACCACGCCCTTGATGGACACCCGCACGAACGGGGTGGTGTCGTACGGCGTCTCGGCCTTCAGGCCCGCCGGGAAGAACGGGGTGAGTTCGTCGAGGGTCTTCTGCACGCCGGCGGCGGTGTCCAGCGCGTTGGCGCCGGTGGCCAGGGTGATCGCCAGACCGCTGGCCGGCTGGCCGTTGTAGCGGGTGATGAAGTCGTAGGACTCGGCGCCCAGCTCGACCCGGGCCACGTCGCTCAGGCGCAGTTCCGATCCGTCCTGCGCGCTGCGCACGACGATGTCGCGGAACTGCTCGGGCGTCTGCAGGCGCGACTGCGCGTTGATGGTGGCGTTGAGCTGCTGGCCCTTCACCGCCGGCGCGCCGCCTAGCTGGCCGATGGCGACCTGCGCGTTCTGCGCCCGGATCGCGGCGACCACCTCCGGTACCGAGAGGTTGTAGGTGTGCAGCTTGTTCGGATCCAGCCAGATGCGCATGGCGTACTTGCCGCCGAACACCTGGATGTTGCCGACGCCCGGCACGCGGCTGAGCTGGTCGACGACATTGGAGCCGACATAGTCGGCGATGTCGTTCTCGTCCATGCTGCCGTCTTCGGAGACGAAGGCGAGCACGTTGAGGAAGCCCGAGCTGGACTTGGCCACGTTGATGCCCTGCCGCTGCACTTCCTGCGGCAGCAGCGGCATCGCCAGCTGCAGCTTGTTCTGCACCTGCACCTGGGCGATGTCCGGGTTGGTCCCGCTCTCAAAGGTCAGGGTAATCGTCGCCATGCCGTTGGCGGAGCTGTTGGACGAGAAATAGATCAGCCCGTCCAGGCCCTTCATGTTCTGCTCGATGATCTGGGTCACCGAATCCTCGACCACCTTGGCCGAGGCGCCCGGATAGGTCGCGCTGATTTCCACCGCCGGCGGCGCGACGTTGGGATACATCGAGACCGGCAGCTTGAACAGGGCCAGGCCGCCGGCGAGCATGATGATGATGGCGATGACCCACGCGAAGATGGGTCGGTCGATGAAGAAGCGTGCCATGGGATTCTCCGCTTACCGCGCGCCGTGGGCGGCGGCCGGCGCCGTGGACGTCGCGGTCCTCGCCGGCTTGGCATCCCGCTCGGTGGCCTGCACGGGCATGCCGGGACCGATCTTCTGCAGGCCTTCGACGATGACCTTGTCGCCGGCCTTGAGGCCGTCCTCGACCAGCCACTTGTCGCCCAGCGCGCGGCTGACCTTGACCGGCCTCACTTCGACCTTGCCGTCCTTGCCGACCACCATCGCGGTGGTATCGCCCTTCGGGTCGCGGGCGATGCCCTGCATCGGCACCAGCAGCGCGTCGTTGCGCACGCCACCGCCGATCACCGCGCGCACATACATGCCGGGCATCAGCACACCCTCGGGATTGTCGACCTTCACCCGCAGGCCGAAGCTGCCGGTGCCGGGATCGACGCTGACTTCGGAGAACTCCAGCGTGCCCTTGTGATCGAAGGTGCTGCCGTCTTCGAGCAGGATGCTCACCGGCAGTTGCTGGTTGTCCTGCAATCGCCCGGCCGCCAGTTCGCGGCGCAGTTGCAGCAATTCGGCCGAGGACTGGCTGAGGTCGACGTAGATCGGATCCAGTTGCTGCACCGTGGCCAGCGCTTCGGCCTGGCCGGCATTGACCAGCGCGCCCTGGGTGACCGTGGACTTGCCGATGCGGCCGCTGATGGGCGCGGTGATCCGCGCATAGCCCAGGGTCACGTTGGCCGCGTCCAGCGAGGCGCGGGCGGCACCGACATCGGCGTCGGCCTGCTGCTGCGCGGCGACGGCGTTTTCCAGATCCTGCTGGCTGACCGCGTCGATCTTCGCCAGCTCGCCGATGCGGCGCGCGCTCAGGCGGGCGGCGTGGGCGGTGGCCTCGGCGCGCGCCAGCTGCGCGCGGGCGGTGTTGGCCTGGGCGCGATAGCTGGCGTCGTCGAGCTGGTACAGCGCCTGCCCGGCCTTGACCACGCCGCCTTCGGTGAACAGCCGGCGGGCAACGATGCCGTTGACCTGCGGGCGGACTTCGGCGACCAGGAACGCCTGGGTGCGGCCGGGGAGTTCCCGGGTCAGGCCGACCTGTTCGGTCTTCAAGGTGGTCACGGTGACCTGGCCGGGGCCGCCCTGGGG
This sequence comes from Pseudoxanthomonas beigongshangi, assembly GCF_016820515.1. GTDB lineage: Bacteria > Pseudomonadota > Gammaproteobacteria > Xanthomonadales > Xanthomonadaceae > Pseudoxanthomonas_A > Pseudoxanthomonas_A beigongshangi. Next base: position 18,220 of record NZ_JADHDV010000006.1, on the reverse strand, counting down.
CGCCTCCGGTTCACCACCGCCACAGGCGGACAGGGACAGGCCGATCGCCAGCGACAGGGCGAGGAAGGGGAGCGGGATTCGGGACATGGCGGTGGGGTCGAAGTAGGGATTCGGGCGCCAATTGGCGGCTAAAAGGCGCCTTATCGGCGCCAAGTGGCCGTCAAAAAGCGGGAAACGAGCACCGGGCCTGGCTACTCGCGGAGCGCGGCATCCGGCTGGGTCCAGTGCAGGGCGCGAAATATACATGCATGAATGTTTGTTTGCAAACCGGTACAATTCAGCCCGGTTTCACCCAGCGAATGCGCAAGGCAGATGGCCAGAAAAACCAAAGAAGAAGCGCAGGCGACGCGGGAAGGCATCCTCGACGCCGCCCAGGCCTGTTTCCACGAACACGGGGTCGCCGGCACCACCCTGGCGATGATCGGCGCCCGCGCCGGCTATACCCGCGGCGCGGTCTACTGGCATTTCAAGAACAAGACCGAGGTGCTCGAGGCGATGATCAACCGCGAGCGCGTCACCTTCATCCAGCGCCTGCGCCGCACCTACTCTCCCAAGCGCACCACGCCGGTGCTGGATCTGCGTTCGGCATTGCTGGTGTCCATCCAGGAACTGGCGGAGGACGAGCGCGCACGCAACATGATGGAGATCATGTTGCGCAATGACCTGTCGGCCGAAAGCCAGGCCATGCAGGACCTGCAGCACGAAAGCACGCTCGAGGAACTGGAGATCATCACCCTCGCCTTCCAGCGCGCCCGGGATCTGGGCCAGCTCCGCGACGACGCGGATGCGGCCACGGCATCGCGCATCCTGCACGCCAGCCTGTCCGGCGTGCTCTACAGCGCGATGCTGGAACCGGAGCTGTTCGATCTGATGCGCGATGGCGCCGAAGTCATCGACATCGTCTTCGCCGCCTACGTCAAACCAGGCGAGTTCACGCCAGGCGCTCCTGCATCGCCGTTGCCCGATCACGACGACGAGTGATGGCGCGATCGCCGCGGCATTGATTCTCGTCGCCCGCCCCGGTTCAATGCCTGGACCGGAGATCGAGGGAGAGAAGGATGCGTGGTTTTCTTTTCGCCGCCGCATGGCTGGCGACCGCGCCTGTGCTGGCGTCGGAACCCCGTGACCTGTGTCCCGATCGTCCGGGCCTTGGCACGCCGGCCTGCACGGTGGAACGCGGCGACACGGTGTTCGAGATCGGCCTGGCCGACTGGACCCGTGACAGTTCACCCGGCCTGCGCAGCGAACAATTCCTGATCGGCGACGCGCTGTTGCGCTTCGGCCTGAACGACACGCTGGAGGCGCAGGTGGGCTTGACCACCTACGGCCGTGTGCGCGAACGCGACACGTTGTCCGGCGCGACCACGCGGGCCTCGCGTTTCGGCGATGTCAGCCTCGCCCTGCGCCAGAACCTGCGCAATCCCGACGGCGGCGGCTTCTCGCTGGCGCTGATGCCCTACGTGAACCTGCCCAGCGGCCGCACGCCGGTGGGCGCGGAAGACTGGAGCGCCGGCCTGCGGCTGCCAATGAGCATCGAACTGGGCGCGGTCTCGCTGGGTTTCACCCCGCAGATCGAGGCCGCCGTGGACGGCGACGGCGATGGCCGCCACCTGAGCTATGGATCCGTGGCCGGGCTGGGATTCGGGGTGAGCGATGCGGTGTCCGGCTCGTTCGAAGTCTCGCTGATTCGGGATCGCGATCGCGCAGGCCACGTTACCGAGGCGCTGGCCGGGTTGTCGTTCGGCTGGCAGCACGGCGAAGACGCCCAATGGGACGCGGGCGTCAACGCCGGACTCAACGACGACAGTCCCGACGTACAGATCTACGTCGGTTACGCGCGGCGCTTCCGCTGATCGTAGAGCCGAGCTTGCTCGGCTGCGCGCGATCCATCCTCCCCGGGGAGCCGAGTGAGCTCGACCCACCTGCACGCGATCCATCTTTCCCGGGGAGCCGAGCGAGCTCGGCTCTACATCAATACTTCGCGTCGAAGGCGAAGATCGGCTTGCGGGACTTCCACAGGCCCTGGGTGAAATCCGGGAATTCCAGGGTCTTGAAGCCTTCGGCGATGGACTGCTCCGACAACGGCGTGATCGCGCTCCAGGCAAGCGCGTCGTAGATGTCGATCGGCATCGGCGCCTCGGCCTTCACCGCCTCGACGAAGGCGTGGATGACGAAGTAGTCCATGCCGCCGTGGCCGGCACCTTCCGCATCCTGCGCGTACTTGCGCCACAACGGATGGTCGAACTCGTCCTGGTAGGCCTGGAACGGTTCCCACTTGTGCCCCGGACTGCGGCCCTCGATGTGGATGGACTGGTTGAGATCCATCCACAGGCCCCTGGTGCCCTGCACGCGGAACCCCAGCGAGTACGGACGCGGCAGCGAGGTGTCGTGCTGGAGGAGGATGGTCTCGCCGTTCTCGCAGGCCAGGGTGGTGGTGACCACGTCGCCGAGCTTGAATTTCGCCTGCGTGCTGGGATGGGTCGTGCCGCCGCTCTTGGCCACGGTGTACTCGTGCAGGCCACGCGCCTTGGTGGCGAAACTGTTGATGTGGGTGAAGCGGTTGCCGCGGTTGATGCCGGTGTACATGGCGCACGGGCCGATACCATGGCTGGGATACAGCTCGCCGTTGCGGCGGACCGAATGCTCGGTGCGCCAGCGTGCCTCCGACCAGCCCTTGGGACCGAATTCCACGCCGCTGCCATAGGGTTCGGCCGGATTGCCGGAGTTGAATTTCACCGCGCGCAGATCGTGCTGGTAGCCGCCCTGCAGGTGGACCAGTTCGCCGAACAGGCCGGCCCGCACCATCTGCAGCGCCGCCATCACATCGCGGCGGTAGCACACGTTTTCCAGCAGCATGTAGGGCGTGCCGGTGCGCTGCTGCGCGGCCAGCACGTCCCAGTGATCCTGCAGGGTGATGCCGGCGACGACTTCGCAGCCGACCGCCACCTTGGCTTCCATCGCCTCGATCGCCATCGGTGCGTGCCATTCCCACGGCGTGGCGATGATCACGCCGTCCAGGCCGCGCTGCTGGAGCAGGCGACGGTAGGCATGCGTGTCGCCGTCCTGTCCGTATGCCTTCGGCGCCGGCTTGCCCGCCTTGGCGGCCATGTCCAGCGCCTGCTTGAGCATGATCGGCTCGATGTCGCACAGCGCGGCCACTTCCACGTCCTCGCGGCGCAGCAGCTCCTTCAGCAGGACCTGGCCGCGCATGCCGGTGCCGATCATGCCCAGCCGGATCTTGCGCTTGCTGGCCCAGGCCGGCGTGCTCGGCAGCAGGGTGGCCGCGCCGAGCGCGGCTCCCGCGAGGATGAACTCTCTACGTTTCATTTGCAGTGGGACTCCCTGTGACAGGGCGCCGGCGGACCGGCGCGTTTGTTTCGTCAGAACTTGTAGCCTACGGTAAAGCTGTAGCTGCGGCCGAAGATGCTGGCATAGTCGCTGGAATCACCCAGGAAGCTGTTCGGATCGTAGAACGGCATCCGGTTGAACAGGTTCTTGATGGTGAAGCCGGCGTGCCAGTGGTCATCCGGACGCCAGGACAGGCCCAGGTTGGCGGTCCACCAGGCCGGCACGCCATTGCAGTTGTCCGGATCCACCGGCAGCGATCCGGCGGTGCAGGTTTCCGGCGAGTTGTCCTGCGCATCGACCCGGTCCCATGCCCACTTGGTCTTGCCGACGTAGTTGACGAAGAAGCTGGTGGTCACCTCGCCGTAGGTCCAGTCGGCATTCAAGGTGGCGCGAAGACGCGGGTTGCCGTAGTAGCCGATCGTGTTGCCGTAGTACCAGCGGGTTTCATCGTCCAGATACGCCTCGTTGCGGCGCGCGATGGTCGCGGCCACGCCGACATTCAGCTCGCCCCACTGGCCCAGCGGGAAATGACCGCGCGCATCGACATCGAAACCATCGATCAGGGTGCGGCCCTGGTTCTTGTACTGGCCTACCACGCTGGCCACGTTGCCCACGCTGTAGGTGGGCAGCGTGCCCGGGCAGGTCACTCCGCTGGCCGGATCCGCGCACATCGCCGCCACCGCGGCTTCCGCGGCGCGGTCGCTATCGGTGATCGGATTGCGGGTCATCGACACGATGTCGGTTTCCTTGCTGTAGTCCGGCGCGGCGATCTGGTTGCGGCGGTAGATGAACCAGTAGTCGGCCGACACCGACAGCCAGTCGAACGGCTCCAGCACCACGCCCAGTGTGGCGATCTTGGCTTTCTCCGGCTGCAGGTTCTGGTTCGGCTGGGTCATGCGCGCCACGGTGCGGCTGCAGTCGGCGTTGAGCAGCGAATTGCCGAGATCGACGTCGCCCGGGCGATTCGACTGCAACAGCAGGTTGGCGATCGCGTTGGTCTCGTCGCAGCGGATGTCGTCCTCGAATCCGCCCAGCTGGGCGAACACGCCGCCGGTGCCGGCTTCAGCCAGGCTCGGTGCGCGGAAGCCTTCCGAGTAGGTGCCGCGCAGCATCACCGTCGGCAGCGCCTGGTACTTCAGGCCGATCTTCGGCGCGATGTTGGCGTCGAAGTTCGGGTACTTGTCCACGCGCAGCGCCGCATCCAGTTCCAGCTTCTCGGTGAGCGGGGCCACGACTTCGGCGAACAGCGCGCTGGTGGTGCGCTTGCCGTCGAACCACGAACCGCCCTGCTGGGTGATCTTGCCGTTGGCCGCATCCGTATTGCCCGGCGTATAGAAGGTCTCGCGGCTGACGTTGAAGCCGAAGGCCGCGCGTACTTCGCCGGCGGGCAGGTTGAACAGCGGGCCTTCGACCTTGCCGTCCAGGGTGTGCAGGCGGGTCCAGGACTGGATGTCGAAGGTCGGGTAGGCCTCGCGCAGCAGCTTCGCGTTGGCCTCGCTGATCTCGCCGAACCGGTAGGCGGGATTGTCCGAGATGATCACGCGGCCGGTGCCCGGATCGACGGTGAACGGACCGAACGCCCGGGCGAAACCGTCCAGGTTGACGTTGACGGTCTGGTAGGTGACCGAATGCGTGCCGGCGGTGGCGAACGCGGTTTCCCAGTTCCAGTCACCAAAGCTGCCGCGCAGGCCGGCCAGGCCTCGGTAGCTCTTGTCGGTGTTGCGCTGGCCGAAGTGGTTCTTGCCCACGTCCTGCATCAGGTACTGCAGGCCGACCACGCCGCCCATCAGCGCGCGCAGTTCGGGACTGGCGTGGTTGTAGACGTTGTTCGGGCCCAGGTAGGGGTAGAAGAACTGGTTGACGTTGGTGCCGGTATTGCGGGCGAACCAGCTGGTCGGATTGCCGGTGGTGGTGCCGAATGCACGCGGCGTGCCGCCGTTGGCGCGCAGATCGATGTCGGTGTAGGTCGCCTCGGCGAAGGCCTCGGTGGTTTCGCCGATCAGGAAGTGGGCATTGACGTAGGCGGTGATGCGCTCGGACTTCGCGCCCGCGTCAATCTCGTTGTTCATCCAGGTCTGCCAGATGCAACGGGGACCGGCGGCCTCGACGACCACGTTCTGGCAACCCGGTGCGGCTTCCTGCACGCGCCGGCCGGTGACCGGATCGAAGGCGAAGTAGCTGCCGGGATTGAACGTGCCCGGCGCACTGCCGGTACCCAGGCGGAAATTGTTGATGTAGTTCGGATTATTGACGTAGTACTGGCCGGGCTTCTTGTCGTACCAGTCGCTCAGCGGGATCGGGTCGCGCCGATACAGGTTCAGCGAGGCGTAGACGTTGTAGCGATCCTCGTCGAGGTTGCCGAAGCCGCCGGTGATGCTGGCCTGGTGTTCGCCATAGCTGGTGATGCGGGAGGAGCTGTCGGTGGTCAGGTTGACCTCGAGGCCCTGGTAGGACTTCTTGGTGATGACGTTGATCACGCCGGCGATTGCATCGGTGCCGTACACGGCCGAGGCGCCGTCGGTCAGCACTTCCATCCGCTCGATCGCCGCGGCGGGAATCGCGTCGATGTTGACGAACTGGGTCTGGAAACCCGCCGGCGCGCCGTAGTACGACAGGCGGCGGCCATTGAGCAGTACCAGCGTGCCCTGCGCGCCCATGCCGCGCAGATTGGCCTGCGATGCGCCGTCCGAGCCGGTAAACAGCGACTTGAAGTCCTGCTGCGCCGGGCGCGCGGCCGGCAGGTTGTCCAGCACCTGCAACAGGGTGCGCGCACCCATGTTCTCGATGTCCTGGCGGCTGATGATCTGCACCGGCGAAGCGGTCTCGACGTCGGTGCGCTTGATGTTGGAACCGGTGACCTCGATGCGGGCCAGTTCGGTGGCCTTGCCGTCTTCCTTCGGCGTCTCGACGGTCTGCGCCGCGACCGTGCCGGTCATGGCGAGCGCCGTGCCCAGCGCGAAGGCCAGTGGCGTGATGGATATACAGCGTTGGCGGCGGCTTGCGGACGACATCGGGTTCTCTCCTCGTTTCGGGGGTGCAGCGCGCGGCGCTGCTGTGGTGGATGGGCTTGCGTGAGGCAACAGCGGTCCCGGGCCACGGCCAACGGGCCGCAGTCACTAGGCGGGGGAGACGACGTGAAACTTTTTTGTGGAGCGGGTTATGGCGGGGAAATGGTGGCGGTATCGCCCTCCTGTCCCATCAGGACAGCATTGGCCCAGTTGCCGCAGACCTGCGCCGGCCGCGCGCCCTGCGCGCCGAGGGTGCGCAGGCTCAGGCGGTGCAGGCCGCGGATGTCGAGTTCGGGTTTGACCACGCCCGGCGCGCGCACCATCCCGCTGTCGTACAGCAGGCGATCGTCACCCCAGACCTGGAACTGCATGCCGCCGGCCTCGCGGCAGCTGTCGTCGATGCCGAGGTCGGCGCGCAGCAGGCGCCAGCCGCCTTTCAGTTCGATATCGATGCGGCTTTCCGCACCCACGCCCAGGCCGCGGCGGAAATGCAGACCGTTCATGCGCATCTCGGCCTGGCCGCCGAAGGCGCGATCCCGCGCGGCGCCGGCCGGCGATTCGAGTTCGGACAGATAACGCTGCTGCGCCGGACGCTCGGCATCCTGGTGTTCGAGCACGCGGAAGGTGGACAGGGTGATCGGCCCGACCTCGCGCGGCTGCAAGGCATCGAATGCGCGCGCGGTGCCGGCCTGCGCCGCCGTCACCATCGGATCGCTGCCGGCGGCGCCGTCACCGTCGGGATTCTGCGTGCTCAGCACGCGGAAACGCAGCAGGCGGCCGGCGCGCGGCGCGAAACTGATCGTCTGCGTGCCCTGTTCCAGCTTCAGGCGGCCACGCGCGATCGGCTCACCCCATTCGCCGTTGCTGTCGGCCAGGTAGATTTCGTAGTCGCGCACCTGGCCGTGTTTCCAGTGCTGGTCGGTACGCGGCGCCAGTTCGATGCCGTCGATCAGGCGGCGTTCGCCGAAACCGAGCGTCCACTCGTGCGCGCCGGTGCGCACGGCCTGGTTGCGCACGGTGCGGAACCAGGTAGCCGGATCGTCGTCGAAGGCGTTCTCAAGCGGATGCCCGGGTTCCTCGGCGGGACGATTGACCACCAGCAGGCTGTCGGCCGGCAACGCGCGGCCCAGTTCCGGCGCGGCCGGGAAGGCATCGTCGGCCGGCGTCGCGGCGACCGGGATGTCCAGCCGGAACGCCAGCGCGCGGCGGATGTCGGTGGGCGCGCTACGCACATGCACGGTGCCGCGGCGCTCCTTCGCATCGAAGTACCAACCTTCGGCGCCGGCGTCGAAGGCGGCGCGATCGGCAAGTGGCGGCAGCGCGCGGCCGTCCAGTTCCACCGCGTTCGGCTTCGTCCGGCTCAGCACGCGCAGCGCATAGCGGCGCTGCGGCAGCTGGCCGGCGTACTGGCCACGCACCGGATCGATTTCGACGCGCACCTCGCCGCTGCCCTGCGCGGGCGCGCGCATGCGGATGGCCTGTTCGCTGAACTCGCCCTTGGAGTAGCGGCGGGTGTTGCCGTCGTCCTCGTACAAGGTGTAGCTCGACTCGCCCTGCGGATACAGATCCAGGGTCAGTTCGTCCAGCGGCTTCTCGCCGTCGTACAGCATCTCCGGATACATCGGCAGGATCGCGCCGGCGCGCACGAACAGCGGCAGGGTCGCCAGTTCCACCTGGCGATCGATGCGTCGGCCGTTCGCGTCGGCTTGCAGTTGGCGGCCATCCCAGTAGTCGATCCAGCGGCCCTGTGGCAGGTGGATGTCGCGGCGCCAGCCGCGGCTGGCGGCCTGGCTGCGGTAGACCGGCGCGACCAGCAGTTCGCGGCCGAGCAGGAACTGGTACTTGTGCGCCTCGGTCCACGCTTGCGGATCGGCCGGGTAATCCCACATCAGGCCGCGCACGATCGGCGCGCCGGTGGTTTCCGCGTCGCGCGCCAGCCCGTACATGTACGGGGTCAGGCGCATCTTCAGCTTGAGGTAGTCGCGATTGATGCTGCGGTACGGCTCGTCGAACCACCACGGGTGCTTGCGCGCGCCCGACGACCAGCCGGACATGCCCATCAGCACCGGGGTGAAGCTCTTCCATTGCAGATCGCGGGTGTACGTCTCGGCGCTGCCGCCGAAGATCGCGTCCACATCGCCGGTGGCGTAGGCCATGCCCGACAGGCCGGAACCGATCAGGGTCGGGATGTGCCAGCGGATGTAGTCCCAGCTGGCGCTCTGGTCGCCGGTCCAGGCCACCGCATAGCGCTGGATGCCGGCCCACCCCATCACCGTCCACAGGAACGGGCGCGAGTCGGAGTTGTCCAGGATGCCGTTGTAGGCGGACTGGTTGGCGTCCATCGCGAACTGGTAGCCCTTGCCGGTCCAGGCGACGTCCAGCTTCTGCACGCGGCTGCCGGCCTTGCCGACTTCCCATGCAATCTTGTCGACACCGTTCTCGGTCCACAGCCCGGTCCGGAAGCCGTAGCGCGCCAGGCCCTGCACGACCTTGGGCAGATCGGTGTAGCCGCAGCCGTAGCCATCGTTGGGCAGGATCCAGCCGCCGGGCATGTCGTGCTCGCGGTATTTGCGGGCGACGCTGTCGATCACGTCCGGCGTGGTGCCGGTCGGGCCATCGCTCCAGCCTTCGGGCACGGTACCGGGTTTCTTCCTGTTGTCGCCGTCGTTGTAGCAATCGGCGTCGCCGTAGGAGAGCGCCCAGCGCGGCAGCAATCCGGGACGACCGGTCAGCGCGGTGTAGCGATCCAGCAGTTCGTGCAGGCCGGCGCCGACAAAGTAGTAGGCATCGAAACGGTCCTCGCGGTGCAGCAGGGTGGCCTGGTCCGGTTGGCGCAGATCGTAATTGCCGTCGCTCCAGGTATTGCGCAGCATGCCCCAGCCGCGCGAGCTCAACAGCATCGGCGCGGGACTCGGGCGATCGCCTTCCTCCCAGCCACCGGAGTAGGCGATTTCCAGTTCGCGACCCTTGAACTCGAAGCGGCCGTTCTGTTGCCCGCCGCCGTAGAAGTGTTCGCCTGCCTCGCTGGACAGCACCTGCACGCTCTGCTGCGCGTCCAGATCCAGCGGCTGCAACTCGCGCCACAGCGGCGTGACCTGATCGCCGGCCACGCGCCCAAGCGACAGGCGCAGCGGCTGGCGCTGGATACGCAGCACCAGCTCGCCGGTGCGGATGCGCGCTTCCTGCGCGTCCTCCTCGAAAGCGAAATCGACCTTGCCCGCCGGTTGCGGCAACACGATCGGCGCGGCCTTGTCGCCGGCGGGCGTCAGCTTGCCCTGGCGGCCGGCCTGCACGCGCAGGGTGTCGGCACGCAGCAGGTCCACGCGTACCCGTGCGCCGCTGTCGGTGGTGATATCCCAGCCGGGCGTGCCATCACGCGCCGGCGCGGCCTGCAGGGTGCGCACGTTGCCGACGTTTTCGGCAAAGGCGGGCGCACTCGCGGCGAACGCCAGCAAGGCGAGGGCGACGAAGCGGTTGCAGCGATGCCAAACGTGGGTTTCCAACTTGCTCCCCAGGCCCGCGTGAGCGGGAGTACGAAACCATTGCGGCCGACTCTAGGGCAGCGTCTCGAAATATGTCAACAAATTGCAAAGAAAAAAGAAGGATATTTACTGGATATCGAAAGTTGTTGCGAAGCAATACTTTCAGAACCCGCTATTCATTTTCGCCACAACCCCTTCAAGACGCTTAACAGGACAATCTCCGATCGCACCCGTAGGGCGATTTCGATCCCGAAAGTGGAAAAATGCTAGCCACATCTAACTTTCCAATATCTTTCGATATTTGACATTTCGAAAGAAAACGCAGATCGTGCGCATGCCCAACAGGAACGATGAATGGACGCTCCTCTGCTTTCCGACTTGTCCGCCTGGCAGCCCCTCGGCGGACACCACACCGCCGAAGAAATCGCCCAGCAACCCGCGTTGTGGGATGCGCTGGCGAAAGCCCTGGCCGACCGGCAGGCCGCCATCGATGCGTTCCTCGGCGACTGGCTGCGCCAACCCGGCCATCGCGTGATCTTCACCGGCGCCGGCAGTTCCGGTTTCATCGCCGAAATGGTCGCCGACATCATCAACGCGCAGTGGCCCGCCGACGTGCGCGCACTGCATACGACCAATCTGCTGACCCATCCGGATCTGTACCTGGAACGCGAACGCCCCACCCTGCTGGTGTCGTTCGGCCGCAGCGGTTCCAGTCCGGAAAGCATCGCCGCCGTGGATCTGGTGCGCGAACGCGTGGCCCTGAGCCGTTTCCTCGACATCACCTGCAACAGCGAAGGCGAACTCGCGCGCCGCGGACGTGGCCGCGACGACACGCTGACCCTGCTGATGCCGCCGGCCAGCTGCGATCGCGCGTTCGCGATGACCAGCAGCCTGACCTGCATGCAACTGGCGGCGCTGGCGGTGTTCGATCGTGCTCCCTGGGAGCAACGCCTGGAACAACTGCACACGGTGGCCGCGCTGGGCCGGCGCGCGCTCGCCGACTGGGAACGCGCGGTCACCGCGCTGGCCGGTGACGGCGCCTTCTCGCGCGTGATCTACCTGGGCAGCGGCCCGCTGGAAGCACTCGCCCGCGAAGCGGCGCTGAAAGTACTGGAACTGACCGCGGGCCGCGTGCTGGCGCTGGCCAATACGCCGCTCGGTTTCCGCCACGGACCGAAATCGACGCTGGACGCCGACACGCTGGTGGTCATGATGCGCAGCGCGCAGCCGGTGGCCCGCCGCTACGAACAGGATCTGCTGGACGAACTGCGTCGCGACGGCGTGGCCGGACGCGTGCTGTCGGTCGGTCCACGCGCGGAGGACGGCGCGGCGGACGATTTCCCGCTCGCGGTGCCGTCGCTGCCGGATCCCTGGCTGGCGCCGGTATGGCTGACCCTGGCGCAGCGCTACGCATTGCGCCGGTCGGCCGCGCTCGGCCTGACCCCCGACAACCCCTTCCCCGACGGCACGGTCAACCGTGTCGTGCAGGGCGTGGTCATCCACGCTCACGGCTGATCCGGAGCTGGCCATGCAGCACTACTACGGCATCGACATCGGCGGTACCAAGATCGAACTGGTTGCCTGCGATGCGCGCCTGCAGGTGTTGCACCGCCGCCGCATCGACACGCCCACGCGCGACTATCCGGCCTTCCTGCACGCCGTCGCCAGCCTGATTGGCGAAGTCGGGACGGAACTCGGCCAGCCGGCGCAGGCGATCGGCATCGGTCTGCCCGGCGTGGTCGATCGCGCCAGCGGCCGCCAGCTCAGCGCCAACGTGCCGGCGCTGAGCGGCCAGACCGTTGGCCGCGATCTGCAGGCGCGAATCGCGCAGCCGCTGCACTTCGGCAACGACCTGCAATGCTTCGCCCTGTCCGAGGCCCATGGCGGCGCGGCCGATGGCCAGCCCAGCATGTTCGGCGCCATCCTCGGCACCGGCGCAGGCGGCGGTTATTGCGTGCAAGGCCGGCTGATCGATGGCTACAACGGCATCGCCGGCGAATGGGGTCACTGGAGCGTCGCCGCACACCTGCTGGCGAAACACGGCCTGCCGGTGATCGATTGCGCCTGCGGCCTGCGCGGCTGCGTGGAGCGCTACGTCTCCGGCGGTGGGCTGGCGATGATCCATCGCCACCTCGGTGGCGACGGCGATGCCGCGACCATCATCGCGCGCGCGGGCCAGGGTGACGCGCTAGCCGCGCAGGCGCTCGACGTGCACCGGGATCTGCTCGGCCACGCGCTGGCCAGCCTGATCCTGGCCATCGACCCGCACGTCATCGTGCTGGGCGGCGGCCTGTCCAAGGACGAGCGTCTGTACCGCGAACTGCCGGCGGCGATCGCCGCCCATCTGTTCACCGGCGTGCGGGTGCCACCGATCCTGCCGCCGGTGTTCGGCGATGCCGGCGGCGCGCGCGGCGCGGCGCTGCTGGCGCGCCAGCACCACCCGATTTCCTGATATTTCCCGGAGGCTGTTCCGTGTCCGCTGTCCAATCCCTGATTGCCGCGCATCGCAAAGGCGAAAACGTCGGCCTGTACAGCATCTGCTCCAGCAACGAGCAGGTATTGCTGGCGTCGATGCAGGTCGCGCGGCGGTACGACACGGTGCTGCTGGTCGAAGCCACCTCCAACCAGGTTGATCAGTTCGGCGGCTACACCGGCATGAATCCGGTGCAGTTCCGCGCCTATGTCGAAACGCTGGCACGCCAGCAGGGCTTTCCCGCCGATCGCCTGATCCTCGGCGGCGATCACCTGGGGCCCAACGCCTGGCAGAAGCTCCCGGCCGAACAGGCGATGGCGCACGCGCGCGATCTGATCGCCGCCTACGTTGCCGCCGGTTTCCACAAGATCCATCTGGACTGCAGCATGTCCTGCGCCGGCGATCCGCATCCGCTGCCGGACGAAATCGTCGCCGCGCGCTCGGCCGAACTGGCCGTCATCGCCGAGCGCGCCGCCGCCGACGCCGGGCTGCCGACGCCGGTCTACGTGATCGGCACGGAAGTGCCGGTGCCCGGCGGCGAGGCTTCGCTGGAAGGCGGTCTGGCGGTCACCACGCCGGCCGCCGCCGCGCGCACGCTGGAAATCCATCGCCAGGCATTTTCCACGCCGGAACTGACCCCGGCCTGGGAACGGGTCATCGCGATGGTGGTGCAGCCGGGCGTGGATTTCGATCACAGCCAGGTGCATGGCTACGACCCGGTCGCCGCCACCGCATTGTCGGATTTCGTCCAGACCCAGCCGCGCATCGTGTTCGAGGCGCACTCCACCGACTACCAGACCGAAGCCGCGCTGCATGCGCTGGTACGGGATCACTTCGCCATCCTCAAGGTCGGCCCGGCCGCCACCTTCGCCTATCGCGAGGCGTTGTTCGCGCTGGCGGCGATCGAGGACGAACTGCTGCCGGAAGCCGAACGCTCGCATCTGCCCGAGGTGCTGGATCGCTGCATGGTGGAGAAGCCGAAGCATTGGCAGAACCACTACAGCGGCGACCCGGCCGAACTGCGCCTGCTGCGCCGCTACGCGCTCAGCGATCGCTGCCGCTACTACTGGGGCGAGCCGGAGGTAAGGGTGGCGGTGGATCGCCTGGTTGCCAACCTGCGCCGGCACGCGCCGCCGATGATCCTGCTCAGCCAGTTCCTGCCCGAACAGCAGCGCGCCATCGAAGCCGGCACCCTCACCGCCGATCCGCTGGCGCTGATCCAGCACCGGATCGCCCTGCGGCTGGGCGAGTACGCCCGTGCCTGTGCCCGCAACCAGGCGGGTTCGCGGTCCGGAAACGAAACTTCCGCAGCCAGCGCGCTTTCGGAACGGTAAGCTTCCGGTTCCGCTTCCGAACGTCCACAGGTCCGTCATGCGCAATACCCGCCAACGCCGGCAACAGATCCTCCAGCTGCTGGTCCAGCACGGCAACGTGCAGGTCGCGGATCTGGTGGATCGCTTCGAGGTGTCGTCGGTGACCATCCGCGCCGACCTGACCCACATCGAATCGCAGGGCCTGGCCACCCGCAACCACGGCGGCGCCACCCTGGTGCGCACACCGCCGACCGAGCAGGACATCCACGAGAAGGACGCGCTCAACCATCCGCTGAAGGAGTCCATCGGCACGCACGCCGCGCGCCTGGTCAAGCCCGGCGACAACATCATCATCGACTCCGGCTCGACCACGATGACCCTGGCGCGGCACCTGCGCGATCATCGCGACGTCACCGTGATGACCAACGGCCTGAACATCGCCTGGGAACTGGCCAACGCGCCTGGCGTGGAACTGCTGCTGACCGGCGGATTGCTGCGCAAGCAGTCGCTGTCGCTGCACGGCAGCCAGGCCGAGGCCAGCCTCAACACCTACAGCTTCGATACCGTGTTCCTCGGCGTGGACGGCCTGGACCTGCAATTCGGCCTGACCACCCACCACGAGGCCGAAGCCAGCCTCAACCATCGCATGGTCGAGCGTGCACGCCGCATCGTGGTGCTGACCGACGCCTCCAAGTTCGGCCGGGTCAGCCTGCATCGCATCGCCCGCCTGGATCAGATCCACACCATCATCACCGACGAAGGCATCAGCGCCGAGTACCGCGAAGGACTGCAGCGACTGGGCATCGAAGTGATCATCGCCGAGCCACCACCGCCATGACCGCGACACGCGCGTTGCAGGGCCGCATCCTCACCGCCGACGGCTGGATGCGCGGAACCATCGAGTTCGACCAGCGCGTGCGTGCGCTCCATCCCGCGCCGGATGCCGGCGAAGGCGACGGCGACGAGCCGCTGATCCTGCCCGGCTTCGTCGACCTGCACGTGCACGGCGGCGACGGCGTGGACATCATGCAGGGCGGCGACGCCGCGCGCACCGTGGCCCGCGCGCATGCGCGCCACGGCACCACCGCGCTGCTGGGCACCACCATGACCGCGCACGAGGACGACATCGCGCAGGCGCTGGAAGGCCTCGCGCCGGCCATCGCCAAGCGCGACGAAGGCATGGCGCGGGTGCTGGGCGTGCACCTGGAAGGCCCCTACATCAGCATCGAGCGGCTGGGCGCGCAGCCGCCGCTGGTGGTCGAGGCAACGCTCGACCAGGTCCGCCGCCTGCACACGCTGGCGCCCATCCGGGTACTGACCCTCGCACCGGAAATCGGCGCGCACCAGGCGCTGATTCCGCAGCTCAACCAACTCGGCATCCGCGTGCAGCTGGGCCACAGCGCCGGCAGCTACGAGGACGGCGTGGCCGCGCTGCGGGCCGGCGCCGCCGGTTTCACCCATCTGTTCAACGGCATGACCGGCGTGGACCACTATCATCCGGGCATCGCCACCGCCGCGCTCGCGCATGCCGAGTACGCGGAACTGATTCCGGACCTGAAGCACGTGCATCCCGGTGCGATCCGCACTGCACTGCGGGCGATTCCACGCCTGTACTGCGTCACCGACGCCACCGCCGCCACCGGCATGCCCGATGGCGAATACGCGCTGGGTTCGCAGCGCGTGTTCAAGTGCCTGGGTTGCGTGCGGCTGGCGGCCGGTTCGCTGGCCGGCAGCGCGCTGACCATGGATCAGGCGCTGCGCAACCTGGTCTCGCTGGGACTCGATGTCGCCGATGCCTCCAACCGCCTCTCGCGTTATCCGGCCGACTACCTGGGCCTGATCGATCGCGGCCGCGTGCAGGCCGGTGCGTGGGCGGATCTGGTGGTCCTGGATCCGCAACTTCAGGTGCGGCAGGTGTTCGTCGAAGGCGACGCGATTCCGCTGGGCTGATCCGCTTTCGTTCTCCGCACCGGTACGCCCGTGCCGGTGTTTCCCGCGCCTTGCGCGCATGAATCGACAGGACCGGCATCCGAATGAACGATCCCTCCGCCACCCTGGCCGCACCTGCACATGACGCCTCTCCGCGCTGGCAGGTGCGCTACCTGCTGTTCATCGCCGGCATGGGCGGCCTGCTCTATGGCATCGACATCGGCATCATCGCCGGCGCGTTGCCGTACCTGGAGGCCACGGCCACGATCAGCTGGCATCTCACCAGCCAGCAGCTCGGCTTCGTGGTGGCGGCGGTACTGCTGGGCAGCGTGCTTTCGTCGCTGTTCGCCGGCGCCATCGCGGATCTGATCGGCCGGCGCGGCGCGATGTTCCTGGCCGGCCTGCTGTTCACCCTCAGCATTCCGATCATGGCGCTGGCCTCCGGCTATACACCACTGCTGCTCGGCCGGTTGCTGCAAGGCGTGAGCGGCGGCCTGATCGGCGTGGTGGTGCCGCTGTACCTGGCCGAAGTGCTCGCGCCGGAACGGCGCGGGCGCGGCGCGGCGATGTTCCAGCTGCTGCTGACCATCGGCCTGGTGCTGGCGGCGGTCATCGGCCTGTACCACGCACACGCGGTGGATGCGGCGGAAGCCTCGGTAAGCGGACTGGCCGCCGCCGAACAGCAACGCGTGCTGTTCGCCGCGAAGGATCACGCGTGGCGGACGATTTTCTGGAGCTGCCTGCTGCCTGGCCTGGTGTTCACCGCCGGCGTGCTGCTGCTGAGCGAATCGCCGCGCTGGCTGGTACGGCGTGGACGGATCCAACGCGCACGCGACGCGCTGTGCCGGACCGTTCCCGCCAGCGAGGTCGAGATGACACTGGCACGGATGCAGGCGCCGGAAGACGCCGGCGGCCCGCAGGCGCGCGACCGCCTGCTCAGCCGTCGCTATGTGTGGCCATTCCTGCTGGCCTGCGCGGTGCTCGCCTTCACCCAGGCCACCGGCATCAACTCCGTGCTGGCCTACGCGGTCAACATTCTCAACCAGGCCGGTCTGCCCGGCGCGGTCGCCAACGGCGCCGACGTGGCGATCAAGGTGCTCAACGCGGTGATGACGGTGGTGGCGCTGGTGCTGGTGGATCGCAAGGGACGCAAGTTCCTGCTGATGCTCGGCAGCGGCGGCATCGCGGTGGCGCTGCTGGCCGCCGCCTTGCTGTTCGTCCGCGCCGAAGGCGGCCAGCGCGATGTCTCGCCGGTGCTGCAATCGCAGATTGCCGGCGATGCGCTGAAGCTGGAACTGGACGCCGCGCAATGGCGCCGCCTCGGTGTGGACGGCGCGACCGGACCGCAGCAGCTGACCATCGCCTACGCCTACGGAGGTTTCAGCAACGTGCGATCGCTGCGCAGCGATGCGCCCGGCGCGCCCGAGGTGGTCCTGCGCCGCGACCAGACCGTGCAGGCCGACAGCGTCATCGGAGCCTTCTTCCGCCGGCTGCACCTGAATCCGTTCCCGGATCCGGCCGAAGCGGCACACGCGCCGCTGGTGATCGAGCGTGCCAGCCTCGGCGCGGTACCGTCGCCGGCACACGGCTGGGCGGTCGCCGCCTGCATCCTGGTGTTCGTGGCCTTCTTCGCGGTCGGCCCCGGCGTGTGCGTGTGGCTGGCGCTGTCGGAACTCATGCCCACCCGCATCCGCTCCAACGGCATGAGCATCGCCCTGCTGATCAACCAGTTCGTCTCCACCACCATCGCGGCGATCTTCCTGCCCACCGTCGGCCACTACGGCTACGCCAGCATGTTCTTCTTCTGGGCTGCCTGCACCGTGCTGTACTTCCTGGTGGCGGCATTCCTGCTGCCGGAGACCAAGGGGCGGACGCTGGAGCAGATCGAGGCGGAGTTTGGGGGTGCACATTGAGGCAATTCCACTACCAAACCCACCTGAGATGCGATGGCCCGAGGGCTTAATCAAGCTTCCAATCGGAGCATCAGTAGCCGCCACTTAGGTTCCGTTATCCAGTCTTACTCCGAACTATCTTCGTTTTCGAACGGCAAATAGTAAAAACGGTTGGGGAACTAAGAAGCAAGCAAGAAAGACCAACAATGCCGTTTCAGCGTCGCGAGCAAAGTAGTACATAGCCGCAGGGAACAGCGCCCAAGCGGCAATGTGTATCTCTGCGCGAACCAAAAGATGCCACTTCATTTCTTTTGCCATCGTTGCATCTGCACCTCCGCCGCCTTGTCAGCCGCACCTGATGCCACATCAACTCCTACCTGCGCAGCGGCTTGTCCAGCGGTGGTTGAAACCTCTCCGGTACGCAATGCTGATTGCGTTGTTGATGCAATGCTGGGCCCACCTGGCGCAGAGGAGAGGGCTGCACGCTCAAGGTTCGCAACACTAGTCAGTCCTATGCGAGCACCTGCACCCGATGCGACCGCTCCAATTGCACCGGATAATGCCATTTTCGCTCCGTTTGGTGATTCACCATTCGCGACATCCTTTGCTCCAGACCCAAGAGTTGCAGCAGCCCCCCCAGCCTTCGCAGTCTGAATGGTCGCGCGTGCTGCAGTAATGGTTCCTTTTGCCGCTTGGGTTGCCAACCGCCCTCCAATCCCACCGGTTACGGTACCTACAGCGCCCGCGATTTGGACCGGCCAGAGTTCTGTAGACA
>NZ_JADHDV010000059.1 GCF_016820515.1 Pseudoxanthomonas beigongshangi | reverse complement strand
GGGGTGCCTTCGCCGCCGACCCAGGCCGGACCGGCCAGCGCCGGCAGCGGCGTGGCCACCCGCGCCACCTCGCGCCCGCCCACGTACAGCACCACCGCCCCGGCGTCGGCGGTGAAGGCCAGATGGCTCCACTGCCCGCTCGGCAATGCGGCCACCGGCGCGCTGCGCGCCTGGTCCACCTGCACGAACGGCACCCCGTTGTCCACGCCCAGCCACAGCAGGTGCTCCCCGTCCCGGCGCAGGTACACGCTCTGGCCCGGACCGGCCGCCTCGGGCTTGACCCAGGCCGAGAAGCTCATCGTCCCGCCGGCCGGCACCGCCAGCGAGGCCGAGGCCGGCAGCTGGAAGGGCGCGGTGCCCAGTTGCGCGCCGCGGCCGATGAGGGCCGCCTCCAGCGCGGTCAACGGGCCGCTGGCGTGGTTGCCGTAGGCGGTGGTGTCCTGGACCTGGGCGGTGGTGCCGGCGAAGTGGTAGACGGCGGTGTAGTCCGGGTCGAACACCAGCTGGCCGTTCCCCGCGGCCGGGGCCTGCGGGTTGCCGTAGTACATCCACAGGGTCTGCGCCGCGCCCGGGTTCAGCGACGGCACGTCGACCCAGACCAGGGCCATGGCCGCGGCCGCGTCGTAGCGCTCGACCTGGTGGTTGAGCACGGTGTGCCCGTCGGCGGCGATGAAGCGCAGGTCCCGGCCGCCCTCGCCCACCCCGTCGAAGGCGAAGTTGCCCGCGTGCAGGCGCACCAGCACCGGCAGCCGGCCCGGGCCGGTGGCCAGGCCCGCGCCCTGCGGGCCGGCGTCCACCGTCAGCGGCTTGCGGTACTTCCAGTCGGCCTGCCACCAGGCCGGACCGGGTTCCTGGGCCCGGGCGCTGGCCGGCAGCGACAGGCCCAGCAACATCAACAACAGGAGAAGGACGCGTTGCATGGAAAAATCTCCAGAAAAAGAAATGAGGGTCAGTAGCTGGCGCCGACGCTGACGTGCAGCCGGTCCGCGCCGCGGGTGGTGGTGGGCCCGTCCAGCAGGCTGTGGCCGTAGTCCAGGCGCACGTCGAAGTGCTCGCCCACCCGGAAGCTGGTCCCGAACCCCAGCGACGCCAGCGAGGCCTCGGCTTCCTGTTCGGGCAGCGGCCGGCGCAGGCCCAGCCAGGCCCCGTCCAGGTAGCCGTGGAAGCGCCACTCGCGCAGGCCCCAGCGGGTCAGCGGCGCGCTGCGCCACTCCAGGGTGAACATCGCCCCGTAGTCGCCGATGGCCTCGGCCGAGCGGTAGCCGCGGGTGGTGTACATGCCGCCGGCGGCGAACTGCTCGCCGGACACCAGCGGCTGGTCGGTCAGCTGCGCCGACACCCGCGCGTACCACTGCGCCCCGCTGGCGAGGCTGTAGGTGTCGCTGACATCGGCCTTGAGCACGAAGAAGCTGGCATCGGCATAGGCGCGCTTCCAGTCGAACGCGTCCGCCCCGCTGCCGTAGCCCAGCACGCTGCGCGCGCCGAACACCGCCTGCAGGCCCAGCGCGAACTGGTGTCGCTCGCCCTGGCGGAACCCGCTGTAGGCCAGGGTCACCGGCGCGTACTTCAGCGGCGCGAAGTCGCTGGCCATCCCGGTCAGGGCCACCGCCTCGTCCATGTCCTTGAAGTCCACCCCCAGCGTCCACTGGTGCCACCAGGCCCCGGCCTGCGGCAGGGGGTGGCTGAGCTTGAGGCCCACCGCGTGGCCCTTGCCGGTGACCTGGGTGGTGCCGCTGGAGACCACGTTGCTGTCGGAGCGGTAGCCGGCCGCTTCCAGCTGCCAGTCCGGCCCGCCCAGCGGCAGCCGGTAGGACCCGGACCACACGCTGGCCTCGTCCACGTCCTGCGGGGCGGCGAACCAGCTCAGCGAGGCGCTGTGCTCGCGCTGCCACAGGTTGTCGTGGCCCACGCTCAGGATGCTGCGCAGCCGGGTGGTGTCCACGCTGTGGTCGTTGTTGACCGTCAGGCTGGCCCGCCACGGCGCGGTGTCTTCCACCTTCAGGTCCACGTCCATGGTCCCCTCCGTGGCCCCGGGCTTGACCAGCGGCACCACCTGCCGGCGCGCGGTGCGGTTGAGCGCGGCCAGCTGGTCCTGGGCGCGGCGGAAGTCCGGCACCTGGCCGGTGGCCAGCGCCGGCACCGCCGCGCGCAGCCGTTCCGGGTCGTGGTGCCGGGCCCCGACCACGTTCACCGTCCCCACCCGGGTCTGGGTCACCTGCAGCACCACCACCCCGCCGCTGACCTGCTGCTCGGGCAGGTCCACGTACACGGACTGGTAGCCGCGCTGCTGGTAGGCCGCCTGCAGCGCATCGCGCGCGGCCTCCACGTCGGCCAGCGTCCGCCCCGGGCCCAGGTACGGCATCACCGCCTGCTCAATCTCCCGCGCCGCCAGCACGCTGTTGCCGCGCACCCGGTACTCCTGGATGCTCACCCGCTGCGGCGGCGCGCTCGGCGCCTCCGGTGCCTCGGC
>NZ_JADHDV010000058.1 GCF_016820515.1 Pseudoxanthomonas beigongshangi | reverse complement strand
GGTGCACAGGACTTCATCCTCGATGCGAATGCCGCCGTAGGGACGGAACGCATCCACACGCGCCCAGTCGATGCTGTCTGCGTGGCCGTTCTTCTTCGCCTCGTCCAGCAGCATGTCGATGAAGTAGATGCCCGGCTCGATGGTCACCACCATGCCCGGTTCCAGCACCCGGGTCATGCGCAGGTAGGGATGGCCTTCCGGACGCGTGATGCGGCCGCCGCGATCGCTTTCGGCAAAACCGGCCACATCGTGTACCTGCAGGCCGATCGGATGGCCCAGGCCGTGCGGGAAGAACGCGAAGCTGACGCCGCTGGCCAGGGCCGCCTCCGGTGACACCTTCAGCACGCCGAAATCCTTGAGGATGCCCATCAGGCGCAGGTGCGCGTCCAGGTGCAGCTGCTTGTAGTCCACGCCCGCGCGCACCGCCTGGCCCAGCGCGACCTGCACCTGGTCGACCGCGTCGATCAGGGCCTGGAATTCGCCGGCGGAATCGGCTGCGTAGGTGCGGGTGATGTCGCTGGCGTAACCGTGGAAGCTGGCGCCGGCGTCGATGAGGAAGCTGCGCGGGGCGGCGGGCGCCTGGCGATCCAGTTCCATGTAGTGCAGCACCGCGCCATGTTCGTTGAGCGCCACGATGTTGCCGTACGGCAGTTCGGCGGGATCCTGGCCGACCGCGGCGCAGTAGGCCATGTGGATGGCGAATTCGCTCTTGCCCTCGCGGAACGCCGCTTCCGCCGCGCGATGCCCGCGCACCGCCAACCGCTGCGCCTCGCGCATCAGCGCGATTTCGTAAGCGGACTTGTACGAACGCTGGTACTCCAGGTAGTTGACCACCGCTTCCGGATTGTTGGGTTGGTAATCGCCCAGCGCGCTCTGCGGTTCGCCGAGGATGGCGCAGCGCGCCGCCGGGCCGGGCAGCAGCGCCAGTGCATCGGCGGGCTTGCGGATGATCTGGATGTCGAAATGATCCACCCACCAGCCGGTCGGCGCGGCGGGTACCACGTGCCAGTAGTCGAAGGGCTGGTGGTAGATCACCTTCGGGCGCTGGCCGGGCGTGTACACCAGCCAGCTGTCCGGCACCCGCGTCAGCGGCAGCCAGGCCTTGAACTGCGGGTTGACCGCGTACGGATAGTCGCGATCGTCGAACACCTGGTAGTGCAGGCCGCCACTGGGCACGACCAGGTGATCGAAACCGCCACGCGCCAGCGCTTCCTCCGCGCGCCGCTTCATCAACGCCAGGTGTTCGGCGTACAGCGGGACGAGTTCGGTGGCCTGGGGGGCGGAGGCGTTCATGGCGGCGGCTCTTGCGGGCGAAACCCGCATTTTGCCGCATCCGCGCCCGCCTTTCCCGTGACGTTCGCTCAGGCCGTGCCGGGCGCGTTCACCCACGCGCGCAGGGTTTCCAGCGAAGCCGGTTCGATGGTCAGGAACCGCAGGCCGGCGAAACCCTGTCCGGGCGTGTTGGCCTCGGCCATCCAGAGCACGTGCGCGCCGACATCGATCGGCACTTCGCGACCGCCGCCCAGGCGAAGATGGAAACGCAGCTGGTAGATCGCGTCCTCCATCACCGGCGCGCTGGCGAGCAGCAGCATGCCCGATTCGGACACATTGCCCAGGCGGCCGACCAGCTGGTCGGTGAAGGTATCCATCACCGCGACCGGCTCGGGCACGTTGCGGCGGCGGGCACGGCGGAATTCCTGGATCATGCGCCGTTTCCTCCGATGTCCGCGGCCTTGCCCATTCCGGTGAGGCTGCGCAGCGCGCGCAGCGTGGCGTTCCAGGCGCGATCGATCAACCGGCCCTTGTCTTCGGTCACGACCTGCGCCTGGCCCTGGGCCATCAGCCGGGCCAGGCTGTCCAGCGTGTGCTCGCCGGTGCGCTGGCCGCGCTGGTTGACGAACAGCGCGTGGCCGGTGACCGGGCTGAACCATGACAGCCGTTGGCGCTGCACGTCGCCCTGCTGGTTGAGGGTGAATTCGAACCAGGTGCCGTAGGGCAGCGAGCGGAGCAGGTCGTAGCACTCCTGTTCCCGGGGCGAGCGCGGCTGGATCGGTTCGCGCCGGATCATGTTCTGCTCGCCCAGGCGCGCGCGCGCCTTCAGCTTGGCGGTCAGTTCGGTGCGCGAGGTGCCATCGTCCTCGCCGTCGGCGCTGGACAGGCGGCGGGCGATGGCCTGCGCCTCGTCCTCGTGGTAGCCGACCTGCAACAGCGCCTTCTCGATCCGCGCCGGCAATTGCGAGTCCTTGGGCGCGTCCGCCGGCGCGGTGGTGGCGGCGACGATCTGCAGGGTGGTCTGCAGTTGCTCGGTCCACTCGTCCGAGTTCTCGCCCTGGCGCAACTGGGTCAGGGTCAGCACGTCGGCCCAGGCCTGGTTGACCAGCGCCTGGACGAACCGCGGCGGCTGCTGATCGTTGAAGGCGGTCTCGATGGTTTCGCTCGCACGCTGCTTGGCGATCTCCAGCCGTTCCTTGCCGCGTGCGGCCTCGATGTGCCGGCGCTCGGCCAGTTCGGCCTTGCGCGCCGCGGCTTCCAGATGCCGCTGCACCTCGGTGTTGGCCTGGGCGAATACCGCTTCGTCGCCCTGGTAGTGCTTGACCACGAAGTCCACCGACTGGTGCAACTGGTGCAGCAGGCGCGGATCCAGATCATCGTCGGTCTGCCAGGTGGCGCCGGATTCGGCCACCGCGTTGAGCAGTTCGCGGGCAGGGTGTTCCGGACGCAGGAAGAATTCGCGATCGCGCAAGGCGACCTGCGCCAGCGGCACCTGCAGGCGGGTCAGCAGATCGCTGGCCGGCGACTCCGGGCGCACCTCGCGCTCGACTTCGTTGTAAAGCAGGCCCAGCAGTTCGAAGGTGTCCGAGTCCGGCGCGGCCAGCGCGGCCTGGGCACCATGCTGTTGGCGCATCCGCGCGACCAGCGCCTGCTGGATGTCCTTCAGGCTCCGCTTGGGCTGGCCCTCGATGCGTGGCGCGGCCGTGCCCTGCAGGGCCTGCAGCGCGGACAGCACTTCCGGGGTCGGCACCAGCTTGCGGGTGCCGTCGGCGGTCGCGGCCGCCGGCGTGGCCGGACCGGCGGTGTTTGCCGCCGGCGCGCCGGCGCCGCCGGTTTCC
This sequence comes from Pseudoxanthomonas beigongshangi, assembly GCF_016820515.1. GTDB lineage: Bacteria > Pseudomonadota > Gammaproteobacteria > Xanthomonadales > Xanthomonadaceae > Pseudoxanthomonas_A > Pseudoxanthomonas_A beigongshangi. The sequence continues at coordinate 18 of NZ_JADHDV010000058.1, read as the reverse complement.
GCTCCGGCGAAGCGGGTG
>NZ_JADHDV010000057.1 GCF_016820515.1 Pseudoxanthomonas beigongshangi | reverse complement strand
TTCGAGCTCGACGGCCATGCCCCGGCCGCGCGGATGCCGACGCCGGTGGCCGCCGCGTCGACGCCGGCCGTGCGCGCGCCCGCGCGGCCCGCCCCGCGCAAACCCGCCGCACCCGTTCGCCGCAAGCCCGAGCCGGCCCTGGCCGACGGCGACTGGCAGGAGTTCTAAGCCCCACGAACAAGAGGGGATTTACCGCCAAAAGCAAATCCCCCGTCACCTGCTTCGCAGGCGCCCGCCCCCTTTTGCAAAAGGGGGCTGACAACTCCACGGATGACCCGCTTTTTGCCTCCCCCTTCGAAGAAGGGGGATTGAGGGGGATTGGCTCTTCGCGCCAGCAACAAACACCGCTCGACTCCCCCCGCGCGGGTCAATCCCCATCACGATCACTCTCCCCTTCTCTAAAGAATCCGTGACGAGGTCGATATATCGGCAGGTGTCCCGCTCCCCACCGGGCCTGGCCATTTTCCGCTTCCCACATCGAGCCCATGTCCGAACAGATCGAGGCCGCCACCCAGGAACCCGTGCGGTACGACGAGGAAGAGAAGTACCTGCTCCGGCACCCGCGCGACATTCGCCAGGTGCTGCAGGCACTGATCGACCGCCGCGCCCTGATCAGCGCGCACCTGGTGCCGCGCGGCCATGTCTTTCCCACCGCGCTCATCGAGCTCGCCGCCGATGAGGGAAGCCTGCTGTTCGACGGCAGCATCAGCGAAACCATCAACCGCGCGGTCGAGGAAGCGGCCCAGATCATCTGCGTGTCGCAGCTGGATCGCGTGCACGTGCAGTTTCCCCTGACCGATTGCGAACGCCTGCGCGTGGACGGCCAGACCGCCTTCCGCGCGCCGCTGCCGGAGCGCGTGCTGCGCCTGCAGCGGCGCGAGTTCTATCGCCTGCAGGTGCCGGTCTCGTATCCGGTGCGCTGCCTGATCCCGTTCGCCGCCGGCGAGGAGGAACCGCAGTGGGTGGAAATGCGGGTGCTGGACATCAGCGGCGGGGGCCTGGCGGTGGAAGTGCCGCCGGAGCGCCCGGAGTTCCGTCCCTTCCGCGAATACACCGACTGCCGGCTCCTGCTGCCGGACGGCGAGCCGCTGCAGGTGCGGCTGATGGTCAAGAACCTGTTCCGCCAGTCCCGCCCCAACGGCCGGGAAATCTGGCGGGCCGGCTGCCAGTTCACCGACCTGCCGCGCGGCGGCGACGCCCAGATCCAGCGCTACATCTTCCGCATGGAACGGCAGCGCAGCGCCCGCGAGCGCGGGATCGGCTGACGCTCCGATTCTGCGGCCCCCATCCCGGTTCCGCGCACCGCCTCGCCTCCCCGCCTAAAGTCCCCGCCCGCCCGGCCGATGAGTAGCGGGAAGGACGCCTCCGCGTCCCAGCCAGAATGCACAGGAGCATTGCGATGAGCGACAACAAGACCACGGCCGCGGAGTTCCTCAGCTTCGCGCTGGGCGAGGAGCACTACGGGGTGGACATCCTGAAGGTCCAGGAGATCCGTGGTTACGACGCCGTCACCCGGCTTCCGGATGCGCCCGAGTACATCAAGGGCGTGATCAACCTGCGCGGCACCATCGTCCCGGTCATCGACCTGCGCCTGAAGCTGCGCCTGAAGGAAGCGCGCTATGACGCCTTCACCGTGATGATCGTGCTCAACGTCGAGGACCGCGTGGTCGGCATCGTGGTCGACAGCGTCTCCGACGTGATCCCGCTGGAGCAGGATCAGATCCGCCCGACCCCCGAGTTCGGCGCCAGTGTCGATACCCGCTTCATCTCCGGTATCGGCACCGTCGACGACCGCATGCTGATCCTGCTGGACATCGAGACCCTGATCGACAGCGCCGATCTGACCGAACACACCGCCGAAGCCGAAGCGGCCTGACGCCGCTCGCGCGACGGTTCCATCGCATGACCGCCCGCGCGGGGGGAGCCAGGCTTCCCCCGCGTCCGCGCACGCCCCGCGCGGCCGGCTGTCAGGCATTCCCCTACGACCAAGGATGATTCAACGCCCGCGCGCTCCGCGCCGATAGCACTACCGGGCCCAGCGCCCCTCTGCCAGAAGTGAACGGAAGTCCCCATGAAGTCCGCTGCATCCCGCCCGCGTTCCAGTGATCCCTCCCGGTGCGGCAAGTTTCTCTCGATACCGGCCGTGCCGGTCATCGGCGTTGCCGCTCCGTGCAGCGCGAGCGGGCGCCGGAATCATCGCGGACGGCGGCAATGGCAGGCATGGTTCGACACCACGCAGGGTGCGCACGAATCCGATTCTGTAATGGTGCCGCCCCCGACCGCAGGAGCGCCGTTCCCGACGCGAGCTTCTCGCGCGGGCGAGCCCCCGGCGGAAAGCTCGCGGCCGGAGGCCGCTCCTGCCCGGGTTCCCGTTCGGGTTCCCGCCCAGGCATCCCTTCGTGCTTACGCCGTCCGCCGGCGTACCGCCTGATCCCTCTTTTCCTTCCCCGAGTTCGCCATGAACCTGTCCCGCCGCTTCGCCAACCTGCCGGTCCGGCACAAACTCAACCTGCTCACCGTCCTGATCGCGATCGGCATCGTGGCCCTGGCCGTGATCGCCGCGCGCATGCAGTACCTGGATCTCTATGAAACCCGCAAGGCGGGCCTGAAGACCCGGGTGGAGCTGACCTTCGGCATCCTCGATCACTACGCAGGCCTGGAAAAATCCGGCGAACTGGACCCCGCGGCGGCCCGCGCGAACGCGCTCAAGGCAATCGAGCGCATGCGCGGCAACAAGGGCGTGGACTACTACTACATCCACGACATGCAGCCGGTCATGCTGATGCATCCGATCCGCAAGGAATTGGCCGGCAAGCCGATTGGCGACGAACGCAGCCCGGACGGCGTGTTGCTGTATCGCGAGGGCGTGGAAGCCGCGCGCCGCGGTGGCGGTTTCGTCGAGTTCCGCTGGCCCAAGCCGGGCGGCGACGAGCCGATCGCCAAGGTCGTCTATGCCGCGCCCTACAAGACCTGGAACTGGGTGGTGGCCACCGGTGTGTACATGGACGACGTACAGGGCCAAGCCTGGATGTTCACCGGCATCATGACCCTGGCCGGCGGCGCGCTGGTGATCATCGTGGTGCTGCTGAGCTGGATCATCGGCACTCGCATCGTGGTGCCGCTGCGGCACGCCACCCGCGTGGCCGAGTCCATCGCCGCGGGCCGGCTGGAGAACGCCATCGGCGAGCAGCCGCACGACGAACCCGGGCGCCTGCTGGAAAGCATGCACCGGATGCAGGACCAGTTGCGCGCGGTGATCGGCGCGCAGCGCGAGATGGCGCGCCGCCATGACGAAGGCACCATCAGCTATCGCATGGACGAATCCGCGTTCCCCGGCGAGTACGGGGACATGGTGCGCGAGACCAACGGTCTGGTCGGCGAGCACGTGGCCGCAATCCTGGACGCGCTGCGCATCATGCAGCGCTACTCCATCGGTGATCTGTCGGTCGACATCGCGCGTCTGCCCGGCGAGAAGGCGCTGATGACCGAAACGGTCGATGCGGTGAAGGCGAGCCTGTCGGCCATCAACGCC
>NZ_JADHDV010000056.1 GCF_016820515.1 Pseudoxanthomonas beigongshangi | reverse complement strand
GTCAGAACCCGGCATTGACCTCCAGCTGGAAGACGTCGATGGACAGCGGGGCGCCGCTGACTTCCTTGGCGGCCATCCAGCGGCCGGTCAGCCAGACCTTGCGGTCGAAGGCGTAGGAGGCGCCCAGGTAGTAGCCCTTGGCGTTGGTGCCGCCGAGATGGAAATTGGAGTCGTTGAACCCGTCCGGCAGCGCGTCCGGGTCGATGCGCTTGTAGCCCAGCCAGGCGTTCCAGTCGCCGGCCTGGGCCAGGGCCAGGTCGCCGAAGGTGGCCTGGACCAGGTAGGCGGTGTCGCCGCTGTCCAGGTCGGCCACGGTGGGGGTGGCCCCGGCCGGGGTGGCCAGGTTGGTGACCAGCCCGCCATGGGCGCGGGTCCACATCCGCTGCGGGTCGTAGGCGGTGTTCTTGACCCCGTGGGCGTCCAGGCGCAGGCGGGTGCCGGCCAGGGCCGGGGTCTCCCAGCTCAGATTCACGTCCACCAACCTGAAATTGGCCGCCAGGCCCACGTACTGCGGCAGCGGGGTGTTGGCCGGGTCCAGCGGGTCCAGGGCGATGTTGCGCAGGAGCATGAGGGTGTTGCCCTTCTGCATGAACGCCGGGCGGGTGCCGTCGGTGCTGCAGACCTGGGCGCCGGCGTACAGCGCGCAGGGGGCCGAGTACTCGCCGGAGATGTTGCGGAACTGGTAGTAGGCCAGCGCCGCGCGCAGGGTCTGGTCCTGCCCGAAACGCCAGTTGGCGCCCACCTGCAGGCCGTTGAGCCACTTGTCGCGGCTGGCCTGCTTGTCCTGGCTGGTGGCCGGGAAGTTGTCGGCCGAGTATTCCAGCGGGCTCAGGCCCAGGGTGGCGAACAGGTCCAGGCCCTGGCCCACGGCCCGTTCGTACTTGACCGCCAGGCCGTCGAAGTTGAGGTCGTTGGAGAACAGGATGTCGGTGGACCAGTAGGGGTTGGCGAAGCGTCCGCCGGTGAACTCCAGGCCCGGCAGCGGTGACCAGGCCAGCCAGGCCTGGTCCAGCCAGGCGTCCTTCTTGGCCAGGCCGCCGCCCAGGGTCTGGGTGGTGGAGACCGGGCCGTCGTCGTTGCCGGTGGCCAGGCGCACGCCGGCGCGGGTGTGGTCGCCCAGTTGGGCCAGCACGCCCAGGCGGGCGCGGATGCGCCAGGAGTTGTTGCGGTCCTGGCGGGTGTTGCGCAGCGGCGGCAGGTCCAGGTTGGTGTTGGGGTTGATGTCGTAGCCGTCGCCGGCGTTGATGCGGGCCCAGTCGGTCTCGATGGTGCTGTTGCGTTCGGAGAACAGGCGCGACTCGTTGCGCACGCGCACATCGCCGGTGACCTGCACGCGCTGGGTCCACTCCGGCACCGCCTCCGGGGCGGCCCAGCGTTCGGCCTTGGCCTGGGCCAGCACCTCGGCCTTGACCTCCTCGCGGATGCCTTCGCGCACGGACTCGGGGATGTAGGGCACGCGCACCTCGCCCGGTTCCAGGGCCGGGCCGGCGGTGCTGGCGGCCGGGCGGGCGGCGGCCTCGCGGCGGGCTTCCTCGAGCAGGGCCTGGCCCACCTGGGGGGTGAGCGCGCCGCTGTCGATGAGGCCGCGGATGAGCTTGACCAGGGTGCTCTCGGCGGCCGGGGCGTCCTGGGCCTGGGCGGCGGTGGACAGGACCAGGGCCAGGCCGATGCCGGCGGCCAGGTGGCGCAGGCGGGAAAGGGGAAGACGGGTCATGGGCAACTCACAAGGCAGGAAAAAGGGGCGGGAAAAGGGGGGCAGTGGTCGGCACGGGGCGGTCCGGGTCAGCCGGCGGGCCGGCGGCCCTGCACCAGCACCCGGGCCGGGAAGGTCAGCGAGGCCGGCGGGCGTTCGTCCACCCGGCCCAGGGCGCGCACGGCTTCCAGCACGGCCTGGTCGGCGTCGGGGTTGCCGCTGCCGCGGGCCAGTTCGACCCGGCTCAGTTCCCCGCCGGGGCCGAGCCAGACGTGCAGGGTCAGCTGGAAGGCCAGCGGGCGCAGGCGTTCGTCGCGGGCGATGGCCTGCTGCAGGACGTAGCCCAGGTAGCGGCCGTAGGAGGCGTTGCCGGCGCCGCCGGCGCCGACCCCGCTCATGCCGCCGCCGCGGCCGGACTGGATGCCGAAATTGTCGGTGCCGGCCTGGGCGTCGGCGTTCATGGTCACCGGGTCGGCGGTGTCCGGGGTGGGCGCCTCCTCGGCCGGCTTGGGCACGTCCTCCAGCGGCTCGGGCTCGGGCATGACCTCCTCCGGTTCCACTTCCGGCTCGGGTTCGGGCTCGGGTTCGGGCGGCGGCGGGGGCGGCGGCGGCAGGGTCAGCACCGGCACGGCGGCCACCGGCCGGCGGGTGCTGGCCGGGTCCTTGAGCAGCAGGTAGCCGACCAGGCCCACCAGCAGCGCGGCCAGCAGCAGCGCCCCGAGCAGGGCCGGCCAGCCCGCGCGCAGGCCGCGTCCGGGACGGGGGTCGGGCGCAGTCATGGCCTCACCCCTGCGCCTTGCCGGTGACCAGGCCGACCTGGGTCAGCTCGATGCGCCGCAGCAGGTCCAACACTTCCACCACCCGGGCGTACTGCACTTGGGCATCACCGCGCACGATGACCGGGAAGTCCGGGGTGATGGCCTGTTCGGTGCGCAGGCGCTGTTCCAGCTCGGCCAGGCTCACCGGGTAGGCGTCCAGGAAAATCTGCCCGGCGTTGTCCACCGTGATGGCCTTGGTCTGCGGCTTCTCCAGGGCCTGGCTGCTGCTGGCCTTGGGCAGGTTGACCTCAATGCCGGGGATGGTGGCGTTGCTGGTCAAAATGAAAATGACCAGCACCACCAGCAGCACGTCCACGAAGGGGGTGACGTTGATGCCCTTCTCGCGTTTTTTGACACCCAATCGCTTGGCGGCCATGGCGCGGTCCTCAGGCCCGCACCGAGTGCAGCACCGACGGCACCGGACCGGCGGCGTCGAACTCCTCGGCCAGGCGGGCGCTGAACTCGTCCACGAACACGGCCATGTCCGCGCCGATGGCCTCGGCGCGGGCGGCCAGCCAGTTGTAGCCAAACAGGGCCGGGATGGCCACGCCCAGGCCGGCGGCCGTGCACAGCAGCGCCGCGGCCATGCCCGGGGCCACCGAGTTGATGTCCACCGCCCCGGCCATGGCCGCCACCGCGAACACCAGCATGATGCCGATGACGGTGCCGAACAGGCCCACGTAGGGGGCGCCTTCAATGGTGGTGGACAGCCAGTTCATGCGCCGGCTCATGCGCTCGCCTTCGCGGATGACCTCGGCGTCCATGGCCGCGCGGATGGCCGCCAGCGCGGCCGCGCTCAGGCCGTGGGCATGGGCCTGGCGGCCCTTGAGTTCGTCCATGGCGATGGCGTACAGCCGCCACAGGCTGGCGTGCTCGCGGATGTCCGCGTCCAGGGTGCCCTGGCGGGCGCGTTCCTGCAGGCTGGCCGCCGGCAGGCCGGCCACCTGCTGGTACTGCACGGCGAAGGCCGCGTTGGCCCGGCTGACCCGCCCGAAATACCGCCCCTTGGCCAGCATGATGGCCCAGGACAGCAGCAGCATCAGCCCCAGCACGATGACCACCACCCAGGCGTCCACCGGCATGGACTTCAAAATGAACCCGAAATGGCTCACCCCGGCGTTCTGTTCGTCCTCGCCCAGGCGCACCAGCCGCGCGGCCGGGCCCTGCGAGGCCACCTCGGCCAGCAGCGCGGCCGCCGGCCGGGCCACCTTGGACAGGCGCACCTCGTCCAGCGCGCCGGTGAACGGCGCGGCGGCCAC
>NZ_JADHDV010000055.1 GCF_016820515.1 Pseudoxanthomonas beigongshangi | reverse complement strand
CGGCCCCCGCCACGCCCGTCGCCGCTCCGCAGCCGGAAGCCGTCGCGCCGGCGCTGAGCGTGGTCGCCGACAACGGCGCGCGCGCCCGCGCCGAGGATGAGCAACTGGTGCAGATGCGCGCCGAACTGGCGGCGATGCGCGAGATGATCGAAGGCGAGATGCACCGCCTCACCGACGAACGCCTGCGCGGTTCGCCGGTGCGCGCGCAGGCGATGGAACTGATGGACGACTACGGCTTCGACGCCGGCATCACCCGCGACGTCGCCCTGCAGATTCCCGCCGATACCGAACTGCATCGCGGGCGCGGCCTGATGCTGGGCCTGCTCTCGCGCCGGCTGCCGATCCTGCCGGTGGATCCGCTGGAACAGGGCGGCGTGATCGCCCTGGTCGGCCCGACCGGCGCCGGCAAGACCACCACCATCGCCAAGCTGGCCGCGGCCTATGCCGATCGCCACAACCCGCGCGACGTGGCCCTGGTCACCACCGACACCGTGCGCGTCGGCGGCCGCGAACAGTTGCACAGCTACGGCCGCCAGCTCGGCATCGCCGTGCACGAGGCCGACAGCGACGTGCGCCTGGCGCAGACCCTGGAACGCCTGCGCGACTACAAGCTGGTGCTGATCGACACCGCCGGCATGGGCCAGCGCGATCGCAACCTGGTCGGCCAGCTCAACTGGCTGCGCGCCGCCGGGCAGGTGCATACCCTGCTGGTGCTGCCGGCCAATTCGCACTTCGGCGACCTGGACGAGGTGGTTCGCCGCTTCAGCGGCGCCCAGCCGCACGGCGTGGTGCTGACCAAGGTGGACGAGACCGGCCGGCTCGGCAGCGCGCTGTCGGTGATCGTCGATCACCAGTTGCCGATGGCCTGGATCACCGACGGCCAGCGCGTGCCCGAAGACCTGCACCGCGCCAGCGCGCCCAACCTGGTGCTGCGCCTGGACCAGCTGCGCCGCGAAGCCGACGAACCCAGCCACGCGGAGGCCATCCATGTCGCATGAACACCTGCTGCAGACCAATCCGCGCAGCACGCCGCCGCTGACCGGCGCCTTCCATCCGGTCCGCGTGATCGCGGTGACCGGCGGCAAGGGCGGCGTGGGCAAGACCAATGTATCGGTCAACCTGGCCGCCTCGCTGGCCGAGATGGGCAAGCGGACCCTGCTGATGGACGCCGACCTGGGCCTGGCCAACGTCGATGTGCTGCTGGGCCTGGCGCCGAAATACACATTGGCGGATCTGGTCGCCGAACGCTGCCAGTTGGAGGACGTGCTGCTGGAAGGACCGGACGGCCTGCTGATCGTGCCGGCCTCGTCGGGTTTCCGGCACATGGCCGAACTCTCGCCGGCCGAACACGTCGGCCTGGTCAACGTGTTCTCGGAACTGCAGCGCGCCCTGGACGTGATGGTGGTGGATACCGCCGCCGGCATCACCGACAGCGTACTGACCTTCTGCCAGGCCGCGCAGGACACGGTGGTGGTGGTGTGTGACGAGCCGGCCTCGATCACCGACGCCTATGCGCTGATCAAGGTGCTTTCGCGCGAGCGCGGCGTGGACCGCGTGCACGTCATCGCCAACATGGTCCGCGACCCCAACGAGGGCCGCAAGCTGTACGAGAAGCTGGCCCGCGTGTGCGAACGTTTCCTCGGCGACGTCGCCCTGCACTATCTGGGGGCGGTGCCGCAGGACGACTGGCTGCGCCGCGCAGTGCAGCGCCAGCAGGCGGTGGTGAAGGCGTATCCGGGCAGCCCGTCGGCGCGCGCCATCAACGAAATCGCCCGGGTCACCGCACGCTGGCAGCCGCCGTCCGGCGCCCGCGGCAATGTCGAGTTCTTCGTCGAACGCATGATCAACCGGAGCGTGCCAGCATGAACACCGGCGCCGCCCAATACCGTGCCGTCCAGAAAGCGGCGGCCACCGACTTCGTCACGGTGCACGCGGACCTGGTCCGCCGCATCGCCCATCACCTGGCCGCGCGCCTGCCCGCCAGCGTGGAGATCGACGATCTGATCCAGGCCGGCATGATTGGCCTGCTGGAAGCCTCGCGCAGCTACGACGCCGAACAGGGCGCCTCGTTCGAGACCTTCGCCTCGATCCGCATCCGCGGTTCGATGATCGACGAGATCCGCCGCGGCGACTGGGTGCCGCGCTCGGTGCACCGGCGGGCCCGCCAGGCCGCCGCCACCGTGCGCGAAATCGAACAGCGCACCGGCCGCGCCGCCATCGCCACCGAGGTCGCGTCGGCGATGGAGATGCCGCTGCCCGAATACCTGCGCCTGCTGGAGGACGCCGCTCGCGGCCAGGTGCTGAGCCTGGAATCGCACATCGAGGACCATGGCGAACCGCAGACCGTGGTCACCGGCGGCCCCAACCCGCAGCAACAACTCGAGCGCAGCGAGTTTCGCCAGTCGCTGATCAAGGCCATCGGCCAGCTCCCCGAGCGCGAACAGCTGGTCCTGTCCATGTACTACGAACAGGAACTCAACCTCAAGGAAATCGGCGCCGTCCTCGGCGTCAGCGAATCCCGCGTCTGCCAGATCCACGGCCAGGCCATGCTGCGCCTGCGTGGTCGGCTGAATGTGTTCGAGAGCGTGGATGCCGGGTTGGAGGATTANCGAATCCCGCGTCTGCCAGATCCACGGCCAGGCCATGCTGCGCCTGCGTGGTCGGCTGAATGTGTTCGAGAGCGTGGATGCCGGGTTGGAGGATTAGGCCGGGATTGGGGAGTCGGGATTGGGGATTCGCAAGAGCCTTTTGCTTTTGCCTCCCCCTTTGAAAAAGGGGGATTGAGGGGGATTTGCTTTGGGCGCCAACAGCAAGCGCTTCTCAACAGCCGAATGGCTGGTCAATCCCCCGTCGCCCGCTCCGCGGGCGCCCGCCCCCTTTTTCGCTTTTAACAGCCGCCTGGCTGGTCAAGGGGGCTCTTTCAATCCCCAATCCCCAATCCCCAATCCCGACTCCCCAATCCCGGCCCCAGCCAATCTCGGCCCAAAAGTTTCCCCGCCACCTGCCGATAAGGCTCTCGAGCCCCCTCTACCCTGCTGCACCCGGAGCCCTTCGTGACAGCCAACAAGAACATGCGGATCCTGATCGTGGACGACTTCTCGACGATGCGCCGCATCATCAAGAACCTCCTCAACGATCTGGGCTACACCAATACCGCCGAGGCCGACGACGGCTCCAGCGCGCTGACCGCGCTGGCCCAGGGCAGTTTCGACTTCGTGGTGACCGACTGGAACATGCCGGGCATGACCGGCATCGAACTGCTCAAGGCCATCCGCGCCGACGATCGCTTCAAGACCCTGCCGGTGCTGATGGTCACCGCCGAGGCCAAGCGCGAGCAGATCATCGAGGCCGCCCAGAACGGCGTGAACGGCTACATCATCAAGCCGTTCACCGCGCAGACCCTGGAAGAGAAACTCGGCAAGATTTTCGAGCGCCTCGGAGCCGCCGCCTGATGGCTGCGGTCATGGAAGCCGGCAGTGCCCGCGCCGCGCTGGTCGAGCGCCTGCAGCACGCGCTGGACGCGCTGGAACAGGGCGACGAGGCCGGCTGGCGGCGCGAGCTGGACACCATCGCCGCCTGGCGCACGCAGCCGATGATGCAGGGACTGGGCCGGCTGGCCCGCGAACTGGCGCAGACGCTGGGCGAGCTGCCGCCGACCCACGGTGCCGGCGATCTCGACGACGCCTGCGCGCGCCTGGATCACGTGGTCGCGATGACCGAACAGGCCAGCCACAAGACCCTGGATCTGGCCGAGCAGTGCCGCGGCCTGGCCGACCAGCTCAAGACGACCGCGCTCAGCACCGAGCAGACCCAGCTGGTGGACCAGATCCGTTCCGGCCTGTCGGAAATGGCGCTGGCGCAGAGCTACCAGGATCTCACCGGCCAGATCATCCGCCGCGTCGCCGGCATCGTCCGCCGCGTGCACGAGGGCTTCGGCGAACTGGGCCTGCCGCCGCCGGAAAGGAAGAAGGACGACGGCCTGGCCGGTCCCGCGGTGGCGGGCCTGGACAAGGCGGCGTTCTCGCAGGACGACGCCGACGATCTGCTGTCGGGGCTCGGGCTCTAGCTGTCCGCCCACGCATCCCCGCCGATACCGAGCCAGCCATGTCCGCCGTCACGCCCGAAATCGCCGCCGACTTTCTCATCGAGGCCCAGGAAATCCTGGATCGCCTCGGCGAGCAGCTGGTGACGCTGGAACAGGATCCCGGCGACAGCGAACAGCTCAACGCCGTGTTCCGTGGTTTCCATACGCTCAAGGGCGGCGCCGGTTTCCTCGGCATCCAGGCGATGGTGAACCTGTGCCACGCCGCCGAGGAAGCGCTGGGCATGGTCCGCGCCGGCAAGGCGACCCTGGAAGCGGATCATTTCGACGCCGCCCAGCAGTCGCTGGACTGGCTGCAGCGCATGCTCGACGCGGTCGCCGCCGGCGAGGAGCCGCCGCACGCGCCGGCCACGCTGATCGCCCAGTTCGACGTCGATGCCGCGCCCTCGCCCGCACCGACCCGCGCGCCGGTGGCCGCACCCGCCGCCGGCGGGAACGATCTGATCACCGACGACGAATTCGAAGCGCTGCTCGATCAACTGCATGGCGGCACCGCGCCGGCCGCCACAGCCGCCGCGCCGGCAGGCGGGGAACTGATCAGCGAAGACGAATTCGAAGCCTTGCTGGATCAACTGCACGGCGGCGCCGCGCCGGGCGCCGCAACGGCGCGTCCGGCGTCCGCACCCG
>NZ_JADHDV010000054.1 GCF_016820515.1 Pseudoxanthomonas beigongshangi | reverse complement strand
GGGCACAGCGCCATGCCGACGGTGGCGGTGAGGAACAGCGTATAGGGCAGCACCGCCATCGGCAGTTCGACCTGATCGCGCACGAATGCGCCGAACGCATCCGGCGACGGCACCTGGGGCAGCCGCGGCATGGCGACGATGAACTCGTCGCTGCCCTGGCGCCAGACCCGCGCCTCCGGGCCCAACTGGGTGGACAGGTGCTGGCCGAGCAGCAGCAGCGCCTGGTCGCCGACATCGGCGCCCATGTTCTCGTTGATGGAGCGGAAGTGATCGATGTCGACGTGCAGCAGCATCAGCGGCGTGCCGCCCTGCACGGCGGACTCGACCATGGCCTGAAGATCCGGATCCAGCGCGCCAAGGCGGGCGATCGATGGCGGCGCGACGGGGTAGGCGGACATGCTCAAGCGTCCGCCATCGTGGCGGGCAGTTCCACCCGCAGGCGCATTCCGGCCTGTGCCTCGCCGGGCAGATGGAGCGCGAGGCCGGCGGCGGTGGCACGCGATTGCAGCAGGGCGGCAGTCAGCGGATCCGGCGTGGGACCGTCGTGGTGGACTTCCAGCACGGCGAAACCGGCGCGCGCGGCGGACAGCCGCAGTTCCAGCGAGGCTAGCGTGGGCAGCGGCAGCAGCAGATCCTGCACCAGGCGGAACGCGGCCAGTTCGAGCGCCGCGTCCGCGCGTGGCGCCGGATCGGCCAGTCGCAGTCGCGGCACCAGGCCCCAGCGGGCCTGCCAGCGCTCGGCTTCGCCACGCAGCGAGGCGGCCAATCCGAGGGTGTCGATCTGCGGAGGGCGCAGATCCGCGTAGAGGTCGCGCAGGCGGGCGACGGTGTCGTCGGCGATGCGCACGATGTCGGCCAGATCCTGGCGACGCTGGATGGCGTCGTCCTCGTCGCCGGCCAGGTGGGCGGACATCTTGATCGCCGACAGCGCCTGGCCGATTTCGTTGTGCAGGGCCCGGGCGACGACACGGCGCTCGGCTTCCTGGCGCGCGTACAGCTCGCGCAGGGCGTCGGCGGGGATGGATGGCGTATCGGGGGCGGCGGGTGTGCGGGCCGTCATTGGCAACGGTCAGGTGGACAACCGCGCCAGTATGCCAGTTGCCCGCCGGACCGGCGCGGCGGATACGACGACGCCGGCACCGCGGAGGCGGTACCGGCGTCGCGGAAAACGGATGTGTCGGAACGTATTCGTTAAAAATCAGAACAGTTCGACGGTGCCCGCGCCCATGTTCTGCTGCGCCACCGGCTTGTGCGGCGGGCGTTCCCATTCGCTGCGGCGGTCGCGCAGGCGGCTGCCGATATGGCGCAGGGCCGAGAGCAGCTCCTGGTCCATGACGCCGCCACTGCGATGCAACAGTTCCTGCAGGGCCAGGGCTTCCTGGTTGATGGTGGTCAGGCGGTCCAGGTGGGTGACCGCGCTGCCCAGCGACTGGGTGGCGATGTCCTCGAACTGCAGGGCGCGCACCGCCTCGGCCACGCTCAGGTCGATGGCATGGCCGCACTGGGAGATCTCGCGCATGCCGTCGCCCAGCGAGGCGTTGATGGCGGCGACCTGGGTCAGCATGTTGGCCGCTTCACCGCGGGCCTCGCGGGACCGGTCGAGATCGCGCGAGGCCATGTGCGAGACGGTCTCGCGGACCTTGGCGATGGCGTCCTTGGAGCTGTGGGCCAGTTTGCGAATCTGCTCGTTGAACGCGGTCGAGCGTTCGGACAGGTTGCGCACCTCGTCGGCGACCACCGCGAAGCCGCGACCGGCTTCGCCGGCGCGGGCGGCTTCGATGGCGGCGTTGAGCGCCAGCAGGTTGGTCTGGTCGGCGATCGACTTGACGTCCTCCAGCAGCGAGAAGATGCCGTCCAGGTGCTGGGCCATCTCGTCGATGTGGTGCACGGTGGTGGTGCTCTGGCCGCTGACCTGCTCGAGCGCTTCCACCAGTTGCTCCATGCGCTGGCTGGCGTGCTGGGCGAAGCGGGCCACGTCCACCCCGGCGCGGTCGCCGTCGCCGGCGCGGTCGACGATGCGCGACACCGCCAGGCTCTGCTCGCGGGACTTGCGCATCATCGCGTCGAAGCTTTCGCCCAGGCCGCCGACCGCGTCGCGGATCAGGCCACGCGCGCGGTCGATCTCGGCGCGAGAGCCATCGATTTCATTGCCGACGAAGCGACGCAGTTCGTTCAGCAGGCTGTCCTGCTCGCGCAGGATGCTGGTGTGCTCCGCGCTGGGTTTCTGCGCGCCCCACACCGACAGGAAGGCGAACAGCAGCCAGGCCAGCGTCATCGTGGTCAGGATGGCCCATTGGACCGCACCGGGCCAGTCGAAGGCGACCGACAGCGGGAACACCAGCGTCAGGATCAAGGGAGCGGCAAGACGAACCAGGATGCGCGAATACATGGGTGCTCTCTGCTGAATCACGGTATGGATATCGGCCATGGGGGATGGCTCTTTAGCGTTCGTCGCGGCAATGCGCGATGCGCGGGGAAAACTGTGACCTGGGTGGAGATCCGCCGGGAAAACGGCGGAAACGGGTGGTCAGCGCGATTGCGCGGACAGTTGCACCAGGCGTTCGGCGACGGCGTCGAGCGGTACGGTCTCGCTGGCCGCGCCCAGCCGCACGGCCGCGCCGGGCATGCCCCAGACCACGCTGGTGGCTTCGTCCTGGACGAAGGTCGGAGCGCCGGCCTGGGCGATTTCCAGCAGGCCGCGCGCGCCGTCGTCGCCCATGCCGGTGAGGATCACGCCGATGGCGTTGTCGCCGGCGGCGTGCGCCACCGAACGGAACAGCACGTCCACCGCCGGCTTGTGCCGGTTGACCGGCGGGCCGTCGTCGATCCGGCAGCGCCAGCGCGCGCCGTCGCGGATCACCCGCAGGTGGCGCCCGCCGGGCGGCAGGTAGGCGTGGCCGGGCAGGATCGCCTCGCCGTCGCCGGCTTCGCGCACGGCCATCGCCGAATGCCGATCCAGGCGTTCGGCGAAGGCGCGGCTGAAGCCGGCCGGGATGTGCTGGGTCATGACGATCGCCGGGGCGTCGGCGGGCATCTGCTCCAGCACCACCCGCAACGCCTCGGTGCCGCCGGCGGAGGCGCCGATGGCGATCAGGCGATCGGTGGTCTGGAAACGCAGCGCCCGCGCAGGCTGCGCGGCGGGCAGCACCGCGTCGGCGCTCTGGCGCACGCTGGCCGGGCGCGCCAGCGGGCGCACCTTGGCGCGCGCCGCGGCCTTGACCTTGGCGATGATTTCGTCGGCGTAGGACTCCAGTCCGCGGACCACGTCGAGTTTGGGTTTGGAGACGAAGTCCACCGCGCCCAGCGCCAGCGCCTGTAGGGTGGTGTCGGCACCGCGCTCGGTCAGCGAGGAGATCATCACCACCGGCAGCGGACGCAGCCGCATCAGGTTTTCCAGGAACGCCAGCCCGTCCATGCGCGGCATTTCCACGTCCAGGGTGATCACGTCCGGATTCAGGCGCTTGATCTTGTCGCGCGCGATCAGCGGATCGCTGGCCGAGCCGACCACCTCGATGCCGGCGTCGCTGGACAGGATCTCGGTGAGCATCTGCCGTACGACGGCCGAGTCGTCGACGATCAGGACCTTGCAGGGCGCACCCATCAGAACAGCTCCACGCCACCGCTGACCGGCGTGCGCGACAGGCGGGCGCGGGCGGCGGACTCGGCGGCGGCCACTTCGGCGTCGTGGGCGTGCGGCAGGCGCTGCACCACCACCCGGCCGGTGGCGGGGAAGAACCAGACCTTGCGCGGATGGATGCCGCACAGGTCCTCGGCGACCACCGGGATGCGTTCGATGTCCAGGTAGCGGCGGACGAACTCGGCGTTGCGGGTTCCGACCGGATTGCTGGTGAATCCCTTCAGCACATTGGCGCCGCCGAACACCTTGGCCTCCAGGCGCGCGCGGCTCGCGCCGCGCTTGAGCAGGTCGTTGATCAGCAATTCCATGGCGAAGCTGCCGTAGCGCGAAGGAGCGCCATCGTTGGCCTGGCCGTCGGGCAACAGGAAGTGGTTCATGCCGCCCAGCTTGAGCAGCGGATCCCGGATGCAGGCGGCCACGCAGGAGCCGAGCACGGTGACCAGCGCGGTGTCGTCATCGACCACCAGGTACTGGGTGGGCAGCAGCTTGGCGGCCGGGGTCTGGAAGCGGGCGTCGTGGTAGCGCAGCACGCTGCCGTCGGCGAAGGCGAGGGCGGCGGCGCTCATCCGCGTGCCCCGGCGCGGCGGTACAGGGTGCGCCCGCACGGCTGGATGATGTCGGCGGCGTGCAGGTAGTTTTCGGAATGGCCGGTATAGAGCATGCCGTCGTCGGCCAGGTGCGGCACCAGCCGCGACAGGATGCCGCGCTGGGTCGGCTTGTCGAAATAGATCATCACGTTGCGGCAGAAGATCGCGGTGTACGGACCTTCCACGTCGTAGCGCGGCGCCAGCAGGTTGAGCGGGCGGAACTCGATCAGTTGGCGCAGGGCCGGATGGATGCGGCAATGGCCTTCATTCGGGCCGGTGCCGCGCTGGAAGTAACGGCGACGCAGGCCGTCGTCCAGCCCGGCGATGCGTTCCAGCGGATAGATGCCGCGCCCGCCGGTCGCCAGCACCTGGGTGTCCACGTCGGTGGCGAGGATGCGCACCGGCGGCGCCATCGTGCCGAAGGCCTCGCACGCGGTGATGGCGATGGAGTAGGGCTCCTCGCCGGTCGAGGCCGCGCATGACCACAGCCGCAGCGTGCCCGCGCCGCTGCGGCGTTCCAGTTCATCGCGCAGGCGATCGAAATGATGCGGTTCGCGGAAGAACGAGGTCAGATTGGTGGTCAGCGCGTTGGTGAACGCCTGCCATTCGTCGCCACCGTCGCTTTCCAGCTGATCCAGGTATTCGCGGAAGCTGCGCAAGCCGAGCGCGCGCAGGCGCCGCGAGAGCCGTCCGTAGACCATGTCGCGCTTGCCGTCGGCGAGGGCGATGCCCGCGCGCTGGCGGATCAGATCGCAGATGCGGCGGAAATCGCGATCGCCGAACTCGAACTCGCGCCCATGCGCGCGCGGGAGTTCGTCATCGTGCGTGGCGGTGTCGCGGGAACGGAGCGGGGCGGACATGGAGGACTCGTCGTAGCGCCGAGCTTGCTCGGCTGAAGGGAGAGCGGATGGGGCGGTGTTTCGCGTTCGGTGGAGCAAATCCCCCTCAAGCCCCTTCNCCCCTTCTTCGCTTTCAACAGCCGCATGGCTGGTCAAGGGGGAGGCGTAGAGCCGAGCTTGCTCGGCTGTCGGGATGTTGAGCCGATGGGGACATCGTGGAGCGGAGCAAGCTCCGCTCCGTGGATCAGAACTCCTGCCAATCGTCTCCTTCGGTGGCGAGCGCCGCTTCCACGATCGCGGCAGGGGTCTGACGCGATGAGGTGGATCCCATCCGGGCAGGAGCGACCTCCGGCCGCGAG
>NZ_JADHDV010000053.1:2500-5436 GCF_016820515.1 Pseudoxanthomonas beigongshangi | reverse complement strand
ACCCCCAGCCAATTGGCTGGGGGTTTTGGGGTAAAGCCCCTGGCGATGACCTACTCTTGCATGGCTTAAGCCACACTACCATCGGCGCAGCTGCGTTTCACTTCCGTGTTCGGGATGGGAACGGGTGGGACCACAGCGCTAATTTCACCAGGGAGACGGTTGGAGCGTCGCCATCCGAAGGGATGAGGCGCCTGTCTCACATAGGGTCTTGTGACGTAGCGGGCATTGGATTCTCATCGACGCTGCCGTCGAGTCCAAGGCCACTTGAGGTTATATGGTCAAGCCGCACGGATCATTAGTATCAGTTAGCTCAACGCCTTGCAGCGCTTACACACCTGACCTATCAACCACGTAGTCTACATGGTTCCTTCAGGGGGCTTGTGCCCCGGGAAGTCTCATCTTGAGGCGCGCTTCCCGCTTAGATGCTTTCAGCGGTTATCGCTTCCGAACATAGCTACCCGGCAATGCCACTGGCGTGACAACCGGAACACCAGAGGTTCGTCCACTCCGGTCCTCTCGTACTAGGAGCAGCCCCTCTCAAACTTCCAACGCCCATGGCAGATAGGGACCGAACTGTCTCACGACGTTCTGAACCCAGCTCGCGTACCACTTTAAATGGCGAACAGCCATACCCTTGGGACCGACTACAGCCCCAGGATGTGATGAGCCGACATCGAGGTGCCAAACACCGCCGTCGATATGAACTCTTGGGCGGTATCAGCCTGTTATCCCCGGAGTACCTTTTATCCGTTGAGCGATGGCCCTTCCATACAGAACCACCGGATCACTAAGTCCTACTTTCGTACCTGCTTGAGCCGTCGCTCTTGCAGTCAAGCACGCTTATGCCTTTGCACACAGTGCGCGATGTCCGACCGCGCTGAGCGTACCTTCGAGCTCCTCCGTTACTCTTTGGGAGGAGACCGCCCCAGTCAAACTACCCACCATACATGGTCCCCGACCCGGATTACGGGCCTAGGTTAGAACGTCAAGCACATCAGGGTGGTATTTCAAGGTTGGCTCCACCACAGCTAGCGCCATGGTTTCATAGCCTCCCACCTATCCTACACAGACGAACTCAACGTTCAATGTAAAGCTATAGTAAAGGTTCACGGGGTCTTTCCGTCTTGCCACGGGAACGCTGCATCTTCACAGCGATTTCAATTTCACTGAGTCTCGGGTGGAGACAGCGCCGCTGTCGTTACGCCATTCGTGCAGGTCGGAACTTACCCGACAAGGAATTTCGCTACCTTAGGACCGTTATAGTTACGGCCGCCGTTTACTGGGGCTTCGATCAAGAGCTTCGCCTTGCGGCTGACCCCATCAATTAACCTTCCAGCACCGGGCAGGCGTCACACCCTATACGTCCACTTTCGTGTTTGCAGAGTGCTGTGTTTTTGATAAACAGTCGCAGCGGCCTGGTTTCTGAGGCCCTCTTCAGCTCAGCTGCGCATGCAGCCACCAAAAAGGGCGCACCTTCTCCCGAAGTTACGGTGCCATGTTGCCTAGTTCCTTCACCCGAGTTCTCTCAAGCGCCTGAGAATTCTCATCCTACCCACCTGTGTCGGTTTACGGTACGGTCTTCGTGAGCTGAAGCTTAGGAGCTTTTCCTGGAAGCGTGGTATCAGTGACTTCGCTCTAAAGAGCTCGTCTCGGTGCTCGGTGTTAAAGGAACCCGGATTTGCCAAAGTTCCACACCTACCGCCTTTCCCCGGGACAACCAACGCCCGGTACACCTAACCTTCTCCGTCCCTCCATCGCACTCACGCGAGGTGCAGGAATATTAACCTGCTTCCCATCGACTACGGCTTTCGCCCTCGCCTTAGGGACCGACTAACCCTGCGTCGATTAACGTTGCGCAAGGAAACCTTGGGCTTTCGGCGTGCGGGCTTTTCACCCGCATTATCGTTACTCATGTCAGCATTCGCACTTCCGATACCTCCAGCAGCCTTCTCAAGCCACCTTCGCAGGCTTACGGAACGCTCCTCTACCGCGCACACATAAGTGTGCACCCCAAGCTTCGGTTTAGTGCTTAGCCCCGTTAAATCTTCCGCGCAGACCGACTCGACCAGTGAGCTATTACGCTTTCTTTAAAGGGTGGCTGCTTCTAAGCCAACCTCCTGGCTGTCTGTGCCTTTCCACATCGTTTTCCACTTAGCACTAAATTTGGGACCTTAGCTGTGGGTCTGGGTTGTTTCCCTTTTCACGACGGACGTTAGCACCCGCCGTGTGTCTCCCATACAGTCCGTCTTGGTATTCGGAGTTTGCCATGGTTTGCTAAGACGCGATGTCCCGCTAGCCATAACAGTGCTCTACCCCCAAGAGGATACATATGAGGCGCTACCTAAATAGCTTTCGAGGAGAACCAGCTATCTCCGGGTTCGATTAGCTTTTCACTCCTAATCACACCTCATCCCCTACCTTTGCAACGGGAGTGGGTTCGGGCCTCCAGTACCTGTTACGGCACCTTCACCCTGGGCATGACTAGATCACCCGGTTTCGGGTCTACTGCCCGCGACTATGCGCCCTTATCAGACTCGGTTTCCCTTCGCCTCCCCTATACGGTTAAGCTTGCCACGAACAGTAAGTCGCTGACCCATTATACAAAAGGTACGCAGTCACCCTTGCGGGCTCCTACTGCTTGTACGCACACGGTTTCAGGGTCTATTTCACTCCCCTCTCCGGGGTTCTTTTCGCCTTTCCCTCACGGTACTGGTTCACTATCGGTCGGTCAGGAGTATTTAGCCTTGGAGGATGGTCCCCCCATGTTCAGACAGGGTTTCTCGTGCCCCGCCTTACTCGTCTTCACTGAAAAGGCCTTTTCGAATACCGGGCTATCACCGTCTATGGCCAGTCTTTCCAGACTGTTCTTCTAAAACCTTTCCAGCTTAAGGGCTGGTCCCCGTTCGCTCGTCACTACTCAGGGAATCTCGGTTGAT
>NZ_JADHDV010000052.1 GCF_016820515.1 Pseudoxanthomonas beigongshangi | reverse complement strand
CGCGGCCGGAGGTCGCTCCTGCCCGCGTGGCCTCCAGCCGCACGCTCTCCCCACGCAAGCCCCTGCCGCATCGCGAACCCGCGCCCGCACTGGCGGACGCGGAGTGGCAGACCTTCTGAGCAACCACGAGTCGCCCATGACCGCGCCTGACATGCCATTGGTCCGACCACCGGGCATGTCGGCCTCAAGCGAACGCGTCCGTGGCCGATATCTGATCCCGCCTGGAACCAACGGATGGCGCATGAGCCCCGACTTTCCTCCCCATCGCCGCCATGCCCGCCCGATCCTCGCATCGGGGCGGTGCTCCTTGCGCGGTGACAGGGCATGAAAGCATCCGTGTACGCGCCCGCCTCGGTCGACACCGCATTCGATCTGCTGTTCCAGACCCTGGAGCAGTCCAACGACGCGGTACTCGTGCTCGACGAGCGCAATCGCATCGTGCTGTTCAATACCGCCGCCGAGAAGCTCTGGGGCGTGCCGCGGACGCAGGCGCTGGGGCAGCCGCTGCACCACTTCCTGCCTTGTCCGGTCGAAGGTGGCGCTGATCTGCCCGACCACGCCTGCGCCGCGCATTGGATTGGCGGCCATCGCGAGGTGATGCTGGAACGCGGCGACGGCCGCCGCATCACCGCCTCGCTGACGATGTCGCCGGTCGAAGCCGGCGGCCGCCAGTTCCACACCGCCGCACTGCGCGACTTCACCGACGTGCGCCTGCAGCGTGAGCGCATGCGCCAGCTTTCGCTGGTGGTGGATCGCAGCGACAACGCCATCTTCGTCAGCGCACCCAACCGCCAGGTCCTGTACGTCAACAGCGGCTTCACCCGCATGCTGGGCTACGAGCTGGAAGACCTGCGCAACCGCAAGCCCAGCGAAGTGCTTTCCGGCCCGCACACCGAGCCGCAGTTGGGCGACCTCATCGAGCGCTCGCTCGCGCTGTCGGAAGGCATGCAGACCGAAGTGCTGCTCTACACCAAGAGCGGACGTCCGTTGTGGGTATCGGCCGCGATCAATCCGGTCCTCGATGACGACGGCCGCACCATCGGGTTGGTCAGCGTGCTGACCGACATCACCCAGACCAAGGCCCACCAGGTCCTGCATCACAAGGTGCTGGACGCGATGGTGCGCGAGCAGCCGGTGGCCGACGTGATGACCCTGATGTGCCGGGAAGTCGAGCGCATCGCCCCGGAAGTCGCGGTGTCCGTGCTGGCGGTGGATGGCGATGGCCGGCTGCGGCCGCTGGCCGCGCCCAGCCTGCCGGCCGCGCTGGTGGCCGCCAGCGATGGCCTGGCGATCGGACCGCGCGTGGGCGCCTGCGGCACCGCCGCCTGGCGCGGCCGCCCGGTGCACGTGCCGGACGTCGCCACCGATCCGCTGATGCTGGGCTTCCGCGATCTGCTGCTCGGCAACGGCCTGCATGCCTGCTTCTCCAGCCCGATCAAATCCAGCAGCGGGCGCGTGCTCGGCACGCTCTGCTTCTACTATCGGGAACGGGGCGAGCCCAATGATCTGCACCGCCGCATCGCCGACACCTGCCTGCACCTGTGCGCGCTGGCGATGGAACGCGAGCAGACCAACGAGCGGGTCCACCAGCTCGCCTTCTACGACACCCTGACCGGCCTGCCCAACCGGATCATGTTCAGCGCCAAGGCCGAACAGGTCCTGGCCAACTCCGCCCAGTTGAGCGCCCAGGCGGCGGTCCTGTTCATCGACGTGGATCGCTTCAAGCGCGTCAACGAGGCGCAGGGCCACGCCGCCGGCGACGGCCTGCTGCGCGACATCGCCGCGCGCCTGGCCGAGGAACTGCCCGGCCCCAACCTGATCGGCCGCCAGGCTGGCGACGAGTTCGTCGCGGTGTTGCCGCAGTGCTCGACCGAACAGGCCGCCAGCGTCGCCGAACGCCTGCTGGGCGCCATCGCGCGCCCGGCCACCGCCGGCGTGATGACCCTGCATCCCAGCGCCAGCATCGGCGTGGCGATCTATCCAGACGATGGCCGCGACATCGATCTGCTGCTGCGCCACGCCGACATGGCGATGTATCGCGCCAAGTCCGACGGTGGCGGCAGCGTGCGCTTCTTCAGCGGCGACATGAACCGGGTCGCGCAGGAACGCGTATCGCTGGAAACCGCGATGCGCGAGGCGTTGCTGGCCGACCAGTTCAGCCTGCACTACCAGCCGCAGATCAGCGGCGGCGGCGAACCCACCCTGTATGGCGTGGAAGCGCTGCTGCGCTGGGAGCATCCGGAGCTGGGCACCGTGCCCCCCTCGCGCTTCGTGCCGGTGGCCGAGGAATGCGGCCTGATCGCCGACCTCAGCCTGTGGGTGCTGGAACACGCCTGCGCGCAGATGGCCGACTGGCGCGGTCGTGGACTGCGGGTGCCCCGGGTGGCGGTGAACGTCTCGGCGATCAATTTCCGCGATCCGGATCTGTCGCTGCAGATCGCCAGTTGCCTGGATGCCCACGGCCTGCACCCGGACGATCTGATCCTGGAAATCACCGAGAGCGTGATGCTGGATCCCAATCCGGACGTGCTGGAGAACATCGAGGCGATCTACGTGATGGGCGTGCGCCTGTCGCTGGACGATTTCGGCACCGGCTACTCCAGCCTCAGCCACCTGCACCGACTGCCCATCTACGAACTCAAGCTCGACCAGAGCTTCGTCCGCGACATCGACAGCAGCGCCATCGCCCGAACCCTGACCACCTCGGTGCTGCGCATCGGCGAGAGCCTGAGCATGAAGGTGGTGGCCGAGGGCGTGGAAACCGGCGCGCAGCATGCGTTCCTGGCCGAACAGGGCTTCCCGGTGCTGCAAGGCTACCTGTTCTCCGCGCCGCTGCCCGCGCCGGCACTGGAGCACTGGCTGGGCAACAACGACTACGTGACGATGCCGGCGTCCGGGGACGAGGCCGCGCACGCGCCATGAGCGCCGTCCCGCGCACGCCGCCGGTGCAGCGGTTGCCGGCGGCGTATTCGCTCACACCGCACCTCATCTATCCGCATCGGCTGTACCTGCTGCATGTCATCGCCAGCGCGCTGGCGCTGGCGGCGATGGTGCCGGCGATGTGGACGCTGCAGGTCTCGTCCGGACACTGGATCAGCACCTTGCTGATCGGCCTGGGCTGGCCGCACCTGGCGCGCTGGCGCTATCGCCGCAGCCGCCATCCCAACCGCGCGGAGATGCAGAACGTCCTGGTCGATGGCGTGCTCGCCGGGATGGCGCTGCCGCTGATCGCGTTCAACCTGCCGATCAGCGCGGCGCTGCTCGCGGTGACCTGCTTTGCCGCCATGTTCGGCGGCGGCCCGCGCCTGCTCGCGGGCAATCTGCTGGCCTTCGCGCTGGGCGTGCTGGTGGGTATTCCCATCTACGGCCTGCACTGGTTGCCGGGGCTGGACGGGCTTTCGTTCCTGGCCAGCTTGCCGCTGGCGTTGCTGGCGCCGCTGGCCCTGCTGCACGTCGGCTACGACGTCACCCGCGGCCTGCACCACCGCCGCAACGAACTGGAACTGCGCGGCTGGCACGACGGGCTGTCCGGGTTGTTCAACCGCAGCCACTGGGAAGACACCGTGCGCGCGGAATTCGCCCGCAGCCGCCGTACCGGCCAGCCCGCCACGCTGGTGCTGGCGGATCTGGATCACTTCAAGCAGATCAACGATCTGTACGGCCACGCGGAGGGCGATTCCGTGATCCGCCGGTTCGCGGATCTGCTGCGCACCAATCTGCGCGACATCGACGTGCCCGGACGCTACGGCGGCGAGGAGTTCGGCATCCTGCTGCCGCTGACGCCGCTGCCCGAGGCGATGGAAGTGGTCCGCCGGCTGCACCGGCGCCTGCACGAGGCGCCGCTTTCACGCCATCGCACCATCACCGCCAGCTTCGGCGTGGCCGAGCTGTCCGCCGACATCGACAGTCCGGAGACCTGGATCCGCCAGGCCGACCTGACCCTGTATCGCGCCAAGTACGACGGCCGCGACCGCATCGCCGAACGCAGCGCCGCGCCTGCCGCTTCCTCCGCAATCGACGGCACCCCGCCGCGTTCGCCGCCACGTTCGCCCTTGCGCCCGGCGCTGTCGCCGCGCGAACCCGCGGTGCTGGCGCAGTTGCTGCAGGGCATCGACATCGCCGATACCCCGGTGGCGATGTACAACCCGGACGATCAGTTGGTGATGGCCAACGACGCCTACATCCGCCTGCACGGCATTCCACCGGGCGTGGTCCGCTTCGCCGACGTCATCCGCCATGCGCATCGCCTGCGGCAGGGCGTGGCATTGGACAGCGATCCCGAAACCTGGCTGCGGGACATGCAGCGGCAGCGCCGTCGCGCGCCACGCCGGCTGTTCCCGGTGACGACCCTGGACGGGGTCCGCTTCCAGGGCATCGAGGTGTGTTTCAACGACGGCTGGATCCTGACCACCCTGGTGGCCGCCGCACCGACCGGTCTGGCCAGTCCAGCCTGACGCAAAAATGTGACGCCGTCCGCGAACACGCGGGCCGGCGCCCGCGCCGACTCAAGTTCGCCCCGGAGGGGCCGATGACTGCCTTCAAGACGCCTTCGGCGTCATCGATTGTCCCTTCCCGGAGAGCACCCATGAAGATCGCCACCCTCGTCACCCTGTCGGCCGCCGTCGTGGGCGCCGCCCTGCTGCTGCCGGCCGAGCGCGCCAACGGCCAGGCCCAGATCACCGACGCCATCCCGGCCGACAAGGCGGTGCGTTTCGCCGGCCGCGACGGCACCGTCTGCGGCAAGGTCGGCAAGGCCCGTTTCGCCGAAAACTCCGAAGGCACCCCGACCTTCCTGTACATGGGCGGCGACTTCCCGCGCCACACCTTCACCGCCCGCATCCCGGGTTCGGACCGCGGCAAGTTCAAGCCCGCGCCGGAAACCCTGGAAGGCAAGGACGTGTGCGTGATCGGCAGCATCCAGCGCGACAGCTCGCGCGCCGAAATCGTGGTGACCTCGCCGAGCAACCTCAAGCTGGCATCGATGCGCTGATCGCCCGTTCCCGTCGGCGGCGCCGCGCTGCGGGCCGCCGGTGTCCCCTTCCTTCGCCAGCCACTCCGCCCGCGACGTCGTCCGCCCCGGACCGAGGAAACCTTTCATGCAGTGGATCCAGAACCTCCGCCTGACCCAGAAGATGATGCTGGCCTTCGGCATCGTGCTCGTGCTGATGCTGGTGCAGGGCGTCTCCTCCTTCATCGGCCTGAAGTCGCTCAACGGCGTGACCCGCGAGATGGCAGACAACACGCTGCCCAGCGTGAGCACCGCGGGCGCGCTGCGTGGCCTGATCGGCGAATACCGCGCCACCTCCTTCACCACCCTGGTCCGCGCCAGCGACGCGGTGAAGAACGATGCGCGTGGCCGCGCCAAGCGCATCCATGGGGAGATCGACAAGGCCATCGCCGCCTACAAGCCGCTGATCTCCACCGCCGCCGAGCGCAAGGCCTACGAGGCCTTCGTGGCCGACTGGGGCAAGGCGTACAAGTCCTACCAGGACGTCAACGAGATGCTGGAGCTGGATCTGCAGGACGACGCCATCGATACCTTCATCGGCGGCACCTGGAATGCGCACGCCAAGGCGGCCGCGTCGCTGGATGCCCTGCTGAAGGAAGTCAACCGCCAGACCGCCGTCACCGCCCGGAACTCCGCCAGCACCTACACCGCATCCAGCTCGCTGTTGCTGATCATGCTGGTGGCCGGCATCGTCGGCGGCCTGGTCCTGGCCTGGTTCTTCGCCCGCGCCATCGCCCGCGCGGTCGGCGAGGCCGTGCGGGTGGCCAACGACGTTTCGCGTGGCAAGCTGGACGGCAGCATCGACACCTCGCGCAAGGACGAGGTCGGCGAACTGCTGGCCTCGATGCAGCGCATGCAGCACCAGGTGCAGTCGGTCATCGCCGCGCAGTCGGAGATGGCGCAGCGCCATGACGAAGGTTCCATCAGCTACCGCATGGACGACAGCGCGTTCCCGGGCGAGTACGGCCGGATGGTGCGCGACACCAACGCGCTGGTCGCCTCGCACCTGGAAGCGATCGGCAGCGCGCAGCGGATCATGCAGCGCTATGCCATCGGTGATCTGAGCCCGGACATGGATCGCCTGCCCGGCGAGAAGGCGACGCTGACCGAAACCATGGACGCCACCAAGGCGAGCCTGTCGGCCATC
>NZ_JADHDV010000051.1 GCF_016820515.1 Pseudoxanthomonas beigongshangi | reverse complement strand
CAGATGACGCCTAAAGCGCCCTCTTCCGGCGCTTCGCGCCACCTTCTCCCGCAAGCGGAAGAAGAGTTTCACCCTGCGCGATCTCGGCTGCGACAGCCTGCAAGGCCACCTGTTTGCCCCGCCCATGACCGCCAGCGACTGCGAAACCCTGCTCCGCCAGCTCCGCGCCCTCCCCCAGGACGGATCACGCCCTCCCTTCCCCCGCCTGCGGGGGAAGGTGCCGAAGGCGGATGGGGGCAACGTCGATAAAGCACAAAGCGCCCTCTTCCGGCGCTTCGCGCCACCTTCTCCCGCAGGCGGGAGAAGAGTTTCAGCGCCCCACCCTACACGACAGGCAACACCGCCACGCAATCAGCATCCAGCTTCAGATCGGCCAGCGCATCCGCTCGGGTCTGCCCACGATTGAGCAAGGCAATCGGCTTGCCCGCCTCATGCGCGATGCGGGCGAAACGGAAGCCCGAATAGACCATCAGCGAAGACCCCACCACCAGCAACGCCTCCGATGCGTCCAGCGCCGCCAACGCCCGCTCATAACGCTCACGCGGCACGTTCTCGCCGAAGAACACCACGTCCGGCTTCAGCATGCCGCCGCAGACATCGCACGGCGGCACCCGGAACCGGCTGAAATCCAGCCCCTCCAGATCCGCATCGCCATCCGGCGCGGTCGCCGCCTCCAGTCCATGCCAATCCGGATTCGCGTCATGCAGGCGTTCCTGCAACGTCGCCCGCGCGGACAGCGTCCTGCATTGCAGGCAGATCACTTGATCGATGCGCCCGTGCAGATCGATCACCTCGCGGCTACCCGCACGCTCGTGCAGGCCATCGACGTTCTGGGTCAGCAACTGCGACAACCGCCCGCCCTGCCACGCCGCCAGCGTCCGGTGCGCCGCATTCGGCTGCGACTGCGCCATCCGCGGCCAGCCCACGAAACTGCGCGCCCAGTAGCGCGCATTGGTCAATGGGTCCCCGGTGAACGCCTGATACGTCACCGGCGGCGTGCGCTTCCATTGGCCGTCGGCGTCGCGATAGTCGGGAATCCCGGAGGCCGTGCTGCAACCGGCTCCGGTCAATACGAATACACGGTCGAACGGAAGCAACCATTCGCGCAGGCGTTCGGCGGCTTCTATGTGCGGGGCGGCCAGGGCGATCGACATGCCGTCATCATACGGTGGGCCAGGCACGGGAGCTGTCTTTGAACCACGCGCCGCCCCGCCGTCATGAATCTCCGGCCCCGGCAATCATTGCGAAGGTACTGCGCCCTGCTTCCGCTAAGCCGCTGGCACAAGGGTCGACAAAAAATAGATAAGCAAACCCAGCAACAGGATGGCCCAGCACGCGCCACCGACGACGATCCCCAGCCAGTTCCAGGCATTGAAGCCGTCTTCGTCCCGATACACCGTGGCGTCGATGAACTGGTTGTAGCGACGTGCCCTCGCGTTCATCGGCAACAGCGGCAGCACCGATAGCGGAGACAGCAGCCACAGCGGGCCGGGCAACAGCACGGTGAGCGCCAGCACTACATAGGCGATGGCCAGCAGTCCCGCCGGAGCCCTTTTTTCCCGCGTGCCATCGGCGGCGATTCGATTGATCGCCCGGAAACAGGCGTAGGCATAGAAGAGGGCGAAGATCGAGCGCCAGGCAGGATTGAATTGCCTGCGATCATGCTGCCTGACCGCGCGCCAGGCGCGGTAGAACCACCAGACGGCGTACCAGCCCAGGGTAAACACCATCATCACCACCAGCTTCAAGGTGGGTGGTGCGAGGAAAAATGGCTTGGCGCGCGTGGCCGGCCGCTCTTCGATGGCCCCATCGGGTGCCCGATAGGGGCTGCTGTCCAGACCGGTATCCATCCCGTCAGATCATGCGCCTCAGCGCACTTCCGCCACTTCCACCCCATCCAGCCCCTGCGCCAGGGTGCGGGCGTCGCCGCCCTGGGAGAGTTTGATGCGCAGCCGGACTTCGTTCTGGGAGTCCGCGTAGCGCAGGGCGTCCTCGTAGGAGATTTCGCCGGCCTGGTACAGCTCGAACAGGCTCTGGTCGAAGGTCTTCATGCCGAGGTTGGTGGATTCCTTCATCAGTTCCTTCAGCTTGTGGATCTCGCCGTCGCGGATGTAGTCCTGGACCAGCGGGGTGCCGAGCAGGATTTCCATCGCCACGCGGCGGCCCTTGCCGTCCGGCGTGGGAATCAGCTGCTGCGCGACCACGCCCTTGAGATTGAGCGAGAGGTCCATCAGCAGCTGGGTGCGGCGGTCTTCCGGGAAGAAGTTGATGATGCGGTCCATCGCCTGGTTGGCGTTGTTGGCATGCAGGGTGCACAGCACCAGGTGGCCGGTTTCGGCGAAGGCGATGGCGTGGTCCATGCCTTCGCGGGTACGCACCTCGCCGATCATGATCACGTCCGGCGCCTGGCGCAGGGTGTTCTTCAGCGCGGCGTCCCAGCTGTCGGTGTCGATGCCGACCTCGCGCTGGGTGATGATGCAACCCTCGTGCTTGTGCACGAATTCGATCGGGTCCTCGATGGTGATGATGTGGCCGGTCGAGTTCTGGTTGCGGTAGCCGATCATCGCCGCCAGCGAGGTGGATTTGCCGGTGCCGGTGGCGCCGACGAAGATGATGATGCCGCGCTTGGTCATCGCCAGCGTCTTGATCACCGGCGGCAGGTTCAACTCCTCCACCGTCGGGATGCGGGTCTCGATGCGGCGCAGGACCATGCCGACCTGGTTGCGCTGGTAGAAACAGCTCACGCGGAAACGGCCCACGCCAGCCACGCCGATGGCGAAGTTGCACTCGTGGGTCTTTTCGAATTCCTCGCGCTGGGCCGGCGTCATCACGTTCAGCACTAGGTCGCGCGACTGCTGCGGCGTCAGCGGCGTCTGGGTGATCGGCGAAATCTTGCCGTGGACCTTGATCGACGGCGGCATGCCGGCGGTGATGAACAGGTCCGACGCCTTCTGGTGCGCCATCAGCTTGAGGAAGGAGGTGAAGTCGATGCTGCTCATGGGTGGCTCCCTGTGGGAGCCGGGATTGGGGATTGGAGATTGGGGATTCGCATCCCGTCTCGACTCTTGAATCCCGGCTTTTGCGAATCTCTAATCCCGAATCTCGAATCCCGGCGCTTACTCGAACAACCGCTTGTCCTTCGCGTATTCCTTCGCCTGCTGGCGGGTGACCAGGCTGCGCTTGACCAGGTCCTGCAGGTGCTGGTCGAGGGTCATCATGCCGTACTGCTGGCCGGTCTGGATGGACGAATACATCTGCGCCACCTTGTCCTCGCGGATCAGGTTGCGGATGGCGGGGGTGCCGACCATGATTTCCCAGGCCGCGGTGCGTCCGCCGCCGACCTTCTTCAGCAGCGCCTGGCTGATCACCGCGCGCAGCGATTCGGACAGCATCGAGCGGACCATCGGCTTCTCGCCGGCCGGGAACACGTCGATGATGCGGTCGACGGTCTTGGCCGCCGAACTGGTATGCAGGGTGGCGAACACCAGGTGGCCGGTCTCGGCGGCGGTCAGCGCCAGCCGGATGGTTTCCAGGTCACGCAATTCGCCCACCAGGATGTAATCCGGGTCCTCGCGCAGCGCCGAGCGCAGCGCCTCGTTGAAACCGTGGGTGTCGCGGTGCACTTCGCGCTGGTTGATCAGGCACTTCTGCGAGGTGTGCACGAACTCGATGGGGTCTTCCACCGTCAGGATGTGCGCGTACTCGTTCTTGTTGATGTGGTCGATCATCGCCGCCAGCGTGGTCGACTTGCCCGAACCGGTCGGGCCGGTCACCAGGATCAGGCCCTGCGGCTGGGCGATCAGGTCGCGGAACAGCGGCGGGCAGCCCAGGTCTTCCAGGGTCAGCACGTCGGAGGGAATGGTACGGAACACGGCGCCGGCGCCGCGGTTCTGGTTGAACGCGTTGACGCGGAAGCGGGCCAGGCTGGGAATCTCGAACGAGAAGTCCACTTCCAGGAATTCTTCGTAATCGCGCCGCTGCTTGTCCGACATGATGTCGTAGACCAGCGCGTGGACCTGCTTGTGGTCCAGGGCCGGGATGTTGATGCGGCGGACGTCGCCGTCGACGCGGATCATCGGCGGCAGGCCTGCCGACAGATGCAGGTCCGATGCCTTGTTCTTGACCGAAAACGCCAACAGCTCGGCGATATCCATAGGTTTGCCTTCCCCCGAAATAGTGCTGCAAAACTGGAACGATGCTGCCCCTGAAGGCAGTATAGCGCTCCCCAATGACCTTCCAACCGCCCCCGGATGATGCTCGCCGACACTCTTCGCGACACCCTGCAACGTATTGAAAACGCTGCGGATGCCGCCCATCGGCCAGCCCCCCGCCTGCTGGCCGTGTCCAAGACCCAGCCGGGCGCGGCGGTGGCCGCGCTGGCTGCCGCCGGACAGCGGTCGTTTGGTGAGAATTATGTGCAGGAAGCGGCCGCCAAGGTCCGTGATCTGGTCGAGCTTTCGCTGGATTGGCATCTGATCGGGCATCTGCAATCCAACAAGGCCGAGCTCGCCGCGCAGTTGTTCGACTGGGTGGAAACGGTGGACCGGCCCAAGCTGGTGGCCGCGCTCGCCCGCCATCGCCCGGCCGACCGACCGCCCTTGAACGTGCTCATCCAGGTCAACATCGACGACGAAGCCAGCAAGCATGGCTGCGCGCCCGCCGAGCTGCCCGCGCTCGCCGCCGCCATCGCCGCCGAACCCCGGCTGGCCCTGCGCGGACTGATGTGCATCCCCACTCCGCATGCGGATCCGGAGCTGCGCCGTCCGGCGTTCGTGCGCATGAAGGCGCTGTACGACGCGCTGGCGACGGCGCATCCTGGCGTGGACACGCTGTCGATGGGCATGAGCGACGACTACCCGATCGCCATCGCCGAAGGCGCCACCCAGATCCGCATCGGCACCGCGCTGTTCGGGCGCCGGCCGGGCTGATGCTTCAAGCCGGATACACAGTCTCTAGAACTCCCCGGGGTCATGCCCCTCCCCCGCTTGCGGGGGCTGGGTGGGGGCGGGGTCCGAAGCACGTAGCACATCCGCACAGAACAACCGCGAACACAACTCACTCGCCCGCTCGCCCCCATCCGCCCTTCGGGCACCTTCCCCCGCAAGCGGGGGAAGGACGCATGCGGGAAAGGAACTCATTCCCCACCCCGCAACATGAAACTACCCCTCCCCCGCCTGCGGGGGAGGCTGGGTGGGGGCCGCATCCGAAGCACGTAGCACATCCGCACAGAACAACCGCGAACACGACTCGCTCTTCCGTCTGCCCCCATCCGCCCTTCGGGCACCTTCCCCCGCAAGCGGGGGAAGGAAGCAAGCTGTGCGCCCCTCCCCCGCCTGCGGGGGAGGCTGGGTGGGGGCCGGCTCCGGAGCACGCAGCCATTTCCCGCCTCGGCCCGACGAATGAACCCATGCCCCACACCAAGCCGACAATCAACTCACTTTAGGATTCTTCCTATATCGGGCCGCACGGCGCCCAACAAGAATTCCTGCGCTCCGTCCCGACACCACACAAGCGGCATACGCGTCATCGCGTCGGCGGACGGCATTCCTCCGAACCAGGAACCGCGCTTGAAATTCCCGAACATCCCGCTCCGGACATGTCGCGCATGGCCACTGCTGTTGATGTTCGGCGCGCCCGCATTGGCCGAAGCCAGCTGCAGTCCGTGGGGCGCACTGGAGAACCTGAGCCAGACCATCCCTTCGCCGCCCACTACCCCCATCAACCTCAAACTCGTCCCCATCGGCCAGGTGATGGCGAGCAAGGAACTCCTGCTCCAAGGGGGCCAGCGCATCTACACCTGCCGCCGCGGCACCGTCTACGGCATGACGGTGGCGAACATGACGCTCCCGGAAAGCGGCCAACCCAAGGTCTATCAAACCCCGGTCGAAGGCGTCGGGGTCCGTATCGGCTTCCGCGAAATCTACGCGAACGGTTGGCAGGACACCCGTTATCCCCCCTTCCAGGCCAGCGATCTGGGCGGAGGCGAAGTACTCAGCAGCCCGTATTACGCCGTTGTCGAATTCATCCGCACCGACGCCTACGTGGGCAAGGGCAGCGTGGTCTTCAGCTATCGCGCCGATCTCCCGATTCCCTCCCGGCCGGAAACGCTGATCGACATCGCCGGCACCCACCTCCGCTTCAACCTCACCCACGATACCTACTACACCCGCTGCATGCCGGTCGTGTCGCCACTGGAAGTGCCGATGGGACGGATCAGCACGCTCGAGCTCACCCGCAACGCCGCACCCGCGCGCTCCTTCACTCTCGACATCGACTGCGAAGGCGCCCATCCCGCCACGCCACCGCCGGTGCGCATCCATTTCCAGGGCGATTCGCCGCGCGACGGCTGGTTGAACCTGGATCTCGCCGGCCGCGCGGACACCGCCAGCGGCGTGGGCATCGCGCTGAAGGACGAGGACGGCAATCCGCTGCCGTTCTCGCCCGAGCGGGCGTTGCCATTGAAGTGGCAGGACGGCACGCGCCAGCGCCAGCGATATCGCCTGTCCGCGACCGCGCGCTACGCCAGCGAGGGCGGCACGCCCGGTGCGGGACACGCCGACGCCAGCCTCACCTACGTGCTGGATTACAACTGAGGCCTCGACGCAGCGATTCCCCATCGTTCGCGCGTTCGAACGCGGCAACCCACGCCGCAGCGCGCGCATTGCACGCAACGAGGCTCATATAGGTGAACGCTTGTACAGCACACCTAAACGAAAGCGCATCACTTTAGGAACTTTCCTATGGGATGGATACGGCACCGAATCGAGATGGTACGCCCCCGCTTTCGTAGACGGT
>NZ_JADHDV010000050.1 GCF_016820515.1 Pseudoxanthomonas beigongshangi | reverse complement strand
GTCGTCCGGCCGGTGGCCGCGGTCCGGGCGGTCGTCCCGGCGGCGGTGGCCATCGCCCGCGCGGCGGCGGCGGCGGCGGTCATCACGGCTGATGCGAATCGAGAAGGCGCCCAAGGGCGCCTTTTCTTTTTCCCGTTCGCATAACCGGTTTCGCACGCCACACTCGATGATGGCGCGGGCCGTCGCAAGCGACGACGGCTCGCTTCACCGCCACTTCATCGTCCTCCCGCGCGCCTCGCGGATGCTCGCCGTCCCCCTCATGCGGACGGCCATACGTGCACAACGGAAACCATGACGTCATCGTGGTCGGCGCCGGTTTTGCCGGCCTGGCCTGCGCCCGCGAAATCGCGGCGGCCGGATTCCGTGTCTGCGTGATCGATCGCAAGCGCGATCTGGGCGAACGCCTGCACACCACCGGCATCCTGGTGCTGGAAGCGCTGGAGTGCGAACTGTTCGCCGGCATTCCCGCCGGACTGCTGCACGCGGTACCGAAAGTCCGCCTGTATGCGCCATCCCTGGAGAGCGTGGATCTGTCCGCCCCGGGCTATCGCTTCTTCACCACCGATACGCCCGCGTTGATGCGCTGGCTGGGACAGCGCAGCGTGGCTGCCGGCGTGGAACTGCGGCTGGCCTGCAGCTTCCGCGATGCCACCCCCATGCCGGACGGCTGGCATCTGCCCGGCATCGGCGACTGCCGCTATCTGGTCGGCGCCGATGGCGCGCGCTCACGCGTGGCCGAGCACCTCGGCCTGGGCCGGGTTCGCGATTTCCTGTACGGCATCGAATACGAGTTCGACGGCGGCGCCCTGCGCACGCCCGATGCGCTGCACTGTTTCATCAGCCGACGCTGGGCGCCGGGCTACATCGGCTGGATCGCGCAGACCCCGACTGGCGTGCAGGCCGGCCTGGCGCATCGCCAGCGCCGTGGCAGGATCGCGCCACCGGATCTGCGCGGCTTCCTGGCCCAGGTCGCATCGCTCAGCGGGCTGGCCGCCGACCGCCGGCCGGACAGCATCCGCGCGGGACTGATTCCCTGCGGCGGCCCGGTCCGCGCCCGCCAGCGCGACAACGTGCTGCTTGCCGGCGACGCCGCCGGCGTGGTCTCGCCGGTCACCGCCGGCGGCATCCATGCCGGGCTGCGCCACGGCGCCGAGGTCGGCCGCGCGCTGGTGCGGTCCCTTCGCTCCGGAGTGCCTCCGCAGGCCTCGGCAATCCGCGCGATTCCGGCCTGGCGGCGCAAGCGCGCCCTGCGCTGGGCCTTCGACCACGCACAGTGGGACTGGCCGTTCGACCTGCTGCTGAAGTCACCGCCGCTGCGCCGCGTCGCCGAGCAGCTCTACTTCCACCGGCGCGGCCGACGCGCGAAGGCCGACTGACGGGCCCGCCGTCACCGCCTCCGCCCCGCTTCCCGGTTGCGCTGGATCAAGGTCGCGCCGGGGCGGTCGGCTACAATGGGCCGGTTCGAATCAAGCGCCCCACACCCCATGTCCTCCGCTTTTGGCACCGAGACGGTGCTGGACGTCCGTCACTGGACCGACGACTACTTCAGCTTCACCACCACCCGCGACGACGGTTTCCGCTTCGACAACGGCCAGTTCGTGATGATTGGCCTGCAGACCGAAGGCAAGCCGCTGCTGCGCGCCTACTCCATCGCCAGCGCCAACTGGGAAGAACAGCTCGAATTCTTCAGCATCAAGGTGCCCAACGGTCCGTTGACCTCGCGGCTGAAGGACATCCAGCCCGGCGACACCGTGGTAATCGGCCGCAAGCCCACCGGCACCCTGCTGATCAGCGACCTGCACCCGGGCCGCAACCTGTACCTGCTGGGCACCGGCACCGGCCTGGCGCCGTGGCTGTCGATCATCAAGGATCCGGAAACCTACGAGCGCTTCGATCGCGTCATCCTCACCCACGGTGTCCGCCACGTGCAGGATCTGGCCTACCGCGATTACTTCGAGAAGGAACTGCCGCAGCACGAATTCCTCGGCGAGATCATCCGCGAGAAGCTGCTGTACTACCCGGCGGTCAGCCGCGAGGCATTCCCCAACCATGGCCGCCTGACCGACCTGATGGCCAGTGGCGAAATGATGGCAACGCTGGGACTGGAACCACTGGATCCGGAAAAGGATCGCGCGATGATCTGCGGCAGCCCGCAGATGCTGGCCGACTTCCGCGCCCTGCTCGACGGTCGCGGCTTCACTGCCGCCCCGCGCATCGGCACGCCCGGCCAGTACGTGTTCGAGCGCGCCTTCGTCGAGAAGTGATGCCGGGTGGGCCGATGGCCCGCCCTAGCGTTCCCCGTAGCGCAGCCAGATGACCGCGCTGCGTTCGTTGTCGAACACGTGGCCCTGGAAGCCGTGCTCGTTGGCCAGGATGCTGGCCAGTTCCACCTGCGGAATCTGCTCCAGGTGCTTTTCCACGTAGGCCACCCGCACCGCTTCCAGGCCCTCGCCCAGCATCGCCTGCACGAACTGCACCAGCTGTTCCGGCGGCGGCGGCTCGCCTTCCATGTCGTCGACCACCAGCAGGCCCGCCGGCCGCACGCGCCGCACCTCCACCGCAATCCGGCGCCAGTACGCCAGCGTGGTTTCCAGCGTGCCGTTGACGCCCTTCACGTGCGCCTTCAGTCCGTAGTCGGCGGGACTGAACTCGATGCGGAACGGCGGTGAAGCCTCGTGCGCGTCCATCTATCCGGCCAGCGCGGCCTCGATGTCGCCGGCCAGCGATTCCGGCGTGTCGGTCGGCGCATAGCGCTTGATCACCTTGCCATCGCGCCCCACCAGGAACTTGCTGAAGTTCCATTTGATTGCCGAAATGCCGAGCAGGCCACTCTTCTGCTGCTTCAGCCACTTCCACAGCGGATGCGCATCGTCGCCGTTGACGTCGATCTTGGCGAACATCGGGAAGCTCACGTCGTAGTTGAGCGAACAGAAATTGCGGATCTCGGCTTCGTCGCCCGGCTCCTGATGGCCGAACTGATCGCACGGGAAACCCAGCACCACCAATCCCTGATCCCGGTAGTCGCGCCACAGCTTTTCCAGGCCCGTGTACTGGGGGGTAAAGCCGCATTTGCTGGCCACGTTGATCACTAGCAGAACCTTGCCAGCATATTGCGAGAGCGGTTGCTCGATACCATCGATGTCTCTTGCACTGAAATCACTGATCGTGGTCATGGTTGTGTCCAGATGGTTTTCGCGAATTGGGCCGAAAGTAACAACGGTTCCGACTGGAATGGATTAGCTAGTTTCATTCTCACCCTCATCGTACGGCTTCTGAATCCATGCTTCGCCCCGTGCCTGTCGGGTACCGCACCATCCTGGAGGCATATCCGCGAGTTCGCCTATCGTGGGATCAACCTCGACCATGCAGCCAAGGCAAACGAGTTTGAGGTCTTCGGTATTGAAAGTTGTTCCGCAAAGGAACTGCCAATCACCGTCACGTTCGTGATAGACCTCGCGCACTGGCTCGTTCCCCTGCAGGACCTGCCGAGTGGTAAACACGCCCGTGTCGGTCGGCAGGTTGAACTGCCAGGACAGGAATACATGTGAATGGATCATGCCAAGCCTATCGCTGAATCCAGTCGACTGCTGCCATACATGTCCTACCTCCCGATAGACCTATTAAACCCCGGCATCGCGAAAGGTCCACGCGCTGCAAGGTGAACCCACGTTATGACGCCACGCTGACGGTCAGCAACGGCCTGCCACGGTAATCGGCCAGCGAGCGGGACTGGCCATCGATGTCGGTGGCGGAAAAATCGTAGGCGGTGGTCATGGCGGGTCTCCGGAAACACGGATATGAGACACCCGGGGCCAGCCGGGGGCAAGCGTTTTCGCCGGTGGCGGCGCCTTGTGCAGGGCCGGCGCAGATGCGCTAGCCTTGGCCGTCGCTTCCGCCGGGGAACACGGAATGCAGCTTTCGCCCCATGCACCCGACGCCGCCTCGATGGCCACCGTCTACCTGCACGTGCGCGTGCTGCTGGGCATGGTGGTCGGCCTGGGCCTGACCCACCTGCTGCGCCACTTCGCCCGCATCATCGAGCGCCCGCGCCATTGCCAGATCTACTGGGTGCACCTGTGCTGGGCCACGTTCGTGTTCTCGTACCTGCTGCTGTTCTGGTGGTGGGAATTCCGCCTCTCCCATCTGGTGCACTGGAGCTTCAACCTCTATTTCTTCGTGGCCCTGTACGCGCTGATGCAATACCTGCTGTGCGCGCTGATCTTCCCGGAGAACCTGGACGGCTACGCCAGCTACCGCGATTACTTCTACGATCGGCGGAAATGGTTCTTCGGCCTGCTGGCGCTGGTGTTCGCGGTCGACTTCCTCGACACCTGGATCAAGGGCGAGGCCTACTTCCGCAGCTTCGGGCCCGAATACGTGTTCCGCAACCTCGCCTACATCATCGGCAGCCTGATCGCCATGTGGACCCGCAATCCGCGCTATCACGCGGGTTTCGCGGTGCTGGGCCTGCTCTATCACGTGAGCTGGATCGCACGCGAGTTCGAGACGCTGTAGCCAGCACAGAACCGCCCCGCCCGGCACATGCCTTTCGTCACGAGCCCCCGCCCCGGGGCTTGGGTTACCCTGCCAAAAGCCCTATCTGTCAGGAAGCTGCACCCCAATGACCACCCGCCTCGCCCTCGCGCTTGCCGCGACCCTTGGACTCGCCATGCCCGCCTACAGCCAGACCGCGGTCCCCACCGCCGAAGCCGCCAAGGCCGCCAATCCCTTCTTCGCCGACAGCCCGCTGCCGCTGCACTACCCGCAGTTCGACAAGATCAAGGACGCCGACTTCGCCCCCGCCTTCGACGCCGGCATGGCCGAGCAACTGAAGGAAATCGACGCCATCGCCAACAACGGCGCCGCGCCGAGCTTCGACAACACCATCCTGGCGATGGAAAAGAGCGGCCGCGTGCTCGACCGCGCCCAGACCGTGTTCTACAACCTGGTCGGCGCCGACACCAACGACGCCCGCGAGAAGTTGCAGGCCGACTATTCCGGCAAGTTCGCCGCCCACCGCGACGCCATCTACCTCAACGGCAAGCTGTTCGCGCGCATCCAGAAGCTGTACGACCAGCGCGCCGGCCTGGGCCTGGACGCCGAGGGCGTGCGCCTGGTCGAGAAGTACCACACCGATTTCGTCCGCGCCGGCGCCAAGCTGTCCGACGCCGACAAAGCCACCCTGAAGGGCATGAATGGCCAGTTGGCCAAGCTGGGCACCCAGTTCAGCCAGAACGTGCTGGCCGAGGTCAACGATTCGGCCGTGGTGGTCGATGACGTCAAACAGCTGGACGGTCTGACCGATCAGCAGATCGCCACCGCCGCCGATGTCGCCAAGGCGCGCGGCCTGGCCGGCAAGTACGTGCTGACCCTGCTCAACACCACCGGCCAACCCGCCGAGTCGCAGCTGACCGATCGCGCCCTGCGCCAGCGCCTGCACGAGGCGTCCGTTTCGCGCGGCAGTCGCGGCGGCAAGTACGACAACCGCGAGCTCATCGCCACCATCATGAAGCTGCGCGCCGATCGCGCCAAGCTGCTGGGCTATCCGGACCACGCCACCTACGTGCTGGAAGACGAAACCGCCAAGACCCCGCAGGCGGTCAACGCCATGCTCGGCAAGCTGGCGCCGGCCGCGGTCGCCAACGCCCAGCGCGAAGCCGCCGATCTGCAGGCGATGATCGATCAGGAGCAGAAGGCCAAGGGCCAGCCGACGTTCCAACTGGCGCCGTGGGACTGGTCGTTCTATACCGAGAAGGTCCGCACCGCCAAGTACAACTTCGACGAGTCGCAGCTCAAGCCCTACTTCGAACTGACCAACGTGCTGGAAAACGGCGTGTTCTACGCCGCCAACCAGCTCTACGGCCTGACCTTCAAGAAGCGCACCGATCTGCCGCTGTACCACCCGGACACCACCGTGTACGACGTGTACAACGCCGATGGCACCCAGTTGGCAATCTTCATCGCCGACATGTACGCGCGCGATTCCAAGCGCGGCGGCGCGTGGATGAACTCCTACGTCTCGCAGTCCGGCATGACCGGCTTCAAGCCGGTGGTCGCCAACCACCTCAACATCCCCAAGCCGCCGGCCGGCCAGCCGACCCTGCTGACCTGGGATGAAGTGACCACCGCGTTCCACGAGTTCGGCCATGCGCTGCACGGCATGTTCTCCAACGTGCAGTACCCCTACTTCAGCGGCACCAGCGTGCCGCGCGACTTCGTCGAGTACCCCTCGCAGGTCAACGAAATGTGGGCGGACTGGCCGTCGGTGCTGAAGAACTACGCCAAGCACTACCAGACCGGCGAAGCGATGCCGCAGGCGCTGCTGGACAAGGTCATCGCCGCGTCCAAGTTCAACCAGGGCTTCGCCACCACCGAATACCTCGGCGCGGCCATGCTGGACCAGCGCTGGCACCAGATCGGCGCCGACAAGGTGCCCACCGCCGACGGCGTGATGAAGTTCGAGGCCGACGCGCTGGCCGCCGACAAGATCGACTACAAGCCGGTCCCGCCGCGTTACCGCACGCCCTACTTCAGCCACATCATGGGCGGCTACTCGGCCGGCTACTACGCCTACATCTGGTCCGAAGTGCTGGACGCCAACAGCGTGGAATGGTTCAAGCAGCACGGCGGCCTGACCCGCGAGAACGGCGATCACTTCCGCAAGACCCTGCTCTCGCGCGGCGGCAGCGTGGACGCGATGAAGCTGTTCCATGACTTCGCCGGCCACGACCCGAAGATCGAACCCCTGCTGGAAAAGCGCGGCCTCACCGCCCCTTCCAAGTAAGCGCAACCGGCCTCGTCGCAACAGCCATCACGCCACCTTCGGGTGGCGTGATGGTTTGTGGTTTCCGATACGACGCATTCCGATCCTGCTCCCTCCGGATGACTGCTGGACCGGCCAGCCTTTCGTAGACA
>NZ_JADHDV010000005.1 GCF_016820515.1 Pseudoxanthomonas beigongshangi | reverse complement strand
TGTCTACGGAATCGGGGGCGTACCAATAACGTAGCCCGCCAGAGTTTTCGTCTCGGACATACTTACAAAAAAAGCCCCGCGATGCGGGGCTTTCTTCATTACTCAGTGGACCTAAGCCCAACCTCAACTCAAGCAAACGGATCCTGCAACGTCATCGTATGGTCGCGGTCCGGGCCGGTGGAGACGATGGCCAGCGGGCAGCCGGACAGTTCTTCCAGGGCGCGCAGGTAGGCACGGGCGGCCGGGGGCAGCTTGTCCCATTCGGTGATGCCGTGGGTGGTTTCGGACCAGCCGGGGAATTCCAGGTAGACCGGCTCGCATTCTTCCCAGCCCTGGGCGTCCAGCGGGGCGTACTCGGTTTCCTTGCCGCGGTAGCGGTAGGCGATGCACATCTTCAGCTTTTCCATGCCGTCCAGCACGTCCAGCTTGGTGATGCACAGGCCGGTGATGCCGTTGATGGCCACGGCGCGCTTGAGGGCGACGATGTCGATCCAGCCGCAGCGGCGGGGACGGCCGGTGGAGGCGCCGTATTCCTGGCCACGGTCGCGGATGCCCTGCCCCACTTCGTCGTCCAGTTCGGTCGGGAACGGGCCGCCGCCGACGCGGGTGGCATACGCCTTGGCGATGCCCAGCACGTAGTCGATGGCGTCCGCGCCCACGCCGCTGCCGGCCAGCGCGCCGCCGACGGTGGTGTTGGAGCTGGTGACGTAGGGATAGGTGCCGTGGTCGATGTCCAGCAGGGCGCCCTGGGCGCCTTCGAACAGCACGCGCTTACCCTGCTTGCGCAGGTCGTGCAGGATGCCGGCCACGTCGGACTTCATGGGCTGGACGTATTCGCCGAAGGCCAGCGCTTCGTCGTAGACCTGCTGGAACTCCACCGCGTCCACGCCCAGGTACTTGGTGAGCACGAAGTTGTGGTAGTCCAGCGCGGCGCGCAGCTTTTCGGCCAGTTGGTCGGGGTAATGCAGGTCGGCGATGCGGATGCCGCGGCGGGCCACCTTGTCTTCGTAGGCGGGGCCGATGCCGCGGCCGGTGGTGCCGATGGCCTTGCCGCCGGCGGCCTTCTCGCGGGCCTGATCCAGGGCGATGTGGTACGGCATGATCAGCGGAGCGGCCGGGGAAATCTTCAGGCGCGAGCGCACGTCCACGCCGCTGGTTTCCAGTTCCTCGATTTCCCTGCGGAGGGCGGCCGGGCTGATGACCACGCCGTTGCCGATCAGGCACAGGGCGTCGGGCCGCAGGATGCCGGAGGGAATCAGGTGGAGGACGGTTTTCTTGCCGTTGATGACCAGGGTGTGGCCGGCGTTGTGGCCGCCCTGGAAGCGGACGACCGCACCGATTTCCTCGGTGAGCAGGTCGACGATTTTGCCTTTGCCTTCATCGCCCCACTGGGCGCCGAGAACGACGACTGACTGACCCATGACGGGTAACTCCTTCGCTTGTTGACGACCATCGGGGCCGCCGGGATGGGCCGGACCGGGCGCGGCGTTACCGATGCGGGCCGTCTCCATCGGGGAGGGGTCCACTACGCTGTGCCCAGACACGGAAAAAGCCGGCGGGGTTGGCTCTGGCGAGCGCCCGTCCGGCTTTTGTGCATTATCCGGGTTTTGGGTGAAGGGGGCTACCCCGATGGCTGAATGGGGGGCAATCCGGCCAAGGGGCC
Organism: Pseudoxanthomonas beigongshangi; assembly: GCF_016820515.1. Classification (GTDB taxonomy): domain Bacteria; phylum Pseudomonadota; class Gammaproteobacteria; order Xanthomonadales; family Xanthomonadaceae; genus Pseudoxanthomonas_A; species Pseudoxanthomonas_A beigongshangi. The sequence continues at coordinate 211,676 of NZ_JADHDV010000005.1, read as the reverse complement.
CCGCCCCGTTTCTTGTGGGAGCGACGTGAGTCGCGATGGGCGACCTGGCTTCCGGAGCCAGTTGAGCGACCGGGCATCGCGAATCGCGACTCACGTCGCTCCCACATGAGAGGCACAGGGAGGCTGAGACCCTCAGTGGCGCAGCCACCAAAGCAGGGTCAGGCCGATGATCAGGACCAGGCCGCCGGCCTGGCGGATCTGGGCGTCGGGCAGGTTGAGCAGTTGCAGGGCCATCCGCTTCCACAGCCCCGGCGAGACCAGCAGGAACAGGCCTTCCAGGACGGCGACCAGGCAGAGGGCGGACCAGAGATCGGGCATTGGGGCCGGGATTGGGTAGGAGCCGGGATTGGGGATTAGCAGAAGCGTTGCTGGCGGATAGCTTCAGGTATCGGGGCTTCTCTTCAGTGCGGGGCATCACCCGCCCTCAGCCATTCGGCGACCGGGATCCGCCGTTGCGAATCCCGAATCCCCACTCCCCAATCCCGAGCGACCGCGCTTAGCGGTCGCTCTTCAAGTACTGCAAAAACGGATCGTCCTTGTCCAGGACGATGACGCTGTTGCCGTCGGCGAAGGACTTCTTGTACGACTCCAGGCTGCGCTGGAAGGCGAAGAACGAGGGGTCCTTGTTGGCGGCGGCGGCGTAGATGCGGGCGGCTTCGGCGTCGCCTTCGCCGCGCAGGCGCTGGGCGTCGCGTTCGGCTTCGGCCACCAGCACGGCCTGGTCGCGATCGGCCTGGGCGCTGATGGTGCGGGCCTGCTCTTCGCCTTCGGCGCGCAACTGGCTGGCGACCTGCTTGCGCTGGGCGCGCATGCGCTCGTAGACGTCGGTGATGACCTGGCTGTCGGTGGGCAGGTCGATCTGCTTCAGGCGCAGGTCGGTGATGCGCATGCCCAGGGTGGCGGCGCCCTCGTTGATGGCCTTGAGCTGGGCGGTGACGATCTGGTTGCGATCGCCGGAGACCAGCTGGGTCAGGGTGCGGGCGTTGATTTCGTTGCGCAGCGAGTCGGTGATGATCGGCGCTAGGCGATCATTGACCAGCTTTTCGTCGCCGCCGGTGGCACGGTAGAACGCGCGCACGTCGGAGATGTGGCCCACGGCGAAGAAGTCGATGCTGACGTCCTTGCGCTCGGAGGTCAGGTAGCGCTCGGGCTGGGTTTCCAGCACCTGGAAGCGGCGGTCGAACACGCGCGCGGTTTCCACCAGCGGCCACTTGAAGTGCAGGCCGGGCGGGATGTCGGCGCGGGCCACGCGGCCCAGGTTGAGCACCAGGCCGGTCTGGTCCTCGCGGACCACGTACACCGAGCCCATCAGGCCCAGCACGATGGCGACCAACAGCGCCACGATTGCGGGAAGTCTCATCGTCCACTCTCCTCACGTCCGGCCGATCGCGCGGGACGCTCGGCACTGCGCAGCGGGGTTGTCGCGCTGCTTTCCACGGCGGGCATCACCACTTCCGGCGCCGGGGCGCTGGACGATGCCGGTGCGGCACCCGTCTGCGCGGGCATCGGCAGGTAGATCAGCTGGCGGCTGTCGCCGCCGATGACCTTGCGGTTGTTCTGTTGCAGCACCTGCTGGACGGTATCCAGCCACAGGCGCTTGCGGGTCACGTCCGGCGCGTTCTTGTACTGCTCCTGGAGCAGGCTGAAGCGGTCGGCGTCACCCTGGGCGCGGGCAACAGTGGCGGCCTTGTAGCCTTCGGCCACGGTGCGGGTACGCGCCGCGGTACCGCGTGCCTCGGGCACGATGCGGGCGGCGTAGGCGCGCGCTTCGTTGACCAGGCGATCCTTGATCTGCTGGGCCGAGTTGACCTCGTCGAAGGCCGGCTTCACTTCTTCCGGCGGACGCGCGTCGGGCAGGTTGAGTTCGGTCACGACCAGGCCGGTCCGGTAGGTATCCAGCGAGGCCTGCAGGCGTTCCTTGGCCTGGCTGCCCAGCGGGCCGCGCTCGCCGAGCACGGTGTCCAGATCCGAGCGGCCCACCTGTTCGCGCACGGCGCTCTGCGCGGCCTGCTGCAACACGTCGTCGGCGTTGCGCGAACCGTACAGGTACAGGCGTGGATCGGCGATGCGGTACTGCACGTTGACCGACACGGTGACGATGTTCTCGTCGCGGGTCAGCACTGGCATGGTGTTGCTGAAGTTCTTGATCTCGGTGGCGTTGACCTTGGTGACGCTTTCAATCGGCCACGGCCACTTGAAGTTGGGTCCCGGCTGCATGACGCGGGAGAACTGGCCGAAGCGCAGGACCACGCCGCGCTGCTGTTCGCCGATCAGCTGGAAGCTGGAGAACAGGACCAGCAGCAGCAGCGCCACGCCGATCCAGCGCAGCGGGCCGTTGCCGTCGAAGGAACCGCGCAGGCGGTCCAGCAGATCGCCCAGTCCGCCGCCACTGTTGCCGCCGCGGGGATTCCAGCCCCGTCGGTTGTCGTTGTTGCCGTTTCCGCCGCCGCTGCCAGAGCCGCCGCTTCCAGGGGTGTTCCAGGCCATGCCCACTCCGTCGTCAATGATGCGTGGGCCGAAACCGACGCGTTTCCGATTCTACAAGATAGGGCCGCCCGGCCGCCGGACAAGGGCTGAAGGGCATGGGGCGGGCGGTTTTTTGCCGGGTGGCTGGCGGGATGCGGGGATGTTTTGCGGGGTGGGCGGGTTTCCGGTCGCGACTTACGTCGCTCCTACGCGGGCGGCGGGGCTTTTTGTGGGAGCGACGTCAGTCGCGACCGGGAAGCTGGAAGACCACTGGAGGTTTCGTCACGTCGGCGGGATTGCGGTCGCGACTCACGTCGCTCCCACAACACACAGGGTAGGTGATCAGAAGGTGTCTTCGACGGGTTCGGGGAGCAGGGTTTCCAGGGCGTGGCCGCCCGCTTCGGCGGCCAGCCGGCGCGCGTCGGCCAGGGCCATGTCCAGGTCCAGGTGCCAGCCGGTTTCGTCGTGGCGTTCGCCGCGCACCGCGCCGAGCGCGTGCAGGCGGGAACGCAATCGCGCCGAGCGCTCGCCCAGGTGCACAGTGCCGATGATCCGTTCCAGCCCGAGTTTCTGTGCCAGCGCTTCCTTCAGCACATCCAGCCCTGCGCCGTCGCGCGCGGAAATCCACACGCGCTCGTGGCCTTCGTTGGGCTGGTCGTGGCGCGGTTCGGCGCCTTCGATGCGATCGATCTTGTTGAACACCAGCAACTGCGGAATGTCGCCGGCACCAATCGCCTGCAACACTTCATCGACCTGGGTGATACGTTCCTCGCGCAGCGGATCCGCGGCGTCGATGACGTGCAGTAGCAGATCCGCTTCGCGCGCCTCGGACAGGGTGGAGCGGAACGCGGCGACCAGTTCGTGTGGCAGATCGCGGACGAAGCCGACGGTGTCGGCCAGCACCACGCCGCCGCCGGGCAGCTCGATGCGGCGCACGGTGGGATCCAGGGTGGCGAACAGCTGGTCGGCGGCGTAGGCCTCCGCGCCGGTCAGCGTATTGAACAGGGTGGATTTGCCGGCATTGGTGTAGCCGACCAGGGCCACGCGCGGCAGTTCGCTGCGCACGCGGGCGCGGCGCATCTGGGTGCGCTGCACTTCGACTTTTTCCAGCCGCTTCTGCAACTGCTCCACCCGCTTCTGCAGCAGGCGGCGGTCGGTTTCCAGCTGGGTTTCACCCGGGCCGCGCAGGCCGATGGAACCACCGCGCTGGCGCTCCAGGTGGGTCCAGCCGCGCACCAGCCGGGTGGCCATGTGCTTGAGCTGGGCCAGTTCCACCTGCAGCTTGCCTTCGTGGCTGCGGGCGCGCTGGGCGAAGATGTCCAGGATCAGGCCGGTGCGATCCAGCACGCGGCGTTCCAGGAATTTCTCCAGGTTGCGCTCTTGGCCGGGCGAAAGCGGATAGTTGACCAGTACCAGATCCGCGCCGGTGGCTTCGGCCGCGGCCTTGACCTCTTCCAGCTTGCCGCTGCCGATCAGGGTGGACGGATTGGGCCGATCGATGCGGGCGGTGAGCAACGCCGCGATGCTGGCGCCGGCGGAGCGGGCCAGATCGGTGAATTCCTCGGCGGCGCCATCATCCGGCGGGCCGCCGGCGTGGGGCTGGATCAGGAGGGCGTGTTCGCCTTTGCGGGAACGTTCGAACATGGAAAGCGGTTTGGACTCGATTTCAGGGAGGATCCGGTCGCGCCAGGCTCCCGGATCCCATCACATGGGGGCGGTCGCCCCCGATTTCACCCTGGAATCTCCACCGGTTCCCCGGGTGTTTACTCGGTGTCTTCTTCTTCTTCGCCCGCCGCGCCGCCCTCATTGGACTGCACGTAGCCGCCACCCGGTCCCACGCGCACGTTGCGCGCCGGCACCACGGTGGAAATGGCGTGCTTGTAGACCATCTGGCTGACCGTGTTGCGCAGCAGGACCACGAACTGGTCGAACGATTCGATGGTGCCCTGCAGCTTGATGCCGTTGACCAGGTAGACCGAAACCGGCACCCGCTCGCGGCGCAGAGCGTTCAGGAAAGGATCCTGCAAGGATTGCCCCTTGGACATTGTGGCGAACTCCCGAAGTGTTGCTTATAGGAATAATTGTGGTGTTTCCGGGTCCGCGCGCTTGTATCCCCTGGCGGCCCGGCCCCCGATGTTACACAACCGGGGCGGTTTGACCAGCTACGGGGCGCCCAGAAATTGCTGTCGGGCCCGCTCCAGGGCGGCCTGGTCGCGCCCGGGGTCGAACCAGCGGGCGTCCAGTTCGCCCCGCAGCCAGGTCAATTGGCGCTTGGCAAGCTGGCGGGTGGCGTAGATGGCGCGGTCGCGGAATTCGGTGGCGGAGACGGCGCCGTCCAGGTGTTCCCAGGCCTGGCGGTAGCCCACCGCGCGCACCGCCGGCAGGTCCAGTGGCGCGGCCACGGCCTGCATTTGCGGCAGCGCGCGCAGCCGACGGACCTCGTCCAGGAAGCCCTCGGCCAGCATGGCGTCGAAGCGCTGTTCGATGCGCGCGTGCAGCACGGCGCGATCGGCCGGCGCCAGCACCAGCTTGAGCACGCGGAACGGCAGGCGCGGTGGCCCGGGTTCGCGCTGCCATTGGCTGATCGGCTTGCCGCTGAGCCGGTAGACCTCCAGCGCACGCTGGATGCGCTGCGGGTCGGTGGCGTGGATGCGCGCGGCCGCCTCGGGATCGACCCGGGCCAGCTCGGCATGCAGGGCTGGCCAGCCGCGTTCGGCGGCTTCGGCGGCCAACGCGGCGCGGGTGTCCGGATCGGCTTCGGGCATCGGCGCCAACCCTTCCAGCAGCGCACGGAAATACAGCCCGGTCCCGCCGGCCAGAATCGGCAGCCTGCCGCGCGCGGCGATGTCGGCCAGCGCCGCGCGCGCGTCGGCGGCGAATTCAGCGGCCGAATAAGTCTGCCACGGCTCCCGCACGTCGATCAGGTGATGCCGCACCCGCGCCTGCATCGCCGCGTCCGGCTTGGCTGCACCGATATCCAGCCCGCGATACACCAGCGCCGAATCGATGCTGACGATTTCGCCATTGCAGCGCTCGGCCCATTCCATCGCCAGCGCCGTCTTGCCCGAGGCGGTCGGGCCCATCAGGGCAATGGCGAGGGGACGGGTGTCGGCGGGCATGGGGGTGGTTGGGGATTGGAGATTCGGGATTCGGGATTCGGGATTGGGGATTGGGGATTGGGGATTGAAGGAGGTTGGGCTTTTGCCTCCCCCTTTGAAAAAGGGGGATTGAGGGGGATTTGCTTTTGGCGCCAAGAGCAAATCCCCCGTCACCTGCTTCGCAGGTGCCCGCCCCCTTTGTAAAAGGGGGCTATGCATTTCTCCCGATCGAAGGAAGGCTGCGGAGAGCTGTCGTCTCCCTCAATCCTCATCCGGCCAGCGAATCGTCGGCGCCGCGGCTTTGGCGCGCGGCTGCGGCACCGCGGCCACCGCATTCCACACCTTCAGCGCATCCACCGTGGCGGCCACATCATGCACGCGCACGATCGCCGCGCCACGCTGGACGGCAATCAGGTGCGCGGCGACCGATGCGGCGACGCGCTCGCTGGCGACATCACGCCCGGTGAGTTCTCCCAGCGAGCGCTTGCGCGACAGCCCCGCCAGCACCGGCACGCCGAGTTCGACGAAGCGCTCCAGCTGCGCCAGCAATGCAAGGTTGTGCCGGGTGTTCTTGCCGAAGCCGAAACCGGGATCGACGATCAGGTTCTTCTTGGCGATGCCGGCCATCTCCGCGGCGAAGATGCGCTCGGCCAGGAAGCGATGGACGTCTCCGACCACGTCGTCGTAGTCCGGCGCTTCCTGCATGGTGCGCGGCTCGCCCTGCATGTGCATCAGCACCACCGGCACGCCGAGGATGGCGGCGGCTTCGAGCGCGCCTTCGCGGCGCAGGCCGTAGATGTCGTTGATCATGCCGGCGCCGGCCTGCACCGCCGCGCGCATCACTTCCGGCTTGAAGGTGTCGATGCTGATCGGCAGCGTGGTTTCCTTCGCCAGCCGCTCGATCACCGGCACCACCCGACGCAGTTCTTCTTCCACGGAAACATCCGCGGCGCCGGGACGGGTCGACTCACCGCCGATGTCGAGGATGTCCGCACCCTCCTCCGCCAGCTTCAGACCGTGGGCGACCGCCGCCTCCAGAGTGTCGTGTGCGCCGCCGTCGGAGAACGAATCCGGGGTGACGTTGACGATGCCCATCACCCGCGGGCGATCGAGCTTGAGAATGCGACCGGCACAGTCGAGTTGCGGGGTGGTGTCGAACATCAATCGGGATCCTTGGGTTTGCGGGAAGCGGCCGCGGCGGACAGCCCGCCGCCAATCGCCACGCCCAGCGCCAGCCACAGGGCCAGGTTGCCGGTGGCCACACCGACGGCGGCGCCGGTGGCGATGCCCAGCGCGATGGCCACGCCGGGGTTGGTCTTGAAGTTCTTCATGAAGGACTCCTGCGCACGTTCGGCCGCCCGATGCGGCCCATTATCCACGCAAAACAAAAGACGGCCGAAGCCGTCTTTCGTGACCTTCCGGATGAGCGCCCGACTCAGGTCTGGGCGGCCGGACCGCCCAGCGGCGGCAGCGGGCGCGATTCCGGCTTGTCGCCGTCCTTGCCCGACTTGCCCCAGCCGGCCGGCGGCGGCGGATCGCGGCCTTCCATGATGGCGTCGATCTGCGGCGCATCGATGGTCTCGTATTGCAGCAGCAACTGGGACATCGAATGCAGCTTGTCGAGGTTTTCGGTCAGGATGCCCTTGGTGCGCAGGTAGGCGCGATCCAGGATGGCCCGGACCACTTCGTCGATGCGGCGCGCGGTCTCGTTGGAGACGTTCTTGTGCTGGGTGACCGAGCGGCCCAGGAAGACTTCGTCCTCTTCCTCACCGTAGGCGATCGGACCCATCTCGTCGCTCAGGCCCCACTTGGTGACCATGTTGCGGGCCATCTTGGTGGCGCGCTCGATGTCGTTGGAGGCACCGGTGGTGACCTTGTCGGCACCGAAGATCAGCTCCTCGGCGACGCGGCCACCGTACAGCGAACACAGCTGCGACTCGATGGCGACACGGTTGAGGCTGTACTTGTCGCCTTCCGGCAGGTACATGGTCACGCCCAGCGCGCGGCCGCGCGGGATGATGGTGACCTTGTAGACCGGGTCGTGCTCCGGCACCAGCCGGCCGACGATGGCGTGGCCGGCCTCGTGGTAGGCGGTGAGGGTCTTCTCGTCCTCGCTCATGGCCAGCGAGCGGCGCTCGGTGCCCATCAGGATCTTGTCGCGCGCGCGGTCGAAGTGATCCATGCGCACTTCCTTGGCGTTCTCGCGGGCGGCGAACAGCGCGGCCTCGTTGGCCAGGTTGGCCAGGTCGGCGCCGCTGAAGCCGGGGGTACCGCGGGCGATCACCATCGGCTCGACGTCGTCGGCCAGCGGCAGCTTGCGCATGTGCACGCGCAGGATCTGCTCGCGGCCCTTCACGTCGGGCAGGCCGACCACCACCTGACGGTCGAAGCGGCCCGGGCGCAGCAGCGCCGGGTCCAGCACGTCCGGACGGTTGGTGGCGGCGATGACGATCACGCCCTCGCCTCCCTCGAAGCCGTCCATCTCGACCAGCAACTGGTTCAGGGTCTGCTCGCGCTCGTCATGACCGCCGCCGAGGCCGGCACCGCGATGGCGGCCGACCGCGTCGATTTCGTCGATGAAGATGATGCACGGCGCATGCTTCTTGGCCTGCTCGAACATGTCGCGCACGCGGCTGGCGCCGACGCCGACGAACATTTCGACGAAGTCGGAACCGGAAATGCTGAAGAACGGCACGCGGGCTTCGCCGGCGATGGCCTTGGCCAGCAGGGTCTTGCCGGTGCCGGGCGGGCCGACCATCAGCACGCCGCGCGGAATCTTGCCGCCCAGCTTCTGGAACTTGCCCGGATCACGCAGGAACTCGACCAGCTCGCCGACTTCCTCCTTGGCCTCGTCGCAGCCGGCGACGTCGGCGAAGGTAATCTTCACCTGGTCCTCGCCCTGCAGCTTGGCGCGCGACTTGCCGAAGCTCATGGCGCCCTTGGCGCCGCCGCCGCCCTGCATCTGCCGCATCATGAAAATCCAGAAGCCGATGATCAGCAGGACCGGCAGGAAGTTCAGCAGGATCACGCCCAGGCTGATGCCCGATTCCGGCGCGTCGCGGGTGATGGTGACGTTCTTGCGGACCAACTGGTTGACCAGTTCATCGTCGGCCGGGCCGTAGACCGTACCGGTCTGGCCGTCGGCGCGCTTGTACTCGATGGCATTGGTGGTCAGGTTGCCGTCCTTGGTGAAGCGCACCGAGGACACGCGGCCGTTGTCGACCTCGCGCAGGAACTCGGAGTAGGTGACTTCGCCACCACCGGCACCCGCGCCCATCTTCGGCGAAAAGCTCTGGAACACCACCATCAAGACGACGGCGACGACTACCCACAGCAGCAGATTCTTGGTCAAGTCGTTCATCCTCATCGGCCCCGCCGTTCCTCTTTCACGATATCCACGTTAAGCCACCTTACTTCATCCGGGCACGTTTGCCCTGCCCCAGCGCATAGACCTCCGGCGACCGCTTGCGCGAGGCGTCCGGCTTGCGGATGACCACCTTGTCGTACCGGCGCCTCAGTTCCTTGACGTAGTCGTCGAAACCGGTGCCCTGGAACAACTTGATCAGGAACGCACCACCGGGCTTGAGGTGGCCATCGGCGAATTCCATCGCCAGTTCGGCCAGATACATCGCCCGCGGCTGGTCCACCGCATCCACACCACTCTTATTGGGGGCCATATCGGACAGCACAAGGTCCACCGGCTGCCCGTCCAGCATGGACTCCAGCTGGGATAACACGGCCTGTTCCCTGAAGTCTCCATGAAGGAATTCGACGCCGGCCAGCGGCGGCATGTCCAGGATGTCCATTGCCACCACCCGGCCGCTGTCGCCCATGGCCTGGCGGACGAACTGGGACCAGCCGCCCGGGGCGGCCCCCAGGTCGACCACCACCATGCCCGACTTGAGTAGGCGATCGCGTTCCAGCAGTTCTTCCAGCTTGTAGGCGGCGCGCGAGCGCATGCCCTCGGCCTGCGCCTTCTTCACGTAGGGGTCGGAAAAGTGCTCGCGGAGCCAGCGTTGGCTGCTTTTGCTGCGTGTGGCCATGAGGGCGTCAATCTCCGCCGGCCTTGCGACAGCGGGCGGAACGGCGGCGGGAAAGGCCGCCATGATACCCTGAACACCCTTTCCCACCCTGATTTGTGCATGCCCGTCGTTCTGACCTCCGCCCAGACCCGTTTCCTGCGTGGCCAGGCCCATGACCTGAAAGCGCTGCTGCAGATTGGCGGCAAGGGAGTCACCCCGGCGTTCATCGCCGAACTGGACGGCGTGCTGGAACACCACGAGCTGATCAAGGTGAAGGTGGCAGGCGAGGACCGCGAGGCCCGCGACGCGATGATCGCCGAACTGGCCGAGCAGACCGGCGCGGCGCTGGTCCAGCGCATCGGCCACACCGCCGTGCTGTACCGCCCCAGCAAGGAACGCCGCCAGATTGTCCTGCCGCGGGCCTGACGGCCTGCCCGGCTCCGAGTCGCCTCCCATGCAACTGAGCCACGAACTCCCCGATTACGCCTACACCCTGCGCGCGGCCGACGGCCGCAGCGCCAAGGTCAACGATCGCGTGCTGACCGCCAGCTTCGTGCTGTCGCCGTCGGAGCTGCGCGAGGACTGGGGCCCGCGCGACGTCGCCTCGCTGACGCCCGAGGACCTCACCCCCCTGCTGGCATTGCAGCCGGAGGTCATCCTGCTGGGAACCGGTGACCGCCAGATCTTCCCGCCGGCCGCGGTCATGGCCGCCGGCCTGACCCGCGGTGTGGGCATCGAGGTGATGACCAATGCCGCCGCCGCCCGCACCTTCAACGTGCTGGCCAGCGAATCGCGCCGGGTGGTGGCCGGGTTCCTGCTGGACGCCCCGGCCGCGTGAACCGGCGGCGGGCGCTGATCGCGCTGCTGTCGCTCCTGCTGCTGGCCGCCTGCCAGCGCGCCCTGTTCGCGCCGGAAACCGCCGAACAGCGCTTCGCCCGCTGGCACCGCGACCACGCCGCCGAGGCTGGCGCCTATCAAGACTGGCTGGCGTCACAAGGCGTGGCCGAGGTCATGCCGTTGTCGTCGCTGCTGCGGACCTCGCGGCGTTGGCAACGGTGCGAGGCCGCCGAGTTCGCCGTGCCGCCCCAGGCCGAATGGGCCGGGATCCTGCCGACCCTGTGGTTGCTGCGGCAACTCCAGACGGAAGGGCTGGTGGATGGCCGGCGCATCCGCTCCGGCTGGCGCGACGCGCACACCAATGCCTGTTCCGGCGGCAGCACGCGCAGCCAGCATCTGCGCAACCGCGCGCTCGATCTGGATCTGGATCCTGCGGTGCCACCCGAACGTCTGTGCGGTTACTGGCGGCGGCATGGGCCTGCCTTGCGGATGGGCCTGGGTTTCTACTCCACCGGACACATCCACATCGATACGGCGGGCTTCCGCACGTGGGGCAACGATCACACCCGGCGCACCTCGTTGTGCATGCAACCGCCACATTCCCTGTAGGAGCGACGTAAGTCGCGACCCGATAGGCTTCCGCTCAAAAGGCATCGCGACTGACGTCGCTCCCACAGGAGTGGTCATGGCGCCGTGGCGCAGACCCAATATGCAGTGGCGGGCGTGATGTGAGTCGCTGGCCTGCGGCGTGCCGATGATTTCCGGTCGCGACTTACGTCGCTCCTACAGGGCTTGGCCCATGCGCAAGGCAGCCTCGCATGAACCCACCATTGTAGGAGCGACGTCAGTCGCGACGGGTGTTTCGCCCGCAGGAAGGAAAGCTCAGCGCTTGGGCAGGTACAGCTGCGGATCCACCGGCTTGCCGTTGTAGCGGATCTCGAAGTGGAGCATCTCGCGGGCGGCACCGGAGCTGCCCATTTCCGCAATCTGCTGCCCGGCCTTCACGTTCTGGCCTTCGTTGACCAGGCGCTTGCGGTTGTGACCATAGGCCGACAGCCAGGCTTCGCTGTGCTTGACGATGATCAGTTCGCCGTAGCCGACCAGGCCGGCGCCGGAATACACCACCACGCCGTCGGCGGCGGCGCGCACCGCCTGGCCGCCGGAGCCGGCGATGTCGATGCCCTGCTTGGTGGCGTCGCCGGCGATGAAGCGTCCGATCACGTGGCCGTCCGCGGGCCAGCGCCAGTTGAAACCGCTGCTGACCGGTGCGGCCTGTGGCGGTGGCGGCTTGGGCGCGCTGGTGGCCGGCGGCGTCGTGGGACGCGGCGTGGTACCCGCCGTGGCGGTGCCGGTGCTGGCCGGCGGGCGGCTGCCGGAGGATGGATACAGGCGCAGGGTCTGGCCGGGATAGATCGTGTAAGGCGAGCCGATGCCGTTCCAGGCGGCCAAATCACGGAAGTCGATGCCGTTGCGGAAGGCCAGGCCGTACAGGGTGTCGCCGCGCTGCACGCGCACGGTCTGCCCATACTTGGGCTGCGACACGATCCTGCCACCGCCCGAGGAACCGGTCTGCCGGACCACCGTGCTGTGGCAGGCCGCCAGGCCGGCCATCACCGCGATGCTCAGAACAAGGGCACGTGTGGCTTTCGTCATCCGTTCACTCACCTTCTGCGGATACCAGGAATCAGGTGGAGGCGCGCCAGACCAGCCAGCCGACCAGCGCCACCACCAGTGCGGTGGCAATCCAGCCCACCGGTTCGATCCAGCGGCGCAGCGCCGCCTCGGCACGCGCCCCGCCCAACCGGATCGCGATGCCCAGCAGGTACACCCGCTTGCCGCGTCCGATCAGCATGCTGAGCACGTATTGCAGCATAGGCACGCCCACGATACCCGACGCCCACGTGAACACCTTCATCGGGATCGGCATGAAGCCACCGAGTACCAGGAAGGTGAAGACCGCCCACGGCGACTCGGCCATCTTGGCCTTCACCAGGCCGATACCCGCCTCGATGCTGTCGAGCATGCCCAGCGCGGCGAACAGCGGCTTGAGCGCCTCGAAGGCGTAGTGGCCCAGCGCGTAACCGACCAGCGCGCCGGCCATGGAGCCGGCCAGGCTGAGGGTGGCGAACCACAGCGAGCGCTTCGGATTGGCCACGCACATCGGGGCCAGCATCACCTCCGGCATCACCGGGAAGATGATCGCCTCGATGAAGCTCAACCCGGTCAGCAGCGCGGGCGCGCGCGGATGCCGGGCCCACTGGATCGCGCGCTCGTACAGCGGTTTGAAGATCTGCATCCGCGATCAGTCCAGGGTGCCGGACAACAGGGGAACGAACACGACCGGCGCCAGGGTTTCCTCCTGCACGCTGCCGTCCTCGCGCTTGGTCAGCTTGACCAGCGATTGCGAACCGGAGCCACCAACCGGGGCAATCAGATGACCACCCACCGCCAGCTGATCGATCAGCGCGTTGACCAGCGCCGGCGCGGCGGCGGTGACCAGGATGCCGTCGTACGGCGCATGTTCCGGCCAGCCGATGCGGCCGTCGTCATGCTTGCTGCGCACGTTCATGCCGAGCTGGCGCAGGCGCTTGCGCGCCTGGCGCAGCAGGTCGCCGATGCGTTCGACGGTATAGACCTCCAGTCCCAGCGCGGCCAGCACCGCGGCCTGGTAGCCGGAACCGGTGCCGATTTCCAGCACCTTCTTCGGCGCGCCCTGCAGCAGCGCCTCGGTCATGCGCGCCACCACCCACGGCTGCGAGATGGTCTGGCTGTGGCCGATCGGCAGCGCGGTGTCCTCGTAGGCTCGCGTGGCCAGCGCCTCGTCGACGAACAGATGGCGCGGTACCAGCCGGATGGCGTTGAGCACGGTCTCGTCGCGGATGCCGGACTCACGCAGGCGCTCGACCAGGCGATCGCGCACGCGCTGCGAGGTCATGCCCATGCCCACGGCTTCCGGTTGCAGGCGCAGCCGCGGGGTCACGCCGGGTTCTCCAGCGAGGAGGTCAGGCCATCGACCCAGCCGGCGACCTTTTCCAGCGCCTGGTAGCGGGTCAGATCAACGTGGATCGGGGTGATGGAGATGTTGCCCATGCGCACGGCATGGAAGTCGGTGCCCGGGCCGGCATCCTGTTCCGGACCGGCCGGGCCGATCCAGTACACGGTGTTGCCGCGCGGATCCTGCTGGGTCACGCAGGGTTCGGAGCGATGGCGGTTGCCGAGCCGGGTGACCTCGAAGCCACGCACTTCGCTCCACGCGCGATCCGGCACGTTGACGTTGAGGATGGTGTCGGCGGGCAGCGGATCGGCCTTCAGCCGGGCAACGATTTCCACCGCGGCGCGCGCGGCGGTTTCGAAATGGCGCGGCTCGTGATTGCGCGAGACCAGCGACATCGCCACCGCCGGCAGGCCGAGGAAGCGCCCTTCCATCGCCGCCGACACGGTGCCGGAATAGATCACGTCGTCGCCGAGGTTGGCGGAATTGTTGATGCCGGACACCACGATGTCCGGTTCGAACTCCAGCATGCCGGTCAGCGCCAGGTGCACGCAGTCGGTCGGCGTGCCGGCGACGCTGCAGGTGTAGTGGTCGATCCGCTTTAGCCGGATCGGCAGATCCAGGGTGAGCGAGTTGCTGGCGCCGGAACGATCGCGATCCGGCGCGATGACGAACACTTCATGGCCGGCCTCGCGCAACCCCTCCGCCAGAATGCGGATGCCGGGGGCGTCGACGCCGTCATCGTTGCTGACAAGTACGCGCATGTGCTTCCTCGGGGGACGGCCCATGATACCGGAAGCGGATGACCGCTTCCCGCGCTTGCGTCACGCGCCCGCCGCGCTACGCTGTGGGCCATGTCCGATCCCCCCGAAGACGACGACGCCGCCTTGTTCCGCCAGGCCATCGGCGAGGTGAAGCCGATGGCGGACGCCGCGCCGCCTCCACGGCCGCCGAAGCCGCGCCCCGCCGCGCGCATGGCCGAACGCGACGAGGTGGACGCGCGCAGCGAGTTCCAGCGCGGGCTGGACGACCTGGCGCTGCTGGAGGCCGGCGACGTACTCAGTTTCCGCCGCGACAAGGTGCCGCCGCGGGTGTTCCAGCGCCTGCGCAAGGGCCAGTTCTCGGCCCAGGACGAACTGGATCTGCACGGCGCCACCGCCGCCGAGGCCGAACGCCTGCTGCGCCAGTTCATGCAGGAGGCCCATGCGCACGAGCATGGTTGCGTGCGCATCATCCACGGCAAGGGCCGTCGCAACGAGCGCGAGATTCCGGTGCTGAAGAACCTGGTGGATCGGCTGTTGCGCCAGCGTGGCGACGTGCTGGCGTTCCATTCCGCGCCCGCCACGCAGGGCGGGACCGGCGCGGTGCTGGTGCTGCTGGCGCGGCGCTGACGGGTCGGCGCGATACAGGACGCCCATCGAATCGACGCATGCGGCAACCACCGGCCCCGCTCCGCCATGCCTTCGCGCATGACGCGCGGCCGCCCGCTCAGGATGCCTGCGCCTCGCGATCCGCTTCCACGACTTCGCCCAGCTCATGCAGCAGCGCGGTGGCGTAGCTGCCCGGCGGCAGCGCGAACCCCAGCGACAGCACGTCATCGGCGAGCCATTCCCAGGCCATTGCCTGCGGGCGCAGGCGCAGCGCGCGGCGTTCCTGGCGCAGCTCCGCCTGCTCGAGTCCGCCGCGCAAGCGATGGGCGGTATCGTCGGCCAGCGCGGCCAGTTCCAGTTCACGGCATTCCCCGGTGGTGCGCAGTTCCCCGGCGCCCCATAGCGGGCCGCTGGGGTGGATGTCGAATGCGGCCAGGCGCTGCGCCAGGGTGTCGTTCCACGGCTCCGGGCCGAATACGCTGCGACTGCCGTCCAGCATCCACACTTCGCCGTCCATGCCCTGGTTCCAGTTGCCCGCGGTGATGCGCGCAGTCAACACCCGGTTGAACAGCTCCGAACGCGCGGCCGACAGCAGCATCGAGCGCTGATCGCGGCGCACCCGGCGGCCACCGAACATCGCCAGCGCCGCGGCGACGTTGCCGCCGTCGCGGCCGAACCGTTGTTCGCCGAACCAGTTGGGCAGACCCTGCGCGGCGATGTCCGCCAGACGCTGTTCGATCTCCGCGCGATCTCCGCGCACATCGCGCAATACCAGCACGAAACGGTTGCCTGCCAGCGCGCCGCGCGGCAGCTTGCGGTTATGCCAGGTCGATTCCAGCACCTGCAGGTCGTCCGCGTTGAGGGCGGCGATGTCAGGGGCATTGCGCCTGGGCAGGTGCACGCTGAAGCGCTGGCGGGTCACCGCGTGGCGATCCTTCAGGCCCGCATAGCCAATCGCCATCTCCTGCAGTCCGGCCCAGGCGGCGATGCGCTTGGCCGCGAAGGCGGTATTCATGCCGCGCTTTTGCACGGTCAGCAGCAAGTGCTCGCCCTCGCCGGTGGGTTCGAACCCGGGCAGTTCCTCGACGAAGAAATCCTCCGGCGTGGCGCGGAAACGCGCCGCCAGCACCGATGCGCCGAAGGCGCGCGGCAGTTCCGAGCTCACGCACGCACCAGCAGCACCACCGCCTGCGCGGCGATGCCTTCGCCGCGGCCGGTGAAGCCGAGCTTCTCGGTGGTGGTCGCCTTGATGGCGATGGCGTCGATGTCGGTTTCCAGGTCCTGGGCGATGGCGGCGCGCATCACGTCGGCGTGCGGGCCGACCTTGGGCCGTTCGCCGATCACGGTGACGTCGGCGTTGCCGACGCGCCATCCGCGCTCGCCGATCAGGGCATTGCAGTGGCGCAGGAAATGGCGGCTGTCCGCGCCTTTCCAGCGCGGATCCGAAGGCGGGAAATGCTTGCCGATGTCGCCCAGCGCGAGCGCGCCGAGAATGGCGTCGCACAGCGCGTGCAGCACCACGTCGCCGTCGCTGTGCGCCAGCACGCCGCGATCGTGCGGCACGCGCACGCCACCCAGCATCAGATGGTCGCCATCGCCGAAGGCGTGGACGTCGAATCCCTGGCCGATGCGGATGGAAGGAAGGTCGTGCATGTGCATATCCAACAAAAAAGAAGCCGGGTTGTCACCGGGAGAAGCGCCGCGCCGGGACGGCGCTCCTGCCGGAAGCGTCAGCGGCCGCGCTGGGCCAGTATGAACTCGAAGCGCGCCAGATCCGCCGGGGTGGTGATCTTGAAGTTGTCCTCGGCGCCTTCGATCAGCAGCGGGCGCAGGCCCTGCCGCTCCATCGCCATCGCCTCGTCGGTGACTTCGATGCCATTGCCGGCTGCGGCTTCCAGCGCGCGTTGCAGGTGCAGGCGGCGGAACAGCTGGGGGGTGAAGGCACGCCACAGCCGCTCGCGCGGTTCGGTGCCGTCGATACCGCCGTCGTCGCCGGCCCGCTTGAGCGTGTCGCGCACCGGCGCGGCGAGGATGGCGCCGATCGGGTCGTTGCGTCCGCGTTCAAGCAACTGGGCCAGATCGGCCAGCCCGAGGTTGGGCCGTGCGGCGTCGTGCACCAGCACGAAGTCGTCGGCGCGCACGTCGTCAGGCAGCGCGTTGAGCCCGGCCAGCACCGACTCGGCGCGGGTCGCGCCGCCGGTGCAGGTCAGCAACGGCCGGCCGGCGAACGAGGTCCAGCCCGGCCAGTCCGCATCGTCGGCCGACAACGCCAGCACCGCGCCCAGCACGGCATCGTGCGCGAACAGCGCCTCCAGCGTGTGTTCCAGCAGCAGCCGGCCGGCCACGCGCAGGTACTGCTTGGGAATCTCGCCACCAAAGCGCGTGCCGCGCCCGGCGGCGGGAATCACCGCCCAGATCCCGGCCATCAGGGCTGGTGCTCCGGTTCGGCGATCGGGGCTGGTTCGGCGGCGGCTTCACCGTCCTCCGTGGCCACGGGCGGTGCCGGCACCGGTGCGGTCGGTTCCACCACGCGGTAGAACTTCTCGCCCGGCTTGATCATGCCCAGTTCGCTACGCGCGCGTTCCTCGACCGCCGCCTCGCCGGACTTGAGGTCTTCGACTTCGGCGGCGAGCGCGTCGTTGCGTTCCTGCAGGCCGGCGTTCTCGCGTTTTTGCACGACCACCTGGCTTTCCAGCGCGACCACTTCACCCGAACTGCCCGCGCCGAACCAGAACCGGTATTGCAGCCAGGCCAGCAGCAGCGCCAGTACCAGCAGCAGCCAGACCAGTCGGCGCATGGCTTACTTCTTCAGCGAGACGAAGGCGTTGCGGCCCGCATAGCGCGCCGCGCTGCCCAGTGCTTCCTCGATGCGCAGGAGCTGGTTGTACTTGGCCACGCGATCGCTGCGGCACAGCGAGCCGGTCTTGATCTGGGTGGCGGTGGTCGCCACCGCGATGTCGGCGATGGTGGTGTCTTCGGTTTCGCCGGAGCGGTGCGAGACGATCGCCGCGTAGTTGGCGTGATGGGCCATGGCGATGGCTTCCAGCGTTTCGCTGAGGGTGCCGATCTGGTTGACCTTGATCAGGATGGAGTTGGCCGTGCCGGACTCGATGCCTTCCTTGAAGATCTTCGGGTTGGTGACGAACAGGTCGTCGCCGACCAACTGCACCTTGTTGCCGATGCGATCGGTCAGCAGCTTCCAGCCGGCCCAATCGTCCTCGGCCAGGCCGTCCTCGATGGTGATGATCGGGTACTGGGCGGCCCAGTCGGCCAGGAAGTCGACGAACTGCTCGCTGGTCAGGCGCTTGCCCTCGCCCACCAGGTGGTACTTGCCGTTGTCGAAGAACTCGCTGGAGGCCACGTCCAGGCCCAGCAGCACGTCCTCGCCGGCGGTGTAGCCGGCGCGGCCGATGGCTTCCAGGATGGTGTCCAGCGCTTCGACGTTGCTGCGGAAGTCCGGGGCGAAGCCGCCCTCGTCGCCCACCGCCGTGCTCAGGCCGTGGCCCTTGAGGACCGACTTGAGCGAATGGAAGATTTCGGTGCCCGCGCGCAGCGACTCGGCGAAGGAGTCGAAGCCCACCGGCAGCACCATGAACTCCTGGAAGTCCACGTTGTTGTCGGCATGCGCGCCGCCGTTGATGATATTCATCATCGGCACCGGCAAGGTCACCGCGTCGCCGCCGGCCAGATAGCGCCACAGCGGCTGTTTGCGCGAGGCGGCCATCGCATGGGCGTTGGCCAGCGACACGCCCAGCAGCGCATTGGCGCCCAGGCGCCCCTTGTTCTCGGTGCCGTCCAGGTCGATCAGACGGCGATCCAGGCCTTCCTGATCGGCCGAATCGAAGCCATGCAGGGCATTGGCGATCGGGCCGTTGACGTTCTCGACCGCCTTGCGCACGCCCTTGCCCAGGTAGCGGGTCTTGTCGCCATCGCGCAGTTCCACCGCTTCCTTGGTGCCGGTGGAGGCGCCGGACGGCACCATCGCGCGGCCGAACGAGCCGTCGGCCAGGGTGACCTCGGCTTCGAGGGTGGGATTTCCGCGGCTGTCGAGGATTTCGCGGGCATGGACTTTGGCGATCGTGGTCATGAGGGGTCGGCCAGACTGTTCAGTTTGAGTAAGGGGACGAAATCGTTCGGAAGGTTACAGGTTTCCGGGGCCAGACGGGCGATGTAGAGGGCCAGCAGGCCAGTGGCCTGCAATTGGCGCGCGCCCGCCGGTGAGCTGATTTCAGCCCCTTCATGATACTGCTCGACCATCGTTCCGACGTTCAGCATGCCGGCCAGCAGGTCATTGGCGCGGCCCTGGGCATCGGCCGGCAGCTCGTAGCCGAACGACTTCGAGATACCCACATGGGCCAGCAGTTCGTAGGCGGCCTTGAACAGGCGCGGCAGTTCCGGGCTGTCGGCGAAGCGGGCGTTTGCTCCCTCCAGGTCGAAACCATGGTCGTTGCCCCGCGCAAGGCACTGCCTGACCTGCGGCATCGCCGCCATCAGGCGCGTGTATTCAGCTTCGCTCCACACGCTCGAATAGGCCGGTCCCGTCCTGCAGCGCAACCGGTCGTCGGCGGTGCGCAGGCCGCGCGGGTTGTCCGGTGTGGTCATCAACAGGCGGACGAACGTCTCCGAAGGGGCGCAGCGGCCACCCATCATCTGCGAACCGAACAGCCGTTCCATGCCGGCGCCGCGCAACTGGTGCGCGGCCCGCGGCCCGGTCAGCGGCCCCAGCATGGAGGCGGCCATCGGCAGCATCGCCAGCTCGCGCATCTGCTTCATCAGTTCCGTGCGACCACAGCTCGGCGCGTCAAGCGGAGTCGCCAGTTCCGGCACCTCCACCAGGCGGGCGTAGTCACGGATCTGCCGTTCCAGTTCTCCCGAGGCCATCACCGCCTCCATGCGTTCAGCGAACTTGCTGTCGTCCCGATCCTCACGGCCACGTCCGGCTTCGCACTGCCGGAGCTGCTCCAGTTCGGTGACAAAGGCGTGGCGTTCGGCCGGCGTCCAGGGCACCACGGACGCCTTGCGCAGGAGGTCGACCAGTTCGGCGCGACGCGCGGGATCGGATTCGGCCCTGGCGGCGAATGCGGGCAGTTCGGATTCGGTCAGCGGCAATACCTTGGAGCCGGCCAGATCCTCGGGGTCTTCCGGTAGCCTCCATGCGTCGGATTCCCGTGCCTGGGCCATCGACATGCCGGCCACGACCAACGCCAACGCCCATGCGCAACGACGGCCGGAAAAACGAGTGGGTACAGGACGGAGGAATTGGAAGCGGAGCGTGCGCGGGGAAGCGCCGGGGATACGGATCATGCGTAGACAAACACCGGAAATGAAAGACGAACAGCCGGATTCGGCCACGCCTCGATTATCCCCACCGGGTTGGCCCCTGCCAAATCACAATGACGTGCGCAGTGGATGCTTGTCGTACGAATCACACGCTTGTCCGCAAAACCGTTCAACGCGTCTTCGGCGAAGCGGATTGCTCATGGAGGCGCAGGATGATCTCCAGCCCTTCATCCATCCCCTGCTCCGGAGCCGACAGGCGCCGCGAAAACGGACGCACGCGCAGGTGGCGCGCATCGACCGCACCATCATCATCCGCCATGACCAGCGCCAAGGTGCCCACGTTTTCCCCATGCACCAGCCAAGGTCCGCAGGCGGGCCCGGGCGCATGCCCCGGAAGCGGGGAGTACGGATCCGATTCGAACAGCACGCCGTGCGCCGCCGGGCGCCCCTTGATGGCTTCGACGAGTTCGTAGTCCGCTTCGACCCGCATGTAGGTGCCGCCCGCGGGTGGCGCCACTTTCCGGTAGCGGATCAGGCGCGCGACGAAGACGTGGCTGCTTTGCCGGTAGCCTTCCGCCAGATCGTCCTCGGGAATGCCGCTGCCGATCGAACAGGCGAGCGCGGGAGTCCCTGCCCCCGCGATGCCCAGGATGCTCAGCAACCACAGCGATTTCATCGCCGGCCGCATGTCCGTGGATGGCTTACAGCGTCTGTTCCAGGAACGCCGAACGCTTGGTGACCGAATCCAGCGCCAGCAGGGTTTCCAGCAACGCTTCCATCTTGTCCAGCGGCCACGCGTTGGGGCCGTCGGACAGCGCCTTGGACGGATCCGGATGGGTCTCGGCGAACAGGCCGGCCACGCCGACCGCAACCGCCGCGCGCGCCAGCACCGGCACGAACTCGCGCTGGCCGCCGGAGCTGCTGCCCTGCCCGCCCGGCAACTGCACCGAGTGGGTGGCGTCGAATACGACCGGGCAACCGGTATCGCGCATCACGCTGAGCGAGCGCATGTCGCTGACCAGATTGTTGTAGCCGAAGCTGGCGCCGCGTTCGCACACCATGATGTCGTTGTTGCCGGTGGACTTGGCCTTCTCGACGACCGGTTTCATGTCCCACGGCGACAGGAACTGGCCCTTCTTGATGTTGACCGGGCGGCCGGCCGAACAGACCTTCCTGATGAAATCGGTCTGGCGGACCAGGAAGGCGGGGGTCTGCAGCACATCCACCACCGAGGCGACTTCGTCCATCGGGGTGTATTCGTGCACATCGGTCAGCACCGGCACGCCAATCTGCTTCTTCACCTCGGCCAGGACCTTCAGGCCCTCTTCCATGCCGGGGCCGCGGAAGCTGGTGCCGGAGGTGCGGTTGGCCTTGTCGAAGCTGGACTTGAAGATGAAGTTCATCCCCAGCTTTCCGGTGATTTCCTTCAGCCGGCCGGCGACATCCAGTTGCAGTTGCATGGACTCGATCACGCAGGGACCGGCGATCAGGAACAGGGGCTTGTCCAGGCCGACTTCAAAACCGCAGAGTTTCATTGCAGTACCTCGTAGGAGCGACGTCAGTCGCGACCGTAACACCAGGACACCGGCCCGGATCGCGACGTTTCGCGACCGGTCCGGAGCGCGTTCAGGCGCGCGCTTCCTTCAGCAGCTTGCCACCGGCCTTGCGCTCGCGCGCGGCGCGGATGAAGCCGACGAACAGCGGATGGCCGTCGCGCGGGGTGGACAGGAATTCCGGATGCGCCTGGCAGGCCAGGAACCACGGATGCACCGCGCGCGGCAGTTCGACCATTTCCACCAGCAGGTCGTCCATCGACTTGGCGGAAACCACCAGTCCGGCGTCTTCCAGCTGGGTGCGGTAGCGGTTGTTGAACTCGTAGCGGTGGCGGTGGCGTTCGGCCACCACGTCCTTGCCGTACAGCTCGCGCGCCAGGGTGCCGGGCTTGAGCCGGGCTTCCTGCAGGCCCAGGCGCATGGTGCCGCCCAGATCCGAGCGCTCGTCGCGCTTCTCGACATCGCCGCTGGCGGTGCGCCATTCGGTGATCAGCGCGATCACCGGGTGCGGCGACTGCTTGTCGTTCTCGGTGCTGTTGGCGCCTTCCAGGCCGGCCACGTGGCGGGCGTAATCCACCACCGCCGCCTGCATGCCGTAGCAGATGCCGAAGTACGGCACGCCGGTCTGGCGGGCGTGACGCGAGGTCAGCACCTTGCCTTCGAAACCGCGATCACCGAAGCCGCCCGGCACCAGGATGCCGTCGACGCCGTCGAGCAGCGACATGTCGCTGTCTTCCAGTTCCTGGGCCTCGATCCACTTCAGGTTGACGCGGGTGCGCTGGCGCAGGCCGCCGTGCTTGAGCGCCTCGCCGACCGACTTGTAGGCGTCCTGGTGATCGACGTACTTGCCGACCACCGCGATGGTGACTTCGTCCAGCGGGTTGAGGGTGGCGTCGACCGCCGCCTCCCACTCGGACAGGTCCGCCTCGCGGGCGCCGTCCAGGCGCAGCTGGCGGATGGCGATCTCGTCCAGTCCCTGCCCGTGCAGGCCCAGCGGAATCTTGTACAGCACGTCCACGTCCGGAACGCTGATCACCGCGCGCTCGGGCACGTTGGTGAACAGCGAGATCTTGCGGCGCTCGGAATCCGGAATCGGCTGCTCGGAGCGGCACAGCAGCACGTCCGGCTGGATGCCGATGGAGCGCAGTTCCTTGACCGAATGCTGGGTCGGCTTGGTCTTGAGTTCGCCGGCCGCGGCCACGAACGGCACCAGGGTCAGGTGCATGAACAGCGCCTTCTCCGGCCCGCGTTCGGTGCGGATCTGGCGGATGGCCTCCAGGAACGGCAAGGATTCGATATCGCCCACGGTGCCGCCGATTTCCACCAGCGCCACGTCGTGGCCCTCGGTGGCCTCGTCGATGCAGCGGCGGATTTCGTCGGTGATGTGCGGAATCACCTGCACGGTCGCGCCCAGGTAGTCACCGCGGCGTTCGCGGCGGATGACGTTCTCGTAGATGCGGCCGGTGGTGATCGAATGCTTGCGGCTGAGCCGGGTGCGCACGAAGCGCTCGTAGTGGCCCAGGTCCAGGTCGGTTTCGGCGCCGTCGTCGGTGACGTACACCTCGCCGTGCTGGAACGGGCTCATGGTGCCCGGATCGACGTTGATATAGGGGTCCAGCTTCATCATCGTGACCTTCAGGCCACGTGCTTCGAGGATGGACGCAAGCGAAGCGGCGGCGATGCCCTTGCCTAGCGAGGACACGACGCCGCCGGTGACAAAAATAAGGGGAGTCATTGGCAGGGCTCCGGAAAGCCATAGTCTACCGGCAACGCCGGGTTTCTAAAAGCCGAACGCCCCGCTCAGGCGGGGCGTCCGGGGGTGCCGAACAGGCTCGAAAGCCTTGTGCGGCAAAGGTTTCGCGGGAATCAGGGCTTGCGCTCTTCTTCCTCTTCCTGGCTGCCGGATTTCTTGCCCTGCTCGCCCTTCTGCTTGGCGCGCTCGGCGGCGGCGGCCTCGTTGGCGGCCCGGCGCTGCGCCTTGCGGTCGGCATCGGAGGAGTCGGACTGCGAGGACCCGGACTTGTCGGCGTCCTGGCTGCCGGACTTGGACTGCGCCAGCGCCAGGCCGGCGGCGGCGGCCGTCACGGCGGCCAGGGTGAGGATCAACAGCTTGCGCGGTTTCATGGCTCGTCTCCATTCACTCGTTGCATCGCCAGATGGGGGCCGGAACGGCGGCACTCAACTGACGCGCGCACGATACCGCATTGGCGCTCGCCCGCTCCTGAACGTGCAAAAACGGCGCGCTGGCCGCACACTTCGCGTCTCGCCGCATCGCGGGACCGACACGTTCCCGATGCGCAGCCGCCCGGGCCTATCGCCTGGCCGGCCTCCCTGCCGCGCCCCGACACACGAGCATCCGACCACCGAACATGAGCAGTCGCTACAACGCCGCCGACATCGAAGTCCTTTCCGGCCTGGATCCGGTCAAGCGCCGCCCGGGCATGTACACCGACACCGCGCGCCCGAACCATCTGGCGCAGGAAGTCATCGACAACTCCGTGGACGAGGCGCTGGCCGGCCACGCCGGCGAGATCGAGGTCACCCTGTACAAGGACGGCAGTTGCGAGGTCAGCGACGACGGCCGCGGCATGCCGGTGGACATCCACCCGGAAGAGAAGATCCCGGGCGTCGAACTCATCCTCACCCGCCTGCACGCGGGCGGCAAGTTCAGCAACCGCAACTACACCTTCAGCGGTGGCCTGCACGGCGTCGGCGTGAGCGTGGTCAATGCGCTGTCGAAGAAGGTCGAGATCTTCATCAAGCGTGAAGGCAACGAGTACCGGATGGAATTCCGCGACGGCGACGCTGCCTCGAAGCTGGAGGCCGTCGGCACGGTCGGCAAGAAGAACACCGGCACCCGCCTGCGCTTCTGGCCGGACGCCAAGTACTTCGACACGCCCAAGTTCAACGCGCGCGCCTTGCGCCACCTGCTGCGCGCCAAGGCGGTGCTGTGCCCGGGCCTGACCGTCAAGCTGTACGACGAGGCCACCGGCGAGCGCGATGCCTGGCATTACGAGGACGGCCTGCGCGATTACCTCAAGGGCGAGATGCAGGGCCGCGAGCTGCTGCCACCGGAGCTGTTCGTCGGCCAGCTGAAGAAGGACACCGAGATCGTCGACTGGGCCGTGGCCTGGGTGCCGGACGGCGAACTGGTCCAGGAAAGCTACGTCAACCTGATTCCCACCGCCCAGCACGGCACCCACGTCAACGGCCTGCGCAGCGGCCTGACCGATGCGCTGCGCGAGTTCTGCGACTTCCGCAACCTGCTGCCGCGCGGGGTCAAGCTGGCCCCGGAGGACGTCTGGGATCGGGTGGCCTTCGTGCTGTCGCTGAAGATGACCGACCCGCAGTTCAGCGGCCAGACCAAGGAACGCCTGAGCTCGCGCCAGGCCGCCGGTTTCATCGAGGGCGCCGCCCACGACGCTTTCAGCCTGTGGCTGAACCAGCACGTCGACCTGGGCGAACGCATCGCCCAGATCGCCATCGAGCGTGCCGCCGCGCGGCTGAAGACCGAAAAGCAGGTCGTGCGCAAGAAGGTCACCCAGGGTCCGGCCCTGCCCGGCAAGCTGGCCGACTGCATCAGCCAGGACCTGTCGCGGACCGAGTTGTTCCTGGTCGAAGGCGATTCGGCCGGCGGCAGCGCCAAGCAGGCACGCGACAAGGACTTCCAGGCGATCCTGCCGCTGCGCGGCAAGATCCTGAACACCTGGGAGGTCGCTTCCGGCAGCGTGCTGGCCTCGCAGGAAGTGCACGACCTGGCCGTGGCCATCGGTTGCGACCCGGGCAAGGAAGACATCTCCGGCCTGCGCTACGGCAAGGTGGTGATCCTGGCGGACGCGGACTCCGACGGCCTGCACATCGCGACCCTGCTCAGCGCGCTGTTCCTGCGCCATTTCCCGGCGCTGGTGCAGGCCGGCCACGTGTTCGTGGCGATGCCGCCGCTGTTCCGCGTGGACGTGGGCAAGCAGGTGTTCTACGCCCTGGACGAGGAAGAAAAGCGCCTGCTGCTGGAGAAGATCCAGCGCGAGAAGATCAAGGGCGCGGTCAACGTCACCCGCTTCAAGGGCCTGGGCGAAATGAATGCCTCGCAGCTGCGCGAGTCAACCATCCACCCGGACACCCGCCGGCTGGTCCAGTTGACCGTCGAAGACGGCGACCAGACCCATTCGCTGATGGACATGCTGCTGGCGAAAAAGCGCGCGGGCGAGCGGAAGAGCTGGTTGGAGACCAAGGGAGATCTGGCTTCGCTGGAAGTCTGATCACGGCGACCCACCGCCGGCGGCCGTGGCGACGGCGGTGCCACCCGCGCCAGCCATGCCCCCAGGGCATGGCTTTGGCTCGACGGCTGATTCCGGATGCTTCGCCGCGTCCCACGCTGGCAGCGTGGGCAGTTGGAGACCTAAACCCTGAAGGCGCTACTCGCATCGCCCGACGCCTGATCGCCCTGCGAACATTTCACACTGGCCTGTTCGGGGTCGTCCTCCCCGTCCCCTGATGCACCGCCCGGTGACAAGCTACCCATCGGAGTGGCACCATCCGCGCACACCCGCACAAGTTCCTGGGGAGGAACCGTGTACGCATCAAATGGATTGAAGTGGGCTGCACTGGTGTGCGCCCTGTGGGTAACGAGTGCGTCTGCACAATCAGTCACGGTGGAAGATTTCGCCCGACACGGCACCGTAAGCGCCGTATCACTGTCGCCCAGTGGCAAATATGTTGCCATGGCGGTACCCACTGAAGATGGCCTGGAAACGCAGCTGCAGATCGTTCCTCTCGATGGCAGTGGCAACGTGCAGGTGCTGCGGTTCGGCCCACAGCAACACGTCTCGGATCCCATATGGAGTGATGACGACCAGATCGTCGTGTCGCGCGCCAAGATGGAAGCTTTGCACGCGCGCCCCTACAGCTATGGCGAACTGCTTTCATCGGACGTTCGTGGCAAGACCCAGGAAACCCTGTTTGCTTACGTCAAGGACGACGGTGCCCGCACAGGTCGCCGCAAGGACCAGGGCTTCGCCGACATCGACCACATACTGGAAAATGAACCCGGCAGCGTGCTGGTGGATTTCACCTGTTGGTCGAGCGTCTGCGGCGAAGAATCTCCAACCGTTATCTACAAAGTCAATACCCGGACTGGCAGCCGTCAGGAAATCGAGCGTTCATCCCGACCGGCCAACTTCTACTACGACCGGGATGGCAAGCCACGCCTGCGTATCACCAGAAGCCCCAACGACTTACCCGTCCTCCACTATCGCCCCGCTGCGGAAGGAGACTGGCAAGCCGTGCCGAAGAGCCTAGCCGGGTACACGATGTATGGCCTAACTTTCGACAAGGACAACAACACCGCATACGCATTGATTTCCGATAAGCGCGAGCCCGCACAACTATATAAAGTCGACTTCACCAGCGGCACGCGCGATCTGCTGATCGGTCGTGACGACGCAGCCGTGACCCGACTGTTGTATGGCGGCCATGATGGCGTCCCCTTCGGTGTCATCTTCGATTCGGACAAGCCATCCATCCGCTATCTGGACAACACTTCCGAGTGGGCCAAGCTGCATGCGGGTCTGCTCAAGGCATTCCCCGGCCAGATGGTCAGCATTCTCGACTTCAGCCGCGACAACCAGAAAGTTCTGTTCACTACTTGGTCGGACCGGCACCCGGGGAGCTACTACGTACTGGACCGCAGTGCAGGCAAGGTCCAAATGATCAGCCAGGTGCGCGCCTGGATCAAGCCCGAGCAGATGGCCCCCATGCGGCCTTTCGAGTTCAAGACAAAGGACGGTCTGAAGTTGTTCGGCTTCTACACCGCCAAGGTGGGCGCCACGGGTCCGCAGCCGCTGGTTGTCATGGCCCATGGCGGCCCTTACGACGTGTACGACAGTTGGACGTTCGACGACGACGTGCAGTTCCTAGCCAGTCGCGGCTATGCGGTGTTGCAGGTCAACTTTCGTGGCTCGGGTGGACGTGGTGAAGCGTTCGAGCAGCTGGGCTACCGCGAATGGGGCGGCAAGATGATGGACGACATCGCCGACGGCGTGCGTTGGGCGATCGACAACAAGCTCGCCGACCCCGATCGCATCTGCACGTACGGTGCCAGCTTCGGCGGTTATGCCGCGTTGATGAACCCGATCCGGTATCCGGAACTGTACAAGTGCGCCATCGGGTATGTGGGCGTCTATGATCTGCTGGTCATGCACAAGGAAGGCGATATCCAGGGCACCAAATCCGGACGCCGCTACCTCGATCGCGTCCTGGGTGACGATCCCGCCACGTTGGCCGCCAACTCGCCCGCCCGCAATGTCGACAAGATCAAGATCCCGGTGATGCTGGTGCAGGGTCGCCTGGATCAGCGCGTACCGATGGACCAGTTCAACGCGCTGGAAAACGCGTTCAAGAAACAGGGTACTCCCGTGGAAACGCTGGTCGTCGGCGGCGAAGGCCATGGTTTCTACAAGCCGGAGAATCGCGCCGAGTTGTACCGGCGCATGGAAGTGTTCCTGGCCAAGCACCTGGGCAAGTGAGCTGAGCCTTCACGCCGCGTCGCCGTCATCGGCGACGCGGCCCTGAACAATACGTTTACCCCGGCAATGCGATAAACGACCTGCTCCTTCCAGGACAGGCCACGCGTGCAATCACATCCCTACACCTTCGGACTCGAAGAGGAATACTTCCTGGTCCGTCGCAATCGTCGGCGCCTGCGGCACATGCCGCGGGCGTTCTTCGACCGTTGCCACGAGGCGTTGGGCGATCGCGTGGGCAGCGAGCTGCTGCAGACCCAGGTGGAGGTGCAGACCAACGTCCACCACGATCCGCACGAGGCACGACGCGATCTTCACCACCTGCGCCGCACGGTTGGCGCCGTCGCAGCCGAGCATGGCCTGGCCATCCTCGCCGCAGGCACGCATCCCATGGGCCTGTGGCGCGATCAGCGCAGCACCGACAAGCCGCACTACGACCGGGTGATGGAGCAGCTGCAGATGCTGGGCCATCGCAATCTGGTCTGCGGGCTGCACGTGCACGTGCAACCGGCCGACACCTCCGCGCGCATCGACCTGCTGCGGCGCCTGCAACCCTTCATGCCGCTGCTGCTGGCGGTCAGCACCTCCTCGCCGTTCTGGATGGGCCATCCCACCGGGTTGATGGGCTACCGCCAGACCGCCTACCAGGAAATCCCGCGCACCGGCCTGCCGCCGCTGTTCGCCAACCAGGCCGCCTACGACCGTTACGTGGCGCGGATGGTGCAATCCGGCACCATCGAGGACGCCAGTTTCCTGTGGTGGGCGATCCGCCCTTCCCTGCGCTTTCCCACCCTCGAGTTGCGGGTGCCGGATTGCTGCACCGATGCCGATGACGCGCTGGCGCTGGCGCAGCTGTTCCGCTGCCTGGTCCGGCACCTCGAACACCATCCGGAGCGGCACGCCGGCCTGGACGCCGGCGTGCAGGCGATCATCGCGGAAAACCTGTGGCGGGCACAGCGCCACGGCTATGACGCCGGCCTGATCGATCTGGCCAGCGGCCGACTGGTGCCGGTGCGAGAAATGCTCCGCAACCTGCAGCAGGTACTGGAAGAGGACATCGTCGCGTTGGCGGCAGGAGAAGCGTTCGAACAACTGTGGAAGATCCTCCAGCACGGCACCAGCGCGCATCGGCAGTTGGCGATCTACCGCGATCGTCGCAATGCCGGCGAAGGCCGGCTGGACGCGTTGCAGGCGGTGGTGGACTGGTTGGCCGACGCGAGCATGCCGACGGCGGAGACCTGACGAGGCTCAGCCCGGGTCGGCGCGTTTCACGCTGGATGGCGGGATGCGGTGGGTCGGTTGCAGCTGGGCGAAAATCGCCGCCGACGCCATCGTGATCAGACCCACGCAGACGAAGGTCCAGCGGAAGGCCGACAGTGCCTGGCCCTGCAGGGGATGCAGGACGATATTGCCGAACACGCCCAGCAGGCTGCCCGCCAGCGCAACGCCGATACTCATCGCCAGCATCATTGTCATCGACAGCAGGCTGTTGCCGCTGCTGGCCAGATCGCCGTCGAGATCACGCAGGGCCAGGGTGTTCATGGCGGTGAACTGCAGCGAGTTGACCGCGCCGAAGATGGCGAAATGCAGCAGGTGCAGCCACAGCGGCTGGTCGGCCGATATCAGCGCGAAGCTGGCCATCGCCAGCCCCACCAGCACAGTGTTGCCGACCAGCACCTTGCGATAGCCCAACCGCTGCACCAGCGGCACCACGATGCGCTTGGAGAACATGCCGGCCAGCGCGGCCGGGATCATCAGCATGCCCGCCGACATCGGCGAGAAGCCCAGGCCGACCTGCAGCATCAACGGAATCAGGAACGGCATGCCGCTGCTGCCCATGCGCGAGAACAGGTTGCCCAGCAGGCCGATGCTGAAGCTCGGCACCCGGAACAGCGCCAGCGGGAACAGTGGCCGCGGGGCGCGCGCGGCGTGCAGCCAGTAGGCCACCAGCCCGGCCAGTCCGAACACCAGCAGCACCACCATCGCGCCGCGGCTCCCGGCGTGGTCGGACAGGCTGTCCAGCGACAGCGACACCGCCACCATGCCGAATGCCAGCAGCACGTAGCCGAGCGCGTCGAAACGCACCCGCGGACCACGCAGGTCCGGCATCCAGCGCAGCGCCGCCACGGTGCCCAGCACGCCCAGTGGCAGGTTGATCAGGAAGATCCAGTGCCAGGAGGCGACTTCCACCAGCCAGCCGCCGAGCGTGGGGCCGATCAGTGGCCCGATCAGGCCCGGCACGGTGACGAAGCTCATTGCCGCCAGGAAATCCTTGCGCGGCACCGCGCGCAGCACCGCCAATCGTCCCACCGGCAGCAACATCGCCCCGCCAATGCCCTGCAGCACGCGCGAGGCCACCAGTTGCGGCAGGTTCTGCGAGAATGCGCAGGCCAGCGAGCCCAGGGTGAACAGGGTCACCGCGGCGATGAAGATCCGCTTGGTGCCGAAATGATCCGCCAGCCAACCCGAAGCCGGAATCAGCATCGCCACGGTCAGTGCGTAGGCGACCACCACGGCCTGCATGCGCAGCGGCGACTGCGCGAGATCACGCGCCATCGCCGGCAGGGCCGTGTTGACGATGGTGCTGTCCAGCATCTGCATGAACACCCCGGCCGCCACCAGCCACAGCAACGGCCGAAGGGCGGTGTCGGGTGTCGGCGGGCCGGAGGCGTTCATGCGTTCATTGTGCCCGCGCCGGTCCGGCGGAAGGATGAAGGCCGTGGCCGCATCCGCGCCTCATGCGGCCTTCTGCCGCGAGACCACGAACACGCCGGACATCACCAGCACGGTGCCGGCGACCTGCCACGGCCCCATCGGCTCGCCCAGCAGCAACAGGCTCAGGACAATGGTCGAGACCGGACCGATCATGCCGATCTGCGCGGCCAGCGCCGAACCGATGCGCGATACCGCCATCATCACCATCAGTACCGGCAGCACCGTGCAGACGGTGCCGTTGAGCAGCGAAAGCCACCACACCGTCGCCGGTACCGCCAGCAGATCCGCCGGCGGCCGCAGCAGCAGGAACTGGCCGATGCACAGCACGCTGGCCACGCTGCTGGCGTAGGCGGTCAGGCGCACCGCGCCGACCCGGCGCACCATCTCGCCACTGCCGACCAGATAGATCGCATAGGCCAGCGCGCTGCCGAACACCAGCAGGCTGCCCAGCGCGATGTTGCCACCGCCCAGCGACCAGTCGTGGCCGAACGCCAGCACTACGCCCGCATAGCTGATCACCAGCGCCACCAGTTGCGCGCGGCTGGCGCGGCGACGGAACACCAGCAGGCCGATCGCCAGTACCAGGGTCGGGGTGAGGTACAGGATCAGCCGTTCCAGGGTGGCGGTGATGTAGGCCAGCCCGGCGAAGTCGAGGAAACTGGCGAGGTAATAGCCGAAGAAACCCAGGCCGATGATCTTCAGCCCGTCACCCCGCGCCAGCGGTTCGGCGCGGCGCGCGGCCCAGGCCCCCATCAGCAGGAAGAACGGAAGCGCGACCAGCATGCGCAGCGCCAGCAGCGTGATCGCATCCACGCCGTGCCGGTAGCCGAGTTTGACGATGATGGCCTTGCCGGAAAAGGCGATGGCGCCCAACGCGGCCAGCGCGAACCCACCCAGCAGCGGGCGCGGCGCGGCGGCGCCGGAAGGCGCCGCCTCCGGATCCAGTACCGCGCTGGCGGATTCGTCCTGCTGTGCCTCGTCGTCCTGCCCGACCCTGCTCATCGGAGAGCGGGCGCGGCGGCGCGGAAGCAAGGAAGGCGTGACGCGTGGGGGGAAATGCGCTCAACCATGCGCGCATTCTAAACCCGGCGCGATTTGACCAGGCCGGTCGGCTCAGGCCGGATGCACCGTTCCATCCGTCGCCGCCGCGACATCCGGCCTCCGGCGCATGGGGGGCAGGTGCCAATAGGTCAGCGCGCGCCACGCCCATTCCAGCGGTCCGTAGCGGAAATGGCGCAGCCACAGCCAGCTGAAGGCGACCTGCAGGGCGAACACCACCGCCACGAACGCCATCTGGCCGGGGCGGGACAACTGCCCCCAGTAACCCAGGCCATAGCCGAAGAAGAACAACGTGCTGATCATCGATGCGCCGATGTAGTTGGTCAGCGCCATCCGGCCCGCGAAGCCCAGCGGCGCCAGCCAGCGGGCGGCGCGCGTGCCCAGCAGCAGGACCATGCCCGAGAAGTAGCCCAGGCATAGCAGCAGCGCGCCGAGCTGGAACAGCGACATCGCGGCCATCCGCGCCGGATCGCGCCCGCCCAGGCCGTCGCCGGGGAAGCTCGGCACCAGCCACACGCTCAGCAGGGTGATCGCCATGCCGATCGGCAGGGTCCACGCCGCCAGCCGCCGGAACAGTGCCGCGTGTTCGCGCAACCGCGCAACCACGCCGGAACGGACGAACCAGAATCCGATCATGAACATCGGCAGCGCCATGAAACTCAGTCCGGCGGCCTGCGGCATGTCCTCGGCGAACTTGTCGGCACGGTAGCGGACCGCCTCGGCGTAGCTGCCGCGGCTGTCGATGCGGATTTCCTCGACCCGTTCCTTCGCGCGCTCGGCCAGGCGTTCCTGGCGCTTGGCCGCCTGCTCGGCGGTTTCCGGGGAGCGGATCTGCGGATACACCGCGGTCACGCCGGCGCCGATCAAGCCCAGCACGAACATCAGCGAGTACAGGGTCACGCCCCACTTCCAGTAGCGCGCCACGCTGCCGCGATGCAGGAAGAACATCATCACGCCGACCAGCACCAGCAGTATCAGCGCCCCGACCACGGCGTCGGACTTCAACGCCACCGCCATCACCGCGAAGGACACCAGCAGGCCCAGCCAGAGCTTCCAGTTGCGGGTGACCACCAGCAGCAGCGCCAACGCGGTGATGGCGTAGTTGTGCAGGATGTCGCCAGTCCAGATCAGGACGAAATGCGCGCTGCCGAACAGCAGCAGGCCCAGGATGCGGCGCAGGTACGGCGCCAGGAACGGGCGTCCGCGCGTCTCCGCGCGCCCGAGCATCACCGCGAAGCCGATGCCGAACAGCAGCGAGAACAAAGTCCAGAACTTGCCCTGCACGAATACGTACACCAGCCAGCTCACCGCGTAATTGATGCCGTGCAGCGACGGGTCGATGCCCCGGCCCAGTTCGCTGATCGGGCGGGTGAACCACTCGATGTTCATCAGGAAGATGCCGATCAGGGCGAAGCCGCGAATGATGTCGAGGGCGGCGATGCGTTCGCCGGCATCGACGGGCTCCAGCGCGGCACCGGCTTGCCCGGGCGTTGCGGCGGTGACGGAAACGTCCTGGTGCATGGCGGCTCTCCTGTGTCGGCGCACCATAGCGCCGGCACCCGCACCTCTCAGGTGCCGGAGGTCACCCAACTGTCGGCACGGCCCGCCGCCGGTCGGATCGGCGACTTCGACCCGATGGACCCTTCAGCGCAGCAGCACCACTTCCTCGGCCGAGGTCGGATGGATCGCCACGGTGTCTTCCAGATCCCGCCGGGTGATGCCGCGCCGGATCGCCACCGCGAAGCCCTGCAGGATCTCGTCGACGCCCTCCCCCAGCAGATGCAGGCCGACCACCTTTTCTTCCT
The DNA here is from genome assembly GCF_016820515.1 of Pseudoxanthomonas beigongshangi. Taxonomy (GTDB): domain Bacteria; phylum Pseudomonadota; class Gammaproteobacteria; order Xanthomonadales; family Xanthomonadaceae; genus Pseudoxanthomonas_A; species Pseudoxanthomonas_A beigongshangi. The sequence goes on along the minus strand of NZ_JADHDV010000005.1, from coordinate 177,958 downwards.
CGCCCACGCACACCAGCTTGAACAGGCTGCGCTGCGGCGAATCGGCCAGCGCATGCAGCATCGGGCGGAAGCGTGCCCGGTAGACCCGTACGGCAGCGTCACCGAAGCTCGCCCGGGCCTCTTGCTCGGTCATGCCGACCTTGCCGATGGGCGGATGCGAAAACACCACCGTGGCGATATCGCGGAACTCCAGCCGCGACTCCGGCTTGCCACCGTACAGGCGATCCATCAGCCGGCGCGCGGCGGCGATCGCCACCGGCGTCAGCGCGGGTCCGGCGGTCACGTCGCCCACCGCGTGGATGTTCGCCATGGTGGTGTCCTGCCATTCGTCGACCCGCACGTAACCGCGCGCATCCACTTCCACGCCGGCATTCTCCAGGCCCAGGCTGGCGGTGCTGGGTACTCGGCCGGTGGCGAAGAACACCTTGTCGAAGGGATCACTGCGTTCGCCGTTCGCGTCGACCAGCACTACCTTGCCGTCACCGGCCGGCCGCAGTTCCGCCAGCGCGTGGCCGAAGTGCGCGCGCAGGCCATGCTGGCGATTGTCCTCCAGCAGATCCGCGGCCAGCTCGTGATCGAATCCCTCCAGCAGGCGCTGGCCACGCACGAACAGTTCCACCTGGCTGCCCAGCGCCTGCAGCACGCCGCCCAGTTCCACCGCGATGTAGCCGCCGCCGATCAACGCGACCCGCGCCGGCGGATCGCAGAGCTGGAAGAAGTCGTCGGACACCAGGCCCAGTTCGGCGCCGGGCACCGGCGGACGGCGCGGGCGGCCGCCGGTCGCGAGCAGGATGCGCTCGCCCCGCAGTCGCGCGCCGTCGCTGTTCTCCACGGTATGCGCGTCGACCAGTTGGCCGCGACAGGGCATCCAGACGATGCCGCTTTCGTCCAGCCGCTTGCGGTAGCTGGTATGGATGCCGGCGATGTAGCGCTGGCGATGGACGATGAACTCGCGCCAGTCGAGCGGCTGCGATTCCAGCTTGAATCCCAGTTGCGCGGCCAGCGCGATGCGCTGGGCGGTGTCGGCGGCCAGCCACATCGCCTTCTTCGGCACGCAGCCGACGTTGACACAGGTGCCGCCCAGATCCGCCGGTTCCAGCAACGCCACCCGCGCGCCATGGGCCGCGGCGCGGAAAGCGCCGGCAAGCCCGCCGGAACCACCGCCTATCACGATCAGGTCGAAGTCGGTCTGCGGCTTCATGAAAAACGCTCCGGTCGATAAGGAAGGGGATCGATGGCCGGCGGCCGGCCGGTGATCAGGTCGGACATCAACTGGCCGGTGGCGGCGCTCATGCTGATGCCGAGCATGCCGTGGCCGGCGGCCAGCCAGAGCCGTTCATGGCGGGGAACCCGACCCAGCAGCGGCAGATCGTCCCAGGTCATTGGTCGCCAGCCGCACCAGCGCTCCTGCACCACCTCGCCCACCGGATTGCGCAGGAACTCGCGCGCGCCGCGCTCCAGCGCGGCCAGCCGGACTTCATTGAGGCGGTCGTCGTAGCCGGAAAATTCCATCGTGCTGCCGAGGCGGAAGCCGCTGTCCCAGACGGTCACGCAGACCGAACGGTCTTTCAGCACCAGTGGGCGCTTAGGCACCCGCTCCGGACGGCTGTAGGTCACCGAGTAGCCCTTGCCTGGCTGGATGGGAATCGACAGGCCGAGCCGGCGAGCGAATTCCGGCGTCCACGCGCCGAGCGCGAACACCGCTTCACGGCACTGCCGCGTTCCGCGCGCGGTGTGCACGCGCACGCCGTCGCGCGCCTCGTCGAAACCGAGCACGCGGCACCCTGTTTCGATCACCCCGCCACGTTCGCGCACGGCGCGCGCGAGTTCGGCGACGTAGCGATCCGGACGCAGACGGGCGTCGTCGGGGAACCGGATCGCGCCGGCGACGCCTTCGCGCATGGCCGGTTCCCGGGCTTCGTACTCGGCGCCGGCAATGATTTCGCTGTCGATGCCGAATTCCCGCAGCGCCTGACATTCGCGCACGTAGCGCTCGAAATTACGCGGATCGCGGAACACGTAGTCCAGCCCTTCTTCCTGGAACTCGCAGCGCAACGCGTAGCGTTCGACCCAGGTCACCAGGCGGGCGCGCGAATCATCGAGGATGGCCGCGCGTGCGTGCGTGCTCTCGCGCCAGTCGCGTGGATTGCAGCGCGCGGCGAACCGCAGCAGCCAACGCCACAGCGCGGGATCCACGCGCGGTTTCAGGTACAGCGGCGCGTCCGGCGTCAGCATCCAGCGCAGCGCCTGCCGCACCACGCCCGGCGCGGCCAGCGGCGGCGCGTGGCTGGGCGTGATGGTGCCGCAGTTGCCGTGCGAGGCACCGGCGCCCACCTCGCCCGCTTCCAGCACCTGCACCGTCCGCCCGGCTTCCAGCAAGGCCAGCGCGGTGGACAGCCCGATCGCGCCGGCTCCCAGGACCAGAACGTCGTCATTGCGATGCATCAGGCGTGCGTCCCGTTCATCGGCCATCGCCGCGCGCACGCATATGTCCCCACCGACGACCCGGCGTTCCATACGGAGACAAGCAGTGTGGACATGTCAAGCGTAATCCGTGGAAGGTAACGGTCATTCTCTGTCTTTCTTCACATGGTTTCTATTGACACCAATTGTCCCGGGACAACATCGTTGGGACATCGCCGGTCGTGTCCGCTACCGCGCGATGGAACGCGCCCCACCGCTTCCGATCCTGTTCCGAATCCTGCTGTCGCAACACCCACATCCACACATCACAGGGGTCAGCAAGCAATGCAACGGAAGATCAGCGTCATCACCACGGCCATCGCCGCCATCCTCGTCACCTCTCCGCTCTACGCCGCCAACGCCGACCAGACGCCCGCCGCCAGCCGCGCCAAGGGCCTGGCCGTCGGCCATGCGGCCGCGCTGAAGAGCAGCGACGGCGACGAGTTCGTCGCCCGCGATGTTATCGTCGATCGCGACGGCACGGAGCACGTGCGCCTCGATCGCCGCTACAAGGGACTGCCCGTCATCGGCGGCGACGTGGTGATTCACTCCAGGAATGGAAAGCTCAAATCCACCAGCCTCACCCTGCGCGGCAACGGTCGCCCGGCACTCAAGGCCGGCATCGATGCCGATGCCGCGGTGATCTCGGCCGGCGCCGACTTCAAGGGCCAGATCGACGACATCGGCAGCCAGGGCCTGGTGATCTATGCGCGCGGCGCGCAGCCGGTGCTCGCCTACGAGGTGCGGGTACGTGGCGTGTCCGACAGCCAGGGCGAGGCCGACATGCGCTATTTCGTCGACGCGCACAGCGGCAAGGTGCTGGATCACTGGAACATCATCCATACCGCGGCGGCGGTCGGCACCGGCCAGACCCTGTTCCTGGGCGACGTGGCCATCACCACCAATTCGATCAGCGGCGGCTACCAGATGGTGGATCCCACCCGTGGCGGCGGCAATACCCGCGACGGCCTGGGCAAGGAGATCAGCCGCGTCTACAGCACGGCCGCGATCATGACCGACGCCGACAATAACTGGGGCAACAACACCGAGTCGCAGGTGGCCAGCGAGGCTTCCGACGCGCACTTCGGCGTGGCCGCGACCTGGGACTATTACAAGAACACCTTTGGCCGCAACGGCATCTACAACGATGGCGTCGGCGTGAAGAGCATCGTCAACGTCACCTTCCGCGGCGGCGGCGGCCCGGCCACCGGCGGCAACGCGGGCTGGTACGGCGCGCCGTACAAGTTCATGGCCTACGGCCTGGGCACCTCGACCTGGTACCCGGTGGTGTCGATCGACGTGGCCGGCCACGAGATGACCCACGGCGTGACCGAAGCCACCTCCAACCTGGCCTACTCCGGTGACGCCGGCGGTCTCAACGAGGCGGCCTCGGACATCATGGGCACGATGGTCGAGTACTACATCAACAACGCCAACGACCCGGGCGATTACCTGATCGGCGAGAAGATCTACCGCAGCAACCCGGACGGCAAGAAGGCGCTGCGCTACATGTTCCGTCCCGGCGACGCGGACGCTGGCCGTTCCTACAACTGCTATCCGGCGGCGGGCTTCGCCGGTGTGGATCCGCACTACTCGTCCGGTCCGGCCAACCATTTCTTCTACCTGCTCGCGGAAGGCGCGGTTTCGCCGGCCGGCTTCAGCTACACCGCCAGCCAACTGGTCTGCAACGGCGATACCGGCGTGACCGGCATCGGTCGCGATGCCGCCCAGCGCATCTGGTACCGCGCCCTGACCGTGTACATGACCTCCAACACCACCTATCCGCAGGCCCGCACCGCCACGCTCAACGCGGCCAGCGACCTGTACGGCGCCGGCTCGGCGCAGTACAACGCGGTGGCGCGTGCGTGGAGCGCGGTCAGCGTCAACTGAGCGGTTTCGTCAACGCTGCAAAAAAGGAAACGGCCCGCGCGAGCGGGCCGTTTTCTTGTCCGGAGCCACCCTCAGGCGGATGCGGGGCTGGCGCGCATCGGCTGTGGCCGCAGGTAGGTCAGCGAGCGCCAGACCCACTCCGCCGGACCGAACCGGAACCGCGCCAGCCACCAGCGGCTGTACAGCACCTGGATCAGGAACAGTGTGAACACGAACACCACCTGCCACGCACGCGGCAACTGATCCAGGTAACCGAGTCCGTAGCCGTTGAAGATCAGCGTGCACACGATCGATTGCATCAGGTAGTTGCTCAGCGCCATCCGGCCGGCCGGCGCCAGCCAGTGCAGCAGCGGCGCGGTCGCCGCCGACTGCACGCCCTTCACGATCCAGCCCACGTAGCCGAACGCCATCAGCACGCTGCCGACGGAACTGGCCACGAACGCCAGCGACGCGTGCAGGTTGATGTTGTTGAAATCCGCAGTGGGCTCCATCCAGAACGACAGCAGCATCAGGGCCAATCCCAGCGGCAGCGCGCCCCAGCGCAGGAACGCGAACAGGCGCGGAAAACGATCCGGCGCGGCGATGGCGCCGCTCTTCACGAACCACGTGCCGAACAGGAACATGCCGAACACCGTGGGCCCGATGAACAGCAGGTTGCTGAGCATGAAGCCGACGTCCCTGGCGCGCTGGATGACGGCTTCCAGGTAGGTGCCCGAGCCGTAGGCGCTGCGCTGGGCTTCCAGCATCGCGTTCATCTCCGCGCCCGCCTTCGCCATTTCGCTGTTCCAGTTGGCGCCCGCGGCCGGGTCCATCTGCATCGCCGATCCCACCAGTCCCAGCAGCAGCATCATTCCCGACGACGCCAGGTAGGTCAGGCCCGCGATCCAGGGCAGCCACTTGGCGGGCACGTTGCGGAACGCCAGCAGGAAAAACGACAACAGCGCGTACATCAACAGGATGTCGCCCGACCAGATCAGCAGGCCATGGATCACGCCGATGACCAGCAGCACCAGGCTGCGCCGCCAATACACGCCCGCGAACGGTTGCCCACGCGCCTCGGCGCGGGTCGACATCACCGCGAAGCCCATGCCGAACAGCAGCGAGAACAGGGTGTAGAACTTGCCCTGCACCAGGATGTAGATGAGCGCATCGGCGGTACGGTCCGCGCCGGTCAATGCCGGGTCGAGCCCGGAGAACGACTGGAACAGCGGGCCGGCCATGCCCTCGATGTTCATCAGCAGGATGCCCACCAGCGCGAAGCCGCGCAGCACATCCATGATCTCGATGCGTTCGCTGGCGGCGACGGGCCGCAGCGGTGCGTCCGGATTCGACGATATGGCGCCCATGTCCTTGCTCCCTGGAATCGTGGCGCATTAAAGCATGTTGACGCTTCCCGGCCAGCCATCCGCCGGAACGGAAGCGGGTGTAACCTCGCGCCCATCGCGCTGCCTCCCGCGTCCGTCCCGCCGCCGTTCCCCGCCGCAACGCCTTCGGAGAAACCCGCCATGACGCCCTTCCGCCTGCGACTTGCCGCCCTGTTGCTGGCCGGTCCCGGTCTGCCCGTGTTCGCCGGCACGCCGGATGGTGCGCTGCTGCACCCCGTCAACCCGCCCGGCGCCACCATTCCCAATGTCTCGCAGGCCATGCGCGTCGATGGCGGCAAGCTGTTGCTGCTGTCCGGCCACGTGCCGTTGCGCGCGGACGGCAGTCTGGTCGAAGGTTCGCTGGAGGATCAGCTGGAACAGGTCATGCGCAACCTGGACGCCACCCTGCGCGCGGCCGGCAGCGATTTCTCCCACGTGGCTCGGCTGACGCTGTACATCCGCGACTTCGATCCCGCGCAGTTGCCGGCCATCCGCAAGGTGCGGGATCGCTGGATCGACCCGAAGCGGCCGCCCGCCAGCGCGCTGGTCGGGGTGCAGGCGCTGTTCCAGCCCGGCGTCCGCATCGAGGTGGACGCCATCGCGGTCATTCCGGAGTCCGACGGCGGTGCCCCGCGCGCGCCCTGAGCGGAAAGAACGCGGACACGCCGGACACGGAAACGAGAACGGCCCGCTCGCGCGGGCCGTTTCTTTTTGCATCGCGGGAAAGTGCGTCCGCTCAGTGGTGATGGCCATCGTCACCGTGCACGTGGCCGTGCTCGACCTCTTCCGGCGAGGCTTCGCGCACCTCGACGATTTCGACGTCGAAATGCAGATCCTTGCCCGCCATCGGATGGTTCAGGTCGACGTCGACCACGCTCATGCCGATCTTCTGGATGGTCACCGCGCGCGGGCCGAAATTGGTGTTCAGCACGACCTGCTGGCCCGGCACGAGCTTCTGGGTGCCGAAGTGCTTCTTGGGCACGCGCTGGCTCAGCCCGTCGCGACGCTCGCCATAGGCTTCGGCGGCGGTCACGTCCACGCTGAAGCTCTCGCCGGCTTCACGGTCCTGCATCGCGTTCTCCAGACCCGGGATGATATTGCCGTGGCCGATCAGGATGGCGAGCGGCTCGCGGTCCTTCGAGCTCTCCAGCGGCTCCTGGCCGACTTCGGAGACGGTGTAGTGGAAACGGACGACGCTGTCTTTTGCGATTTTCATTCGGGACTCTGGAATAGGGGCTGCCGGCGGCAGGCGTGGTGGCTTGTCGGCCAGGTGGATTGCGGGCGAAGATGCGCCGCAATGAAGACCGTGCATTATCCCGGCTTGGACCGCCTGCCGCCACCCGCGGCCTCCCGCGCAACGGTCGTGGTCGCCGTGCTGCTGGCCGCCCTGCTGGCCGGCTGCGGCGGCGGCAAGGAAACCGTCCGCCGCCCCGCCCCGCCCCCGGTCCGGGAGTGGCCACGGGTCGAGGCCGAGGACCCGGCGGCGGCCAATGCGGTGCTGATGCGGGCCATCGGCCTGGTCGGCACGCCCTATCGCTACGGCGGCAATACCCCCGAATCCGGCTTCGACTGCAGTGGACTGGTGGCCTACGTTTTCCGCGACATGCTGGACCTGAAGCTGCCCCGCACTTCCGGCGAACTGGCCAAGGTGCAGGGTCCGCGCATCGAGCCGCGCCGGCTGGCGCCGGCCGATCTGGTGTTTTTCGGCAACCGCGGCAGCGTCAGCCACGTCGGCATCTATGTGGGCGAAGGCCGCTTCGTGCATGCCCCCAGTACCGGAGGGACGGTCCGGCTGGACCATCTGGATGGCAGCTACTGGCGCGACCATTACACCGGCGCCAAACGGGTTTTGCACTGAGTCCGGCCATTTCTGTGACCCAGGCCCGACATAATTAACGAATAAATAACGATTTGTAAACCAAATCGAGGCGATATGACGGCACTATTGCCGCTTCGCATTTTCCCCGACCCCGCGTGACGACCGACGACCTGCCGCCAGGCCAGCCCGCCGCCACCCACCGCACCCCGCGGGGCGTGAACCGTTTCCTTTCCCTGGTGCTGCTGGCCGCCGCGAGCATCCCCGCGTGGGCGCAGCAGCATCCGCCGGGCGCCGATGCGGTGGAGACCGACGTCGTGGAAGCCGCCGCGGCGGTCAATGCCCCGGAAGCCGTTGCCACCAAGCCGGCCTCGTTCAGCATCAAGGAAAAGGCGGCCGAAGCCGCCACCGCAACCCTCACCGCCCTCCTGCCCCGCCTGGCGGCCAGCGACAGCCTGCCGCTGCTGGACCGGTCCACCATGGTGGCCGGCGACCTCAGCCGCCTGCTGGCCGGCTACGACTTGAGCAAGGACGGCGTGGTCAAGGACGAGGGCGGCAAGATCCAGGCCGTGCTCAAGCGTGCCCTGACCCTGATGGGCACGCCCTACCGCTGGGGCGGCACCTCGCCGGACAGTGGTTTCGATTGCAGCGGGCTGGTCGGTTACGTATTCCGCACCGCGCTGGGCATCGAACTGCCGCGCGTGTCCCGCGACATGGCCTCGCAAGCCAACGGCCAGATGATCGCCAGCCGCGACGAACTCCAGCAGGGCGACCTGGTTTTCTTCGGCCGCAAGGGCCGGATCAACCACGTCGGCATCTACGTCGGCGAAGGCCGCTTCCTGCATTCCCCCAGCACCGGCAAGGACGTCCGCGTGGACAGCCTGACCACCGGCTATTGGGCGCCCCGCTTCATGCAGGCCCGCCGCGTCGCGATGTAAGCGGCTCCGGGACGCCCGTTGCGCGCGTCTCGACCCAACCTTCGAATACGCAATGCGGATGTGGGAGCGACGTGAGTCGCGAGCTTTTTGTTTGCCCCTCATCAGAAATGAGCTTGTCGGATCGACGGCAGATTTCCGGACGTCCCGACCGACCTCGTCGCGACTCACGTCGCTCCCACAATAGGCGGTTCCTGGGATCTCCTTGTAGGAGCGACGTGAGTCGCGAGCCTTTTGCGCGTTGTCCACCACATGGGGCGGCCCTCCCGCCTGTTGCCGCGCGCCTATCATCCTCCCGGTCGCGACTTACGTCGCTCCTACAGAGGAAGCCGCGCCTCAGGTCGTCGCGCCCGCGCTCTGGTAGTGGGCGACGGTTTCCTCGATGCCCTTGCTCAGTTCCATCACCTTGAGCGCGTACTCGGCCAGGCGGCAGTCCTCCGGCGTTTCCGGCTTCCAGGCCGGCACGGCGGTCGGCTTGCCCTCGACCTGGTCCAGGGCGACGAACACGATGATGCAGTGCGTGCACAGCCGCGATTCGCCACCCATCGGGTCGCGGGCGCGCACGTCGACCGCGAAGTGCATGCTGCTGGTGCCGGTGTAGACCAGCTTGGCCGACACCGTCACCAGATCGCTGGTGCGGATCGGTGCGACGAAGCGGATGCCGCCCACCGCCACGGTCACGCTGTAATGGCCGCTCCAGCCCACCGCCGCGGCATAGCCGACCTGGTCGATCCACTTCATCACGATGCCACCGTGCACCTTTCCGCCGTAATTGACGTCGGTCGGCTGGGCCAGGAAACGGAAGTTCAGTTCGCGCTGTTCGCCGCTCATGGGCTTCTCCTCGGGGGAGTGGCAAAGATACGCCAGTCGCTACCGGACCGGCACAGGGACGCCGATAAAAAAAGCCGGCGCGGACGCCGGCTTCGAATGACAGGGAGTTGCGGTCCTGCGGATTACTTCTGCGAGGTCTGGAACGTACCGTAGGGCTTGAGCTGCTCGGCGATCACCTTGCCATCACCGACCACGATGATCGACTGCCGCTTCGGGTCGAAATACTGTTTCGCCACCGCCTGCACCTTGGCCGCATCCACCTGGCGCAGGCGCGGCACGTACTGGCCCAGAAAATCCGACGGCAGGCCGATCAGCCAATTCTTCGCCAGCGTGCCCGCGACCGCGCCCTGCAGCTGGTTGCTGAGGACATAGTCGCCGGCGATGTAGCGCTTGGTGTCGTCCAGTTCCCTGGCCGGTACCGGTTCGTTGCGCAGGCGATCGAATTCGCCGAAGAACTCCTTCAGCGAGGCGCCGGTGACCTCGTTGCGCACGTCGGCCTGCGAGACCAGGTCACCGCCCGCGCGGGAAGCCGACAGGCGCGTGCCAGCGCCATAGGTGTAGCCCTTCTCCTCGCGCAGGTTGAGGTTGACCCGGCTGCTGAAACCACCGCCCAGCACGATGCGGGTGAGCTGCAACGGGATGTAGTCCGGATCGGTGGCGGCGAGCGCCGGCTGGCCGATGCGCAGGGTGGACTGCACGCTGCCGTCACGTTGAAGCAGCACGAACTTCGGCGTGGCGGTACGCGCGGGAGCCACGGTATCCGCCACTTCACCACCGGTGCCCTTCCAGTTGCCGAATGCCTTCTCCGCCATCGCGAAACCTTGCGCGGGCGTGACCCTGCCGGTGATCACCAGCAGGCTGCGATCCGGATGGAAGCGGCGCGCGTGCTCCGCGCGCAGCGCGGGCGTGGCAAGTGCTGCGATGCCGGCTTCGCTGAGCTGGGTGCGCGCATACGGATGGTCGCCGTACACCGCCGCCAGCATCGCGCGGTTGGCGCGGAACGACGGCTGCGCCTCGTTGGCCTTCAACTGCTGTGCCGCATTGGCCTGGGCCAGCTTGACCTCGTTTTCCGGGAAGGTCGGCTCGCGCACGACCTCGGCCAGCAGGTCCAGCATCGGCGCGGCCTGGCTGGCGAGCGCGTCGGCGTACACGGTGACGCCATCATTGCTGGCGCCGGCGCCGATGCTGCCGCCGTAGCCCTGCGCGGTTTCGGCGATGGCGCGCGAATCGCGGCGCGCGGTGCCCTCGGTCAGCAGGCCGGCGAACAGGCTGGCGAAGCCGGAAGCGTTCGGCGCATCCGCGGCCAGGCCGGCGTTGCGTACTGCCAACACGTAGTCCACGCGCGGGATACCGTCGCGCGGCACCACCCACACTTCCAGCCCGTTGGCGAGCGTCTTCTTTTCAATCTGCGGCACCGGCAGCGGCTTGTCCGGCGCGTACGGCGGCAGATCCTTCGGCAGCACCGGCTCGGCGGCGTGCGCCGCGCCGGCGAACAACGTGGTCAGGGCGAGGGCAATCGCAGTCTTGTGCAGGCTCATCGGGATTCTCCTCATTCCTTCTTCGCCGACGGCGCCAGCATCGCCGCGGGCTTGCGGTCGATGACGGTGCGGTTGGCCGGGGTCAGGTAGGTGGCGGCGACGCGCTTGACGTCCTCGGAGGTGACGTTCTGGATCCGGCCGGGAATCTGGTTGGCGACGTTGGCATCGCCCCACAGCGTCTGCAGCTTGGCCAGGGTGTCGGCGCGATTCAGGAACATTTCCAGGCCGTTGTACCAATCGGCCAGCAACTGGGTCTTGATGCGCGCCAGGGTCGCGTCATCGGCGCCTTCGCGCGCGATGCGTGCGATTTCCTCGTCGATGCCCTTGAGCACCGCGTCGGCATCGGTAGTCGGCTTGTACAGCGCGAACACGGTGAACAGCGTGGGGCCGTCGTATTCCCATTCGCTGGTCAGGCCGTACAGCGATTCCACGTTGATCGCGAGTTCGCGGCCCTTGACCAGGCCCTGGTACAGCCGCGAGGCGTCGCCGTTGGCGAGCAGCGCGCCCAGCACCGCCATCGGCGCCTGATCGCGGCTGCCGCGATCCGGCATCTTCCAGGCCGCGGCGATCGCCGGCACCTGCGCCAGCGCGTCGCTCTGCTGCACGCGCTTTTCCTGCGTGTTCAGGCCTTCCTTGTAGTCCGGCGCGGCCGGGGTGGCGCGCGCGGGAATGGCGCCGAAGTACTTCTGCGCCAGCGCGAAGCCCTGCTCCGGGGTGACGTCGCCGGCGATCGCCAGCACCGCGTTGTTGGGGCCGTAGTAGTCACGGTGGAACGCCTTGACGTCCTCCAGGCTGGCGTTCTCCAGATCCTCGAAGCTGCCGTAGCCGTCGTGGTTGTTCTCCCACTTCTGGAACGCCTGCTGGCCGATGTCGATCCACATGAAACCGCCGTAGGGCTGGTTCTTCACGTTGACGCGGATTTCCTCCTTCACCACGTCCTGCTGGTTCTTCAGCGTCTCGGCGTTGAAGTCCAGGGTCTTCATGCGATCGGCTTCCAGCCACAGGATCGCGTCCAGCGAGGACACCGGCGCGGTCTCGATGTAGTTGGTGAAGTCGGCGCGGGTGGAACCGTTGTTGTTGCCGCCGCCGCCGGTGATGACGCTGTCGAACACGCCCTTCTTCGCGTTCGGCGTGCCCTGGAACATCAGATGTTCGAACAGATGGGCGAAGCCGGTGCGGTTGCGCGGCTCCAGGCGCATACCGACATGGTAGACCACGCTCACGCCAACCACCGGCGAGCTGTGATCCTCGGAGATGACCACGGTCAGGCCGTTGTCGAGTTTCTTGACGGCGACCGGGACGGTCCAGCGGTCGGTGTCGGCCGCCATGGCCGGCAACGCGAGCAGCAGGCCGGCCACGAAACCGGCGGCGGTGCGGATGCGCATCGGGAATCTCCCCAGTAGAGTCCCCGCAGCCTACGCCGCCCTGTCACGCCCGCCCCGGCCCGGAAGTCATGGCCGGGCCCGCTTGCCTCAGCGGCGGACGACGTAGTGCATGCCCACCGAGGCGGGGCCGACATCGGCGAAGCCGTATTGCGCGTACAGATGTTTCGCCTCGCCGTCGGCGATCAGCGAGACGTGCGCGCTGTCCAGAGTGTTGGCCTTCAGCCAGGCATCCAGCGCGTTCATGATGCGCTTGCCCAGCCCGCGCCCCTGGTGTTCCGGCTCCACCGCGATGTCCACCACCACGAACGACAGGCCGCCGTCGCCGATGATCCGGCCCATGCCGATGGCGCGGCCCTCGTGCAGGAGGCTCACCCCGTAGAGGGTGTTGGGCAGGCCGCGCTCGGCGGCCTCCTGCGACTTCGGCGACAGCCCGGCGACCGCGCGCAGCCGACGGAAATCCTCGACGCCGGGGAAGCGCTCGACCAGCACGTAGGGATCAGACGGCGCGTTCATCGGAACCCTCGCCCTCTTCCAGCCCGAGGTTGGTCGGCGCGGCCTCGTAGACGTTGCGATCCAGCAGGCCGGTTTCCTTGGCCACCAGTACCGGTACCACCATCTGCCCGGTCACGTTGGTCATCGTGCGCATCATGTCGAGCACGCGATCGATCGCGTACAGGTAGCCGATGGTTTCCAGCGGCAGGCCGGCCGCGGTCAGCACCACCGTGGCCATCACCACCGCGGTGCCGGGCACGCCGGCGGTGCCGAAGCTGCCCAGCACCGAGGCGATCAGCACGACGAAGTACTGGTCCGCACTGAGCGGATGCCCGGTGTATTGCGAGATGAAGACCGCGCACAGCGCCGGATAGATCGCGCCGCAGCCATCCATCTTGATGCTCGCGCCCAGCGGCACCGCGAACGAGGCGTAGTTCTTGTCCACGCCCAGGTTGTGGGTGACCGCGCGGATCGCCGCCGGCATCGAGGCGAAGCTGGAGGAACTGACGAATGCCACCTGCATCGCCGAAGCCGCGCCTCGGAAGAACTTCCACGGGTTCAGGCCATGGCTGAGCAGCAGCAGGCTGTAGGTGATCACGATATGCAGGGCGCAGGCCAGGTACAGCGCACCGACGAAACTCGCCAGCGGCAGCAGCTTGCCGAAGCCATAGGCGCCGACCAGCGAGGCGATCAGGCCGAAGGTGCCCAGCGGGGTCACTTCCAGCACGAAGCGGGTGACCTGGATCATGATTTCGCTGCTCTCGCCGGCCAGCTTGCGCGCCGCGGCCACGCGATCGCCCAGCTTGACCATCGCGAAGCCCAGCAGCGCGGCGAAGAAGATCACCGGCAGGATCGAGCCCTTGCCCGCCGCCAGCACGGTTTCACCCGCTGCGTTCTTGGTGGTGCCGATGCCGGTCAGCGCATGGAACGGATTGGACGGCACCACGTCCAGCAGCACCTTGATCGGACTGGGCACGTCCTTGGGCACGTAGTTGGGATCCACCTGCAGCGTGGTCACGCCCACGCCCGGCTGGACGATCACGCCCACCGCCAGGCCCACGCCCACCGCCAGCGCCGCGGTGACCACGAACCACAGGAAGGTCCGCCCGCCCAGCGCGGCGACCGATTGCTGGCCATGCAGGCTGGAGACCGCGTTGATGACCGCGAAGAACACCAGCGGCACCGCGATCATCTTGATCAGGGTGACGTACAGCGTGCCCAGCGGACCGAACCAGGTGTCGGCGGCGGGTCCCAGCAACCAGCCGGCCAACGCGCCGAGCACGAAGCCCCCGACCACCCGTTGCCAGAACGGGATCCTCAACCACGCGGAGACCAGCTTCATCGGCAGCCCTGAAAATACGGAATCCCGAACGATAGCCCAGCACCGTCCCATACGCGACGGCATGGCTGGAAAGGCCGCGTGTCATGAACAGGACACTGTCACCGGGCCATAATGCCCCGTTGCCTTGCCTGGAGTCCCTGATGCGTCGTACCGCCGTCCTGCCCGTCCTGGGCATGTCCCTCGCCACCCTGCTCGCCGGCTGCGCCACGACGCCCGCGACCTCCTCCGCCCCGACGGCGGCACCCCGCATCGATGTCCCGGTCGTCGCCCATCCCGGCGGCGAGACGCCGGCCTGGTGGTATCGCAACGGCGCCGCCCGCGCCGCCGCCAACGGCGCCATGAACGGACGCGCGAAGAACGTCATCCTGTTCCTTGGCGACGGCATGAGCCTGACCACCGTCGCCGCCGCGCGCATCCTCGACGGCCAGCGCAAGGGCGGTTCGGGCGAGGAGAACCTGCTGAGCTGGGAGCGCTTCCCGCACACCGCCTTCAGCAAGACCTACAACACCGATTCGCAGACGCCGGATTCGGCCGGCACCATGACCGCCATCACCACCGGCGTGAAAACCCACATGGGCGCGATCGGCGTCAGCGCCGGACGCCGCGACGACTGTGCCGACAGCCTCGGCAAGGCCGCGCTCACCTGGCTGGAACTGGCCGACAGCGCCGGCCTGGCCACCGGCATCGTCAGTACCGCGCGCCTGACCCACGCCACCCCGGCGGCGACCTACGCGCACGTACCGGATCGCAACTGGGAAAACGACACCGACCTGCCCAAGGCCGCGGTCGAACAGGGATGCCGCGACATCGCCCAGCAACTGTTGACCTCCTCGCGCTTCGGCCACGGACCGACCGTGGCGCTGGGCGGCGGCCGCGCCGAATTCACCAGCACCGAGCAGCGCGACCCGGAATACGACGACAAGGTCGGCGAACGCCTCGACGGACGCGATCTGCCGGCCGAGTGGCTGAAGGCCAATCCGGGCGGCCAGTACGTGTGGAACCGCAAGCAACTGGAAGCGGCCAAGGACGCGCCGCGCCTGCTGGGCCTGTTCGAGCCGGATCACATGCAGTTCGATCATGACCGCTCGCGCACCGACACCGGCGAGCCTTCGCTGGCCGAACTGACCCGTGCCGCCATCCACACGCTGTCGCGCAGCCAGGACGGCTACGTGCTGATGGTCGAAGGCGCGCGCATCGATCACGCCAACCACTACGGCAACGCGTTCCGCGCGCTCGACGAGACCATCGCCATGTCCGAGGCCGTGCAGGCCGCGCTGGATGCGACCTCGCGCGAGGACACCCTGATCGTGGTCACCGCCGATCACTCGCACACGCTGAACTTCGTCGGCTATCCGGTGCGCGGCAACCCGATCCTGGGCAAGGTCCGCGGCCAGGGTGGCGAGGATGACGTGCCCGGCGATCTGGCGCGCGACCAGACCGGCCTGCCGTTCACCACGCTCAGCTACGCCAACGGCCCCGGCTACACCGGCGAGAGCAACCAGCAGAAGGCCGGTCCGAAGCGCTTCATCCATGCGCCCAGCAACGTCGAGACCAGCGAAGGCCGGCCCGACCTGACCGCCGTG
This sequence comes from Pseudoxanthomonas beigongshangi, assembly GCF_016820515.1. Lineage (GTDB taxonomy): Bacteria > Pseudomonadota > Gammaproteobacteria > Xanthomonadales > Xanthomonadaceae > Pseudoxanthomonas_A > Pseudoxanthomonas_A beigongshangi. Next base: position 162,319 of record NZ_JADHDV010000005.1, on the reverse strand, counting down.
GACACCGAGCATCCGGACTACCTGCAGGAATCGCTGGTGCCGCTGAAGTCCGAATCGCACGGCGGCGAGGACGTGGGCATCTGGGCCATCGGCCCGGGCAGCGACGCGGTGCGCGGCACCGCCGAGCAGAACACCATCTACCACTTCATCGTCCAGTCCACGCCGAAGCTGCGCCAGCGCCTGTGCGCGGCCAACACCTGCAACGCCGACGGCGTACCGGTGGAACTGCCGAAACCAGCGGATTTCGAGAAGAAGCCATGAACCGAAACGCCCGGGCCAAGCCCGGGCGTTTTCCCTTGTAGGAGCGACGTCAGTCGCGACCGTTGGGCTGCACGTTCGCGGAATTCTCCCGGTCGCGACTCACGTCGCTCCTACAGACATCCCGATTGTGGGAGCGACGTGAGTCGCGAGCTTTTGGAATGAATCGACGGGCATCGCGAATCGCGACTGACGTCGCTCCCACAAGTGGGTGTCGCTGAAGCCCTGGAATTGCCGAAGCCCGCGGATTTCGAGAAGAGCCGCAAATCAGAAAGCCCGGGCTGATTTCCCTTGTAGGAGCGACGTCAGTCGCGACCGTTGGGCTGCACGCGCGTGGAATTCTCCCGGTCGCGACTCACGTCGCTCCTACAGACATCCCGATTGTGGGAGCGACGTGAGTCGCGAGCTTTTGGAATGAATCGACGGGCATCGCGAATCGCGACTGACGTCGCTCCCACAATATGGGCGTCGCTGAAGCCTTGGAATTGCCGAAGCTGGCGGATTTCGAGAAGAACCGCAAATCAGAAAGCCCGGGCTGATTTCCCTTGTAGGAGCGACGTCAGTCGCGACCGTTGGGCTGCACGCGCGCGGAATTCTCCCGGTCGCGACTCACGTCGCTCCTACAGGCATCCCGATTGTGGGAGCGACGTGAGTCGCGAGCTTTTGGAATGAATCGACGGGCATCGCGAATCGCGACTGACGTCGCTCCCACAAGGTGGGAGCGCTGAAGCCTGCGACGCCCTTGATTCAGAACGGCTTGGCCAGCACCAGCCAGACGATGCCGATCAGGACGATCACCGGTGCTTCGTTGAACAGGCGCAGGGTGAAGGAGGACGGCAGCGTGCGGCCCTTCTCCACGCCCTTGAGCCAGCGGCCCGCAATGATGAAGTGGGCCAGCACCAGCACCACCAGGGTCAGCTTGGCGTGCAGCCAGCCGGCGCCGGGCGCGGCCATCGTCGGAAAGCCCGGAATCACCTTGTAACCCAGCCACAGCACCAGGCCCAGGATCACCGCCAGGCCGAACATGTTGTGGCCGAAGCGGTACAGCTTGCGTCCCATCAGCAGCAGCCGCGCCTGCACGTCCGGCTGTCCCGTCGTCTCGGCGAGATTGACCAGGATGCGCGGCAGGTAGAACACCGTCGCCATCCACGCGATCACGAACACGAGGTGGAAGGTCTTGACCCAGAAGTAGAGGCTGGCTTTGTCCACGCGGGACTCCGGTGCGGGCGAAGGGTGCGCGGATTCTCCGCCATCACGCGGACCGCTGTCCAACCGAAACACCATCGCCGCCCCTTTTACTCCGCCTCGCAAACCGGGATCCTTGCCGATGAGCTTGCCGAGGTTTCCATTCCGATGAAGAAGTACGACGCCCATTATTTCCAGCGCTGGTATCGCGACGGCGAGATCGGCGGACCGCAACGCCTCGCGCGCAAGGTGGCGCTGGCGGTGGCCACCGCCGAGTACTACCTGGAGCGCCCGATCCGCACCGTGCTGGACATCGGCTGTGGCGAAGGCCCCTGGCGCGCGCCGCTGCTGAAGCTGCGCCCGCGCCTGCGCTATCTGGGCTTCGACAGCAGCGAGTACGCGATTGCCCGCTACGGGCGCAGCCGCAACCTGCACCTGGCCACGTTCGCCGATTTCGAATACCTGCGCCCCTGCCCGCCGGTGGATCTGCTGGTCTGCGCCGACGTGATGCATTACCTGCCCACGCGCGATCTGCGCCGCGGCCTGCCGGGGCTGGCGGAACTGTGCGGCGGCGTGGCCTTCCTGGAAACCTTCACCCGCGAGGATGAATACGAAGGCGACCACGACGGCTTCCAGTCGCGCCCGGGCCGCTGGTACCGCCGCCAGTTCGAGGCCGCCGGCCTGCGCGCGGTGGGCTCGCACTGCTGGCTGGCGCCCGCCCTGGCCGCGGAAACCGCCGCGCTGGAGATCCCGGGCGCTGGCTGAACAGGCCGATTCCGGGTGGTCCCGGATTGCGTTATGCTGCGCCGCAGCAGACTGCACCAAATCCGGGATTCCCGTTGCCCATGACTCTCCTGTACCAGTGGCATGAACTTGGCCGTGCCTGGATGGCGCCGCTCGCCTACATGGCCGAAGCCAACGCGCGCATCTTTTCCGCGCCCGGCAGCTGGCTGTCCAACCTGCCCGGCGCCGAGCGCATCGCCGCCGGCAACGAACTGATCTACCGCATCGGCAAGGACTACGAGAAGCCGGCCTGGGACATCCACGAGGTGGAAGTCGAGGGCCGCACCGTGCCGGTGGTGGAGCAGGAAATCATCAAGAAGCCGTTCTGCCGGCTGCTGCGCTTCAAGCGCTACACCGACGACGCCGACAGCATCAAGGCGCTGAAGGATGATCCGGTGGTGCTGGTGGTCGCGCCGCTGTCCGGCCATCACGCCACCCTGCTGCGCGACACCGTGCGCACCCTGCTGCGCGATCACAAGGTCTACGTGACCGACTGGGTCGACGCGCGCATGGTGCCGACGTCCGAGGGCGCCTTCAGCCTGGACGACTACGTCGCCTACGTGGAGGAGTTCATTCGCCACATCGGCGCCGACAACCTCAACGTCATCAGCGTTTGCCAGCCGACCGTGCCGGTGCTGGCGGCAGTGTCGCTCATGGCCGCGCGCGGCGAAGCCACGCCGCGTTCGCTGGTGATGATGGGCGGTCCGATCGATGCGCGCCGCAGCCCGACCGAGGTCAACAGCCTGGCCACGCGCAACCCGCTGTCGTGGTTCGAGAACAACGTCATCCACAGCGTGCCGATGCCCTATCCCGGCCAGGGCCGGTCGGTGTATCCGGGCTTCCTGCAGCACGCCGGCTTCATCGCGATGAATCCCAGCCGCCATTTCATGTCGCACTGGGATTTCTACGCCAACCTGGTCAAGGGCGACCTGCAGGACGCCGAATCGCATCGCCGCTTCTACGACGAATACAACGCGGTGCTGGACATGCCGGCCGAGTACTACCTCGACACGATCCGGGTGGTGTTCCAGGAATTCCTGCTGCCGCGCGGCAAGTGGAAGGTCAACGGCGAACTGGTCAATCCGGCCGCGATCAGGAAGACCGCGCTGCTGAGCATCGAAGGCGAACTGGACGACATCTCCGGGCTGGGCCAGACCGCCGCCGCGCACGACCTGTGCACCGGCATCCCCAAGGCGCGGCATGCGCACATCACGGTTGAAGGCGCCGGCCACTACGGCATCTTCAGCGGCCGCCGCTGGCGCGACAAGGTGTATCCGCAGGTGCGCGACTTCATCGCCAGGTACGCCGACTGATCCCCCGCGCGACCACTCGCCTGCAAACAGAAAGCCCCGCGCGAGCGGGGCTTTTTGCTGCTGCCGTCAACTCTCGTCGCGGCACCCCTGTATGAAAACCTTGTTGTCGGTGACCACGCCCCAGCGTCCATCGGCGGCGCCGCATCCGGCGGTCCACGAACCCACCAGCACGCCTTCCTCGTCGTAGTAGTGCCACGTCCCCTGCCAACCGGCTGCCGCGTTGAAGGACACCAGCGCCAGGAATCCCAGCGAAGCCGCTACTGCAAGAACACGGTTACGAGCCATAACAATCATCTCCATGATGTTCGCGGCGGAAGACCGCGCCGACACCGTAGACATTCCCGCACGCGGCTTCTGTTAACCATGCCCCAAGTTGGCGGATGGCTGCATTCAGGGATGTGCAGGATGCGTCACACACCGCCGCGCGGGCGCCGGCGCGGAATCCCGGCGACCTTCGCTGCTTTCCGATCCCGATGCCACCGTTGGTGCGCGATGCATCGATGCCGTGGCGGGGAAACCTCCGCTTCCACCATCACCGCCGGTCAACCCGCCTCCGGAACCGCCATGCGCCATCACCCGGGACCAGGACCGCGGGTACGTGAACGGCGCCGGCCCGCGACCACCCGCTATGCTTGTCCCGGCCTCGTGCGGCCGGGCCGGGACAGCCGCCAGGACCGGGCATTTCACTTTCGACTCCCCGCTTCGTCTCTACCGGCATGGCTGAATCCAGAAACAAGTTGCCTCCCGGCGCACCGGTCCCCGACGGGGCCGGCGCGCGCGCCTCCGCCGAGGATCTGGTCCGCGACTTCAACCAGTCGCTGGTGCGCATGCTGCAGTTGCGGCTGGGCTCCTACGACGACGCCTGGGAGGTCGCGCAGGAGGCCTATGCCAAGCTGCTGAACCTGGGCAACGAAACCACCATCAGTTTCCACCGGGCCTACCTGTTCCGGATCGCGCAGAACCTGGCAACCGACCTGCTGCGCCGCCGCGCCCATACCGAGCAGCCCGCGCCGGACGGCGTGGACCTGTGGCCGGATCCGGGCACCAGTCCGGAACGCTCCGCCAACGCGGCGCAACTGGTGGAACGGCTGCCCGCCCTGCTGGCGGAGCTGCCGTACAACTGCGCCGAGGCCTTCCGGCTGGTGAGGGTGCAACAATTGAGCTTTGCCGATGCGGCAGGCGTACTGGGCCTGACCGAGCGCATGGTCCGCATCCATGTGGCGCGCGCACTGACGTACTGCCAGGAACGCCTGGACGGCATCACGGACGAGTGGGAGGAAGAACAATCATGAACCCGACATCCACGGAGCCGCGCAAGACGGCCCTGCGCGAGGCCGGCCACTGGCTGCTTCGCATGCAGGAAGAGGATGTGCCGTCGAAGGAACTGGAAGCCTGGTGCGACTGGATGGCCTCGCCGGCCAACGCCGCGGCCTTCGACGATCTGGCCGCGTTGTGGGAAGCGGCGGGAACGCTGGATTCGGACACCGTGTTGCGCGCGCGGGCCGCGCGCAGCGTCCAGCCCGCGACCTCCCCGTCCCAGTCCGCGCCTCCCGTCACGGCGCCGGCCCGGCCCTTGCGTCGCCGCTCGCGTCGCGGCTGGGCATGGGCCAGCGCCGCCTGCGTGGCGTTGGCCGTGACGCTCGCCTGGTTCCTGATCCCGCGCGGTGCACCGGAAGACCCGTCGCAGTCCTTCGCCACCGGCATCGGCGAACGCCGCCAGATCACCCTCGCCGACGGTTCGATCCTGGAACTGGATGCGGCGTCCGAAGTCAGCGTCCGCTACCACCCTGACCGGCGCGACATCGAACTGCGCAACGGCCGCGCTTACTTCCAGGTCGCGCACGCGCCTGATCGGCCGTTCGTGGTCGATGCCAAAGGCGTCCTCAGCCAGGCGCTGGGTACCCGCTTCAGCGTGGCCGAACATGGCGATCGCGAAGTGACGGTGGTGGTCGACGAAGGCCGCGTCCAGGTCAGCGCAGCCGGGGACGGGCATGTTCGCCGCTACCTGGCCACCGGCAACCAGCGGATCCGCTACAGCCTCGCCAATGGCCTGCAGCCCCCGCAGGCCGTCAACGCGCCGCTCGCCACTGCGTGGCGGCAAGGCGCCGTGGTCTACCAGGGCGAACCGCTGGACAGCGTGATCACCGATCTCAACCGATATTCGCGCGTCCCGATCCGCCTGCAGGATCCCGCCCTGGGGCAACTCAAGGTCACCGGGCGCTGGGAGGTTGCCAGCATCGACCGCTGGATCGACGGCCTGGCCAAGGCGCTGCACCTGGACGTCCGGCGCAGCGAAGGCGAGATCTTGCTGTCCAGCGACGAACCGCAGAACAATCCGGTGAAGCGTCCCGCGGTGCCTCCCGGAGACGGCGCTCCCTGATCCGGAACACAGTCCTTGCCAGCCGCCGTTGCCGCCACCGTCCGCCATTGCATGCGCCCTCCGGCGCCGGCGTGGTGGACGGAGCTTTCCGGCTGGCGGCGGCGGGGCGGACTGGCGCTGCTGTGGCTGGGCTTCTGCCTGTCGGCGTGGGCGGCGCCCTCGCCACGCGTGGCCTTCCGTATTCCCGCGCAACCGCTGGACGAGGCCCTGCTGAGCTTTTCACAGCAAGCCGGCCTGCCGCTGGCGGCCGTCGGTGATCTGGGTGGCGCGCGCCGCAGCCCCGGGGTCAGCGGGGTAATGACGGTGGAGGCGGCGCTGGAACGCCTGCTGGAAGGCAGTGGCTACGCTTTCAGCGTGGAAGGCGGGGTGATCACCGTGTCGCCGCGCGCACCGGCACGCGCGGAACAACCCGCGCCGCAGCCGATCGCGCTGGTCGCGCCCACCCGTACCCTGGCGCCGCTGGTGGTGTCGGCGCGCAAGCGCGACGAGCGCTGGATGGACGTGCCGATGGGATTGTCGGTGCACGCGGGTGAACGCATCGAGGCGCTGGGCCTGCAGAACGCCACCGACGTACTGCGGCTGACGCCCGGCGTGGCCGCGGTCGACGCCGGCGCCGCCTTCACCCAGGTGCAGATCCGCGGCATCTCCAGCTCATTGGGCGGCAACGACAACGGCTACTACCTGGACGACATTCCCTTCACCGGCGTCACCGTGCCGTGGCATCCGGACACGCGCGCGTTCGATCTGGAACGGGTGGAAGTGTTGAAGGGCCCACAGGGCACGCTGTTCGGCGAAGGCTCGATGGGCGGCACCGTGCGCATCCTCACCCGCGCGCCGGAACTGGATCGGTTTTCCGCCGCTGTGCAAGTGGGAGCGTCCAGCACCGAAGGCGGCGCCGACGGCGGCATGGGTAAGGCGATGGCCAACCTGCCGCTGGTGCCGGACAGGCTCGGCCTGCGCCTGGTCGCCACCCGCGAAACGCTGGCCGGCTGGGTGGACACGCCCGACGGCGGGCGCGACATCAATCCGCAGCGCGTCACCACCCGGCGCGCGCGCCTGCGCTGGTCGGCCAGCGACACCTGGATGACCGATTTCAGCCACATCGGTTCCACCACCCTTGCCGAGGGCGGCGGCTACGCGGCCACCGATGTCCTGCAGACCAACGCCTATCAGGACACGCGGTCCCGCTGGCGCGCCAACAGCATCAACAGCAGCCTGGAACTGCCCGCCTCGCGGCTGTTGCTGGTGGTGTCGGATGCCCGGCTCGAATACGTGATCGACGGGATGCTCACGCCGACGTCCACGCTCCGGGGAACCCTCGACATCGACGTGGACAGCACGGAGCTGCGCTGGAGCTCGCACGGTGCCGGCCCGCTGGAGTGGATCGTCGGCTATTCGCATCGCGAAGCACTGCGTCGCGATGCGCTGTTCGTCGATGGCGAATACGCGGTGGCCCGGCAGTCCAACCGTGCGGACGCATTGTTCGGCGAACTCACGCTGACACCCCGGGATTCCGCCTGGTCGACCACCGCCGGATTGCGCTACTTCACCGACGAGGTCAACGGAACGGCACTGTCCTCGACACGCGACACGCGCCTGCGCTCGACCTTCCATCGGCTCACGCCGCGGATGAGCGTCAACCGGCGGTTCTCGGATCAACGCACGGTTTATGCCAGCGTCGCCGGCGGATTCCGCTCGGGTCAGTTGCAGCCGGCCGACTCGCAGGCCGCCGCGCTCGCCGCCGGGATCACCCTGCCCTCCACGCTGCCACCCGATTCGCTGGTGTCCTACGAAATCGGACTCAAGCAGATCACCGCCGGTGGCCGCCTGCTGGTGCAGGGCGCTGCGTTCCACACCCGTTGGCATGATCTGCCGGTGCGGGTTCCGATCGACGGCACCCACAACGGGTTGATCAATTCGAACGGCGCGATCGTGCGGGGCGTGGAACTGGGGATGAGCTACGCGCCCGCGGCGCAACTGCGGCTGGAATTGGGCGCGACCTGGCTGGACGCCCACTATGCCGCCGACGTGCCGGGCACGCCGCTGCGCCGTGGCACCCAGATCTACAACGTGCCCCGCACCAGTCTCTCGGGCACCGCCACCTATGCCTGGCCGGTTGGACCGGACATGAACCTGACCGCGGCCAGCCGCGCCAGCTACCACTCGCGCCGCCAGACCGGCCTGGTCGAAGGCGACGAAGGCGACGCGATCCTGGATCTGGGCCTGCGCCTGGGCCTGGAGTCCGCGCGCGGATGGAGCAGCTATCTGTACGCGGACAACCTGCTCGACGAACAGGGCGCGGTGGATGGCCGCGCCCCGTACGGCAATGCCACCCGCCTGCGTCCTCGCAGCTACGGCATGGAACTGCACTACCGCTTCTGATCCTGCCGCCGGCGCCTGCGCGCCGTGCCCATTTCACTTTTGTTGCACCGGTTCGTCATGGCATCGAGTGACCGGCGGGCGCGGGGGGATATCCGCGCATGCCGGCCTTCCGACCGTCATCAACCGGAGTCCATCCATGTCGTCCACGAAGCCACGTGTCACGTCGCGTCCCGTTTCTCCGATCCGCAACCATCTGGCCGCCGCGATCCTGCTGTCGCTGATCGGCGCGCCTGTCCATGCCCAGCAGGCCACCGCAACGCCCGATGGGCAGGCGTCGGCGCAAGCCTCCGATGCCGTCGATCTGGGCGCGGTCACGGTCACCGCGCGCAAGCGCGACGAGCGCCAGATCGACGTGCCGATTGCCATCACCGCGGTGACCGGCGAGCAGATCGATGCGATGGGCCTGCGCAACGTGGTGGACGTCATCAACATCACCCCTGGCGCTTCCTCCATCGACACCGGCGGTGCCTTCACCCAGGTGCAGATCCGTGGCGTTTCCAGTTCGCTGGGCGGCAACGACAATGGTTACTACGTCGACGAGACGCCGTTCACCGGCGTGACCGTGCCCTGGTATCCGGACACGCGATCCTTCGACATCGACCGGGTGGAAATCCTCAAGGGTCCGCAGGGCACGCTGTTCGGCGAGGGATCGATGGGCGGCACAGTGCGCATCCTCACCCGCAAGCCGGAATTCAACCGTTTCGGCGCCGGGGTGGAACTGGATGGTTCGCGCGTGAGCGGCGGCGGCGATGGCCGCGGCGCCAAGGCCTACGTGAACATCCCGCTGGTGGACGATCGCCTGGCCCTGCGCCTGGCCATCACCGACGAGCGCACGCCCGGCTGGATCGACAACACCAACACCGGCGCGAAGAACGTCAACGACAACGACATCCGCACCTGGCGCGCCAAGGTCCGCTTCGCACCGACCGAGCGCTGGAACATCGATCTCGCCTACTGGAAGTACCGCTCCGATTCCGAGGCCGCCAGCAACAGCGCCTACGACGACGGCACCAACAACTCGTTCCTGGCCAGCCACAACGAATGGGACTCGGCCAGCCTGACCAGCACCTACGAACTGGACGCCTCGCAGATCGTCTACACCTTCTCCGACGGCAACCTCAGCTATCCGCAGACCGGCGAGCTGGCGGCAGGCATTCCGCTGGACGCGGCGATCGACATCGGCGTGCGCACCCACGAACTGCGCTGGGCCTCGACCGGCGAGCACCGGCTGGACTGGACGGTCGGCTATTACCTGCGCAAGGCCGAACGCGCGGATGTGCTGGACATTCCCGGCATCGTGACCAGCAACTCGCGCCAGACCAACGACGCCCACGCGATCTTCGGCGAGGCCACGCTCAAGCTGCCCAATCCGGCCTGGGCGGTGACCGCCGGCCTGCGCTACTTCAAGGACAAGGTGGACGCCGCCGACGCGGCTTCCGATGGCAGCGTGTCCACGCTCAACGCCACCTTCGACAGCTGGAATCCGCGCTTGAGCCTGTCCTACAAGCCGTCGGACAGCACTACCTTCTATGCCTCGGCCGCGCGCGGATTCCGTTCCGGACAGTTGCAGCCGATCGGATCCATCAAGCTGGCCGAACAGTACGGTGTGGACCTGCCCTCGCAGATCTCCGCCGACTCGATCTGGACCTACGAACTGGGCGCCAAGTCGGTGCTGGCCGATGGCAAGTTGCTGCTGGAAGGCGCGGTCTTCTACAGCGACTGGGAGGGCGTCGCGGTGCGCGTGCCGATCACGCCGGAGATCAACGGCCTGACCAACTCCGACGGCACCCGCAACAAGGGTGTCGAACTGAGCGTGACCTACAACCCGGTCCGCGCGTTGACCCTGCAGTTCGGAGGCAGTTGGGTCGATGCGACCTACTCGGCCGACGTGCCCGGCACGCCGTTGCATCGCGGCACCGCGGTCTACAACGTACCCAAAACCAGCCTGAATGCCTCGGCCGCCTACAACTGGGACGTCGGCGCGAACCTGCGCGGCGTGGCCTCGGTCAACGTGCACCACGACTCCGCGCGCGAAACCGCGCTGACCGCCGGCACGCCGGGCGACGCCCTGACCCTGGCCGGCGCGCGCATCGGCCTGGAATCGCCCGCCGGCTGGGGCGTGTACCTGTATGGCAACAACCTGACCGACGAGGACGGCGCGATCAACGCGCGCGGCGCGAGCGAGTTCGATTCGGACGGAAATCTGATCCGACTCGGTGCATCCAATCGCCCGCAGCCGCGCACCTTCGGCGTGTTGTTCCGCTACGACTATTGATGCGCCCCATTCCCCATCACACACTCGCTCACCGGAGATCCGATCCCATGACGTTCACGCAACGAATGCTGCCCGCGCTCGCGCTGGGCCTCGCGCTTTGCCTGCCCGCGGCATCCCGCGCCGCCGATGCCGACGCGCTGCAATGGCTGGAAGATCCGCACGGGGCCCAGGCCTTGGCCTGGGCCCGCCAGGCCACCGCCCAGGCGCGCGCGCGCCTGGGCGCGCTACCCTCGCATGCCACCGTCAGCCGCGAACTCGGCTCGGCGCTGGCGCAGGCGCCGGCCGAACCGGACCAGTACCTGCTGGGCGAACGCGCGGTGCGCCTGTATCGCGACGCCGCGCATCCCTATGGCCTGCTGCAGACCGCCGCACGCGACGCGCAAGGCGTGGCCGGCGAGTGGAAGATCGTGCTGGACGTGGCCGAGTTGCGCAAGCGCGAAGGCATTCCGTTCGAACTGCAGGTCTACAGCTTCGGCTCCAGTTGCCTGGCGCCGGAGTACGCGCGCTGCCTGCTGCGGCTCTCGCCCGGTGGTGGCGACGAGGTGGAAATCCGCGAATTCGATCTCGCCACCGCGCGCTTCGTCGATGGCGGCTTCCGGGTCGGCAAGTCGCGCGCGTTCGCCGAGTGGATGAGCGCGGATCAAGTGCTGGTCGGCCACACGCTGGGCGATCAGCCGAAATCGCTGGCCGGCTGGCCGGCCGCGTTCGGCCTGTGGAAGCGCGGCCAGGCGCTGGCGGACGTGAAGCCGGCGTTCCAGGGCCAGCCGGGCGATGCGATCGTGCAGGCCACCACCGTCGGAACCGACCGCGTGCAGGCCGTACTGACCCGCGCGATCGACTATTCGACCTTCGAAGTCAGCCTGGTCGATGCCAGCGGCGCGTCCCGCACGTTGCCGCTGCCGCAGGCGATCAAGCCGTTCGGCGTGCTGGCGACCTCCGCGCGCCACATCGTGGTCCAACTGGCCAAGGACGCGACCATCGAGGGCCAGCCGTATCGCGCCGAAACCGTGATCGCCTATGACGCGGATCCCGCCACGCCGGAAGGCAAGCGCGTGTCGGCGGTATACGTGCCGGCGGCGGACGAGTTTGTCGATGCCGGCTTCGGCGGGCTGGCGGCCACGCGCGACGAAGTGTTCCTGATCATCAACCAGCACTTGCGCCAGCGCGTGGTCGCCGCGCGCGACGACGACGGCGATGGCCGCTGGACCACCCGCAAGGTATTGGACGTGGCGGCCGGCGACACCGTGAGCCTGCGCGCGGACGAGCGTGACCGCCGCGAACTGGCAATCTCGGTCGCCGGTTTCGTCACCCCCCGCAGCCAGTACCTGCTGCGCGACGATGAGCCGCGGCGCCTGCTGGCCCAGGATCCGGTGCTGATGGACGGCGCCGGTTTCACCACCGAAATCGGTTCGGCCACCTCGCGCGACGGCACCTCGGTCGACTATTTCCTGCTGAAACCGCGCCATCCCAAGCCCGGCCCCCAGCCGCTGCTGATGACCGGCTACGGCGCCTTCGGCATCTCGGTGCGTCCGGGTTACTTCGACGCCATCGTCGGTGGTCCGGCCCTGAAACTGTGGCTGGAACGCGGCGGTTCGCTGGCGATTCCGGCGATGCGCGGTGGCGGCGAGCGCGGCGCGGCCTGGCACACCGCCGCGATCCGCGAGAAGCGGCAGAACTCGTACGACGATTTCATCGCCGTCACCGAGCACCTGATCCGCAGCGGCTTCACCGCGCCGGACCGGATCGGCATCTTCGGCATGTCCAACGGCGGCCTGCTCACCGCGACGCTGGGCACGCAGCGGCCGGACCTGTTCGCGGCGGTGGTCAGCGACGTGCCGCTGACCGATCTGGTGCGGATGCGCCACATGGGCATGGGTGCGGCATGGATGAACGAGTACGGCAACCCCGACGTGCCGGAACAGCTCGCCGCGATGCTCAAGTATTCGCCGTACCAGAATGTCCGCCCGGGCACGCGCTATCCGCCGTTCCTGGTCACCATCTCGACCGAGGACAACCGGGTCGGTCCCGGCCATGCGCGCAAGCTCGCCCACCGGCTGGCCGATGCCGGCGCCACCACCTACTTCTACGAGGACGAGGAAGGTGGACATGGGGTCAGCGATGCCCTGCGCAATCCGGAACTGATGGCGCTGCGGATGAGTTTCCTGATTGACCGGCTGATGCCCGCGAACTGACAGCGCGCGCCGCATTCGACCGAAAAAAAGGGCCCGCGCGATGCGGGCCCCTTTCTGCATTTGCGGCAGGAACCGGGTGGGCTCACACCACCGGCGTGCGCACCAGCAACTGCTTGGCGAGCCAGCCGTGCACCTTGCCCACGCCGCGCGCCAGATGCAGGGTGGCGAACAGCAGCAGCACGCCGGACGCGCAGACGAAGGGCAGCAGCCAGGGCGCGTCGTAGGCCAGGCTCCAGTCGTCGAACCAGATGCCGGCGTGCGGCAGCAGTAGCGCCAGCGGCGCGGCGGCCAGGCCCAGCGACAGGCTCAGCAGGGTCACCGCCACGCTGAAGTACAGCACGCCCAGCGGTTGCATCAGCAGGAAGTACAGCATCGCCGTCCAGGTGCCGCCGTCGGTGAACATCTCCTTGATCCGGGTCAGCCAGGGCTTGTCGCGCTGGGTGTACAGCGGTCGGCGCGGCATGCGTTCGCCCAGCAGCGCTTCGACGATGCGGCCCTCCACCAGTGACAGCACCCGCACCGAGGCCAGGAACAGCATCAGCAGCGGGATGCCGATGATCAGGATCAGCAGGCCGACCGACAGGCTGGCACCGGTGACCACCCAGGTGAAGTAGAAGACGCCGGTCGCCAGCGACAGCAGCATGTAGAACAGCGCGCCATAGGTGCGCGGATCCGCCGCCACGCCGAAGAAGCGTCCAATCGCCGAGCGGCGCTTCGGCGGCGCCGGCGGCTTGAGCGCGCGGGTCACCGTCACTTCGGTCTCGCGATAGATGTCGGCGACCTCCTCGGGTGCGCCGTAGCTGCCGGCCACCGAGGCGATCACCTCGGCCTCGCTCTTGCCGGCTTGCTCGGCCAGTTCCGAACGCAGGTACTCCTCGGCGTCGTACAGGGCGTCCTGGATCAGCGCCGGATCCGCGCCGGCCAGCGCGGCCCGCAACTGCTCCAGGTATTCGGGGATGGAAGTGGGAAGACGCGGCGTGGTGGTGGTGTTCATGCGGTTATCCCCGACAGGACGGAATCGACGGAATCACGGGTGGCGCGCCAGGCGGCCGCCCAGGTCTGCAGGGTCTCCCGCCCTGCCTCGGTGATGCGGTAGTAGCGTCGCGGCGGACCGGCGATGGAAGGCTCGACGAAGCTGTCGAGCAGGCCGGCGCCCTCCAGGTTGCGCAGCACCGGATACAGCGCGCTCTGCTTGCCGCTGAGCACACCGTCGCCGACGCGTTCGAGCTGCTTGGCGATCAGGTAGCCGTACATCGGTTCGCCGGCCTGGGCCAGCACGGCCAGCAGGGCGAGCGACACCGTACCGGCGCTCAGCTCCTTCTGGAACTTCTTCAGGTAGGTATCGGCTTCCACCTTGGCGGTCTCCGGGGGACTAGCGTGGAGACGATGCTATTGCGAAGTTGACTATAGCGAATGTGCTATTAGTCACTGGGCCGGATGACCGGCCTCACCACCCGGCCAGCAAGCATCCGCGTGGCCGGCAGCGGTGATGACGTCGTTCAAACGCGGCCGCGGCGCCGCCAGCTCCGGCCGCAGGCGCGGCAGACGCAGCGCAGTTCCCCGCCGCGTCCCGGGCGCTCCGGGCCCAGCAGCCCGCCACAGCGGCACAGCAGATCGGCGGTCCGCCGCGTCCTCCACAGGCGGGCGGTCGTCCAGAGCCCCAGCGCCCCGGCCAGGACGAACAGCGCATAGGGCGTCCAGTCCCAGCCGGCCGGCGTGGCGGCCGACACGGGTTGCGCCCGCGCCTGCGATACCGCCAGCGAAGCCACGAACGCGGCGGCCAGCGCCGCCGCCGTCGGCGCGTAGGCCCGCGCCACACTCCAATCCCATCGATCCTGCATCGGCCATGTCCCCGTCGTCGCGTGGAGGCCGATTGTCCGCAGCGCGGTCGCGCCGGTTGAGACGCGCGATCAGGGGAATACCTGGCGCCGGCGTGCCCCGCCTCCCTCAACCCGGCGGATGCGCCTCATGCACCTCGACGGTGACGTGGACCAGTTCCTCGTGCACCTGCAACGCACGCCGGTAGTGATCCGGCGAATGCGGCCGCGCGGCGACCAGCGCCACCTCGCAGGCGTACTTGTCCCGGCCAACCCGCCAGACATGCAGGTCGGTGATTTCGGTATCGGGTTCGGCCGCGATCACCTCGCGGATCTCCTCCACCACCGGCGCATCCATCTCCGCGTCCAGCAGCACCCGCCCACTCGCGCGCAGCAGGCCCCAGGCCCAGCTCAGCACCAGCGCCGATCCGATCAGTCCCATCACCGAATCCATCCAGCGCGCGCCCCAGATCCAGCCCGCCGCCAGCGCGACGATCGCCAGCACCGAGGTGGCGGCATCGGCGACGACGTGCAGGTAGGCGGCGCGCAGATTCAGATCGTGATGGCCGGGATGCACGTGGTGGCCATGGGAGTGCCCGTCATGCGCGCGCGCTGCGTGGTGATGTCCAGCGTGACCGTGATGGTGATCCCCGTGATCGTGCGCATGAGCATGCCCGTGGTGGTGGTGCGCGTGTCCGTCTTTCAGCCACCAGGCGCAGAGCAGGTTCACGCCCAGGCCGACGACCGCGATGACGATGGCCTCGCGGTAATGGATCGCCACCGGATGGATCAGGCGTTCGACCGACTGGATCGCCATCAGCGCGGCCACGCCGAGCAGCAGGATCGCACTGGTGTAGCCCCCCAGCACTTCAACCTTCCAGGTGCCGAACGCGAAGCGGTGGTCCTGCGCATGGCGGCGCGCGAACCGGTAGGCGAACACCGACAGTCCCAGCGCCAGCGCGTGCGAACTCATGTGCCAGCCATCGGCCAGCAGCGCCATCGAGTTGAAGTACCAGCCGCCGGCGATCTCCACCACCATCATCGCCGCGGTCAACAGCACCGCGCGGCGGGTGTTGCGTTCGGCCAGCGGGTTGCCTTCATCGAAGACGTGTTCGTGGCGACGGGCGGCGGCGGCGGCTGACAGGGTCATGGTGGCGGAATGGGGACGAGGGAAGCACTCGCATTCTATACCCCCCGGGGGTATATTCGTTCCATGTCGCATATCAGCCGTGATCGCAGCCGCCTGCAGACCCGCGTCCGTCGCCTCAAGGGGCAGGTGGAAGCGCTCGACAAGGCCATCGCCGAAAGCACCGACTGCCTCGCGGTATTGACCCAGGCGGCCGCCGTGCGCGGCGCGGCGCAATCGCTGATGCTGGCCCTGCTCGACGATCACCTGCACGAGCACCTCGTCGCCGAAGACGACGCCGGCACCCGGCAGGCCGAAGCCGAGGCCCTGGCCGGCATGCTGCGCAGCTACTTCAAGTAGGCCGCGCGCGACGAAGCGCCGACTGTGCGTAGAATCCGGCCATCCCATCACCGGAACGCATCGCCCATGTCCCTGCGCACCACCCTGCTGGCCTCCGCCGTGGCGCTGGCCGCCGCCCTGCCGCTGTCGGCCGCCGAACCGGCCAAGTACCGCAGCGCCCAGGAAATCCTCGACGCGTCGCCGGCCGGCGACTGGCGGACCCTGGATCCGGCCAACACGCTGTACATGGAGCTGGAAAGCGGCCGGGTGATCATCGAGCTGGCGCCGGCATTCGCGCCCGAGCATGTCGGCAACATCCGCACGCTGGCGCACGAGGGCTTCTGGAACGGCCTCAACATCTACCGCTCGCAGGACAACTGGGTGGTGCAGTTCGGTGATCCGACCGAGGACGAAGCCAAGCGCAAGTCGATCGGCAGCGCCAAGGCCAAGCTGCCGGCGGAGTTCGAGCGCAAGGCCGAAGGGCTGCGCTTCGATCGCCTGCCCGACGCCGACGGCTGGGCGCCGCAGGTCGGTTTCGTCGACGGCTTCCAGGCCGGACGCGATCCGGCCACCGGCCAGGCCTGGATGGCGCATTGCTACGGCACCCTCGGCGCCGGCCGCGACACCGCGCCGGACAGCAGCAACGCCACCGAACTGTACGTGGTGATCGGCCAGTCGCCGCGCCAGTTGGACCGCAACATCACCGTGGTCGGCCGGGTGGTGAAGGGGATGGAACTGCTGAGCGTGATCAAGCGCGGCCCGGATCCGATGGGCATGTACGACAAGCCCGCCGACTACACGCCGATCAAGGCGATCCGCCTCGCCAGCGACGTGCCGGAAGCCGAGCGCACCGCGCTGCAGCTGCTGCGCACCGATTCGAAGACCTTCGCCGACGCCACCGAGGCGCGCCGCAACCGCCGCGATGCCTGGTACGTGCGGCCGGCCGGCCACATCGACCTGTGCAACGTGCCGCTGCCGGTGCGCGCACCGAAGCAGGGCTGACGTTTCTCCGGCGCCGGCTCGCGCCGCCGGCCGACGGCCCCTCTCCCTCCCGGAGAGGGGGTTTGCATTTCAGGGAGGGAGCACCGCCGCGCCTGCATTCCGACCAACGGCCGGGAGCGGGCTTGACAATGCCGGTGGGCGCGCCCGATATTTAACCAATACGTTAATTGGTTAAATCATTACATGGCCGTCGACCGCATCTTCGAAGCGCTGGCTTCCCGCCCCCGCCGGGAAATCCTCGCCTACCTGTCCGCGCAGGAACTGACCGCCGGCGAGATTGCCGAGCGCTTCGAGATGAGCGCCCCGGCCATCTCGCGGCATCTGTCGGTACTCGAGAACGCCGGGCTGGTCAGCAGCGAGCGGCGAGGCCAGTACGTGTTCTACCGGCTGGTGCCGGACAGCCTGGTCAATACCCTCACCGGCTTCGCCTTCGAGATCTGCCCCACCGCCGGGCCGCTAAAACGCGAAGCGCGCCGGCGCACCGCCAAGGCCCGCTGAGTTCCCCTCGCCCGCAGCACGACAGGATTCCACACCATGGCCAGCACCACCGAACCGGTCGCCACCTTTCCCCATGCGCGCATCCGCTCGCGCACGGGAGGACTTCCGGTGGAGGTGTTCCTGATCGCGCAGCTCGGTCACGGCGCCGGTGACCGCATGTATGCCGAAGCCACCGCGCGCCAGCGCGCCCATCCCCATTTCATCGACGAACTCGACGAACCCTCGACCAAGCTGGCCGGTACCGATTTCGACAAGGGCGACGCCACCGCGCTCTATACCTTCGCGGTGGGTCCGCAGGGCCATCCCTTCCACCGCCACGCCGGCCACCGGGTTTTCACCGCGGTCACCGGCAGCGCGGGCGCGCTGCTGCGCTTCTCCACCGCCTCCGACGCGCAGATCGCCGCCGATCCGCACAGCTTCATCGACGCGCTGCACCATGTGCGGCTGCCGCCGGACAGCCTGTTCACCGTCCGCTTCGGCGACGGCGCCTGGCATCAGTTCGCCGCGCCGCACGCCGGTTCCACCCACCCGGTGTTCTTCGCGCTGTCCTGCCACACCGACGAACTGGGTGGTCCCTTGCCGCAGGCCGAACGCGATCGCGTGCTCAGCGGCGACGCCAACCTCGCTTCGCTGACAGAGCTGCTGCCGGATGCGGTGCTTGCGTTGCTGGAAGACATGCCGGACGCCGCCGCCATTCCCACCGTCGCGCTGGCCTTCGACGCCGCGCCCGGCAGTTCCCGGCAACGCCTGTGCGCGCGGGTGCGTGGTGTGCTGGGCAACCTGCGCGGCGCGATATCCCGCTGGCGGCATGCGCGCGGCTACATCGCCGGACGCGGTCCGCGCGTGAGCGCGCTGGCGGAACCTCTCCCGCACTCGCTGCTGCGCGAGGAACTCGCGGGTGAATTCCACCATCAGGACACCTTCGTGCTGAGCGTGCGTGGAGAGGGATTCATGGGCCTGCGCGCGTCGCGGGTGCTGGCCGACGTGCTGGACGGTTTCCTGCAGCATCGGCCCGCGGGCGTCAGCGCGCTGATGACACTGCGCAACGTGCTGGTCAGGCCGCTGCGGCTGCGCACCTCGCCGCTGGGCTGCCCGGTGTCATCGCTGCTGTCGCCGCAGCGTGATCGGTTGTTCCTGGATCGCTTCCCGGTGCTGGCGCAGCAGGTGATACAGGGCGACCGCCTCGCCGAAGTGGTGCTGGGCGCGGACGATCGCCATCTGGTATTCCGCTCCTGCGTGGGTGTGCGGATCGTGTCCGACGATCGCATCGACATCAGCCTCGGCACCCGCGTCCGTTGCAGCAACCCGTTCGGCCACGTCTACCTGGCCCTGATTGACCGCGTGCACCGCACCTACGTGGCGCCGGCGATGCTGCGCGCGGCGGTGGAAAAGGCGGCCGAGCGCAGTGAAGTGCTGGTCGCCAGCGACGGTCTGTTTGCCTGACCTTTGGGTGCCGTAATCAAACATCGGGTTTCCCGCGTATCTGAGTTCAGAAAAATCTGCTGTCGCTCTAGCTGGAGCCGCCTGAACTCACAGAAGAGTCGGATGCACGCCGTCCGCCGCCAGGCGGGCGTCCAGTCCACCTTCGGCATTGCTCATCGCGCCGTGATAGTCGAGGTAGACCGCGCCGGTGTCGCGCGCGTAGCCACGCATCCAGGCGTTGAGATCGCGGACCTTGCCGGCCGGATGCAGGCCCGGTTGCCACGGATAGTCGCTGACCGGCAGCACCGAGGCCAGCACGACGCGGATGCCGTTGGCGCGCGCCAGTTCGGCCATCGAGCGCAGGTTGTCCTCGATCATGTCCAGCGTGGCCGGGCCGGTGTTGCCGGCGATGTCGTTGGTGCCGGCGAGGATGACGACGACGGCCGGCTTCAGGGCGATTACATCCTGGCGGAACCGCACCAGCATCTGCGCGGTGGTCTGCCCGGAGATGCCGCGATTGACGTAGGGCTTGCCGGGAAAGAACACGGTGCCGTCCACGCGTCCCCAGCCATCGGTGATCGAGTCGCCGTAGAACACCACGCGCTGTTCGCCGGGTGCCGGTGGCGGCAGCGCCGCGTTGTCCTCGCGGTAGCGCGCCAGTTGCGGCCAGTCGGTCAGCGCCTGCCTGAGCGGAACCGAGGCGACCTGTTCCGGGTTCAAGGGCGCGCTTGGCGCCACGGCCGGTGAAGCGGCCGCCCGCGCGCTCGTTTCCTTCCCGTCCTGCGCGTTCGCCGGCACCTGCGCCAGCGAAGCGAGCGCGAGCACCGTCCATCCCCCTGCCAGCCAACGTTTCATCGCATGTCCCGGAAACCGAATCCGCCAGCAGTGTACGTCGGCGCGAGCGAAACGGTCAGGCCAGGGTTCAGGCGTCGCCTTCGGTCCGTTTGTGCGCTTCCCGGATGATGCGCTTGTTGCGGATGCGCACCGCGCCGACCATCAGCAGGCGCAGGTCGCGCACGATGTAGTCGGCCAGCGCGGCGTCTTCGATGTCGTCGCCGTGCAAATCCAGGCGGAAGTCCTGCCCTTGCAGGCCACCGCCATTGCTGAAGTCGATCTCGAAATCGAACACCACCCGCTTCTGCGCGGCCGCCGCGATGTCGTTCATGGCTTCGGCGCCCGCTGGCTGAAGGCGACGCTGCCCAGGATCAGCAGGCCGGCGGCCAGCATCGCCGGGGTCACCGGCTCGCCCAGGAACAGCCAGGCGAAGGCCGCGCCGAACAGCGGCACCAGGTAGGTCACGGTCGCCGCGCGGGCGGCGCCGATGCGCTGGATCAGGCGGTAGTACAGCAGGAAGGCATAGCCGGTGCAGAGCACGCCAATCGCGATCGCGCTGCCCCAGGCCAGCGGCGAGATGGCGTTCGTCGGCCAGTGGGTGGCGGCGAACGGCGCCAGCAGCAGCGCCGAGCAACCCAGTGTGGCCGCGGCCGCGGCCGCTGGCGGAATGCCGCCCAGGTGACGGCGGACCAGGTTGACGCCCACGCCGTACAGCAGCGCCGCGGTCGAGCCTGCGACCACCGCCATGCCGACGCTGATGCCGCCGGCCTTGCTGGTCGCCAGCAGCACCACGCCGCCAAAGCCGACCAGCAGCGCGATGGCACGGCGGGTACCGATCTTTTCGCCGAAGAACAGGAAGCCGATCAGCGCGGCGAACAGCACCGTCATCGCGTTGCAGATCGCACCGATGGCGGCCGGCGAACGCTGCGCGGCCCAGGCGAACAGCAGGAACGGGATGGCCGAGTTGATCAGCCCGATGATCGCCAGCTTCGGCCACATCGCGCGGGTGAACACCGCGCGGTCGCGCCACAGGAACGGCAGCAGCACCAGCGCGCCCAGGGTCAGCCGGATATCCACCAGCGCGAACGCGCCGAAGGGCTCGGCCGCGATGCGCATGAACAGGAACGAGCTGCCCCAGATGGCGCCCAGGACCAGCAGTTCGATTGGGGTTCGCCAGTCACGTGTCATCCCGCCTCCCAGCGAATCCGCCTTGCCCGCATCCGCCACCGCGCCGTTGCCCGCCATCGCCGTTCACCTGTTTTGTGTCTCGGCCATTCTGGCGCGCGCCACAAGGCCCACAAGCGCATATTATGCGGGCGAGCCACAAATCTGGTTAATGTCTCCCCATGAATCTGCGCCCCGCCCTGCTGCCCGCCCTGGGCGTGTTCGCCGCCGCCGCCCGGCACCAGAATTTCGCCCATGCCGCGGAGGAACTGCACCTGACCGCCAGCGCGGTCAGCCACCACATCCGCAAACTGGAATCATTGCTGGGCGTGGCCCTGTTCCAGCGCCACGCGCGCGGGGTCAAGCTGACCCAGGAGGGCCGGCAACTGGCGGACGCGGCCACCGCCGCGCTGACCGACATCGAGGGAGTCGCGGCCAACCTGCGCCATGCGGACGGTGTTTCGGTGCTGCGGGTGACCACCCTGCACTCGCTGGCCTATTGCTGGCTGGTGCCGCGGCTGCCGCGCTTCACCGCCCTGCATCCGCATATCCGCCTGCAACTGGACACCGGCACCGCGCTCACCCGCTTCGACGAGGGCGGCCCCGACCTGGGCATCCGCCACGGTCCGGGCCAGTGGCAGGGTCTGACCGCGCAGCACCTGATGGACGACGAACTGTTCCCGGTCGCCTCGCCGGGCCTGCCCGGTGTCGAGGCGGTGAGGACGCCGCGCGACATCGCCCGCCTGCCGCTGGTCACCGATCTGGCCCTGCAGGGTTGGCGCGACTGGTTCCGCGCGGCCGGCGTGCGCGGCCTGCGACTGCCGGAGATGCACAGTTTCAGCGACAGCACCGACGTGATGCGCGCCAGCGTCTACGGCGTGGGCGCGGCGCTGGCGCGCAGGGTCATCGCGCAGCCTTACCTGCAACGCTACGAACTCATCCGCCTGCCCGGCCCGTCGTTGAAGGCGCGCTTCGCCTATTACGTGGTGCATCCCTCGCACAAGGCGCCGCGTCCGGCCGCGCTGGCCTTCATCGACTGGCTGAAGGCCGAGGCCGAGGACGAGCGCACGCCGTTGCCGCCGATTCCGGCGGATTTGCTGGGACGCTGAAATCCACCCGCCCGTTCCGGCTCAGAAGCGATACCAGAAGCGCGCGAAATAGGACGCGCCGTTCAGACCGAACTGCACGCTCTCGTAGATGTGGCCGTTGTCGGTCTCGTTGGGATCCTGCCGGGTCGGAAACACGTCGAACACGTTGGCGCCGCCAAGGGTCAACTTGGCGTTGTCGGTGAAGCTGTAGGTGATGCTCAGGTCCGCCGAGGTCTTGGCCTTGTAATGCTGGTCCGGCACCGGCGGGCCGGAGAACGTGCCCAGCGTCTGCGAGCCGAAGTGGATGATCTTCATGCCGAAGTCCCAGCGATCCAGCGCGTAGTCGAATCCGAGCACCGCCTTGTTGCGCGGCGCGCCGTTTTCCACGAACAGGCGATCCCGCGGCGACAGCAACACCTCCTCCCGACCGGCGAGCGCCGGCGGCGTATGCACCTGGGTCACCTCGGTCTTGCTGTAGTTGGCGGCCAGGTAGGTGCTGAGCTTGCCCGCGCCCGCCTGCGCCTCCCACGACAGGGTCAGATCCACGCCGGTGGTGCGGGTGTCCACCGAATTGAAGAAGAAGCGCGCCAGGCCCACGTCCAGCGCCTCCAGCGCCGCGCCGATGACCGGATCGCTGGTGTCGAACTCGCCGCTCAGCACCACCCGGTCGTCGATCTCGATGCGGTAGGCATCCAGGGTCATCGAGACCGCCGCGGTCGGCGACCAGGTGAAGCCCAGGGTGCCGCCGCGCGAGGTTTCCTCCTTCAGCGCGGGAATCCCGGCCAGGTTGGCGAGCGCACCGCCATTGGGCGCGATCACCACGTCCACCGGTTCGCCGCTGATGAAATCGGTGATGGTGGAGGAGAAATATTTCTGTTGCAGCGAGGGCGCACGGAAGCCGGTGCTCACCGAGCCGCGCAACAGGAACGCGTCGCTCATCCGGAAAGCCATCGCCAGCTTGCCGTTGAGGGTGTTGCCGAAATCGCTGTAGTCCTCGTAGCGCGCGGCCAGGCCGAGCATCAAGCGCTCGGTGAAGTCGATTTCCACGTCGGCGTACGCGGCCCAGCTGTCGCGATGCTTGTCGGTCACGTCGCCCGGCTGGAATCCCGGAAAACCCTGGCTGCCCGGATTGCCGCCCTCGCCCGCGCCGTCCACGTCGAGATAGGAACCCGGTTCGCCCGCGCGGATACGGTAGTCCTCGCGCCGGTGCTCGGCGCCGAAGGCCAGGTTGAGGCCGTGCAACACGTTGTCGAAGTAGCGCGACACGTCCGCGTTGATGGTCTTCTGCTTGAACGAGAAACCGCCGGCGTCGAAGCGGCTGGGGCTGATGCCGGCGCCGCCATTGAGAAGATCCTGGTTGGCGATGGACGCGTTGAGGGTATGGTCGATGGTGTAGCGCAGTTCGTTGTAACCGTAGGTGTGCGAGACATCCCAATGCCACTGGCCGATGTCGCCGCGCAGGCCGGCGATGCTGTAGCGATCCTGCAGATCGCCGTTGATGAAGGGCACGAAGCCGTCCGGATACATCGCCGCCGAATTGCGCGAGGGAATGTCCTCCGAACCGATGCCCTCGCGCGCGAACGCCGCCGATGACGCATCGCGATCCTGCATGCCGGCGGTGAAGTAGAACTCGGCGGATTCGGTCAGCGGAAGATCGCCGTTGAGGTAGAGGGTTTTGTTCTTGACCTGGCTGTCGCCGATGATGCGCAGCGGATTCTCGGCGGTGGCGCGGTTGGAGCGATCCCGGTCCTGCCATTCGCCGGTCACCGCGAAGTGGCCGCCGTTGGACAGGGCCAGGCCGCAGTAGGCCGAAGCGATCCAGTTCTCGCCGTCGCCACGCGAGTATTGGCCCCAGCCGGCGATCGCCTCGCAACCGGGACGACGCTTCAGGGCGATGTTCATCACCCCGGCAATCGCGTCGGAACCATACTGGGCGGCCGCGCCGTCGCGCAGCACCTCGACCCGGTCGATGGCCAGCATCGGCAAAGAGTTCAGGTCGGTGCCGGTGTTGCCGCGATCGCGCGCGCCGTAGATGTTCACCAGCGACACCGTGTGCCGGCGCTTGCCGTTGACCAGCACAAGGGTCTGATCCGAACCCAGCCCGCGCAATGCGGCGCCGTCGATCAGGTCGGCGCCGTCGGCGCCGGTCTGGCGCGTGGAAATCAGCGAGGGTGCGGTGTATTGCAGGGTCTGGGCGAGGTCGAACTGGGCGCCCTGCTCTGCCGCCTGCGCCATCGGGATCACGTCCACCGGCACCGGCGACTGCGTATCCGAACTGCGCACCACCCGGCGCGAGCCGAGCACGGTGACCTGATCCAGGGTGGTCGCTTCCGTCTGTCCGGCGTCCGGCTGCGCCTGCTGCTGCGTGGTGGCGTCCTGTGCGGCGACGCCCTGCGTGGCCGCCATCAACACCAGGGAACAACGCACGAAGAAGGACAGACGGTTCCGTTGCATAGGCGATCCCCGGTTGGCGTATGGAAGCGCGTTGCGCGCCTGCCCGAATCTACGCCCGGGTCCGCATGAGCGACCAGAGACAAAACCGTTTCCACGCGAGAACGTAACCCGCGCTACCGCACCGGCGCGGCGTACCTCACAACCTGATCGCGACCGGCTTGGCGAACTCACGCCGCCTTCACGGCACCGCCTTGATCCCCGCCACCACTGCCGGCTTGAGCGCCTGCACCTTCGCATCGGCGGACTGATCCGCTTCCAGGTAAAAACTGCCGAGGAAGGCGATCAGATCATGCCGGCGCGCCAGCCAGGCGACGTCGCGATACGCCTGCTCCTGATTGCCCAGGCGCTGCGGCAGGCCGGTGAACCAGGCCTGCCATTCCGCATCGCTCAGTACGCCACGACGGGCGATGAAGATCACCGGCCGGGCCAACCGCCCGGGTTCGCCGAACACGTAGGCATGCGGTTGCTCGGGCACGATCTGCAAGGTGAGCGCCGCCAGGATCTGTTCGACCTGATCGCGATTGACCTGATCGTTGGACGCCAGTTGCAGCAGCCAGTCGGCGCCGTGCGCCACGCCATGGCGCCAGCCTTCCTTCGCGTCGAATCCGCGATAGTCGTTCACCGAGGCCAGGTAGCGGGTCGCGCGCTTGACCATGTCGGCGCGCTCGTCCGCGCTCAACCAGGGTTGCAGGCGATCCGTGCGCGCGACCTCGGACAGCATCAGCGCCGCGAACGGATGGGTGAAGCCTTCGGGATCCTTGCCATCCAGTTGCGCGTACAGCCGCTCCAGCAGTTGCCGGCGCACCGGTTCGGCCAACTGGTCGCCGCGCAACCACGTCGTGATCGCCTCGTAGGCGATGCCGTCGCGGACTTCGGGATCGGGATCGGACAGGCAATCGACCAGCCCGATCGCCAGCGCATCGCGCGCGGCCGCGTCCTCCATCGCGAACTTCTGCTCTTTCAGCAGCCGAAGCGACGCCGCGTCCGTGCCTTCCGGCGGGCAGCCGGCCCAGGCCGGCGTGGACAAGAGGAATGCTGCCGTCAACGCGATGCGATGCCACATGTCCGGTTCTCCGTGAAAGATGAAAGGCGAAGCGAGGCTCCGATCAGGCTTTCCTGCGCCGCCAGCGCCGCACCAGGCTGATCAGCACCCACAGCACCAGCCCGACCGGGATCAGGAACGCCACCGCCCGGATCGTCCACGCGGTGCCGGTGGACAGGGTAGCGGTGAAATCGCGCAGCGCCTGGCGGATCTCGCCGCGCCCGCTCTGCCCGCCGGGCGGGACGAGTCCGAGGGTCACGCGCTGGGTGTCGATGCGATGGCGATGCTGCGCGCCTTCCTGCTGCGCCGCCTGCAACTGCGCCTCGACCTGGGCCAACTGCTGCGACAACGCGATCATGTCGGCCACCGCCAGATCGCGGCGCTGCTGGAATTCGAGCAGGCGCTCGCGCTCGCGGCCAAGCCGGTCCTGCAGCAGGTGGTTGTCGCCGACCGCCCGCGCCAGATCCTCCGCCCGGGTATTGCGGCTGCCGATGTCTGCGCCCTTCGCCGCCTGCGCGATGAAAGGCTCCACGCCCTCCGGAACGATGCGCACGGTCAGGCTGGCGCGCGGATGGTCGCCTCCCTGCTGGCTGACCTCCAGCACGCTGCATTGGCCGAACTTGCCGCTGCCGCAGGCCTGCTGGCTGGCCTTGAGGCGGTCGGGAATCGCCTTCTCCTCCAGCAGGATTTCCACGTCGTGTTCGTACGCCAGCATCGCGCCGTCGGAATTGCGCACGGCGGATGCCGGCGCGGCGGCGGCGCCACTTTCGTGGCGCGCGCATCCGGCCGCAAGCAGCAGCGCCAGCATTGCTCCCGCGCCCACGCGCAGGACAGGTTTGCCGGTGATCATGGGCGTCCTCAGAAGCTCGCGCCGTCGATCGGCACCACTTTCAGCGTCGCTAGCTCCACATCGGGCAGGCAGCGCACGTTGATGGCGATCATCGGCCCGCTCTTCGGGTTGTCACCCTCGCCGTAGACGGCGATGCCGCAGTTCGGGCAGAAGCGGTGCTGGATGGCGTGCTTGTTGAAGGTGTAGGTGCCCACGTCGCCTTCCCCGCGGGTCAGCTGGAACGCGGACCGCGGTCCGAACCACAGCAGCCCGCCGCGGCGGCGGCACATCGAACAATTGCAGTCGTAGACCTCGGCGATGTCGCCTTCCACCTCGAACGCGATGCGGCCGCAATGGCAACTTCCCTGGTGTTTCATCTTTCGTTTGCTCCTGCTGGTGGGCATCGGAGCCACAAGGGTAATCGAATGGCAGATGCGGCGGGGCGGCCCAGCGGCTAAGGTGTCGGCCCCGTCCTTTGTGCACTGCCGCGAGAATGTCGATGCGCCACAGCCTGCTTGCCCTTGCCCTCCTGACCAGCCTGGCCGCCTGCCAGAAGACCGATGCACCCGCCCCCGGCGATGCCCCCGCGGCCACGGCCGCCGCGGCTGACGCGCAGGCCGACGCGCGTTTCGCCGACCTGTCCAAGCGAGCGCTCGAAGGCTGGCTGCAACTGTCGCCGGTCAGCGCCACCCAGATTGGCGAACACCGCTACGACAGCGAGATCGACGACCTGAGCGCCGAAGGCCGGAAGAAGAGCCTGGAGTTCAGCCGCAAGATGCTGGCCGAACTGGGCGCGATGGATGTTTCGAAGCTGTCCCGCGAGAACCAGGTGGACGCGGCGATCCTGCGCAACCAGCTGGAATACGACGCCTGGGGCAACGAGACCCTGCAGTCCTGGGCCTGGGATCCGCAGGTCTACAGCGGCCTGGCCGGTGGCGCCCTGTACAACCTGATGGCGCGCGAGTTCGCGCCGCTGCCGGATCGCCTGAAGTCGGCGATCGACCGCATGGAGAAAATCCCGACCCTGCTGGCGCAGGCCCGCGCCAACCTGGATCCGGCGCGGGTGCCGAAGATCCACGCCGAGACGGTCGCCAAGCAGAACGCCGGCATCCTCAGCATCGTCGACAGCTTCATCACCCCGCACGCGAAGGAACTGCCGGAAGCCGAGCAGCAGCGACTGGCCGCGGCCACCGGGACCCTGAAGAAGGCAGTGGAGGAACACCAGCAATGGCTGGACAAGACCCTGGTGCCCAACGCCAAGGGCGATTTCCGGGTCGGCGAGAAGATTTACGACCAGAAGCTCAAGTTCGCCCTGCTCTCCTCGCTGTCGCGCGCGGAGATCAAGCAGCGCGCCGAGGGTGAGCTCAAGCGTGTGCGTGGCGAGATGTACGCGATCGCGCAGCAGGTGCTGAAGGACAAGCCGGGTGCGCCCGCGCTGCCGGCCTCGCCCAGCGACGAGCAGCAGCAGAAGGCCATCGAGGCGGCGCTGGAACTGGCCTATGCCGAGCGCCCGGCACGCGACAAGGTCGTGCCCGATGCCGAGGCCGCGCTGAAGTCGGCCACCGACTTCGTCCGCGCCAAGGATCTGGTGACCCTGCCGGACGCGCCGGTCGATATCATCCCGATGCCGGAATTCCAGCGTGGCGTGGCGGTGGCGTACTGCGATTCGCCGGGTCCGTTGGACAAGAACCTCAAGACCTTCTACGCGATCTCGCCGATTCCGGAAGACTGGAGCCAGGCGCAGGTCGACTCGTTCCTGCGCGAATACAACAGCCGGATGATCCACCTGCTGAGCATCCACGAAGGCACGCCGGGGCACTATCTGGAAGGCTGGCATTCGGCCAAGTTCCCCTCGACCCTGCGCGCGGTGCTGCGTTCGGGCCTGTTCGCCGAAGGCTGGGCGGTCTACACCGAGCGGATGATGGCCGACGCCGGTTACCTGGACAACGATCCGCTGTTCCGGCTGGTGCAGCTGAAGTTCTACCTGCGCACCATTGGCAACGCCATCCTCGATCAGGGCGTGCACGTGGACGGCTGGAGCCGCGAACAGGCGATGGACCTGATGGTCCGGCAGACTTTCCAGCAGGAACGCGAGGCCGCCGGCAAGTGGACCCGTGCGCAGCTCAGCTCGGCGCAGCTGCCGACCTATTTCGTCGGCGCGCAGGAGCATTTCGATCTGCGCAAGGCGATGGAAGCCAAGCTCGGCGACAAGTTCAACGCCAAGGCCTACCACGACCAGGTGCTGTCCTACGGCGCACCGCCGGTGCGTTTCGTGCGCGAACTGATGCTGGACGAACCGATCCAGTGATCGATGGCGGGCGGGAGGGGTTTTCCTTCCGCCCCTTTCTCTCGGGAAACCGATGATCGTCCCTGTGGGAGCGACGTAAGTCGCGAACCCTTCATTTCAAAGAATCGCGACTTACGTCGCTCCCACAGGGGGGCGCCTGCACGCGCTCATACCAACTTCCGCGCACTGACAATCACGCCATTGGCATCCGCGTACAGCCAGTGGCCGGGATGGAAATCGACGCCGGCAAAGCGCACCGGCACATCCACTTCGCCCAGGCCGCGCTTCTCGGTCTTCATCGGGTGCGCGGCCAGCGCCTGCACGCCCAGATCCAGTTGCGCCAGCACCTCGACATCACGCACCGCGCCGTGGATCAGGAATCCGGTCCAGCCATTGCGCGCCGCGGTCGCCGCGATCTGATCGCCCAGCAGCGCGCGGCGCAGCGAGCCGCCGCCATCCACCACCATCACCCGTCCCTGCCCCGGCGTGCCGGCCAGTTCGCGCACCCGCGAATTGTCCTCGTGGCAGCGCACCGTGGCGATGGCGCCATGGAAAGCCACCCGGCCGCCGAATCCACGGAACAGCGGCTCGGCGACCTGTACCTCGGGGTGGGTGTCGCAGAGATCCGGCGTGGTCCAGTCCATCGCTGTCTCCGTGGCGCTGCTCAGAAGGTGCGGCTGATGGTGAAACTGCCGAACACCGGCCGTTCCTTCTGCCCGTCGAACTCGCGGGTACTGTGGTAGCGGGCCAACGCGAATTTCCAGCGACCGTACATGAAGGCCAGACCATAGCCGTACTCGCCGACGAAGGCCCGCTTGTCCACGCTGTGGCTGTCCTTGAAGGTGTTGCCGTCCAGGGTGATGTCGCGCAGCACCCAGCGTGCGTCGGTGGTCAGGAACATGTGGAAGCCCAGCACGTCCGGTGGAATCCGGCTGCCGGTCGGCGCGGTGTTCTCGCCCGCCGGCCGCAGCGGCGTGCTGCCGAAATCGTTGGGCAGGTAACGGCCGAAACGCACTTCGCCACCGACATTGGCATAGGTGGTCAGCGTGCCGAGCGTGCCGCCGTAGTGGCCGACCGCGTCCCAGCTCCAGATGCCTTCCTGTTCCGGGGCGAACCGGCGCATGCGCTCGTGCACGATGCGGAACACCGGCTCGTCCCGCAGCTGGTTGTCCCAGCCCTCGAACTTGTCGCCGCCGGTGATCTTGTGGACCTCGTTCTGCACCTGCTTGCCCAGCGCGGACGGGCCGACGATGCCGAACTGCAACTGGGTGGTGCGCAGGTGGTCGCCATTGCGGGCGTTGTAGCCCAGGCTCGCCAGCAACACGCCGGCATACGGTCGGTCATCGGGAATCACGTCGCGACGGGTCGGATCGGTCGGAGTGAAGATGCCGTGCGCGAAGCTGACCACCATGTTCTGCTGCTCGAAGCCTTCCGGCGTCAGCGCGTCCAGATGGCGGTTGATCCAGCGGGCCAACCGCGGCAGGCAGGGATCGTCGGTGTAATCCTTGAGGTTGGGCGAGACCAGCGTGAGCATCACGCCGTTGCTGTAGCCCTGGTCCTGGTGGCCGAACAGATCGTTGTCGACCCGGAAGTTGACCGTGGGCGGAAGATCGGTGGATTCGTTGCAATAGTCGCGGGCGGCGGCGGAGAAGCTGCACAGTGCCATCGCAGCCAGCAGGAGGGTTCCTGTCGAGCGCATGGGGGAGTTCCGGTACGGGAGGGAGACCGGGCGATGGGTGGGGGCGTCCGGGACGGCGACACGATAACGCAAACTGAATGCTTTCACAGGGGTCCCGGCGGCACGGACTATCCTGCCGGTCGCCCCTTGTCCCCGGAGCACCGCATGAGCCTGGCAGCCTCCACCACCTCGACCATCATCCCCTGCCTGCGCTATCGCGACGCCCGCGCCGCCATCGACTGGCTGTGCGAGGCGTTCGGGTTCGAGCGCCAGGCGGTCTACGCCGACGGCGACACCGTCCACCACGCCCAGCTCACCTTTGGCAACGGCATGATCATGCTCGGCTCCGCCTCCGGCGGCGGCGAATGGGGGCGGCATATCGTCCAGCCCGGCGATGCCGGCGGGCGCGAGACCCAGAGCCCCTGCGTGATCGTCGCCAACGCCGACGCCCACTACGCTCGGGCCAAGGCCGCCGGCGCCGAGATCGTCATCGAACTGGCGGATCAGGACTACGGCGGGCGCGGCTATGCGTGCAAGGATCCGGAGGGTCATCTGTGGTGGTTCGGCAGCTATGATCCCTGGAAGACCTGACCGGACCGGCTGCCCGCATGACTGATCTGTTCTCCGGCGCCCACGGCGCCCCCCAGGCCATCCGGGTCGGCATCGGTGGCTGGGTGTTCGCGCCCTGGCGCAACAATTTCTATCCCGCCGGCCTGGTCCAGCGGCGCGAACTGGAGTTCGCCAGCCGCCACGTCAACGCCATCGAGATCAACGGCACCTACTACGGCGCGCAGCAGCCGGCGACCTACGCCAAGTGGCGCGACGAGACCCCCGACGGCTTCCTGTTCTCGGCCAAGGCGCCCAAGCGGATCGTGCAATCGCGGGTGCTGGCGAAGACCCGGGTGCAGGTGGAGGATTTCATCGGCGGCATCGCCGAACTCAAGGACAAGCTCGGCCCGCTGGTGTGGCAGTTCGAGGCCGGGCGCAAGCTCGAGGCCGACGACTTCGCCGCGTTCCTGGACCTGCTGCCGCGCGAGGCCGCCGGCCGGCGCCTGCGCCATGTGCTGGACGTGCGCGATCCGGCCTTCATCACCCCGGACTTCCTCGCCCTCGCCCGTCGCCATGGCATGGCGACGGTGTTCACCGATTCGCCGGACTATCCGCGCTTCGCCGACCTCACCGCCGACTTCGTCTACGCGCGGCTGATGGGCACCCAAAGCGACATCGCCAGCGGCTATCCGGACGCGGAACTGGATGCCTGGGCCAAGCGCGCCCGGCAATGGGCCGAAGGCGGCGATCCCGCCGACCTGCCGCACGTCGAAGCGCCCCGCTCCGGCGATGCGCCGCGCGACGTGTTCGTCTACTTCATCAGCGCCGCCAAGGAGCGCAACCCCGCCGCCGCGATGGCGCTGATCGAGCGGCTGTAGCACCGTCTTGCAACCTGTGGGAGCGACGTAAGTCGCGATACTCACCGATTCGCGACTTACGTCGCTCCCACAAGAAGGTCAACCGCGCCGCATGGACAGCAGCGCCACCAGCACGCCGATGCCGCAGGCGAAGGCCACGTAGTGCGCCGGCGCGGTCTTGCCCAGATGGGTGGACAGGTAGGCCACCAGCGGTGGGGTCAGGCCACCGAACAGCGCATACGCGACGTTGTAGGAAAACGACACGCCGGAGAACCGCACCGCCGGCGGGAACGCCGCGATCATCAACGCCGGCACCGCGCCGACCACGCCGATGCAGAAACCGGTCAGCGCATAGCGCGGCACGAACTGCGAGGCATCCCCCGCCGCCAGCGGCAGGTACAGCGCATAGATCGACGCGGCCAGCGCGAGCGATCCGACCAGCAGCGTGGCCGCCACGCCGAAGCGGTCCACCGCCCAGCCCGCCGCCAGGCAACCGAAGATCAGCGCGGCCGTCGCCACGCTGCCCCCCTGGAACGCCAATGCCGGCGGCAGTCCGAACGAGGACTGCACCAGGTTGGGCGTGAGCAGCACGCCCACCACGATCGCGGCGGTCAGCAGCCAGGACGCCAGCATCGAACGCAGCACCGCGCCCGCGTGTCCGGCCAGCGCCTGCCGTACCGGCAAACCCTCCGCCAGCTGCCGGCGCGCGCGCATCTCCACGAACACCGGCGTCTCCTGTAGCCAGCGGCGCAGGAACACCGCGAACAGGCCGAACGCACCGCCAAGCAGGAACGGCAGCCGCCACCAGCCGCCGGCGACCTCGGCCGGGGTCATCGTCGTATTGATCCAGGCCGCCAGCAGCGAACCGATCAGGATGCCGGCGGTGAGTCCGGCGGTCAGGCTGGCACAAGCGAAGCCCACGTGTCGCGCCGGCACGTGCTCGGCCACGAACACCCACGCGCCCGGCACCTCGCCGCCCACCGCGATGCCCTGCACGATGCGCAACAGCAACAGCAGCAGCGGCGCCAACAGGCCAATCTGCGCATAGGTCGGCAGCAGGCCGATCAGCAGGGTCGGCACCGCCATCAGCAGCACGCTGAGGGTGAACATGCGCTTGCGCCCGCCGCGATCGCCGAAATGCGCCATCACGATGCCGCCCAGCGGACGCGCCAGGTAACCGGCGGCGAAAATGCCATACACCTGCAACTGCGCCAGCCACGGCTCGGTGCCCGGCGGGAAGAACAGCTCACCCAGGACGCGGGTGAAGAACACGAACACCACGAAGTCATAGAACTCCAGCGCGCCACCGAGCGCGGCCAGCCCGAGCGTCTTGCCGTCCTGCCGGTTGAACGCCCGGTGATGCTGCCCTTCGATGGAAGTCATGCGCGGTCCCGCGTTCGCCGAAGGCGGCGAACATGGCATGCCCGGCGGCCCCTCGTCCACCGCCACCCCAAGGACGGAAACACGCCCCTCCTGTAGGAGCGACGTAAGTCGCGACCCTTTCGAAGGGTCAACTCAAAAGCCAGGAGCATCGCGACTCACATCGCTCCCACAAGGGCGGGGATGGGCGATTTCCCATCCTGTGGGAGCGACATGAGTCGCGAGCTTTTGCCTTCGCTTGTTGTCCGTCCGTAGCCACCTGGAGTGATGCGGTCGCGGCTTCCATCGCACCTGCAAGGGATTTCAGGGATTCGGGGCGTGCCGGCGTCGCGACAGCAGGCGATCCAGGGCCAGCAGGATGCCGCCCAGCAGCAGGAAGACGACCAGGATGCCGGTCGCGTTGATCGCGGTGCGGGCGTAGCCCAGCTTGCCGGCATCGATGAACGGATACGGGTACTCGCCCAGCCAGGCGCCGCGCAGCAGCACCCACGCCAGATACAGCAGCGGGAACAGCAGCCAGGCCACCGCGTCGCGCAGGTTCAAGCGGCCATGCGGCGCGGCCGCCAACCACCACCCGACATACAGCAGCGGGGTGGCGTAGTGCAGGCCGGTGTCGGCCCACCATTGCAGTCCCTGCGGCTGCCACAGGTGGCGCAGGATCAACAGGTAGATCAGCCCGGTCACGCCGATGTACAGCGCGATGGCGCCACGCACGCGCGGCCGCGAAAAGAATCCGTCGGCACCGCGCAGCGCGGTCACGCACACCGCGATCACGCCCAGGTTGCTGAGGATGGTGAAGTAGCTGAGGAAGCGCAGCGTGCCCAGCGCCACCCCGACATTGTCGCGGGTCAACTCGAGCAGAAGCAGGTACTGCAGCACCACGGATGCCGCCGAGACCACCGCGACGATAGCGGCGAACGCGCGTCCTTTCGGGGTCGGGCCAGGTTCCATCGGCGAAGTGGTATCGGGAGACGGGCGACAGCCTGTCATAAAACCGGGCGGAACTGTGCGGCTTGCCGTGCGTTTGCGGGCTGGGAGCGCGGGCCTGTCCGTGGATGAAGGATGCGGGCTTCGGATTGTTGTTGGGTTGTCAGAGGGTATCGACCTCGGTTGCGCCCACCCCAGCCCTCCCCGCTTGCGGGGAGGGGGCTGGCGGGGGTGATGTGGGCAAAAGTCCGCCGGCTGGGGATCAGCGTCTTCGGGCGGGCCGTCGTCGCGCGGCCTCCAGCGCCCGCTGCGCCCACGGCCGCATCGCCGCCGCCGACTCCAGTGCCTCGGCCGGGGGCGTCCAGTAGCCGGGCACATGGCCGTCCCGCACCGGCCGATAGACGAAAGGTTCGCCGCCGGCGTCGCGGAACGCGTCGACGCTGGCCGGATCGGTCTTCAGGTACAGGGTTTCGTCCATGATCAGGCCGAACATGCAGTCGTCCAGGTAGACGCCAAGGCCGCCGAACATCGGCCGCAGCCGCACCGCGCCCACGCCGGCCAGCAGCTCGCGCAGGTGTTCAGCGAATTCGTGATGCGCGTGCATGGTGCCTCGTGCGGACCCGGGCGTGGCGGCGTCGCCAGTGCGCGCCGCTTCGGCCACAATACGCGCATGCCGATGACCCCGCACGCCAGAGCGCAACTGCAAATCCACTTCTGCGTGCTGCTGTGGGGCTTCACCGCCATCCTCGGCAAGCTCATCACCTTGCCGGCGCTGCCGCTGGTGTGGTGGCGCATGTTGCTGGTGGTGGTCGCGCTGGCGCTGCTGCCGCGGGTCTGGCGCGGCCTGCGCGCCATGTCGCCGCGATTGATGCTGGCCTACGCCGGTATCGGCGCGCTGGTGGCGCTGCACTGGCTGACCTTCTACGGCGCGATCAAGCTGGCCAACGCCTCGGTGGCGGCAACCTGCATCGCGCTGGCGCCGGCGTTCACTTCGGTGCTGGAACCGTGGCTGGCGCGGCGTCCGTTCTCCGCGCGCGAACTCGCGTTCGGCGTGGCCGTGCTGCCCGGCGTGGCGCTGGTGGTCGGCGGCGTGCCGGACGGCATGCGCCTGGGCGTCGCGGTGGGCGCGGTGTCGGCCCTGTTCGTGGCGCTGTTCGGCTCGCTCAACAAACGCCTGGTCGAACACGCGGATCCGCTCACCGTGACCGCGCTGGAACTCGGTGCGGGCACCTTGCTGCTGACCGCGCTGGCACCGCTGATGCCGCTGCTGTTCCCCGCCTTCGCCGGTGATTTGCTGGTGGTGCCTGGCCTGCGCGACGGCGCCTATCTGGTCGCCCTGTCGCTGCTGTGCACGCTGCTGCCATTCGCGCTGTCGCTGGTGGCGCTGCGCCACCTGACCGCCTACGGCGTGCAACTGGTGACGAACCTGGAACCGATCTACGCGATCCTGCTGGCCATCGTGCTGCTGGGCGAACAGCGCGAGCTGACCCCGCTGTTCTATCTGGGCGTGGCGATCATCCTGGCCGCCGTGTTCCTGCATCCGCTGCTGGAACGGCGCAAGGCCACCGGCGTGGTGCATCACCCGGAAGTGCTCGGAACTTCCGAGGCCACGAACCTGGTGGATTGAGCAGCCGCCTTTGCGTTCGATAGCGCCCTTTTTCAAGGGGGGCGGTCACCTGCGAAGCAGGTGACCGGAGATTTGCTCTTTCGGGTCACTCGCCCGGAAGGATCATTCAGACACGCCAGCAAGGCGCAGGCCGAACGAACCGTCAGCGCACCACCATCACAGGCACCGGGCTGGTGGCGATGACCTTGCTGGCGACGGAGCCCAGCAGCAGGCTCTTCAGGGTGCCGCGACCGTGGCTGCCCATCAGGATCAGATCGGCGCGATCGGCCTTGGCCAGCCGCACCAGGGTCTCGGCCACCGGCCCCACCGCGCGGTGTTCGGTGAATGGCAAGCGATTGCGCTTCATCGCCGCGCGCACCTTGCGCAGCACCGCCGCGGCGGTGTCGGCGTAATAGGCTTCCGAGCCATCCACGCCCAGTTCCTTGGCCACCGCCTTGGGCAGCGGCAGGTTGACATAGACCAGGGCGATCGACGGCGGCGCCGACAGTTGCTTGGCCAACTGCGCGGCATGCTTGACGACCTGCAGCGCGGTCTCGCTTTCATCGACGGCCAACAGAATCTTCATCGCGCGGCTCCTTGGGAAAGATGCCGGTGGGATCCCGGCCCATCCAAGTTATCGGGTCCGCGCCGGCGCGACCTTGATCGCGATCAAGCGGCGCCGCATGTATTCAGCGCTCGGGCCAGTGCCAGGCCGGCCGGGCCAGCAGGCCCTGCCCCGCCACGCCGGTCTGGCCCAGCGCCTTTTCAAGCTGGACCGTGTGGCAGTCCTCGTGTTCCTCCAGCGCGGCGATCAGCCGCGAAGCGTGCGACACCACCCACACCTGACCACGTTGCGCCGCCTGCGCGATCAGCCGCGCCAGCGCCGGCAGCAGGTCCGGATGCAGGCTGGTCTCCGGCTCGTTGAGCACCATCAGCGGCGGCGGGCGCGGCGTGTGCAGGGCCGCGATCCACAGCAGGTAGCGCAGGGTGCCGTCGGACAGTTCGGCCGCCGACAGCGGCCGCAGCAGGCCGTGCTGGGCGAAAACCAGCTGGAACCGTCCGTCGCGGACGTCCACCTCCACCTGCGCGCCGGGAAAGGCATCCTCGACCGCCGCATCCAGCGCCGCGCGATCGCCGATCTCGCGGATGGTCTGCCAGGCCGCCGCCAGATCGTGGCCGTCGTGGCTCAGTACCGGCGTGCGGGTGCCCAACTGCGGCAGCCGCGCCGGCGCTTCGGCGTCGGTGCGGAAATGATCGTAGAAGCGCCAGCCGCGAATCCGCTCGCGCAGGTCCAGCACTTCCGGCGCGCTGACCGGATCGGCGATCTGGGTGAACAGGCTTTCGAACGGGGTCAGGTGTTCGGCCACGACCCGCCATCCACGCCCTTCGCGGATCCGCGCCATCGGCCCGCGACGATCCACCAGCGCGTTGGCCTCGCGCAGGAACGGCCCGCTCCAGATCACCTCGCGCTTGATTTCCGGATCCAGCGCGAACGCCGACATCGACGGAACCGGCAGTCCCAGATCGATGGCATAGCCGAAGTCCTCGCCGGCGAATCCCAGCCGCAGCGCCACCGGCGCCTGTCGCGGTCCACCCTGCACCGGCACCTCGCCGCGGCGCATGCCGGCACTGAACTGTTCCGGCCCCGCCCACAGCACTGACGGCAGGCCGCCTTCCCGCGCCAGCGCGCGCACCACCCCGCCCTGCGCGGTCTCGGCCAGCAGGCGCAGCGCGCGATAGAGATTGGACTTGCCGCTGCCGTTGGCGCCGGTGATCAGGTTGAGCCGCGCCATCGGCATCTCCAGTTCGCGCAGCGAACGGTAGTTGCCGATGGCCAGCGTGCGCAGCACGGCGGCTACCAGTCCTGGTGCTGCGGCAACAATCCGCGCAATTCGGCGTCGGTCAGGTTGCGCCACTGGCCGGGCTTGAGCGCGCCCAGCTTGAGGTTGTCGATGCGCACGCGGCGCAACTGGGTGACCCGGTAGCCGAACTCGGCCGACATCAGCCGGATCTGCCGGTTCAAGCCCTGGGTGAGGATGATGCGGAAGCCGAACTTGGCGATCCGGCTGGTCCGGCACGGCAGGGTCATCTGCCCGTGGATGCGCACGCCGCGCGCCATCCCGCGCAGGAACTCGTCGGTGACCGGCTTGTTCACCGCCACCAGGTATTCCTTCTCGTGGCGATTCTCCGCGCGCAGGATCTGGTTGACGATGTCGCCGTTGCTGGTCATCAGGATCAGCCCTTCGGAATCCTTGTCCAGGCGGCCGATCGGGAAGATGCGCTGTTCGTGGCCGACGAAGTCGACGATATTCCCCTTCACCGAACCCTCGGTGGTGCAGGTGACGCCGACCGGCTTGTTCAGCGCGATGTAGACATGCCTGCGCTTGCCAGCCTTCACCGTGCGCGCCTTCAGCGGCTGGCCGTCCACCCGGACCTCGTCGTCCTCGCCGACCACCGCGCCCACGCCCGCGGGCCGGCCATTGACGGTGACGCGGCGCTCGGCGATCAGGCGGTCGGCCTCGCGGCGGGAACAGAAGCCGGTTTCGGCGATGTGCTTGTTGAGGCGGGTGGTCATGCGCGAATTATCGACGATTCCCGGCCCGGCCACAGCGGTTCAGCCGGACATCGCCCCGATCGGATCCGGCCGGGTCGCCTTCCACTCGCGGATCAGGCCCGCCAACGGCATCGGCGCGTGGATGGCGTAGCCCTGGGCGTAGTCGATGCCCACTTCCGCCAGCCGCACCATCGCCGCCTCGTTCTCCACCCATTCGGCGATGGTGCGCTTGCCCAGCGCCCGGCCGACCTGCGCCATCGAGCGGACCAGGGCGAGATCGACGTTGTCCCGGCCCAGGTCGCGGATGAAGGCGCCGTCGATCTTCAGGATGTCCACGTCCAGGCTCTTGAGATAGGCGAACGAGGACAAGCCGCTGCCGAAGTCGTCCAGGGCGATGCGGCAGCCGCGCGCGCGCATGGCCTCGATGAACAGGCAGGCATCGGTGAGGTTGCCGATCACCGCGGTCTCGGTGATCTCGAAGCACAGCTTGTTGGCCACGCCGGGATGGCGATCCAGTTGCTCGGCGGCGAACTGGCGGAACAGCGGATCGGCGATGGACTGCGCCGACACGTTGACGTGGCACAGATCCAGGCTGAGCAGGTGGCGGGTGTCGCGGCTGATCAGCTCCAGGGTGGAGGCCAGCACGTGGCGATCCAGCATCATCGCCTGGCCGTAACGCTCCAGCGGCGGCAGGAAATAGCCCGGGCCGTGGATGCGGCCCTCGTGATCGATCATCCGCACCAGCACTTCGTACTGCAGCCGCTCCTCGCCGCGCAGCGGCTTGATCCGCTGGGCGTACAGCAGCAGGCGGTCCTCGGCGATGGCCAGCTGGATGTGCGCCACCCAGTCCAGTTCGGTCTGCCTGCGCGCGAACGCCTCGTCGGTCTCGCGATAGCAGCGGATGCGGTTGCGGCCTTCCTCCTTGGCCAGGTAGCAGGCGGTGTCGGCCGCGCGCAGCAACCAGTCGGCGTCGCTGGTATCCGGATTGATCTCGACCACGCCGATGCTGCAGCCCAGGCCGAACTTGCGATCGTTCCAGTGGAAGGCCGACTGGGCCAGGCGGGCGTGGATGCGCTGCGCCACCCGTTCGGCATCCTCCAGGGTCGCGTGCGCCAGGAAAATCGCGAACTCGTCGCCGCCCAGCCGTCCCACCCAGTCCTCGCCGCGCAGCTGCGAGGCCAGCGCGTGCGCGAACTGGCGCAGGAAGCGATCGCCGGCGGCGTGGCCGCAAGTGTCGTTGACCAGCTTGAGCTGATCCAGATCGACGAAGCACAGCGCATGCCGGGCCGGCTGGCGCTGCACCGCCAGGGTGATCTGGCCCAGCCGGCGCTCGATCTCGCGCCGGTTGATCAGGCCGGTGAGATCGTCGTGGCTGGCCTGGTGGGCAATCTCGCTGGCCAGCTCGCGCGCTTCGGACACGTCCTCCACCACCGCGAAGATGCGCTCGCCCTCGCGGTCGCCGCCGGTGATGACCGAGGCACTCCAGCGCACCCAGCGGCTGCTGCCGTCGCTGCGGCGCAAGCGGCGTTCGCCCGGTTCGAGCATCCGCGCCCAGTCGGGACGGCCGTCGGCATCGACATGCAGATCCTCGGCATGCAGCAGATCCTGCAAATGGCCGCGCCGCAATTCCTCCAGCGGCCGCGCCAGGATCTGCGCCAGCACCTCGTTGGCCTGGGTGATGCGGCCCTCGCGATCCAGCTTGAGCATGCCGACCGCGGCCTGGTGGAAAGCCGCGCGGAACTCGGTCTCGGTGCGGCGGATCCGGCGCAGGGTGTGGCGCATGACCGCCAGCGCATACGCCGCCAGCGCGAAGAAGGCGAGCACCGCCAGCGCGGTCAGCGCGCCGCGCAGGAAGCGCGCGCCGTCCACCAGCGACTGCGAGAACGCGAGCTCGGCCACGCGCAGGCGCGCATCCATCGCCAGCAGGGTGCGCTGGTGGTGGCGGATTTCGGCGGCGCCGATGCGGCCGGCGCGGCGGCGGCGCTCGATGTCGTCGGCCAGCGCCTGCAGGTGCAGGATGTCCACTTCCGCCTGCTTCCACAGGCGCACGGATTCACGGAAATACGGCGCGCGCGCGAACAGCCGGTACATCCGGATCAGGCGGTCGATGTCGGCCGGCGCGTTGCCGCCCTCGAGGAATCCACGCCGCGCGGCGGGAATATCGATGGGACGTCGATCCAGCGCCTCGCGGCCGGCGCGATCGCCCAGCGGCACCCGCAGCGCCTGGCGGACCCGGGCCAGATCCGCCGGATCGCCGTGTGCCGCGTAACGGTACAACGCGGACACCGCGGTCTGCTGGGCCTTGGACCAGTGGCTTTCGCCGACGATGTAGGCGGTGGCCCCGGCCTGGATCTCCAGCACCGTCGCGGTCAGCAGCGCACCCAGCGCGGCGAACAGGATGATCGCCGCCACCCGTGCGGGCAGGCCCTTGCCACCGTCGTCCCTGACCATCTCGTGACTCGCGCGCGAACGCCCCTTCACCACATCGCTTCCCCTACGATGCCCGTCCCGACCTTACGTGCCACGATCACGACACGCAAGCTCGCCCCCGGCCATGCCACCTCGCCTGCGCCACGGACCCGGGATCCGCCGGCGCCGTCCCCTGGCGACGGCGGTACGGTCGCCATGACATCGGCGTCCGGAGCCAGGACTTTAACCGTGCCGCCACCGCCGGGGAGCATCGCGCCGCCCATCGTGGGTGCCGCTCATCGGAACGCCGGCGGCGGCCGGGTGCAGCGACGGTCCGCCTGCCCCTGCAGGCTCAGCAGGGCCTCGCCTTCGCTGACCACCCAGAACAGGTTGCCGGCCCCGTCGGCGTAGCGCGCGCCCGCGCCCGACGGCCGGCGCGGCAGTTCCAGCACGCGTCCATTGAACGAGATATCGACCCTTTCCTCGCCGTCGAAGTTGGCGGTGACCTGCCAGTCCCCGCATTGGTACAGGTAGGTGGTGGTGGCGTCCGTGTCGGCCGGCGGCTGCGCCCGCGTCGTCACCGGCGGCACGGGTGTTGCCGGCGCTTCCGCATGCACCGCCTGCCGCGCCTCCCGGTCCTGCCCGCAACCGGCAAGCGCCAAGGCGATGGCGAGCAGGAGCGGCGGCATGATGCCCGTATGCATCGCGACCTCCTGGAGGATGCCCGACGCAGGAGCGTATGCGCGCCGCGTTCGCGCGGAGTGAAGGCGGGCGAGCGGGTGCATGCAACGGCCGGACCACGCGCCGGCCCGCACGCGGACGTGTCCGCCTCACCGTTCGGCGCAACGGCCTACCCGTTGGCCGCATACCGCCCGCCAGGCCCTGACGTTCCCGTGCGCCTGCCCGTGTAATGGCGCTTCCCTCCCTTGCATGGAACCACCCATGATCCCGCAACGCACCCGCCTGGCCTGCCTGCTGTCGCTGGCCGTCTTGGCCACGCCTTTTGCCGCCGGCGCGCAGGCGGCCCCGGCGTCGGCTTCCACCGCCGGATCCTCCTCCATGTCCGCACCGATGTCCGCCGCCGACAGGGCCGCGATCGAGCAAGTGGTCGAACGCTTCCGCACCGCCATCATCGCCAAGGACAAGCCGGGTTTCCTGGCCCTGTTCCTGCCCGGAACCGTGGCGTGGGAAAGCGCGATCGGCGACGAAAGCCTGCGGCGCCTGCGCGGCAAGCGGCCGGAGACGCAGAAGGTCAAGCCAGACCCGCAGCACAATCCGGTGTCCTTCATCGACGGCATCGTCACCGAACCCCGGTCGACCGAGGAGAAGTTCCGCAACCTGCGCATCGACGGCGATGCCGATGTCGCCTCGGTGGTGTTCGACTACTCCTTCCACGAGGGTGGCCGCGAAACCAACAGCGGCGTGGAGGCGTGGCATCTGGTGCGCACCGAACAGGGCTGGCGGATCGTGTCGGTGATCTGGTCGATGAACCTGCCGCCGAAGCCGGCGACCGCCGGCTGATGCCGGCGCAGGGGGCGGCGATGGCATCATGGCGCCGCCCGCCTCCGCCCCCCTTTCGCCATGGCAGTCGCCGAGCCCATGACCATCCGCCCTTCCGCCGAACCGCCTTTCTGGCTGCCCTTGCTGGCCGGCCTGCCAATCGGCCTGTGCCTGGTGGTGATGGCGCTGCCGGCGCTGGGCCACGGCCACGCCACCGCCTATCGGACGCTGTACCTGCTGGCGTTCCTGGCCTGGCTGCCGCCGCTGGCGGCGCTGCAACGCGGACTGTGGCGACGGCGCCTGCCGATCGCCCTGACCGCCGGCATCCTGTTGCTGGCGACCTACGCGATGTCGGTGTTCAACAACCTGCTCGGCGATCTGATGGCCTTGTCCGCCGGCTGGTCGCGCGCGGACGAATTTCGTTTCGCGGGCCTGTTCAACGGGCTGGAGAGCTGCTGGCTGGCGCTGATCGCGTTCTGCGCGATGCACGCCGTCATCGCCTACTACGTGGAGCTCAAGCACGAGAAGCAGCAGCGCGAGCAGGCGCATCTGCTGGCGCGCGACGCGGAACTGCGCGCGTTGCGCTACCAGTTGCATCCGCACTTCCTGTTCAACACCCTCAACGCCATCTCCACCCTGGTCGCCGAGGAACGCGGCCACGACGCG
This sequence comes from Pseudoxanthomonas beigongshangi, assembly GCF_016820515.1. Taxonomy (GTDB): domain Bacteria; phylum Pseudomonadota; class Gammaproteobacteria; order Xanthomonadales; family Xanthomonadaceae; genus Pseudoxanthomonas_A; species Pseudoxanthomonas_A beigongshangi. The sequence continues at coordinate 119,523 of NZ_JADHDV010000005.1, read as the reverse complement.
CGCCGCATGATCAGCCAGCTGGCCGGGTTCCTGCGTGCCAGCCTGGAAGGCGGCGGCCAGCACGAAGTCAGCGTGGCCGAGGAAATCGCCTTGACCGATGCCTATCTGGACATCGAGAAGGCGCGCCTCGGCGAACGCCTCCAGCTGGCCTGGCGCATCGACGCCGAACTGCTGCACGCGGCCATGCCGTACCTGCTGCTGCAACCGCTGGTCGAGAACGCGATCCGGCACGGCATCGCGCCACGCGCGACGCCGGGACGTCTCGACATCCGGATCAGCCGCCACGCCGAGCGCCTGCTGCTGCAACTGGACAACGACATGGACGCCGCCATCGCGCCGACCGCGCCACGCGATGCCGCGGTCGGATTGCGCAACGTCGCCGAGCGGCTGGCGCGGCTGTATCCCGACGATCACCATTTCCACGCCGGCCCGCGGCCCGACGGCCACGGCTACCGGGTCAGCCTCGATTTGCCATTCCGCGTGGCCATCACCGCGCCGCAGGCGCAGGCCGCCGCATGATGCGGGTGGCCGTGGTCGACGACGAACCGCTGGCGCGGCGCGGGGTGATCGCGCGGCTCGCCGCGCATCCGGACATCGTGCTGGCCGGCGAGTACGCCGATGGCCGGCAGGCGCTGGAAGGACTGGGCCGGGAGCCGGTGGACGTGGTGTTCGTCGACGTGCAGATGCCCACCCTGGACGGCCTGTCGATGCTGGCGGCGCTGCCCGCCGGCCGCCAGCCGCTGAGCATCCTGCTGACCGCGCATGATCGCTTCGCCCTGCGCGCATTCGAACTCAGGGCCATCGACTACCTGCTCAAGCCGATCGACGACGAACGTTTTGCCGAAGCACTCGCGCGCGCGCGCCAGCTGCATCACTGGCGCATGTCGGGCGCCGACACGACCGGCGCGGAAGAAGCCGCGCCGGATGCCGACCACACACCGCCGCCGGCACGCCGCTTTTCGGTGCGGGTCGGCCGGCGCCTGACCTTCGTCGAGGTCGACGAAGTGGAATGGATCCAGGCCGACGGCGATTACGCCGTGCTGCACGCGCGCGGCCAGCGCCACCTGCTGCGCGAGTCCCTGCAACGGCTGGCCACGCGGCTGGATCCGCTGCGATTCCTGCGCGTGCACCGTTCGGCCATCGTGCGCGTCGACTGCGTGAGCGAACTGCAGGCGCTACCCAATCGCGACGCCCTGCTGCGCCTGCGCGACGGTACCCCGCTGCGTGCCAGCCGCACCTACATCGACGCCCTGCTGGCGCATCTCCAGCCTCCAGCCTGAGCTTCCCCGGCGGCTCCCGCACGGACGGGCGCATCGGCCGCACGGTCGGCCGCAGCGGTGCACCCGGCAGCGGCCACGCGCCCTAGAGTCCGGACTTCCACCACTCGCAGACCCGCGCATGCACCGGACTTCCGCGTTTTTTCCACGCCCCGCCATCGCCTCTCGTTTCCATGCCGTGCTCGCCGGCCTGTGGCTGGCGGCAGCCGCCCTGCCCGTGCTCGCGCAGCAAGCGGGGAATGCATCTTCCCTCGCCGCGCTGGAGCACGGACTGCGGCCCAACCTGCTCCCAGCCGGCACGCCCGAACCGCGCTGGTCGTTGCGCGAACGCATGGCGCACCACCGCGTGCCCGGCGTGGCGGTCGCGGTGATCCGCGATGGACGGCTGGTGGCCGCCGCGGGCTATGGTGTGCTGCGCGCCGACGGGAACACGCCGGTGGATGCCGACACGCTCTTCAATGTCGGCTCCATCAGCAAGGTGGTGACCGCCGCAGTGTCGCTGCGTCTGGTCGCGAAGGGCAGGATGGATCTGGACACCGACATCAACCAGGTACTGCGTGGCTGGCGACTACCCGCCTGGCGGGAGGTACCACCGGCTCCGGTCAATCTGCGCATGCTGATGTCGCACACCGCCGGACTCAACGTGCACGGCTTCCCCGACTACCTGCCCGGCGAGGCCACGCCCACCCTGCTGCAGACACTGGAAGGATTGCCGCCCGCGCGCACGCCGGCGATCCGCCTGCAGCACCGGCCCGGCCGGCTGGTCGACTATTCTGGCGGCGGCACGCTCATCCAACAGCGGATGATCGAGGACGTCAGCGGCGCGCCGCTGGAAACCAGCGGGCGTGCAGAAGTGTTCACGCCACTCGGCATGGCACGCAGCACCTTCCGGGATCCGGCGGACGCCGCACGTGGCAATGTCGCCTCCGCCCACGATGCGGAAGGCCACCCGGTCGCGCTGCCGCGCGGATGGCAGACCTTCCCGCAGGAGGCGCCAGCGGGCCTGTGGACCAGCGCCCACGATCTGGGTGCTTTCGTCGGCGCGCTGATCCGCAGCTACCAGGGCCGCGACGGCTACCTGCCCCATCCGCTGGCGATCCAGATGATGACCGAGGTGGCACCGGGCAACTTCGGTCTGGGGCCACGCCTGGAAGGCGTCGGCGAACAGCGCGTGTTCCACCACGGCGGTTCCAACGACAGCTATCACGCCTGGATCGAGGGTTACCTGGAAACCGGCGATGGCCTGGTCATCCTCACCAACGGCGAGAACGGCTGGGCGCTGCGCGGCGAAATCCGCAACGCGCTGTCCGATGCATTCGGCCACGGCGTCAATCCACTGTTGCGCACGATTGACCTGGATGCGGCCAGCGCGCGCGTCGCCGACTACGCCGGGCACTACGTTCGCGACACCCGGGTGCCGGAGGATCTGCGCGGACCGCTGGCCGACGCGTTCGACAACGGCGCCGCCACGCTTGACATCCGCTTTGACGGGCAGGTGCTGTCGGTGGTCCTGCCAGACGAAACAGGCGCGCTGCAGCCACTCGCCTCCAATCGCTTCATCGCGCCCACCGTGTTCTCCACCGGTTATACCTTCCATCGTGACGCCGGAGGCGAGGTCCGCGGACTGACCTTGTCGCTGGGCGAAGGGCGGGCCTACTACCGGCGTGTGCCGTCGCGTTGAGTCGCGGCCGATCGCCTTGCTTCGCGCCAGGAGCCAATCCCCCGTCACCTGCTTCGCAGGTGCCCGCCCCCTTTTTAAAGGGGGCTCACTCCTCCGGACTCCACGTTGGCGGAAGCACTCGCATTCCGGCTGTGCCTCCCCCTTTGAAAAAGGGGGACTGAGGGGGATTTTCTCCAGGTGCCACGCACGGCAGGCGTCCCCCTGCAACAGGAATCCAAACCGACCCGCAACGATCCCGCCCCCTCGCCGCATCTCCTCCGGAAGATTCCCTCGGAGCCCGCGCATGTTCGCCCGCCTCGTCCTGCTGTGCTGCTGCCTGTGCTGGTTTCCCGCCAGCGCCACCGAACCCGAACGCTGGCGGGTGGTGATCGATCTGTGGGGCAATCCGGTCTATCAAACGCTGGAACTGACCCGCGTGGGCGCCCGGCTGGACGGCTCGCTGGACGGCGACCCGCTGACCGGCAGTCTCCAGGACAACCGGTTGCGGCTGACCGCCATCGCCGGCGACCGGCGCTACCACCTGAGCGGCATGCAGACCGGCGACAGGCTGGCGGGAACGGCGGACTTCCCCGATCCCAACCAGCCCGGGCGCCGCGCCGAACATGCCTTCACCGCGACCCGCCTGCCAGCGCGGCCCGCGACCGCGCGCATCCTCGATTTCGTACCCACGGACTATGCCAACGAATTCAGCGCGCATCGTGCGCCGGTGTTGCTGCTCTGGCCCGGCGATACGGTGCGCACGCGCACGCTCGATTCCGGCGGCGTGGACGAACACGGCGTCACCCGCGCGCTGTTCGGCAATCCGCAGGTGGGTCCCTTCTATGTCGATGGCGCCGAACCCGGCGACGTCCTCGCCGTCACCCTGCACCGCCTGCGTCCCAACCGCGATCACGCCGACAGCCTCGACGCATTGGTGGGACGCGCGCAGGGACTGGCGCTGGCGGCGCAGGCGAACGGGCTAGGCAAGCCGGTACGCTGGCGGCTGGATCGCGAGCGCGGTTTCGCCCACCCACCGGCAGGTGGTGGCCTGGAAGGGCTGTCGATTCCATTGCGGCCGATGCTCGGCGGTATCGCGGTGGCGCCCGGTTTCGGTTTTCCACCCATGTCGGCCGGCGACAGCGGCCGCTTCGGCGGCAACATGGACTTCAACCAGATCGTCGAGGGCACGACCGTCTACCTGCCGGTCGCGCAACCCGGCGCGCTGCTCTACCTGGGCGATGCCCACGCCGCGCAGGGCGACGGCGAGACATCGCAGTACGGCCTGGAAACCTCGATGGACGTGGAATTCAGCGTGGCCGTCATCAAGAAGCGGGCGCTGGCCACGCCACGGGTCGAATCGGCCACCCGGCTGATGGCGATCGGCCAGGCGGGTTCGCTGGACGAAGCGGTGCGCGCCGCCACCCAGGGCCTGATCCAGTGGTTGCAGCAGGATTACCGGCTCGGCCTGTCCGAGGCGAGCCAGTTGCTGGGGGCGGCGGTCGAATACCGGATCATCACCCTGGCCGGCCGCAACGCGGGCGTGGCGGCGATGCTGGACAAGGCCAGCCTGGCCACGCTGCGCGCGTCGCCCAGGGGCGAGTGAAAAAATCGCGGCACGGTCGCCGCGTTCAATCGCCGCGCGTCAGTCCCGCCAGGTTCTGGCGAATCCGTTCGATGCCGGCCCAGGGGTGCTGCTTGAGCCGGCGCAACCGCGCCGGCGCCGAATCGATATCGAAGGCGTTGCCGCCCCTCACCCGTCCCAGTTCTTCCCAGCGCAACGGCATCGCCACCGGCGCGCCCGGGCGCGCGCGCAACGAAAACGACGCCACGCTGGTGGCCCCGCGCCCGTTGCGCAGGTAGTCGATGAAGATGCGCCCCTTGCGCAACCGCTTGCTGGAAGTGGCGACGTACTTCAGCGGCTCCATCCGCGCCATCGATTCGGCGAAGGCGTGCGCGAACGGCTTGACCTGATCCCAGCCGCAGGCCGGTCTCAGCGGCACCACCACGTGCAGCCCCTTGCCGCCGGACGTGCGTACGAACGACTGCAGGCCCGCTTCCTCCAGCAGGCCGCGCATCTGTCGCGCGGCGGCCACGATTTCAGCCCACGATACGTCGGCGCCGGGATCGAGATCGAACACCACCCGATCCGCGCGATCCGGATCGTCCGCGTGCGCGCCCCACGGATGGAACTCCAGCGCGTTGAACTGGACCAGTTCGCGCACCGCCCGCGCGTCACGCGCCACCAGGTAATCCTCGGTCTGTCCGCTCTCCTCCTCGACCGGCACGCTGTCCACGTACTGCATGCCGGCGGCCAGATGCTTCTGGAAGAAGCACGGCCGCGTCGCCCCCTGCGGACAGCGGATGATCGACAGCGGCCGTCCGCTGATTTCCGGCAACAGCCATGCCATCACCGTGTCGTAGTAATCGGCCACGTCCTGCTTGGTCTTGCCGGTGTCCGGATAGACCACCCGGCCCGGATGGGTCAGTTCGATGCCGTCGTCCGCGGCCGATGCGCGCCGGGTACCCCGCTTGCCCGTCGTGCCGGTCTTCCCACCCGCCGTCTTGCCGTTCGCCTTGTCCGCCATGTCCGCCATGTCCGCCTTCCGGTCCGATGAGCGCAGATCCGCCGCGGTCTTGTCCGGCCGCAGCCCCTTCAGCGATGGCTGCCGCAGCAATCCCTGGTTGCCGACACCGCGATAGAACACTTCCACCACCACTTCCGGCGGGAACCAGCGCGCGCCGCGCAGATCGGTGTCCAGCCCTTCGGGGATGTCGACGGTGGGCGTGGCGCGCGCGCGCCGGCCCAGCCTTTCCCCGAGTTCGGCCAGGGTGGCCTGGCTGAAGCCGGTACCCACCCGTCCGGCGAAGCGCCAACCGCCGCGGCCGTCGGGCCGGGCCAGCAGCAGCGAGCCGAAGCCGGCGCGGCTGCCCTTCGGCGGGGTCATGCCCGCCACCGCGAATTCATCGCTCTCCTGGCGCTTGCTCTTGCGCCAGTCGTCGCCACGCCCGGCCCGATACGGAGCGTCCGCACGCTTGGAGATGATGCCTTCCAGGTGGCGTTCGGCCGCCGCGGCGAACGCCAGATCGCCGTGTCCCTGCACATGCGGGCTGTAGGCGATGGGCGGCCTGGCCTTTTTCAGCACGGTTTCGAGCAGGTGCTTGCGATCGACCTGCGCGACGCTGCGGGTGTCCACGCCCTCCAGATGAAGCAGATCGAACAGCACGTACGACAGCGGTGCGTTCTTCTCGCCGGAGAGCGTGGCCTGCAGCACGCTGAAGTCGGCCTGGGTACCGGCGCCGGCGATCAGTTCGCCGTCCAGCGCGGCTTCCTGCAATCCCAGCTGCGCCAGCGCATCGACGATCTCGGGCACCTTCGCGGTCCACTCCAGCGCATTGCGCGACCAGATCCGCACCTGTCCCGCGCGAATGACCGTCAACAGGCGATAGCCATCCCACTTGGCCTCGTGCAGCCAGTCATCGCCCATCGGCGGCGCGCTGCCCAGCATCGCCAACTGGGGTTTGAACGGTCCGTCCACCAGGCGCGCGCGGCGCGCGCCGGCAAGCGCCAGCGCGCGCTTGCGCCGCTGTTCGATGGTGCGCGGGGAAACACGCGCGCGTGTTCCGGTGGCGGTCTTGCGCGACGCCGTCTTGCGCGCTTTCACGCCTGGCTTCACCACCCGCCCCCGGCGCGTGCCCGCGGTCGGTGCCGCCACGTCGTCCAGCATGTCGTCGGCCTCGCCGGGTGCCGCGTAGTCGTCCTCGTCCTTGAACAGCAGCCACTGCGGCCTGGCCGAGGCGCGTCCGGTGCGCACCAGGTGCCAACCGCCCTTGAGCTTGTCGCCGAACAGTTCGAAGCGCAGGTGACCCTTCGCCAGCTGCGCCTCGGGATCGCCGCGGGTGGCCCATAGCCCGCGATCGAACAAGGCGACGTGGCCGGCACCATATTCGCCTTCCGGAATCTCACCCTGGAAGTCCGCATAGGCAATCGGATGATCCTCCACCTCTGCCGCCAGCCGCTTGACCTGCGGATCCAGGCTCGGACCCTTCGGCACCGCCCAGCTCTTGAGCGCGTCGCCGACCTGCAGGCGGAAGTCGTAGTGGCGATGGCTGGCATGGTGCAACTGGACCACGAAAATCGGCCGCGCCGCGCGTCCGGTACGCCCCGGGGCCGGCTCGCGGGTGCGCCCGAAGTGCCGCTTGCGCTGGTACTCCACCAGACTCATCGGTGAACCTGATCATCACACGGGGTCCACTATGGTCGGGATTCCGTCAACGGGATGTATGAAGATGACTCCACTGGACAAGCCCCTGCGCCGTGAGTTGCTCCTCAACGATGTCGCCTACACCCTGGTGATCGATCCGGTCGGATTGAAGCTGACCGAAAAGGGCCGCCGGCGCGGCGTCGAACTGCGCTGGACCGAACTGGTGTCCGGCGACGCCGGCCTGGCCGCCGCGTTGCAGGCATCGGTGGAAGACGAACGCGGCTGACCGCCGCGCGGCGCCCCGGCGTGCCGCGCATCCGGGACGATCAACGCTTGCGCGTGGCCGCCTTCTTAGTCGCGCGCTTGCCGGCGGCCTTGGTCGCCGTCTTGCGTGCGCGCTTGCGCGCGGGAGCCTTCTTCGCCGCCGATTTCTTCGCCGGGGTGCGTTTCTTTTCCGCCAGGCTTTTCTGCAGCAACGCCATGAAGTCCACCACGTTGGTGGTGGCCTCTTCCTCGCGCTCCGGCTCCTCGACGCGCGCGGTCGCGCCCTTGGACTTGATCCGCTTGCGGATGATCGCCTGCAGGCGTGCGCGGAATTCGTCATGGTAGGCGTCGGGTGACCAGTCGCCGGCCATCGATTCCACCAGTTGCCGAGCCATTTCCTCTTCCTTGGCCGAAATGCGGTAGGACGAGGCACTCCCGGAGGGCAGCTTGTAGTCCTCCGGATCCACCAGTTCCTGTGGATAGCGCAGCAGCATCAGCACCAGCGCGTCGCCCAGCGGCATCACCGCGGACAGGTATTCGCGGGTGCGGATGACGACCCGGGCCACGCCGATCCGGCCGGTCGATTCCAGCGTGCGGCGCAGCAGCACGTAGCCCTTCTCGGCCTTCTTGCCGGGCACCAGCACGTAGGGCTTCTCGAAGTAGCGCGGATCAATCGCGTCGCGCTCGATGAAGGCCTCCACCTCCACCGTCTCGTGGCTCTCCGGCGCGGCGGCGCGGATGTCCTCCTCTTCCACCACCACATAGTTGCCCTTGTCGTACTCGTAGGCCTTGACGATGTCCTTCCACGGCACTTCCTCGCCGGTCTCGGCGTTGACCCGCTCGAACCGGATCGGCTTGCGGTCGCGCGAGTCCAGCATGCGGAAGTGCAGATCGACCTTGCGCTCGCCGGACATCAGCGAGACCGGTACGTTCAACAGGCCGAAGGAAAGCGTGCCTGTCCAGATGGGGCGTGCCATGGCGCGTCCTCGCGGCGATTGTCGCTTTCCTTGTTAGTGCCTGCGCGATGATGGGCAGGTGAACGAAAGCCCTCCCTGGAGCGCCGCAGAAGCGCGACGGACGTCAAGACTTAATGCTTTCTCCATGCGTTGTTTACATTCGTGACGAGCGCGACGGCCATGATGGGCGCTCCCGTCAGAAAGGAGGACATGCATGGGCAGCATCCATCGGTATCCCCCGCGGCAGGCCGTCCCCGGCAAGTGCGAGGTGGTGGACGTGAAGGCCGAACTGGAAGAATGGCGCGAAGGGATTCCCTCATCCGGGTTCTACCAGCCGGGGACCTCGTTCAGCCGCTACGAACCCAGCCTGATGTTCGCGTACGACAGCTACCTGCAATACCACCAGGTGCCGCTGGAGGGATTGCTGCATACGCTGGAACAACGCTACGAGGAACGCTTCGATCACTTCGAGCGGCTGGACTGGCACCACATGGAAAACCTGCTGCGCGAAGTCTGGCAGCGCATGGGCGCCCCGCTTGGCGATGACGGACAGGCGCGCACGGCCGGCATGCGCCCGCTTCCGCTGCGCCAGCCCTACGGCTGACCCGCCTTACGATTGACCAGCCGTGCGTTGATGAACACCCGCGCCGTCCGCCGCGACGCTCAGTCGCGGCGCGGCGCCGGCTTTCCCTTGCGGTGCGGCTTCGGCGCACCGTCGCGCGCCTTCTTGGCGAAACCGCCGCCCAGCTTGCCCGGCGGGCGTCCTTCCGGACGCTGCTGGCGGCGCGGCGGCGCGTGGCCGCTGTCCTCGCCCACGCGATGGATGCGCAACTGCTGGCCGGACACCCACACCTTCTTCAGGTGCGACAGGATCTCGGACGGCATGCCTTCGGGCAGGTCCAGCACCGAATGGTCGTCGTGGATGTCGATACGGCCGATGTAGCGCGCTTCCAGGCCCGCCTCGTTGGCGATCGCGCCGACGATGTTCGCCGGCTTGACGCCGTGCATGTGACCCACCTCGATGCGGAAGGTCTCCATGCCGACCTCGGGTTCGGCGCGCGGCGGCTTGTCGAAGCGCGGGCGCTCGATGCGCGGCGCGGCCGCCTCGTCATGCGCGCGCTCGTGCGTGTGTTCGTGGTGCTCGCGACGGGCCGGCCGCTCGCTGCGTTCGGCGCGTTCCGGACGCGGTTCGCGCACCGGTCGTTCCTCGCGCACGGGACGTTCGCCGCGCGCACGCGCGTCGCGCCGCTGTTCCGGCGGCAGCAACAGCGGCGTGTCGCCCTGCAGCAGTCGCGCCAGGGCGGCGGCGATGTCCACCGCCGGCACGTTGTGCTCCTGCTCGTAGGCTTCGACCAGGCTGCGGAACTCGCCGGTGTCGCCGGCGGCCAGGGTGTCGGTGATGCGGCTGAGGAACTTCTGCACCCGGCGATCGTTGACCGCCTCGACGCTGGGCAACTGCATTTCCTGGATCGGCTGGCGGGTGGCGCGCTCGATGGCGCGCAGCATGCCCTTCTCGCGCGGGGTGACGAACAGGATCGCATCGCCACTGCGGCCCGCGCGGCCGGTGCGGCCGATGCGGTGCACGTAGCTTTCGGTGTCGTACGGAATGTCGTAGTTCAGCACGTGGCTGATGCGCTCCACGTCCAGGCCGCGCGCGGCCACGTCGGTGGCCACCAGCACGTCCAGCTTGCCATCCTTCAACTGCTGGATGGTCTTCTCGCGCTGCGCCTGCTGCATGTCGCCGTTGATGGCGGCGGCGGCCAGGCCGCGCGCCTGCAACTTGCCTGCCAGTTCCTCGGTCGCCGCCTTGGTGCGGGCGAAGATGATCATGCCGTCGAACGGCTCGGCTTCCAGGATTCGGGTCAGCGCATCGAGCTTGTGCAGGCCGCTGACGAACCAGTAGCGCTGGCGGATGTTGGCCGAGGTGGTGGTCTTGGCCGCGATGGTGACCTCGACCGGATCCTTCAGGTAGGTCTGGGCGATGCGCCGGATCGCCGGCGGCATGGTCGCCGAGAACAGCGCGACCTGGCGCGATTCCGGGGTCTTCTTCAGTACCGTCTCGACGTCATCGATGAAGCCCATGCGCAGCATTTCATCGGCTTCGTCCAGCACCAGCGTGGTCAGGCCGGACAGATCCAGCGAGCCGCGCTCCAGGTGATCGATCACCCGCCCGGGGGTGCCCACCACCACATGCACGCCGCGCTTGAGCGCCTGCAGCTGCGGGTAGTAGCTCTGGCCGCCGTAGATCGGCAGGACGTGGAAACCGGGCATCTTCGCCGCGTAGCGCTGGAACGCCTCGGCGACCTGGATCGCCAGTTCGCGGGTCGGCGCCAGCACCAGCGCCTGCGGCTTGTCGGCCGCCAGGTTGATGGAGGACAGCAGCGGCAGCGCGAAGGCCGCGGTCTTGCCAGTGCCGGTCTGGGCCTGGCCCAGCACGTCGCGGCCGGCCAGCACCGCCGGGATGGTGGCGGCCTGGATGGGGGATGGGGTTTCGTAGCCCACTTCGGTGACCGCGGCCATGACCGGCGCGGACAGGCCGAGATCGGCGAAAACGAGCGAAGACGGGGAGGATTCGGGGGACATGGAGGACTCCGGGGCGTCGCGGAGTGCGCACGCAAGCAGCGTATTGTGCGCTTTCAGGCCCCCTCCTGTCCTGTCGGCCTGCGGGTCGCCCCGCCTCGCCGTTCAGGCAAATCCTTGATTTGGCGGGGATTCTGTCCGATTTAGCCCCCTCAGGCGGCACTCCGTGATTTTTTCCCCACCGCCGCGAATCACCCTTCCGACACGCACAATCGGCACGGGCGGGAAATGGAACACGTGGCAGACATGGCGGAACACGCGCGGCAGGGGTTCGCGGAACAGCTGGAACGACACCGGGGCATCGTCTTCAAGGTGGCCGGCACCTATTGCCGCAATCCCGACGACCGCGCCGAGCTGGCGCAGGAAATCGCCAGCCAGCTCTGGCAGGCCTATCCACGTTTCGATCCGGCGCGTCCGTTCTCCACCTGGATGTACCGGATCGCGTTGAATGTCGCGATCTCGTTCGTGCGCGACAACAGCCGACGCCACCGCCACGCGGTGCCGCTGGACGATCAGTTGCACGACATCGCCGATCCGCACGCGGCAGATCCGCAGGCCGAGCAGCAGGTGCGCGCCCTGCATCGCTTCATCCACGCGCAGGCCCCACTCGATCGCGCGCTCCTGCTGCTGTACCTGGAGGACCGCGGCTATCGCGACATCAGCGAGATCCTGGGTATCAGCGAAACCAATGTCGCCACCAAGATCAGCCGGCTCAAGCAACGCATCCGCAACGAACTCTGACCCCACATGGACACGCTCATGGAAACCGATGAACTGAAGGCCGCCTGGCAGGCGCTGGAGCGCCGCATGACCCGGCAGGATCAACTCAGCCTGCACCTGTTCCGCGAAGGGCGGCTGGAAAAGGCGCGCAGCAGCCTGCGTCCGCTGTTCTGGGGACAGCTCATCCAGATCGTGTTCGGCGTGGCGATGATCGTGCTGGGGGTGGCCTGCTGGACCCCGCACCGCGACCTGCCGGTGCTGCTGGTATCCGGCATCCTCGTGCACGCCTACGGGGTGGCGACCACCGCGATGGCCGGACTGACGCTCGGCCTGATCGGCCTGATCGACTATTCCGCGCCGGTGCTGACCATCCAGCGCCACCTGGCCCGGCTGCGGCGCTTCTACATCTGCAACGGCATGATCGCCGGCCTGTCCTGGTGGCTGCTGTGGCTGCCCTTCGTCATCGCCCTGGGCGCCGTGGTCGGCGGCAACCTGACCCCGGCCGCGCCCGGCATGCTGGTGGTGTGCCTGGCGATCGGCATCCCCGGCCTGATCGCCTCCGCCTGGATCCATCGCTGGCGCCGCCGGCGCGCCGGTTCGGATGCCTGCTTCGAGGACGCCCTGGGCGGCAGCAGCATCCAGCGCAGCCAGCGCGTGCTGGACGAACTGGCCCGCTTCGAACGCGAGTGAGGCGCGGGCCGGCCGGGATTGCGATTAAACTGCCGCGATGCAGATGCTCGATTTCGAACTCGACGGCGAATACGTCGAACTCAACCAGTTGCTCAAGCTGATCGGCTTGGTCGACAGCGGCGGCGCGGGCAAGGCGCTGGTCGCTTCCGGCGCGGTGCGGGTGGACGGTGCGGTCGAACTGCGCAAGACCTGCAAGATCCGGGATGGGCAGGTCGTTGCGCTCGACGACATCGAGATCCACGTCCGCGCGAGCTGACCGGATGACGCGGCGAGCCAAACGACCGCCCCGGCCTGCTGCTCAGTCCCTTGGCGAATCCATCGCCGCGACCATCGCCCGGATCTTCACCGCTTTCTCGAAGTGATCCAGCCGATGCGTGCGTATCCACCACTCCGCGGCTTCCATGAGCCGCTCGGGATCATCGTTGCGATTGGCGAAGAAAGCGTAGAACGACAGACCCACCTCCGGCCCCTTCTGCGCGATCTTCCGATCGCACACTTCGATGATTTTCCGCCGAAGCTCAATCCTCACGCCGTTTCCCTGTCCTGAACACCGCGCCCCTACAGCACGCCGGAAGCGTCGCGGTCGAATTCGGCCATCGGGCTTTCCATCGGGCAGGTGCCGTCGGGGAAACCGAAGCTCTTGCGCAGCTCCAGACCGCAGGTATTGATGTCTTCCAGCGCGGTCTCGGTCTGCCCGCACTGGCGATCGAAGGCCAGCATGAAGTCGTCCTTGCGGCGCACGAATTCCTCGCCGCACTTGCGGGTCAGCTGGATGCGATCCAGATCGTCCTGCGCCGCGTTGGTGCCCTGCAAGCCATATTCTTCCAGCTCGGTGGCGGTCAGCAGGCGCAGCTTGCGGTTGGGCACGGTCATCATCAGATCCGCCACCGTCACCGCCGCGCCGTTGCGCTCCAGGTAATCCTTCAACTGGCCGTAGACCTGGCGCAGTTCCTCGGCCAGCTCGGCGCGCGAGTTGGCACCGGAATTTATCCGCATCATCCGATGGATGCCGACCTTGCCGGCAATCACCCGGTTGTCGCCGGCGGCGAGGATAAGCAGGCAGGAGCTGTGGCAGATCGCGCCGTCGCGTACCCACAGCGTCCAGTGCGAGGCGCCGATGATGTCGCCGGCGCGAATGCCGTCCTCGACCCGGCCACCGCTGGAATCGATGTCCAGCACGCGCTTCTCGATCGCCAGCCGGTTGGCGACGTTGGACATGCGTTCCATCAGCGAGGTGAATTCGGCGTTGATCTTTCCCGTGTAGCGCACCCGCATCACCCCGGCGGCCTGGCATGGCTTGACCGCATCGAGCAGGCTCTGGAAGTCGAGCTTGTCCAGCGCCACGCCGTCACCGTGCTCCGCGTAGTCGAGTTCGCAGCTGACCCAGGTGACCCCGGCGGTCAGCGGCGCCTCCGGCCAGTCGGTGGTGCGTGCCAGATCGATCTTGCGCGGCGCCGGCTTGACCGGGCCGGCGCTGATGGCGCCGTTGTCCTCGCTGCTGGCGGTGGTCTCGGTACGCGGCTTCTCCGGTGCCGGCGGCGCAGGGGGCTCGGCCCGGCATCCGGCCAGCAGGACGGCGCACAGCACACACCAGGACAACAGGGACACGGGACGCATGGGCACGGAAGGCGGCGGGACGTGGGAAAGAGCCGCTAGTCTAGGGCCCGGAGTGCGCCGGGGGCCGAATCGGTGGTGAATGCGGCCTCGACCGGTTCAGCTCGCGAGTCCCGCGACATCTGCGGCAGACCCCAAAGGCCAACCGCCCACGTCACGCGACGCAGGCAGGGAACGCGCAGCGCATCGGCATCTCGATCGACATGCCGCTCGCTCCCGGCAGACGGTGGGTGGCCGCGATCTCAGGCGAAGGTCACCGCGTGGACCGGTGGCAGCCGGGCCGGCAGCGCCTGCCAATGCTCGCCCTGATCATCGCTGGTCCAGAAACCGCCGGTGGTGGAACCGAACGCCAGCCGATCACCACTGGCGTCGACGGCCAGGCCGTGCCGGTAGACCAGATCGTAGGACTGCTCCGCCGGCAGTCCGGTGCGCAGGGTCTGGAAGCTGCGCCCGCCGTCGCGGGTGCGGGCGACCACCAGTCGCGCATCCACCGGATAGCGCTTCTCGTCCTTCACCGCCGGCACGAACCACGCGGTATCCGCGTCGCGCGGATGCACCGCCACCGCGAAGCCGAACACCGAGGGCGGCACGTCGGTGATCTCGTACCAGTCGCCGCCGTCGGCGGTGCTGCGGAACACGCCATTGTGGTGCTGGGCCCAGAACACCTCCGGCGTGGCGCGCGCCTGCACCAGCCGGTGCACGTCCTGGATGTTGGGATCGCCCTGCTGCCCTTCCGGCATGTAGCGCGCGATCATGCCCTGCGCGGTCTGGCTCCAGTTGTCGCCACCGTCGTCGCTGCGCCACACGCCACCGCTGGAGATCGCCACCCGCAGGCGGCGCGGATCGCGCGGATCCACGCAGATGGAATGGATGCCCGGATGATCGTATCCGCCGCCGAACCACTGGCCGCGTTCGGGGCGATCCCACAGGCCACGCACGAGTTGCCAGTTGCGTCCGTGATCGTCGGAGCGGAACAGGCCGCCGGGAATGGTGCCCGCCCACAGCCGGCCCGGTTCGTCCGGCCCGCCCGCTTCCAGTGACCAGATCAGGCGCAGCGCCGCCGGTTGCGCCGGCTTGCCGTCGCCAGGCACCACCTGGTCGCCTTCGCCATAGGCCGGTACGCCCACCTCTTCCCATTGCCGGCCCTGGTCGGTGGAACGATGCAGCTTGGCGCCGAAGTGGCCGAGATCCAGCGCGGCGTACCAGCTGCCGTCGCGCGGGTCGGCCAGCGCCAGCGCCACGTTGTCGCCGAGGAAGGCGGTATCGGCGATTCGCCAGCCGCCGTTGTCGCGCGCGAGCACGAACAATCCCTTGCGTGAAGACACCAGCAATCGATCCGACATGTCAGCCTCCCGACAGCGCCTGCATCACGTAGAGTTCGGCATCGTCGCCGACGGCCTGGCCGAGATCGCGCTTGTCGCGCAGGCACTGGCCATCGACGAATACCGCGACGTGGTGGCGCACCGCGCCGTGCTCGTCGAGCACGTAGCCACGCAGCGTGGGATGCAGGTCGAACACGGCCTGCAGCAGTTCACCCACGCTGGCGCCGGCCAGCTGCATGCACAGCTCGCCGCCGGAACGTGCTTCGGCTTGCGGCAGCCAGCGCGTCAGCGCCGGCGCCAGCACCACCCTGGCCATCACGGGGTCCTTGCCACCCAGACAGCCACGGAGGATAGCGCCCCGCCCGCGGCGCCGCATGGCGCAACGCCGCGAGGAGGCGTCGGGTCCGCTTGCAGCGACGCGGATTGTCGCGGCCGGCTTCGCCCGTGGCGCCCGCGCGGACCGCGCGGTTTGCGATTTTCCCCGTAGCTGACGACGCGAATGCCAGGCGCGGAATTCAGTTTCGCCGCACCGCAGCAGCACCCGCGACCGCTTTCCCCGCTTCTCGCTTCAATGGACCCGGCAACCCCATCCGCCAGCCCGCGATCCGCTCAAGAAGCGGTCGCGCGGGTCGATACCGGACACCAGACGTGCCCGTTGAGGAGACCCCATGGGGCCCAGCCAATCGGCCTGCCATCGGGGAATCCGGCGGTCCGGGGTCGACAGCCACATTCCTCCGTTCCACACTGCGTCCGCGCGTGCGCGCACGGATCGGTGCGCGGGAGTGCGCGCCCTTCCGATGGACAGGTGGATTCCGTGATCGATACGTCACCCCATCCGTCGTCGGCGACGGCGGTGCATTCGCACGCGGAGCATGCACGGCCGCGCACCGGCGCGTGGCGTTGGGCGTTGGCCGTGCTGCTGGCCGGGCTGGCCTTCACGTTCTGGCTGGCGCTGAGCGAATGGCGCGACCTGAACGAGCGCACCGATGCACAACGTCGCGGCCTGG
This sequence comes from Pseudoxanthomonas beigongshangi, assembly GCF_016820515.1. Classification (GTDB taxonomy): domain Bacteria; phylum Pseudomonadota; class Gammaproteobacteria; order Xanthomonadales; family Xanthomonadaceae; genus Pseudoxanthomonas_A; species Pseudoxanthomonas_A beigongshangi. The sequence continues at coordinate 103,231 of NZ_JADHDV010000005.1, read as the reverse complement.
CCCAGGTGGCCACGCGACAGTTGCGTGCGCCGCTGCAGACCGTGGCCTCGGAACTGCGCGCGATGCAGACCGTGTTCCTGGCCAACGACCGGATGGACCAGATCCGTTTCACCCAGGTCACCGAAAACCTGCAGCGCCAGCGCATCGGTCCGGCGCGGGTGGCCACCGCGTTCGCGACCCGGATCGACGGTGTCGCCGGCGGGCCATCGGCTTATCGCTACCAGTTCATCACCCCGCTCCGCGGCAACGAGGTGCTGCTGGGCCTGAACATCGCCAGCCAGCGCGAGAACCTGCTGGCGCTGGAACGCGCGCGCGACAGCAACAGCGTGGTGCTGTCCGCCCCGTTCGTGCTGCGCCAGACGGTGCCCGGCAGTCACCAGCGGCTCGGCGTGACCGTGCGCCTGCCGGTCTATTCCGACGGTCCGGAACCGCTCGACGTGACCGCGCGGCGCGCGCGCGAGATAGGTGCGCTCGCGGTCAGCCTGCGGCTGGATCCGCTGGTCAATGACGCGTTGCAGGGCCCGGTGCTGGACACCTTCCGGGTCAGCGTCCGCGATCTGGACGCCACCGACATCGGGCCGTTCTACGAATCCGGCACCCGCGCCGAGCAGGACGCCCGGCTGTACCGGCAACTGCTGGAATTCGGCGGGCGTCGCTGGGAATTGCGCATGTGGCCGCGCCCGGCCGTGCTGGACAGCGAACGCCTGCGGGTCATCCTCACCGCCGGTCCGGTGATCAGCCTGCTGCTGGCGGCGTTGCTGTGGTCGCTGGCCACCACCCGCCAGCGCGCGATCACGCTCGGTCACGAGATGAGCGCGCTCTATCGCCAGAGCGAGGCGCAGTTCCGCGCGCTCAACGAACTGCTGCCGGCGCTGGTCCTGCTGTCCGACGGCGACGGTCGCATCCTGTATGCCAACCAGGCCGCGCGGCAGCGGCTGGGCGATGTCGTCTCGGCCGGCGTGCCGCTCACCGCGCTGTTCGCCGATCCGGCCTTCCGCGAACGCGTGCGCCAGCCGGCCCGCACCGGCGACTACTGGGGCAACGTGGAGGCGCTGCTGATCGGCCTGGGCGGTGAATTCTGGGCCAATGCGTCCATCGCCCGGGTCGAGATGGAGGACGAGCCCCGCCTGCTGGTGGTCGCCACCGACATCTCCGAGCAGCGCGAACTGACCGAACGGCTCAGCTACCAGGCCACCCACGATGCGCTGACCGAACTGTGCAACCGGCGCGAGTTCGAACGGCGGATCGAACAGGCCCTGGCCGATCGCCGTCGCGGCGGCCGCTCCTGTGCGCTGCTGTACATCGACCTGGATCAATTCAAACTGATCAACGACGTGTCCGGCCATACCGCCGGCGATCAGCTGCTGGCGCAACTGGCGCTGGCGATGCGGATGCAATTGCGCGGCGATGATCTGCTGGCGCGGCTGGGTGGCGACGAGTTCGGCCTGCTCGCGTTCGACGTCGACACGGCCAGCGCGCGCACCCTGGCCGAGCGGCTGCGCACCGGCATCGAATCGCAGATGTTCGTCTGGCAGGAACGCACCTACACGGTCAGTGCCAGCATCGGCGTGGTGGTGGTGGACCAGGACAATCCCACCTTGAAGGATCTGCTGTCCTGGGCCGACACCGCCTGCTACGTGGCCAAGGAAAACGGCCGCAACCGCATCCACGTCTACAGCGACGACGACGAGGCCACCCGCCGCTACGGCGAGATGGAGTGGGCCAACCGCCTGCGCTGGGCGATGGAGGAACAGCGCCTGTTGCTGGACTACCAGGAAATCGTGCCGCTGGACGGCCGCCGCGAGGACGGCGCGCGGGTGGAACTGCTGCTGCGCCTGCGCGATGAGGACGGCCGCATCGTCCTGCCGGGCGCGTTCCTGCCGGCAGCCGAGCGCTACGGCCTGATGCCGATGGTGGATCGCTGGGTGATCCGCGCCGCGCTGACCCACTTCGGCCAGTTGCATGCCGATGGTCGCCCCTTGCAGCAGTGCGCGATCAACCTGTCCGGCGCCAGCATCGAGGACGAGGACCTGGCGGACTTCATCCTGGCGCTGATCGCCGAGCACCGGGTGCCGCCGTCGCGGCTGTGCTTCGAGATCACCGAGACCGTGGCGGTGCGCAACCTGCTGAAGGTGGTGCAGGTGATCGAGCGGCTGCGCAAGGCGGGCTGCCGGATCGCGCTGGACGACTTCGGTGCCGGCATGTCCTCCTTCGGCTACCTCAAGAACCTGCCGGTGGACGTGATCAAGATCGACGGCAGTTTCATCCGCGATCTGGAAACCGACGCAATGAGCCGCACCATCGTCAGCGCCATCGCCCAGATCGGCCACCAGCGTGGGCTGAGCGTGGTCGCCGAATGGGTCGGCAATGCCGGAATGATCGCCACCCTGACCGGACTGGGCGTGGATTTCGGCCAGGGCATGGCGCTGCACCGGCCCGAGCGGGTGCTGTTCCAGCGCCACCGGCAGGCGGCCTGATTCCATCGTTCCGGCTCCGGTGGCGCTAGAATCGGCGCGTCGCTCTTCACGCGTCTTTTCACGAGCTGTCCGACATGTCCGACTCCTGCTGTGGCTGCGGCAAGACCATCGACGTCGCCGCGCTGGAAGCGCGCCAGCGGCGGGTGCTGTCGATCGTGCTGGCGATCAACCTCGCCACCTTCCTGATGATGATCGCGGCGGCGCTGTACAGCCGCTCCACCTCGCTGCTGTCGGGCAGCCTGGATAACCTGGGCGACGCCGCCACCTACGCGCTGAGCCTGATGGTGGTGGGCGCCAGCGCGCGCGCCAAGGCGCAGGTCGCGCTGTTCAAGGGCCTGCTGATACTCGCCGCCGCGGTCGCGGTGGCCGCGCAGATCGGCTGGCGGCTGGCGCACCCGACGGTGCCGCTGTTCGAGACCATCGGCGTGGTCGGCCTGCTCAACCTGGGCGCCAACCTGATCTGCCTGCGCCTGCTGACGCCCTACCGTTCCGGCGACGTCAACCTGGCCTCGGCCTGGGAATGCTCGCGCAACGATGTTTACGAAGGACTGGCGGTGCTGGTCGCCGCCGCGGGCGTGTGGCTGTTCGGCGCCGGCTGGCCGGATCTGCTGGTCGGCGCAGCCCTGTTGCTGCTGTTCCTGCGTTCGGCCTGGCGGGTGCTGTCCGGCGCCTGGGCGGCCTGGCGCGAGACCGCGCCCAGGCATGCCTGAACCTGCAGGCTTCGGGCACGTCCCGCCGAGCAAGCTCGGCGCGACAGGCAACGTCCGCCCCTGAACCCACGCGTAGAGCGGAGCTTGCTCCGCTGCCCTGCATGGCCGGCGGCTTCGGACACGTCCCGCCGAGCAAGCTCGGCGCTACAGGGACCGACCCTGAACCCCACGCGTAGAGCGGAGCTTGCTCCGCTGCCCCTGCATGGCCGGCGACTTCGGACACGCCCCGCCAAGCAAGCTCGGCGCGACAGGCAACGTCCGGCCCTGAACCCACGCGTAGAGCGGAGCTTGCTCCGCTGCCCTGCATGGCCGGCGGCTTCGGACACGCCCCGCCGAGCAAGCTCGGCGCTACGGGAGGCAATCGCCGCTAAGGGGCCTCGGCCAACCGGCTGGCGTGACTGGCGGCAAGCTTCCAACCGTCGGGATACCGGATCCAGGTATCCGTGAAACGGAAATCGGCGGTGAACGCCTGTCCCTGCGAATCACCCTCGACGTGGGTCACTCCAGTGACGATCGCCGCATCGCCATGCAGGCGGATCCGCTGGTCCCGATTGCGGAACACCCGGTAGCGCGGTTCCCGGCTCGCCACTTCGGCGAGGTTGGCGGCCAGGCCGGTGACCACGCCGCGCGAATCGACCAGAGTGAAGCCCGGATCCAGATGGCGCTCCAGGGTTTTCGCGTCGCCGCCCTCGAATGCACGGCACAGGATCGTTTCCACCGCCAGGATGTCGCGCCGGTCCTCGGCTTCGCCGGCCTGCGCCCAGGAAGACGCCGCGAGCAGCGCCCACAGCACAGTCGCCCTTCCCCACATCGCCTTTCGCATCGCCCTGCCCCGCTCCGGGATTGCCGGCGATGGTAACGCGTCGCTACAGGCCGTGGCCGTCCTCGGCGCGCAGCACCGGTTCCGGTTTCACCCGCACGGCCCACAGCACGCCGCCGATCAGCAGACCGATGCCGATCAGGGTCAGCGGGCGTGGCATCTGCCCGCGCAGCATGAACGCATAGGCCAGCGCCGCCAGGGTCTCGAACACGATCAACTGCCCGACCAGCGCGGTTGGCAGGCGCTGGCTGGCCTGGTTCCAGCACAGCGTGCCCAGCCACGAGGCGAACAGGCCGATCGCCACCATCAGGGCGATGAAGAACTCCGGGCGTGGTCCCAGCGGCATCGGGAAGTCCGCGCCACGCAGCTTCATCACGCCCCACAGCAGCGCGTAACCCAGCAGCGCCAGCGGCAGAATCGCCACGCCCTGCGCGGTCGCCCACGCGCGCGGACTGCGATCCGGATGCGCGCGCAGCCAATCGGCGTTGCGCAGCGGATACCAGGTCCAGCAGGCCACCGCGATCAGCGCCAGCAGCGCGCCGCTGGCGTATCGCCATGGATCGGCCTGCGGGTCGTCGCGCAGTGCCTGCAGTTCCACCTGGTTGACGCAGGCGATGCCCAGCACGATCAGCACCAGCGAAGGCGCCAGCCGGCCCCAGGGCAGGCGTCCGTCACGGTGGCCGTTGCGCAGGTTGGCGCTGATCGCGATCACCACCGGCAGGGTGCCGATGATCATGGTCGGCACCGGCGCGCCGGCGCGCTGGATGGCGCTGGCCAGGCACAGGTAGTACAGCAGGTTGCCGATGGCCGCGAGTTTGAGCGCCTCGCGCCAATCGGCCGCGCGCAGCCGGCGCAGTTCGGCGCGATCGAAGGCGGCCAGCGGCAGCGCGATCAGGCCGAATGCCAGGTAGCGTCCCACCGATTGCAATGCGGCGGGATACTCCGGCAACAGCAGTGGCCCCACGAACACCAGGCCCCACATCAGCCCGGCCGCCAGCGCGTACAGCGTTCCCACCCACATCGTCGTGTTCGTCCGTCCGGAAAACACCGACTCTAGAAGGCGTTCCCGGTCCCGTCTTGCACCAGATTGCGCCGGCTCAGCCGCGCACCTGGCGCTGGTAGCGCGCCGGGGTGACGCCGTAGCGGCGCGCGAACGCCCGGGTCAGGTGGGCCTGATCGGCCATGCCGGTGGCCGCGGCCACGTCGGCCGGGGACTCGCCCGCGCCCAGGCGCCGCTTGGCGTCGTGCACGCGCAGGGCCATCAGCATCTGCTGCGGAGTGACGTGATACTGGTCGCGGAACCGGCGCAGGAAATGGAACGGGCTGAGCCCGGCAACGGCCGCGAGCGACTCCAGGCTGACCCGCTGGTCCAGGTGCGCGTGCAGGTAGTCGATGACGCCGCCGAAGCGCTGCGTGCGTTCCGCGCCCTCGGGCCGGCCGACATGGGCATGGTCCCGCAAGGTCTCCAGCAGTTGCAGCAGCAGACCATCGAAGGCCAGTGGCTCGGCGCGCGCGTGCCACAGCGCATCGAGCAGCGCGGTGACCCGCGACGCGCGCGTGGGATCCGGGCGCACGGCATCGGCGAACCACCAGCCGGATTCGCCGGTGATCTCCTCCAGCGCCGCGCGATCCAGATAGATCATCCGGTAGCGCCAGCCATCCTCGGTTTCCGCGCGTCCGGTGTGCAACGCCTCGGGGTTCATCAGCACCAGCGAACCGGCCGATGCCAGGTGATCCGCGCCGGCATAGCGGAAGCGTTCCGCCCCGGATTCGATGGCGCCCAGTCCGAACGCCTCGTGGGTATGCGGATCGAAGGCGTGCCGGACGATATGCGCGCGGTACAGTTCCACGCCCGGCCGGTGCGGCGGGTGCAGGAACTGGGCCGCGTCACGGGGGGATTCGAATTGTTCCGGCACGCCTTGCATCGGCTCATCATGCCACCGGTCGGCCACCCTCGCCGCCTTTGGCCGCCGCCGCCCCCGTGCGGCGTTGATGCGCGTACAGGGGCCACGGAAAGGCCGCGACGGACCCCGGCGGGACCGGCGCAGGGAGATTCGATGAAAACCTTCTACATCCGCTCGCTGCATTGGCTCGCGATGCTGGGTTTCCTGCTGCTCGGCGCGGCGGTGAGCGCCAGCCTCGGCGCCCTGCTGGGTTGAGCGCCCGCGATATTCCGGAGCGCCCCCGGGGTCAGGGCGGATCGTTGCCCTCGGGCGTGACCTCGGCGGCCCACGCTAGCGCCTGCTCCGCTTCGGCGGGCTCGAACGCGCGCACTTCCGTCGCCGGCAGCAGGTGCCCGGCGAACTCGGAAATCCGGCCCAGCCATTGCTTGTCGGTCACCACCGCCGCGCGCGCGAAGCGCGAATACTCGCCCAACTTCTGCACCGCGTAGCGCAGATCCTTGGCCATCGCCTCGGCGCTCAGGCCGGTCATGCCGGCGAGATCGGTGAAGATGCCGATGCGGCGGTACTCGTGCAGGCGCGCCTCGATCTCGGCGATGCACCGGTCGTAGTCCTCGCCGGTGAGCTGGCCGCTGAAGCGGAAGGCCGCCACGTGCGGCGGGGCGGGAATGCCTTCGATCATGCGCGGACTCCTGCGATGGGTTTCATCGCATGCTCACCGCGGGCGCGTCGCGAAAACGTCAACGCCGGCAAGGGCCTCAATCGATCCGGTAGACCCGTGCCTTGGGCGTGTCTTCCTCGACCTGCAGGAACCAGCGTCCGGCCACGCCGGGCACCACCACGATCTCGGGCGATTCCAGCGGGCGCGACAGCTTCATCTTGCCTTTCAGGACCTTCCACTGCTGGCCGTTGTCCAGTTCGAACACGGTCCCCGGCTCCCAACCGGCCACGGTGCCCTTGAGGCGCGCGTGGATGGGCTCGTCGTTGAGGCCAATCAGCGAACTTTCATCGCGTGGGCGGCGCTCCGGCGCCTGCGTGCGGGCGATGACCTCTGCGCGCTCCTGCGCGCGCGCCTCGACCTGTTCGCCGAGCAGGCGGTTGAGCAGTTCCAGTTGCGCCGGGGTGAGCTGGTCCAGGCCGGTGGCGCGCATCTGCTCGGCGGTGAGCCGCTGTTCGATGTTGACGTGCGGGGCCTTTGGCTCCTGTTGCGCGAACGCCGCCGGCATCCACGCCATCGCCAATCCCGCCAGCAGCCAAGCCTTGATCTTCATGTGTCTGCCCTTGCCCGGCGCGTCCGGCATGGGCGCGCTTTACGGTTTCGTGAAGATCCTGCTGCGATGAAATGACAGGAACATGACAGCAACCCGGCTCAGGCGTCGTGGGTGTCGCCGGATAGCGGCGTGGCCCGCATCGACGGACGCTGCGCGAAGGCGTCGAACCAGGCCGCCAGACGCGGCCGTGCCGGCCGGAACGGCGGCAGTTCGCGGAACGCCAGCCAGTCCAGGGCGGTGGCGACCGCGATGTGTCCCACATGCGGCGGCGCATCGACGTCCAGTTCCTGTTCCAGCCAGTCGTAGCTGGCCAGCAGCTTGTCGATGTAGCCGTCGCGCAGCGGCGGGTAGCGCAGCGGTTCGGGACGGCGCACGGTCTCCCAGCGCACCGCGATGCCGGCCTCGCACAATCCCTGCGCCACCGCCTGCACCCGCAGCGCATGCCAGCGCGCTTCGCCGTCGGCGGGAATCAACCGCGCGCCGGTATGCAGGGTGTCGAGATAGGCGCAGATCACGTCCGAATCGAAGATCGCCGGCTGTCCTGGGCGCAGCAGTACCGGCACCTTGCCCAACGGGTTCTGCCGGAACACCGCCTCGTTGCGCAGCACCGGGCTGGTCTCGTGGTGGATCACCTCCAGCCGATCGGCCAGGCCGGCCTCGTGGGCGAACACCAGCGCCTTGCGCGCATAGGGCGAATGGGTCTGGTAGAGCAGTTGCATGGATACCCCGCGTGCCGGAGAAAGGTGAATCCTCCGGATTGGGACGACGGAAGAACCTTTCAACCGTGGCGTTTCGATCGCCGCGTTCAGGCCCGCCGCAGCGACCAGAATCCGATGTCGCGCCGATGCCGGAAACCCAGCCGCTCATACAACTGCAGCGCGCGCGGGTTCTCGTGGCTCACGTGCAGGAACGGCAACGCGCCACGGGCAAGCGTGTCGTTGACGAGCATGGCGGTCAGCCGGCCGGCGTAGCCGCGGCCGTTGAAATCCGGGTGGGTGCAGATCGCGCTCATCTCGCGGCACTCTCCCGTTCCCAGGCGCTCGCCGATCATCGCGGCCAGGCGTCCGTCCTGGTAGATGCCGAAGTAGCGGCCCATGTCCATGGTGCGTTCACGGAAGTAGTGCGGATAGACCAGCGCGGTCAGTGCCAGCACGTCGGCGCGATGCGATTCGCCCAGCGACAGGATCTCCGGCCCCTCGGCCACCGGCAGCGGCGTCGTGCGGATCATCTGCGCCAGCGGCCGGAACGTCTCCAGCCGCCAGCCCGGCGGTGCTTCCGGTACCACCCCGATCAGGTAGACGGATTCGCCGGGCGCGACCAGCACCTCCAGCTCCGCGCCAATGTCCCCGTCGGCGGCGCTCGCCACGCCCAGGAACGGTGCATATTCGGCGGGGTAGCGCGCCACCGCGCCCGCACGCAGCGCGATGCCGCTGTGCAGGCTTTGCAGCGCGGACCAGAACGGATTGTCGAGTGCGGCGTGGACGCGAGGTTCGAGGACTTCGGTATTCATCGTCATGCGGTGCGTTCGCGGCGATGCAGCGGACGCATCCCGGCGTTCGCCCATGTTAACCGTGCCGTCACGCCAACACCCGGGTCCCTCCGGCATATCTGATGGCGCCGCATGGACCGCTGTCCTCGCGGCCCCTGCCTGAACAGGGCCCCGGCCATTGTCGATTTCCGCCTTGCCCGTTCGTCGACACCAGGAAGGCCCGTATCCCGGACCTTTCATTCCTCTCAAAGCACAGGAGCTCCACCATGTCGTACATCGACGGTTTCCTCATCGCCGTGCCAAACGCCAACAAGGAGAAGTTCATCGCCCATGCCGGCGAATTCGATCCGATTTTCATGGAGCTCGGCGCCATCCGCGTCATCGAATGCTGGGGCGACGACGTCCCGGACGGGCAAGTCACCGATTTCCGCCGCGCGGTGAAGGCCACCGACGAGGAGACCGTGGTGTTCTCCTGGATCGAATGGCCGGACAAGGCGACCCGCGACGTCGGCATGAAAAAGATGATGGAGGATCCGCGCATGGATGCCGCCAATCCCATGCCCTTCGACGGCAAGCGGATGATCTTTGGTGGCTTCGCGCCCGTGGTGGATCTGAAAAAGTAATCCCCCGGAGAACCGTGGAGCGGAGCTCGCTCCGCTGCTCCTGCGCGCGGTGTCGTCCGTGGCTGGGCAAACCCGTCACCCGTCGATGCCTTGACCCATGCGCCCGCTCAGGGCACACCCAACCGGGTGTGCCCGGTGGCGATGCGTCGCTCGATCACGACAGGCCTGGCGCCTTCGCCCTGCCCTTGTTCCCAGAGCAGCAGAAACGGCGCCCCGCGGTTTTCAATTTCCAGTTCGGCGCCATTGGCGATGCTGCGCCAACGCAGATCGACACGGCCGTCGCCGATGCGGACATTTTCGACGGCCAGGCGATCCCAGCCGGCCGGCGGCCGCGGTGCGAACCGCAGCCGCTTCGCCAGCGCATCCACGTCCAGTCCGAGCATGCCGTGGACAGCCGCGGACAGGAACGCCGCCGAGGACCAGGTCTGTTCCGGCACCGATTCGCGCTGCGGCTCCGGACGATCGCCGCGCATGACCTCGTGCATGTGCCCCGGCGAATCCGCGCCCGCCCAGGACACCAGGCTGCGCCATAGCGTCGCCGCCTGCTCCGGCCTGCCCGCGCGCCACAGGGTCTCGGCCGCCATCGCGGTGCCAAGCCCCCACACGCTGCCGCGCGAATAGGCTTCCGGGTCGTAGTCGGCGGCCGTGTCCGGCCGGCTGCGCAGTCCCCACGCGGCAAGGTAGGCCGGCCGTGAGAGCTGGCCCAGCGTGGCGTCCACTTCCGCATCCGTGGCCGCCCCGGAACGGATGGCCGCCAGATCCGCCGGCGAGGTGCTTTCCCCGGCTTTGCCGGCGTGACTGAAGCCGCTGATCCAGCGCCGGCCGGCCTCGTCGCGATAACGCTTGCGCAACTGGATGCGCGCCTGCCCGGCGGCACTGGCGGCTTCGCGACCCAGTACTTCGTCACCCTGCACCCGCGCCAACGCCGACATGGCCTGCGCGGTCTCGACCCAGGCCGCCGACAGGGTCAACTCGTCGGTCAGGCGATCCTGCTCGTTCGCGCTCATCTTGTCGGCCGGCACGCGCGGCAGGCCGTCATCGGGATCGCGCGTGGACAGGCAATAGCGGTAGGCCCTGAGGACGGCGGGCCAGTGCCGGCGCAGGAATCCGGTGTCGCCGCTGGCGCGGACGTATTCAGCCAGCACACCGATGAAATCGAACGCGATGTCGACATGCACGTACATGTACGGATAGTCGCCGGCCCAGTCCAGGAAGCCCGCGCTCTGCGACATCTCGTGCCAGATCATGCCGTTGTCCGGATGCTGGTAGCGCAGGATGAACGCCAGTTCCTCCGCCGCGCGCTCGAAGCGTCCTTCGTGGATCAACGCACGCGTGCCGACCAGTCCGTCACCGGCGAAATACCACGCGTACTGCGGACGCCGCGCGCCGTGCGATGGCCCGTAACCGGCGACCAGGCCGCAGCCCAGCCGGGCGTTGCAGGTCCACGCCTGCTCCAGCGCAATCTGGGCCCAGCCCAGTGCCCGATTGGCATCGGCATCGGGCGTGGTGACGCGGAGCCGTTCGGAGGACACGAAACGCGCCGCGTCTTCCGCCGACGCGGGCTGTTGCAATGCCGCAGTGGTGGCATGCACGTCCTCGTCCGCCTCGCTCTGGCCGGCGAACAGCAGTTCCGCGCAACGTTTCGTGCCGCAGGCTTGCGGCTGCAGGCGCAGGAACAATGGCAGGCCGAACTCGCTGCCACGCCGATCGTTGTTCGGCTCGCTGTGCTCCGTCGCCTGCGGCGAGGACACCAGCGCACGGAACTGCCTGCGTGGTTCGCTGATCAGGAATCCTTTCGCCCGCGCGTCCCAGGCCAGCTCCTGCCCGCCCACCGCCGCCGGCCACATCAGGTTGAGCGACGGCCGGAAACGGATTTCCAGTCCGATGTCTTCGCCTTCCATTTCGTAGCGCACGATGACACCGGGCAAACGGCCACGCGCCTCCACGCGCTCGCGCAGCGAAAAACCCGGCCCCGCGTAGTGCCGGGTCATCCCCAGCGGATCCACTTCCGCCGAAACCAGATAGGCCAGCCCGTCGCGCATCTTTCCGTCGATCACGAATCCAGGCCGATAGCCTGCCGCGATCTGCAACGGAAACGTCCACAGTTCCAGCCCGTCCTCGGAATACCCCCCGGCGAAGGCTCGCAGGCCGTGCGCCGAGAGGTAGCGGTTCTCGCGCGGCTGTTCAATCGACCAGCGCGGAAGTTCGTACGACGTCGACGCCGGTTCCGCCGCGGAAACCGGCACCGACACGAATGACAGCAACAGGCAGAGCAGACCCGGCCAATGGCGCATGGAGAACCTCGTGGGGAAGCGCGTCCTGCGGCGGATGTTCCTGGTTCGCACCCTAAGCCATCGCCCCGCATGACCGCCAATTGCAGCGCAGCATGGTGTCCACTGAAACCATCCGGCCGCTGTGGCAGACTCGCCGCATGATGCCGCGAATCCTTCTCCGCGCCCTGGTGTTGGCGATGTGCTGCGTGGTTTCCGCGGCGGCCATCGCGGCTGCCCCGCCCTCGCGCGTGCTGATCTTCAGCAAGACCGCCGGTTTCCGCCACGATTCCATCCCCGTGGCGGTGACCGCGCTGCGCGAGATCGCCCGCCGGCAGTCACTCGATGCGGATACCAGCGAGGATGCCTCGGTGTTCGCGCCGGTTCGATTGCAGCGCTACCGCGCGGTGATCTTCGTCAACACCACCGGCGACATCCTGGATCCGGAACAGCAACGGGCGCTGGAAGGCTTCATCCGCGCAGGCGGCGGTTTCATGGGCGTGCACGCGGCGGCGGATACCGAATACGACTGGCCGTGGTACGGCGAACTGGTCGGTGCGTGGTTCCTCGGCCATCCACCCGGGCTGCAGACCACCCGCGTGCGTTTCGGCCACGATGGCATCGCGGCGCGTGGACGCGAATGGCGGGTCACCGACGAAATCTACAACTACCGGCGCAACCCGCGCGGTTCGGCCGAAGTGATCGCGACAGTGGACGAGCACGACTACACCGGCGGGACCATGGGCGATGATCATCCGATCGCCTGGTGCCACGGTTTCGAAGGCGGCCGTGCCTGGTACACGGGGCTGGGCCATGACATGGCGATGTATTCGGACGCGACCTTCCTGCGTCATCTCCGGCGCGGCCTGCGCTACGTGACCGGACGCGCGGACGCGTGCTGATCAGGCGGCCGGGCAGGCATCGCGGCGTCCCGCCTCGAACGCCTTGACCCCCGCTTCGTCGACCGGTAGCGGACGCACGCCGTCGTCGAAAATCACCCGCCACTGACCGTCGCGATCCTGCTGCCACACCGATCCGAAGCGTCCCAGCCGATGGCTGCCGTCCTTCGGATTGCGGTACAGCGCCGGACCGCTGGAGTAGGCCGTGCGGCCGTCGCCGCCGACCGAGACCCGCTCCGGATACCAGCGCAGTTCCAGCGCCTTGCCTTCGATCAGCGGCATCCAGTCGGCCACGATGGCGTCACGACCGCGGGTGGGCTGATGACCCACGCCGAACACCGCGTCGGCGTGGAGGAAGCCGGCGAAGGCGGTGGCGTCGTGCCGTGCGAGGGCGTCGGCGAAGCCGAGTTCCCGCGTCCAAACCGCGCATCGCGCGTCGCTTGCCATCCCCGGGTGCGGCGGCGGCTCAACGGCCGCGACGCCCGTCGCCAGGCCCGCCAGCCCCAGCAGGGCCGAAAGTCGTAGACCGTCTGTCATGCGAAGTTCTCCGAAACCTGCCAAGCTTTGCGCATTCCATTCCCATCCGTCCTTCCATGCGCCTGCCATTCGTCAGGGCCGCGTGGCTGGCCGCCGCATTGCTGCTGTCGGCCGGCTGCGCGACCCGCGCTCCGCACTCCGCCTCCATTCCCCCCCGGGAACCCGCCACCCTCCTGCTGATCTCGCTCGACGGCGTTCGCGCCGAATACCTCCAGCGCGGCATCACGCCCCATCTGACCCGGCTGGCCGAGGACGGCGTGCGCGCCGAGTGGATGAATCCCTCCTACCCCTCGCTGACCTTCCCCAACCATTACACCCTGGTCACCGGCCTGCGCCCGGATCATCACGGCATCATCAGCAACACGATGTTCGACGAGCACCTGGGCAACTTTTCGCTGAGCGACCGCGAAGCGGTGGGCGACTCTCGCTGGTGGAGCGGTGAACCGATCTGGGTTGGCGCGGAGAAGGCCGGGCTGCGTACGGCGACCATGTTCTGGCCGGGTTCCGAAGCCGCCGTGCAGGGCGTCCGCCCCACCCAATGGTTCCCGTTCGACAAGGCCTTCGCCATCGATGATCGCGTGCGCCAGGTGCAGGCCTGGCTGGATCTGCCGGCGACCGAGCGGCCGCGCCTGATCACGCTGTATTTCGAGCACGTGGACACCGCCGGCCATGACAACGGCCCGGCTTCGCGCAATGTCGAGGACACCCTGAAGGCGATCGATGCCGCCATCGGCCAGCTCGTCGACGGCATCGACGCCCGCGGCGAACGCAATCGCGTGAACCTCATCGTGGTCTCCGATCACGGCATGACCGCGACGTCGCCCGAGCGCGTGATGGTCATCGAGGATCGGGTGTCCCCGGATGACGCGGATGCCATCACCGTCGGCCAGGTGGTCGGTTTCAACCCCCGCCCCGGCCGTGAGGCCGCCGCCGAGCGGCAGTTGCTCGGCCGACGCGATCACGCCGAATGCTGGCGCAAGCAGGACATGCCCGCGCGCTGGCACTACGGCACCCATCCGCGCGTGCCCGCCATCGTCTGCCAGGCCGACGAAGGCTGGCTGCTGGTGAAACGCGAGGCGGTCGAACGGTGGCGCCGCAACGGCTGGAAGGGCGGCGGCTCGCATGGCTACGACCCGGCGCTGCCCTCGATGCGCGCGATCTTCCTGGCGCGCGGTCCAGCGTTCCGGCACGGCCTTGTCGTGCCCGGCTTCGACAATGTCGACGTCTATCCGCTGCTGGCCCGCCTGCTGGGCGTCACGCCCGCGCCCAACGATGGCGATCCGCGGACCCTGCTGCCGATCCTGAGCGACGCCGAGGCTGCTTCACCATCCCGGCATTGATGTCCGAAAACGGTGAGTCGGGGGCCGTGGGCGGTGCTAGCCTGCACGCATGTCCTCCGCCCCCCTCCCCGCCGGCCTGCCCGATCACCGCGTCTGCGAACAGGCGCGGCTGAGCCGTGACCCACGCTTCGACGGCCTGTTCTTCACCGCCGTCACCAGCACCCGCATCTACTGCCGGCCGATCTGTCCCGCGCCGGCGCCGAAGCCGGCCAACGTCACCTACTATCCGAACGCCGCCGCGGCGGAGGCCGACGGCTTCCGCCCCTGCCTGCGCTGCCGGCCGGAACTGTCGCCCAGCGACGGCGCCTGGCGGCGGGGCGATGAAACCGTCGCACGGGCACTGAAGCTGATCGACCAGGGCGCGCTGGCCGATCGCCCGCTGGCGGATCTGGCCGGTTCGCTGGGACTGGGCGAACGCCAGTTGCGGCGCCTGTTCAACGATCGGCTGGGTGCCAGCCCGGTCGGCGTGCACGGTACCCGTCGGTTGCTGTTCGCCAAGCAACTGCTCACCGAGACGCGCCTGCCAATCACCCAGGTCGCGCTGGCGGCGGGATTCGGCAGCCTGACCCGTTTCAACACCACCTTCCGCGAGGCCTACCGGATGGCGCCTCGCGATCTGCGCAAGCGCGAATCGACGGTGGAAGACGAAGGCGTCGCCCTGCGGCTTGGTTACCGGCCACCGTATGACTTCGAGGCCATGCTGGACTTCCTGCGCGGCCGCGCCCTGCCCGGCGTCGAGTACGTGGACGCGGACAGCTACGCGCGCGTCATCGGCGGCGCCGACGCGCCGGGCTGGTTGCGGGTCAGCCGCTGGAGCGCGAAGCCCGACGATCACGCGCTGCGGCTGGAACTGCATGGCGCCGCGCCGGCGCAGTTGCTCGCCATCGTCAACCGGATCCGCCGCATGTTCGACCTGGATGCGGATCCGCAGGCGATCGCGCGGGCGCTGGGCGCCGATTCGCGCCTGCGCCCGCTGCTGCGCAAGCGCCCCGGCCTGCGCCTGCCCAGCGGCTGGGACGGCTTCGAGATCGCGGTGCGCGCGATCATCGGCCAGCAGGTCAGCGTGGCCGCCGCGCGCACGCTCACGGCGCGCCTGGCCCAGCGGCATGGCACCCCGTTGCCGGTCCCGTTCGGCACCGGACTCGCGCACCTGTTCCCCTCCGCCGAGGCATTGGTCGATGTCGATCTCACCGCGATCGGCCTGACCCGTGCCCGCGCCGCCACCATCAACACGATGGCGCGCGCACTGCTGGAAGACCGCGTGGATTTTCGCGGCGAACGCACGCTGGACGATTTCACCGCGCGCTGGGTCGCCCTGCCGGGCATCGGTCCGTGGACGGCCAACTACATGGCCATGCGCGCGCTCGGCCATCCCGACGCATTTCCCGCCGACGATCTGGTATTGCAGAAAGCCGTGCCCACCGACGGCAGCCGGATGACCGCGAAAGCCCTCACCGCCCGCGCCGAGGCGTGGCGCCCCTGGCGCGCCTACGCGGTGATCCAACTGTGGCGCGACAGCATGCCCGCTCCCAAACCCTTGCCCGCTTCACCATTGCCCGTGTCCACGCCATGAACACTCCCTTGCACTACCGCCACATCGACAGCCCGGTCGGCCCGCTGCTGCTGGTGGCCGACGATGCCGCGCTGCGCGTGATCGAATTCGACAATCCGCGCCATCCGTACAAGCGTTCACCGGACTGGCAACCGGGCGACAACGCGGTGATGCGCGAAACCGCGCGCCAGCTGGGCGAGTACTTCCGCGGCGAGCGCCAGCAGTTCGATTTGCCGCTCGCGCCGCAGGGAACCGACTTCCAGCGCATCGTCTGGCACACGCTCGCCGACATTCCCTACGGACAGACCATCAGCTACGCGGAACTGGCGCGGCGCGTGGACAAGCCGACCGCTACCCGCGCGGTCGGCGCGGCGAACGGGCGCAATCCTCTGCCCATCGTGCTGCCCTGCCATCGCGTGATTGGCGCGGACGGCAGTCTGACCGGATTCGGCGGCGGCCTGCCGACCAAGCAGTACCTGCTGACCCTGGAGGGCGCGCTGCCGGCGGGCGATTTGTTCGGTTGAATACCACGGCGTTCTAAAATGGCCGCATGAGCGCTTCTTCCACGCATCCCTCCGACGGCGTCCTGCTGGACGCAAACCTGATCACATTGACTGGCGATGCCGGCTACGGCGTCATCGAGCAGGGCGTGCTGGCCTGGCGCGACGGCCTGCTCGATTTCGTCGGTTCCCGCGTGGATTGGGAGCGTCTCGGCGACGATGGCGATCGCCCGACGCTGCATGCCGAAGGCCAATGGGTGAGCCCGGGCCTGGTCGACTGCCATACCCACACCGTTTTCGCCGGGGATCGCGCCGGCGAGTTCGAACAGCGCCTGCAAGGCGTCAGTTACGAAGAAATCGCTCGCGCCGGCGGCGGCATCGTGTCCACCGTGCGCGCCACCCGCGCCGCCAGCGAGGACGAACTGCTGGCGCAGTCGCTGCCCCGCGCGCGCGCGCTGCTCGCCGATGGCGTGACCACCCTGGAAATCAAGTCCGGCTACGGCCTGGATCTGGCCAACGAGCGCAAGATGCTGCGGGTCGCGCGCCGGATCGGCGAGCAGCTCGGCATCACCGTGCGCACCACCTTCCTTGGCGCGCACGCGTTGCCGCCGGAATACAGCGGACGCGCCGACGCGTACATCGACGCGGTATGCGAATGGCTGCCGCAGCTGCATGCCGAAGGGCTGGTCGATGCGGTGGACGCCTTCTGCGAGCGCATCGCCTTCGATGCCGCGCAGACCCGCCGGGTGTTCGAGGCCGCGCGCGCACTCGGCCTGCCGGTCAAGCTGCATGCGGATCAGTTGAGCGACGGTCATGGCGCCGCGCTGGTCGCCGAGTTCGACGGCCTGTCGGCGGACCACGTCGAGTACACCTCCGAGGACAGCGTGCGCGCGATGGCGGGGCACGGCACGGTCGCGGTGCTGCTGCCGGGTGCCTTCCACGTGCTGCGCGAAACCAGGCTGCCGCCGCTGGAGGCGTTCCGCGCCCACGGCGTGCCGATGGCGGTGGCGACCGACTGCAATCCCGGCACCGCGCCCCTGCAGTCGCTGCGACTGGCGATGTCGCTGGCCTGCACGCACTTCCGGCTGACTCCGGAAGAAGCACTGCGCGGCGCCACCACCCAAGGCGCGCGCGCACTTGGCCTGGCGGATCGCGGTGCGCTCGCGGTCGGGCGGCGCGCGGATTTCGTACTCTGGAACATCGCCCAGCCCGCGCAGTTGAGCTACTGGCTGGGCGGCGAGCTGGTGGCGGGCGTGTATGCCGATGGCCGGCGGGTGCGCTGACGATTCGCCGCTCCCTTCGCTCCCGCTGGCGACGAACCTTCGCCAGTGGCGCGGCTCCCACACTTTCCTCCCGCCGAGAATACCGACATGCCGCAGTCGTCCACCCTGGTCGCCTTCGCCCTCATCTGCCTGGGCATGGTGCTGACACCGGGTCCGAACATGATCTACCTGGTGTCCCGGTCGATTTCCCAGGGACGCATGGCCGGCCTTGTTTCGCTGGGCGGCGTTGCCCTGGGTTTCGTGTTCTATGTGCTTTGCGCGGCCTTTGGCATCACCGCGTTGATGATGGCGGTTCCCTACGCCTACGACGCATTGCAGCTCGCCGGCGCGCTGTACCTGCTCTACCTCGCCTGGCAGGCCATCCGACCCGGCGGGCGCTCACCGTTCCAGGTACGCGACCTGCCCCAGGATGGCCCCCGCAAGCTGTTCGCGATGGGTTTCGCCACCACGCTGCTCAATCCGAAAGTCGCGGTGATGTACCTGTCGCTGCTGCCGCAGTTCATCGACCCCGCGCACGGCAGCGTGCTGTCCCAGTCGCTGCTGCTCGGGTTCACCCAGATCTCGGTGAGCGTCAGCGTCAATGCGTTGATTGTCGCCATGGCCGGTTCGATCGCCCTGTTCATCGGGCAACGCCCACTGTGGCAGGTCGCGCAACGCTGGCTGATGGGCACCGTGCTGGCCGGCCTGGCGACGCGCATGCTGGTCGAGGGCCGGCGCTGACAGGGCGGGAGCACGCAGGCCACGCGGTATCGGCGCAAAGAAAAACCCCGGCGCGAGCCGGGGTTTTCTTTTTCCCGTCGCCGGATCCGCGGATCCGGTACGAAAGGCTCAGGCCTTGGCGACGGCCTTCTTGGCCACGGCCTTCTTGGCCGGCGCCTTCACCACGGTCTTCTTGGTGGTCGCCGTCGCGGCGACACCGGCCTTGGCCATGGTGCTCTTGCGCGCGTTGCCGTAGCTGGACACGTAGCGCTTGCCCTTGGCGGTTTTGCGGTCACCCTTGCCCATCGTTGTTCTCCTGATTCATTGAATTGCCGCGCTGGCGAAACGACCCGGGCGGGGCCGTGCGCGAGGCCGCAAAGCCTATCACAGCGGGGCCTGAAAGCCTTGACCCGCGTGTCTCAGTGCGCGCAGCTGGCGTCGTGGATGTGCCAGTGGTTCAGGCGCAGGTTGACCACGTGGGCCAGCCCGACCAGGGTGCCGCCCAGGGTCATGACGACGGCGTGGACGATTGCCGATTCGTGCAGCGGTGGGTAGAGCACCCCCGCCCAGAGGGTGACAAGACCCACGATCAGGAGCCCGAGCGCCCGGAATGCGCGATGGCGACGATAGCCCCAGAGCAGGCTGAACAGGCCGAGCACGGTCACGAAGACCACGAATGCACGTTCGAAACCGTCGCCCAGCCAGGCGGACAGGCCCAGCGACGGAATCGCCGCGAGCAGGAACGGGGTCAGCGCGCAGTGGACGGCGCAAATCAGGGAACCGGTGGCACCAAAGCGATCCAGCAGGCGGCGGAAACGTTCGTTCATGGCGGCAAGTATGACTTCCGGGAGGGGTACCTTTTCGGTATTGGTATATTATAACATCCGTCAAGTCCCCCTCCATTCATTCGGACCGCCTCCCACATGAAGCCATTCCGCTCCCTCCCCCGCCGCCATCTGCTCGCCCGTGCCCTGGCTGTCGCCGTCCTCGTTCCGGCCGGCGCCACGGCGATCGCCGCCGACGCCGACACGACCCGCACTCCCCGGGACCTGGACGCCGTGGTGGTGACCGCCTCGCCGCTGAAGGGCAGCGCGGAATCGCTGGCCAAGCCGGTGGAAGTGCTGGTCGGCGAGGAACTGGACCGCAGCAAGGCCGCCACCCTGGGCGACACCGTCTCCAAGCTGCCCGGCGTGCAGACCACCTTCTTCGGCACCGGCGTCGGCCGCCCGATCATCCGCGGCCAGGAAGGCCCGCGCGTGCAGGTGCTGTCAGGCGGCATCGGCTCGATGGATGCTTCCACCGTCAGCGCCGACCACGCGGTCAGCATCGAGCCGTTCCTGGCCGATCAGATCGAAGTGCTGAAAGGCCCCGCCACCCTGCTGTTCGGCAGCGGCGCGATCGGCGGCGCGGTCAACGTGGTCGACGGCCGCCTGCCCGACACCCTTCCGGAAGATCCTTTCAGCGGCCGGGTGGAAGTACGCGGCAACACCGTCAACGACGAGCGCAGCGGCATGTTCCGGCTCGACGGGGTCAACGGCAACTGGGTCCTGCATGTGGACGGCCTGGTACGCAACACCGACGACTACGACATTCCCGGCTACGCGGTGCTCGAACACCATGACGAAGGCGAAGAGGATCACGCGCACGAGGAAGAGCAGCCCAAGGGCACGCTGCCGAACAGTTCGGTGCGCACCCGCGCCGGCGCGGTCGGCGCGACCTGGCTGGGCGAAAAGGCGTACTTCGGCCTGGCCGCCAGCACCTACCGCAACAACTACGGCATTCCCGCCGGCGCGCACGTGCATGACGACGGCCACGGCCACGGCCACGAGCACGAAGGCGAGGAAGAGGAAGCGCACGAGGAAGAAGGTCCGGTCCGCATCGACATGGTGCAGAACCGCATCGACGTGAAGGCCGGCGTCTACGATCCGTTCTCGTTCCTGCAGGCGATCAACCTGCGCGGCGCCTACAACGATTACGAGCACGTCGAACTGGAAGGGGGCATGCCGGCCACCCGTTTCACCAACCGCGGCCGCGAATTGCGCCTGGAAGCGGTGCAGAAGGAGTTCCATGGCTGGCGTGGCGCGTTCGGCCTGCAGTATGGCCGCAGCGATTTCGGCGCGATCGGCGAGGAAGCCTTCGTCCCGGATACCCTCACCGATACCCTCGGCATGTTCGTGGTGCAGGAAAAGGACTTCGGCCCCTGGAAACTCGAACTCGGTGGCCGCCATGAGCAGGTCAAGCTGGATCCGCAAGGCCATGCGAACCGCGATTTCGACGTGACCAGCCTGTCGGGTGCGGCGATCTGGCGCATCAATCCGGTCTTCGATCTGCGCTTCGGCCTGGACAGCTCCGAGCGCGCACCCACCAACGAGGAACTGTTCGCCGGCGGCACGCACGTCGCCACGCAGTCGATCGAGGTCGGCGACGCCAATCTGGACAAGGAGCGTGGCCGCCGCGCGGAAATCGGCCTGCACGCGCATACCGATCGCATTGACTTCAAGCTGGCGGTCTACCAGACCAACTTCAAGGACTTCATCTACCTGGCCGACACCGGTGTCGAGGAAGGGCTGCCGGTGCGGCTGTGGACGCAGCAGGATGCGAAGTTCAAGGGCGTGGAAGCCGAAGCACGGATCAAGCTGGTTGATTCCGAGCAGGCCGGTGCCTGGGATCTGCGCCTGTTCGGCGACCGCGTGCGTGCGGAGCTGGACGGCACGGGCACGCGTCGCGTGCAGCTCGCCGTGCCGCACGACGACCACTTCCATCGCTACACGATCGACCTCGCCCAGGGCGGCAATCTTCCGCGCATCGCCCCGGCCCGCCTCGGTGCCGACCTGAACTGGTCGCTGGGCGGCTGGCGCGCATCGGTGGGGGCGGTTCGCTACGCCAAGCAGGACGACGTCGCGCAGAACGAGGAGCCCAGCCCCGGCTACACCCTGGTCGATGCGCACCTGGCGTATCGCTGGGATCGGCCGGAAACCAGCTGGGAACTGTTCCTGGACGGCAGCAACCTGACCGACAAGGAAGCCCGCCCGCATACCTCGCTGCTGCGTGATTTCTCGCCGCTGCCGGGCCGCGGCGTGGCGTTCGGCATCCGCGCCTACTTCTGACGGGCCTCTCTCCGCCTGTGCGAAGCACGGCCACCCGCAAGGGTGGCCGTTTTGCTTATGGGGACCACAGAACGGGCCCGCCTGTAGCGCCGGGCTTGCCCGGCGGCTTCAACTCTCCCGCGAACGGATCGTTCCAGCGGAGCAAGCTCCGCTCTACGGCTAGTTGTTGATTTATGTGTATATGCACATATAATCCAGCTCCCGCCCCGGGTCCGCGTCCATGTCTTCCTTCCGAAGCCCTTGCACCTGCTTCCATCTGCGCCGGGCGACCCGTCGGGTCACCCAGATCTACGACCGCGAACTGGCGGCGGTGGATCTGAGCCTCAATCAGTACAGCATCCTGCGCCGCGCCGGCGAATCGCCGCGCACGCTCGGCAGCCTGGCCGACGAACTCGGCATGGATCGCACCACCCTCACCCGCAACCTCAAACCGCTGCTGGCCGTCGGCCTGCTGGCCGAGACGCGCGGCGAGGATGCGCGCCAACGCCTGCTGCAACTGAGCGATGCCGGCCGCCAGCGGCTGGAGGCGGCACGCCCACACTGGCAGCGCGCACAAGGGATCATCGACGAGGCGTTCGGTGCCGACGCGGTCGCCCGCCTGCATGCCGATCTCGACACATTGACCGAACGCCTGCATGACCAGGAGGCCGCAGAATGACCGCCAGCTCCCGCATGCCCTGGGCGTTGCTGCTCGCCGCCGCCGCCACGCTCATGATCACGATGGGCGCGCGCCAGACCACCGGCCTGTTCGTCGCGCCGATCCACGAGAGCACCGGTGTCGGCATCGCCGCGATCAGCTTCGCGATGGCGATCGGCCAGTTCACCTGGGGCGCGGTGCAGCCGGTGTTCGGCGCGTTCGCCGACAAGCGCGGCTCGACCGGTGTACTGGTGCTGGGCGCGGTGCTGCTGGCGATCGGCCTGGCGATGACGCCGTGGATGAAGTCGCAATGGGGCCTGATGTTCACCCTCGGCCTGCTCACCGCCGCGGGCGCGGGCGCGGGCAGTTTCTCCATCCTGATCGGCGCCACCGCGCAGCAGATGGCGCCGGAACAGCGTTCCTTCGCCGCCGGTTTCATCAACGCCGGCGGTTCGATGGGCCAGTTCGTGTTCGCGCCGCTGGTGCAGATGATGATCAGCGTCGCCGGCTGGGCCACCGCGATGTACGGCCTGGCGTTGGCCTCCCTGGCGGCGATTCCGCTGGCCTGGCCGCTGCGTCGGCGAGCGGTGCCGGCGCCTGCCGCGGGTTCCGACGGTGCGCCGCCCACCGTGGAAATCACCCTGCGCGAACAGTTGCGTATCGCCCTGCGTGATCGCAGTTACTGGATGCTGCATCTGGGCTTCTTCACCTGCGGCGTGCATATCGCCTTCCTGGTCACCCATCTGCCCGGCGAGATCGCCCTGTGCGGTCTGCCGGCCAGTGTGTCCGCCGCGTCCATCGCGTTGATCGGCCTGTTCAATGTCGCCGGCAGCCTCGCGGCGGGTGCGCTGGGCCAGCGCTTCCGGATGAAGTGGATCCTGGCGGTGATGTACGCCAGCCGCGCGGTGATGATCGCGATCTACCTGCTGTCGCCGCCGACGCCGCTCACCTTCTACATGTTCGCCGCGGCGCTGGGTTTCACCTGGCTGGCGACCGTGCCGCCGACCGCCGGCCTGGTCGGCAAGCTGTTCGGTCCGCGCTATCTGGGCACGCTGTTCGGCCTGACCCTGCTGTCGCATCAACTGGGCGGTTTCTTCGGCGCCTGGCTCGGCGGCGTGGTGATGGAGCGCTTCGGCAACTATTCGCTGATGTGGTACGCCGACATGGCGCTGGCGCTGCTGGCCGCCGCAGCCAACCTGCCGATCCGCGAGAACGCACCGAGGCTCAAGCTGGCGACGGCTTGATCATCCGGATGACGCCTGCATGTCCCTTGTGGGAGCGACGTAAGTCGCGATGAGCGGTACGCGAAAGGCATCGCGACTTACGTCGCTCCCACAACACAATTGCATTCCAACTCAATCCGCGCTGGCGGCTTCGGCGCAGCGGGCGCACAGGCCGTGCACTTCCAGGGTCTGCGCCTGTGGCTGGAAGCCCAGCGCCTTGGCGCGCCGCTCCAGTTGATCCACCACTTCGCGATCCTCCAGCTCCACCGCGCTGTGGCAGCGGTCGCAGATCAGGAACGGCACCGAATGCTGGGCGCTGTTGGGATGATGGCAAGCGACGAAGGCGTTGACCGATTCCAGCTTGTGCACGAAACCGTTCGCCATCAGGAAGTCCAGCGCGCGATATACCGTCGGCGGGGCGTCCGCGCCCACGCCCTTGGTGGCGCGCACCCAGTCGAGCAGTTCATAGGCCTTCACCGGCTTGCCGGCGTCGGCGATCAGTTCCAGCACGCGGGTACGGATCGGTGTCAGCCGCAGACCGCGCTCTTGGCACGCGTGTTCGACGGCGCGCACGAAACCGCGCGCGTCGCTGACATGGTGCTTCGGATCCGTACAACTATGCGTCTTGGGCATGGGGTCCCTCGTTTCAGGCAGCTCCGCCTGTCTTGATAAGCGCTGCATCGATGCGTTTCAAGGCCTGCTCGCGACCCGCCAGGTAGACGGTCTGGGAAATGTCCGGGCTGACCTGGGTACCGGTGATCGCCACCCGCATCGGCTGGGCAACCTTGCCCATGCCGGTTTCCAGCGCGGCGGCGGTGTCGTGCAGGGCGGCGGACACCGACTCGACGGTCCATTCCGTAGCCTGCGCCAGCAGCTCCCGCGCCTTGGCCAGCGGCGCGTGCGCGGCGGCGGTGAGGTGCTTGGCGACCGCGGCCTCGTCGTAGCTCTCCAGCGGCAGGTACCAGACGGCGGCGCGCTCGGCCATTTCCTTCAGCGTCTGCACGCGATCGCGCATCGCCACCACCACTTCGGCTGGACGCGGACCCTGCCCGACATCCAGGCCCAGCTTGCGCAGCTGGTATTCCAGGTGCGGTGCGATGGCATCCGGCTCGTCCGACTTCAGGTAATGCTGGTTGACCCAGCCCAGCTTGGCCATGTCCAGGCGCGCGGCCTTGGAATTGACGTCCTCCACCGAGAACAGGTCGATCAGCTCCTGGCGGCTGAATATTTCCTGGTCGCCGTGCGACCAGCCAAGCCGCGCCAGGTAGTTGATCAGCGCGTGCGGCAGGTAGCCGGCGTCCTTGTATTGCATCACGTCGGCCGCGCCGGTGCGCTTGGACAGCTTGGCGCCCTGTTCGTCCAGAATCATCGGCATGTGCGCGAACTTCGGCACCGGCACGCCCAGCGCCTCGTAGATGTTGATCTGGCGCGGGGTGTTGTTGATGTGGTCGTCGCCACGGATCACGTCGGTGATGCGCATGTCCCAGTCATCGACCACCACCGCGAAGTTGTAGGTGGGAAAGCCGTCCGGACGGAAGATCACCATGTCGTCGAGTTCGCTGTTGCTGATCTCGATGCGGCCCTTGATGCGATCGTCGAACACCACGCTGCCTTCGGTGGGATTCTTGAACCGGATCACCCGGTTGGGATCCTCGCGGCAAGGCAGGTTCAGGTCGCGGGCGCGGCCGTCATAGCGCGGCTTCTGCTGGGCGGCCATCGCCGCCTCGCGCATGGCGTCGAGTTCCTCCTTGCTCTCGTAGGCGTAGTACGCCTTGCCGTCGGCGACAAGCTGCTCGGCGATCTGGCGGTACCGATCGACGCGCTGGGTCTGGTAGATCGGGCCTTCGTCGTAGTCCAGCCCCAGCCAGTCCATCGCTTCCAGGATCGCATCGATGGCGGCCTGGGTGCTGCGCTCGCGATCGGTGTCCTCGATGCGCAGGATGAAATCGCCACCGCGATGCCGCGCCTCCAGCCAGCAGTACAGCGCGGTGCGGGCACCGCCGATATGCAGGTAGCCGGTGGGGCTGGGGGCGAAACGGGTACGGCAGGTCATGGACGGACTCGGCAAACTGAATGGGGCGATTTTACCTTGAAGGCGGGGATTGGGGATTCGGGATTGGGGATTCGGAAAAGCTCGACCGCATGAAAACTTCGGTTTCCTCCGCGAATGGCTTATCCCCCCAACCCCCAACCCCCAATCCCCAATCCCGAATCCCCAATCCCGGCTGCCTTATCATCCCCCCATGACCACGCTCTTCATCTCCGATCTGCACCTGGATGCCGAACGCCCGGCCATCACCGAACTGTTCGGTGCCTTCATGCATCGCGAAGGGCGCCAGGCCGAGGCGGTGTACATCCTGGGCGACCTGTTCGAAGCCTGGGTCGGCGACGACGACCCGTCCGAAACCGGCGCCTACGTGGCCGACCGCATCCGCGAAGTGGTCGATCTCGGCGTGCCGGTGTATTTCATCCGCGGCAACCGCGATTTCCTGGTCGGGGACGCTTTCGCCCGGCGCGCCGGCATGCGCATCCTGCCGGATCCGGCGGTGGTGACCCTGTACGGCCGCCCGACCCTGTTGATGCACGGCGACCTGCTGTGCACCGACGACGTCCCCTACCAGCAGTTCCGCGCGCAGACCCGCGATCCGGCCTGGCAACGACAGTTCCTCGGCCAACCGCTGGCCGCGCGCCTGGCGTTCGCCGCGCAGGCGCGCGCTGCCAGCCAGGCACGCCAGCAGGGCATGATCCAGGACGACCGTGCGCAGTTCGAAACCGTCACCGACGTGACCCCGGCCACCGTGGAAGCCACCCTGCGCCGGTTTGGCGTGGATACGTTGATCCACGGTCATACCCACCGTCCCGCCATCCACGACCTCGGCATCGATGGCCGCGCCTGCCGGCGCATCGTGCTGGGCGACTGGTACGAACAGGGCTCGGTGCTGCGGGTGGACGCGAACGATTGGATCCTCGAATCCCTGCCCTTCACCCCGTAGAGCGGAGCTTGCTCCGCTGATGCCATCCGCGTACCGAAACACCCCACCGCCGAGCAAGCTCGGCGCTACACGTAGAGCGGAGCTTGCTCCGCTGGCACCGTCCACACACCGCAACGCCCCCGCGCCGAGCAAGCTCGGCGCTACACGTAGAGCGGAGCTTGCTCCGCTGATGCCATCCGCACACCGAAACGCCCCCGCCGCCGAGCAAGCTCGGCGCTACACGTAGAGCGGAGCTTGCTCCGCTGGCACCGTCCACACACCGCAACGCCCCCGCCGCCGAGCAAGCTCGGCGCTACACGTAGAGCGGAGCTTGCTCCGCTGGCGCCTTCCACACACCGAAACGTCCCACCGCCGAGCAAGCTCGGCGCTACACGTAAAGCGGAGCTTGCTCCGCTAACGCTGCGCTTCCGCCTGCAGGGCGAGCAGTTCGTCCTCGTCGAAGCCTGCCATCAACCGCGCCTGCAGGTTGAACGGACCATGCAGGTAGCCGCCCGCGTACTCCTTCAACAATTCGCGGAATCGCTCGCGCGGCTCGATGCCGGCGTGTTCGCAGTACCAGCGGTACCAACGCGACCCGGCGGCGACATGCGCGACTTCCTCGCGCAGGATGATTTCCAGGATGTCGGCCGTGGCATCGTCGCCCAGTTCACGCAGCTTGACGATCATTCCGGGTGTGACATCGAGCCCGCGCGCCTCCAGCACGCGCGGCACCAGCGCCATCCGCGCCAGGCCGTCGTGCGCGGTCTTCTCGGTCATTTCCCACAAGCCGTTGTGGGCGTCGAAGTCGCCGTAGTCATGGCCGTACCCGCGCAGGCGATCCCGCAGCAGCATGAAATGACGTGATTCGTCGCAGGCCACGCCCACCCAGTCGGCGTAGAAATCCGCCGGCAGGCCACGGAACCGATACACCGCATCCCACGCCAGATCGATGGCGTTGAGCTCGATATGCGCGATGGCATGGATGAAGGCCGCCCTGCCCTGCGGATTGCCCAGGCCGCGGCGCGGCAGATCGCGCGGATGCACCAGCGCCGGTCGCGGCGGTCGCCCCGGCATGCGGATCGGTTCGGGTGCCGGTGCTTCCGTCGGAACCGCCAGTTCGCCGCGCTGGAAGGCGTCGGCGAACCGCTGGGTCAACGCCACCTTGTCATCGACGATCGCCGCATCCAGGCAGATGCGCGCGGCGTCGAACAGATTGCCCGGCAAAGCACTCATGACAAGTCTGGATGCTTCAGGTAATTCGTTCCCGGCTTTTTGCCAATCCCGAATCCCCAATCCCCGCCCTCAAGACACCCGGCGCTTGCGCTTGGCTTCGTCCGAACGCGCCTGCTGGATGCGCTCGAAGTAGCCGGACTCGATGCCGGTGACGTACTCGCCGTCGAAGCAGGACGAATCGAACCTGGTCAGTTGCGGATTGCCTTCGCGCACCGCCGCTTCCAGGTCTTCCAGGTCCTGGTAGACCAGCCAGTCGCAGCCGAGCAGCTTCTCGATTTCCTCGACGCTGCGATCGTGCGCGACCAGTTCGTCCACCGCCGGCATGTCGATGCCGTAGATGTTGGGATGGCGCACGGGCGGCGCCGCCGACGCGAGATAGACCTTGCGCGCGCCCGCGTCGCGGGCCATCTGCACGATCTGCTGCGAGGTGGTGCCGCGCACGATCGAATCGTCGACCAGCAGCACCACCCGGTTGCGGAATTCCAGGTGGATCGGATTGAGCTTGCGGCGCACCGATTTCACCCGCTCGCTCTGGCCCGGCATGATGAAGGTGCGGCCCACGTAGCGGTTCTTGATGAACCCTTCGCGGTACTTCACGCCCAGCACGTTGGAAATCTCCAGCGCGGCGTCGCGCGAGGTATCCGGAATCGGGATGATGGTGTCGATGTCGTGATCAGGGCGCAGGCGCAGGATCTTCTCGCCCAGCTTCACGCCCATGCGCATGCGCGCCTTGTGCACCGACACGTTGTCGATCATCGAGTCCGGGCGGGCGAAGTAGACGTATTCGAAGATGCAGGGCGCGTGTTGTTTCGGCTCGGCGCAGATCTCGGAGAACAGCTCGCCGCGCGCGGTGATCACCAGCGCCTCGCCCGGGAGCACGTCGCGCACCCGCTGGAAGCCCAGGATGTCCAGCGCCGCCGACTCGGAGGCGACGATGTATTCGAAGCCCTCGTTGTGCTCGCGCTTGCCCAGTACCAGCGGACGGATCCCGTTGGGATCGCGGAACGCCACCAGGCCCAGGCCCAGCACCACGCTGACCACGGCATAGCCGCCGCGCACCCGGCGATGCACGCCGGCGACCGCGCGGATGGCCGTTTCCGGCGACAGCGTGCGCTGCAGGTCCAGTTCGTGGGCGAACACGTTCAGCAGCACTTCGCTGTCGGATTCGGTGTTGATGTTGCGGCGATCCTGGGCGAACACTTCCTGGCGCAGCGCCTCGGTGTTGATCAGGTTGCCGTTGTGCGCCAGGGCGATGCCGTAGGGTGAATTGACGTAGAAGGGCTGCGCCTCGTCCATGCCCTCGGAACCGGCGGTGGGATAGCGGCAGTGGGCGATGCCCACGCGGCCTTCCAGCACGCTCATGGCCTTGGCGTTGAACACGTCGCGGACCAGGCCGTTGTCCTTGTGCACGCGCAGGCGGGTGCCGTCGGCGGTGGCGATGCCGGCGGCGTCCTGCCCTCGGTGTTGAAGGACGGTCAGCCCGTCATAGAGCTGGCCGGCAACATTCTGGTTGCCGACGATGCCGACGATACCGCACATGGATGACGCTCTCCGGTTCGATCAGTTCGAAGCTGGCGGGGAATCTGGAGCTTGCTGCGCGCCGGCTTCGTCCAGCGGCGGGGGCAAGGCGGGAAGGACGCCATTATCGCCTGCCGGAGCGCCGAAGCCAAAATCCAGTTCCGATACGGTCCATTCCGGCAGCCAGCGGCTCAGCCATTGCGCGCCCGGCAGCAGCACGGGTACCAGCCGCGACTGCGCCCAGGACGGCTCGCGCGGCAGGTCGGTGAAACCGGCCAGCAGGATCAGGATGCAGGCCACCAGCGCGCCGCGCGCCAGGCCCAGCGCCAGCCCCAGCAAGCGGTCCAGCGCCGACAGGCCAATCGCCTTGACCAGCAGCCGGACCAGCCAGCCGACCAGGCCGACCACGATCATCACCACGATGAAGCTGAGCGCATAGCCGCCGAACAGTTCGGTCGCGCCCGGCGTGCCGCCCTCGGCGAGGATGCCGGCGACCTGCGCGCCGTAGTGGAATGCCACCCAGCCGGCCAGCAGCCAGGCCAGCAACGACGCCAGTGCGCCGATGAAACCGCGCAGCAGGCCGAACAGGGCCGACGCGCCGATGACGGCGGCCAGCACGAGGTCGATCATCGGCATCCGTCAGGCATCAGGGATGCGGACGGACCATGCCGCTGATGCCGAATTTGGCCGCCACCTGCGCCTTCAGCTGATCGGCGTCGGCGCGGCTGGCCACCGGACCCACCCGCACGCGGCTGAGGGTGCCCTTGTCGGTGCGGACCTGCTCGACGAAGGCGCTGAAGCCGCCGGCGCGCACCTTGTCGCGCAGCGCGGTGGCTTCCTCGGGCTTGGAAAATGCACCCAACTGCACGGCGAAGCCGACGTTGCTGGCGGCCGGCTTGGGCGG
Source organism: Pseudoxanthomonas beigongshangi (assembly GCF_016820515.1). GTDB lineage: Bacteria > Pseudomonadota > Gammaproteobacteria > Xanthomonadales > Xanthomonadaceae > Pseudoxanthomonas_A > Pseudoxanthomonas_A beigongshangi. The sequence continues at coordinate 73,266 of NZ_JADHDV010000005.1, read as the reverse complement.
CTCCGGCTTGGCCGCCGGCGCGGTCGGGGGCTTGGCCGGGGCGGTGGCGGCCGTCGTGGCCGGCGCCGGAACGGGCTTGGCCGGCGCGGGTCTGGCCGGTTCCGGCGGCAGCGCCTGGGTGGTCACCGCGGGTGCCGGGGCGGCGGCCTGGGCCACCGAGGGCGTGGTCGTCGCGGCGGCCGGAGCCGAGGCGGTCTCCGCGCCGGCATCGAGCACCACCACCTGGGCCTTCACGTCGCTGCGGATCTTCACCGCTTCCAGCCGCCGGGATTCGGCGATGGCGCGATCCGGATAGGGTCCGATGCGGACGCGGTAGGCGCTGCGGCCATTGATGGTGGCGGCCTCGCGGTAACCGGGCAACCCGCCCTGCTTGAGCCGGGCGATGACCGCATCGGCGTCGGCGGCAGTCGCGTAGGCACCGAAACTGACCGCGTAGTTGCCGCCGGCGGTCGCCGCCGGCATCAATCCGCGATCGGCCGGCGCGGCGGCATCGGGCGAGGTCGCCGGAGTCGCCGCGGGCAGGCCGACCGCGCCGTTGGCGGGGGCGCCGTCCGGCGTGACCAGCGGCAGTTCGCGGGTTTCATACTGTCCTTCGGGCGCATCGGGCACTTTCAGCGGCACATCCGAAACGCCGCTGTCGGGGGCCGGTCCCTTGACCAGCATCGGCAGGAAGATGACCGCCAGCGCGACCAGGACAATCGCGCCGATCAGACGCTGTTTCAGAGCAGTATCCATCAGAACCCACGCTACGCCGCGGCGAGAATGCCGCAGGGATTATACGGTGCCGATTCCGGGCTTCCCGTCATTCGGATGAACGCAGGGCGAGCAGCGCTTCGGCGGCGGTGTGGAAGGAACCGAAGACCAGGATCCGCGAGCCGTTGATCGCCCCGTCCCGCGCCGAGGCCAGCGCATCGGCCACGCTGGCGTGACGGCTTCCGTTCGCGGCGGCGGTCTCCCCCAGTCGCGCGGCGAGCGCGTCCACGTCCTGTCCGCGCGCGGTTCCAGGCTCCAGTCCTGCCAGATGCCAGCGCACGTCGAGTCCATCGAAGGCGGCCACCACGCCCGCCGCGTCCTTGTCGGCCAGCGCGGCATAGACCAACTGCGTCGGCGCGGTCGGCTGCGCGCGCAGCCATGCCGCCAGTTCGCGCGCGGCCTGCGGGTTGTGGCCGACGTCGACGACGATGTCGACGCCGTCGCGCACCAAGGCCTGCAAACGCCCCGGAAGACGCGCCGCGGCGATGCCTTCGGCGAACGCGGCTTCCGGCGGCGGAGTGCCGAGCGCGCGCAGCGCGGCGATCGCCGCGGCGGCGTTGTTGCGCTGGATCGGGGCGGCCAGGGATGGATTCGGCAGTTCCAGTTCCGCACCGACCTCGCGCCAGCGCCAGCGCTGCCCGTCAATCGGTTCCTGGAAGAAATCGCTGCCCAGCCGCAATGCGTTGGCGCCAATCGCGTAGGCGTGGCGCAGCACGCTGGACGGCGAATCGATCTCGCCCAGCACCAGCGGTTTCCATGCGCGTGCGATGCCGGCCTTCTCCTGGCCGATGCTCTCGCGATCCGGTCCCAGCCAGTCGACGTGATCGATGTCCACCGTGGTGATCACCGCGACGTCGGCATCGATCAGGTTCACCGCGTCCAGGCGTCCGCCCAGGCCCACTTCCAGCACCGCCAGATCCAGCTGCGCCTGCTGGAACAGCCACAACGCCGCCAGCGTGCCGAATTCGAAATAGGTCAACGGCACCTCGCCACGCGCGGCCTCCACCGCGGCGAACGCGGCGATCAGTTGCGCGTCGCCGGCCTCGTCGCCATCGATGCGCACGCGCTCGTTGTAGCGCAGCAGGTGCGGCGAGGTGTACGCGCCCACCCGCCAGCCGGCGGCGCGGGCGATGGATTCGATGAAAGCGACCGTCGAGCCCTTGCCGTTGGTCCCGCCCACCGTGATCACCTGCGCGGCCGGCCGGGCCAGTCCCAGCGCGTCGGCCACCGCGCGCACGCGCTCCAGGCCCATCTCGATTGATTTCGGATGCTGGCGCTCGATGTAGGCGAGCCAGTCATCGAGGGTCTGCGGAAGAGAGGAAACCATGTTCAATCCTGTGAGTAGACGTGCTGGATGCTGAAACCCAGCGCGGAGCGGCGGCCGGCCAATACGACCTCGACCTGCTGATTCGGATGACGATCGTAGAACGCTTCGCGGATGCACAGATAGGAGGGAAACGCGCCTTCCATCGGGCCGCCGTACAGCCGATGGTCGCAGGAACGGCGGCTGCGGCTGTAGCGGGTTTCCATCGCGTGGATTTCGCGGACTTCGTTGCCGAAGACGCGGGTGAACGCCCACGGCAGGGTCTTGATGGCGATCAGCCAGGAAACTAAGCCCAGCATCAACGGGATGGCCAGCAGCAGGAACAGGAACCGGAGCAGGCCCCGATCCACGAATTGGCCCATGCGTCCCTTGCGGCTGGCATGGGCGAACAGCAGCGCGGTCTCGATCACGCCGACGATCAGGAAGATCACCGCCACGTGGATACCCCGCAATGCCGGCGCCGGTGCGAAGTCGACGAACATGCCGACGAACACGAGGATCAGCACCGCTATTGCCGCCGACGTGCTGATCCATTGTTCGCGGGTCGGCTGTTCGGTGCCGAACGCGCCCTGCTTCCAGCCCATGCCGGACGCCCTGCGAGCGGGTTACAGCGCGCGGTGCTTGGCTTCGCCGAAGAACGGCGTGTGGTGGGCGCAATCATTCAGGCGCACCACTTCGAGCCGCTCCACGTCCGGGCCTTCCAGCAGGTTCAGGGTGGTCGGCGCCTGGCGGAAGGTCCACAGCTTGGCGATCGGCAGGCCGAGCACGCGACACAGGATGACCCGGTTCACCGCGTCATGCGCGACCACCAGCAGGGTGTCGCCATCACCCAGGCCTTCTGCCGCGCGCGCCAGTCCACGCCACGAGCGGTCCAGCACCTGCCGCAACGATTCGCCGCCCGGCATCAGCACCGTGTCGGGTTCCTCGCGCCACGCCTGCAGGCGCGCCGGATCCTTCTCGTGGATTTCGCTGGCCAGCAGGCCTTCCCACTCGCCGTGGGCGATTTCCTGCAGATCCTCGTCGGTGGTCAGCATATCGGCACGCGTCGCACCCAGCGCGTAGCGGGCCGTGGTGGCCGCGCGCGTCAGCGGCGAAGCCACCGCGCGGGAGATCGGAAGATCCTGCAACCGTTGGCCCAGCGCCTGCGCCTGCGATTCACCAATGGGTGAAAGGGGAATGTCGATCTGGCCCTGGTAGCGGCCTTCGGCGTTCCACGGCGTTTCGCCGTGGCGGGCAAGCAGGATGCGCATGCGTGGGGGATTCCGGCTGGGGGAGCGCCATTTCCAACCCCGGAAACGGCAACGGGAGCGGATCATACCGCTCCCGTCGCCCGGTTCCGCCCTTTTTTCGAAGGTCAGACCATTTGGTTACCGCTTATTTCGCCGCGGGAACGTTCATTTCCTTCAGCAGCTGCGGCGCCGGGTAGACCTCCTGCATGATCCAGCGCAGGTAACGGCCGTCCACCGCGATCATGCGGGTCATCTTGGGATCGAACACCCAGTTGGAGCTGACCGATTCCCAGTTGCCGTCGAAGGCCAGGCCGACCAGCTTGCCGTTCGCGTCCAGCACCGGCGAACCGGAGTTGCCGCCGGTGATGTCCAGATCCGACAGGTAGTTCACCGGCACCGAGCCGATGCGCTTGTCTTCCAGGCCGCCGTAGCGCTTGGCCTTGACCGCGTCCAGCAGCGCCTTCGGCGAGTCGAACGGATCCTGCCCGGTCTCCTTGGCCACCACGCCTTCCAGGGTGGTGAACGGGGTGTAGGCCACGCCGTCCTTGGGCTCGTAACCCATCACGTTGCCGAAGGTGATGCGCAGCGACAGGTTGGCGTCCGGATAGACGAACTCGCCCTGGCTCTTCTTGTAATCGGCCAGCGCCTGCAGGAACACCGGGCGCGCGACCAGCGCCTCGCCCATCCGGGTCTTGCGCTCCTGTTCGAGCTTCAGCAGGGTCGGCATCACCGCCACCGCGTACTGGATGGCCGGATCGTTGCTGGCCTCGAACGCCTTGCGATCGGCCTTCAGCCATTTCAGGCGTTCCTCGGTGTTGCCCAGCTGGGTGCCGGCCAGCTTGTCGAGCGCGCGGTTGACCGCGGCGGCGTCATTGCCGCCCAGCCAGGCGTCGACCGCGGCCACGTGCTGGGCGGCCGGAAGCTTGACGTACTCGTTGAGCCAGTACTGCTGGATCTGGCGATCCATCGCCGGCACGTAACGGCGCTCCATCTGCTTCATCGCGCCTTCGATGCCCGGCAGATCGCGTTCCTGGTAACCGGATTCGCGCTCGGCGTTGGGCCTTTCGTTCTCGATCGCCAGGCGGTACAGCGTGCTCGCCACGCCGATCACGCCACTGTTGCCGAACTGGCCGACCACCAGATCGCGATCACGGGTGCTCTTGGCCTGCTCGGCCAGCGCCACCAGCCTGGCGTGCGCGTCCAGGGCCGCCTTGCCCTGGCCACCCTGGCCCTTGAGCCAGTTCAGCACCGCGGTCTCCTCGGCATGCTTCTGGCCGGCGGCGTCGATGCGCTTGAAGCCTTCCAGCTGGCCCTCGAAATTCTTGCTGGTGTTGTTCCAGCCGGCCATGCTGCTGGCGTACTTCACCGCGATGTCCGGGTTGGTCTTGCCGGCCGCCTTCACCATTTCGATCAGCGCCTTGTAATGGCGCGCGACGGTCGGGTAGGTCCAGCTGGCGGTGTTGTCGAACTCGGTGGCCAGCGCATAGCGGTTGGTGGAACCCGGATAGCCGGCCACCATCACGAAGTCACCGGCGCCCAGCGGCTGGTCGGCGAACTTCAGCCAATGCTTGGGCTGGTACGGCACGTTGTCCTTGGAGAACGCGGCCGGCTTGCCATCCTTGCCGACGTAGGCGCGGTAGAACGAGAAATCGCCGGTGTGGCGCGGCCACATCCAGTTGTCGATGTCGCCGCCGAACTTGCCGACGCTGCCCGGGGGCGCGTACGCCAGGCGCACGTCCTTGATTTCCAGGTTCTTGAACAGCCGGTAGGTGTTGCCGCCGGAGAAGCTGTACAGGCGGCAGCGGAAGCCGCCTTCGGCCTCGCAGTCGGCGACCAGCTTCTTGTCGAACGCTTCCAGCGCCTGGGTACGCGCCAGCGGATCGTTGCCGGCGGCGGCGATCGCGGCCTTGGCCTCGGCGGTCACGTCCTTGATCTCGTCCAGCACGTAGACGCGCGCGTTCGGACCGGCGCTGACCTCGTCGGCCAGGGTGGGCGCGTTGAAACCATCCTTGATCAGGTTCTTCTCGGCGGTGGAATTGAGCTGGATGGCGCCATACGCGCAATGGTGGTTGGTGACCACCAGGCCCTGCGGGGAGACGAAGCTGGCGGTGCAGCCGCCCAGCGCGACGACGGCGCCCATCGGGTCGCCGGTCAGGTTGGACAACTGCTCCGGCGACAGTTTCAGGCCGGCCTTCTTCAGCGGGCCGGCAATCTCCGGAAGTTGCTGCGGCACCCACATGCCCTCTCCGGCATGGGTGAGGCCGGCCGGCGCGAGGCAGGCCACGGCGAGTGAGGCAGCAAGCAGGTTAAGGCGCATGGGTACATCCCCTCGGAAAAATGAGCGTTAGATTGTAACGGTCGGGGCCGCCGGGCCGACCATGACTTTCGGCCTAGGTCCGTGGGCGCCCGCGCGCGCGCCGGCATCCGACGGAACGAAAGCCAGCACGGGCGGCGCCTTACCATACGGTTCCGGCCGCCCGCGTATAATCCGCGCCCTCACCGTCCCGGTCCGGAACACATTCCATGACGCAAATGATGAAGGCGCTGGTCAAGCGCGAAGCGGCCAAGGGCATCTGGCTGGAAGAGGTGCCGGTGCCGCAGCCCGGCCCGAACGAAGTGCTGATCAAGCTGGAGAAGACCGCCATCTGCGGTACCGACCTGCACATCTTCCTGTGGGACGAATGGAGCCAGCGCACCATCCGCCCGGGCCTGGTGATCGGCCACGAGTTCGTCGGTCGCATCGCCCAGATCGGCCCCGGCGTCACCGGCTACACCGTTGGCCAGCGCGTCTCGGCCGAAGGCCATATCGTCTGCGGCCACTGCCGCAACTGCCGCGGCGGGCGCCCGCACCTGTGCCCGAACACCGTCGGCATCGGCGTCAACCGCGACGGCGCATTCGCCGAGTACATGGTGATGCCGGCCAGCAACCTGTGGCCGATTCCGGACCAGATCCCCAGCGAGCTGGCCGCGTTCTTCGATCCCTACGGCAACGCCGCGCACTGCGCGCTGGAATTCGACGTCATCGGCGAGGACGTGCTGATCACCGGCGCCGGTCCGATCGGCATCATTGCCGCGGGCATCTGCAAGCACATCGGCGCACGCAACGTGGTGGTCACCGACGTCAACGACTATCGCCTGAAACTGGCCGCCGACATGGGCGCCACCCGCGTGGTCAACGTCGCCAACACCTCGCTCAAGGAGGTGATGGCCGACCTGCACATGGAAGGCTTCGACGTGGGCCTGGAAATGAGCGGCAACCCGCGCGCGTTCAACGACATGCTCGACTGCATGTACCACGGCGGCAAGATCGCCCTGCTCGGCATCCTGCCCAAGGGCGCCGGCGTGGACTGGGATCGGATCATCTTCAAGGGCCTGACCGTGCAGGGCATCTACGGCCGCAAGATGTACGAGACCTGGTACAAGATGACCCAACTGGTGCTGTCCGGCTTCCCGCTGGGCAAGGTGTTGACCCACCAGTTGCCGATCGACGAGTTCCAGAAGGGTTTCGACCTGATGGAAGCGGGCAAGGCCGGCAAGGTCGTACTGAGCTGGACCTGAGTCCTGGTTCCTCCCCCGCGAGCGGGGGAAGGTGCCGAAGGCGGATGGGGGCAAGCACCGAAGGTGCTTCGCAACAGCCAACCGCAAAAAAGGGCGCCTTGCGGCGCCCTTTTTCCTTGCCCGCATGCGGCAGACTCAGTTGCCGATGCTGATCGTCAGCGCGACCCGGTTGTCGTAGATGTCGCCATCGGCCTTCAGCACGTCGGCATCGGAGCCGAAGGTCGTGTAGTAACCGAGGGTCGCGGTGGCCGGACCGAAGGTCTTGTTGAGGGTCAGCGCACCGTCGAAGTAATCGGTGACGCCATAGTTGAAGCGCTCGCCCTCGATCCATTCCTCGCCGTTGTCGATCGAGGTGTAGCCGACCGAGGCGCCGACCGAGAAACCGCTTTCGCCGAACTCGTAGGCGGCGGCCAGGTTGGCATAGCTCTCCTTGGCCTTCGGGGTCAGATCACCGTAGTCCGGCGCGTAGGCGAGCATGCCGGAGATTTCCACCGGGCCGGCCCAGGTGAGCTTGGCGATGTACTCGTTGTAGTCGCCGCTCGGCACGCCGGAGCTGGCGCCGTGGTACGTGTAGCGGACCGCGCTGACGTCCAGGTTCCAGCTGTCGTTGAAGTCGTAGCTGTAGCCGACGAAGGCATCGAGTTCGAAGTTCGGGCCGCGCAGCCCGGCTTCCGGATCCGGATCGCCGAAGTCGACGTTGGAGCCCCAAACGCCCACGTACAGGCCGAACGGCGCGGTGTAGGTCAGGCCCGGCTGAAAGGCGGGACCTTCGTCGGTCTGGGAAACGCCACGGAAGACGTAGTCGGTGGTAACCGCGACCGACCAGGTGACGGGGGATTCGGACTCGGCCTCGGCTTCCGCCGCGGCCTCCTGCGCAAACGAAACGAACGGAACCGCCGCCAACAGGGCGACGGCAAGGGCGGTACACAATTTGACTGGCTTCATCCGGGCTCTCTCCAGGTTGGTATCGGCGTTGATCGCGCAGGCCGGTCCCACTCCGACCTTGGACACGTGCCTGAAGCACGTGTTTACGGTTTTTTAACCGTCTGCCGGATATTGCGATGCAACAATCGCCGCCGTCAAGTGCCCGAAGCCGCCATTCCGCCCCCAGCTCCGTCCACGTTCGCGGGGAACCAGCCGAACCGCGCCGGCACCAGATGCAGGCGCTGCCCGGCCGCGTAGCCAGCCTCGTGGGCCGGCAGTTCCACCTCCACCTCCCGGCCCGAGCCGGCCAGTTCCGCCCGCAGGCGCAGGCGCGGTCCGTTGCGCTGGCCGGACAGCACCGTCGCCGGCCAGCCGTGGCCGGCCGGATCCACGCGCAGGTCCTCCGGCCGCACGAACAGTTCCGCCGCACCTTCGCCGCCTGCGCGTCCGCCCGGCGACAGGGTTCCGCCCTCCGCGCGCAGCTCGCCCTGGTGCCAGTGCGCGGGCAAGCGATTGACCGCGCCGACAAAGGAATAGATGAAGGGCGAGGCCGGCGCGTCGTAGATCTCGGCCGGGGTGCCGACCTGTTCCAGCTTGCCGCCGTTGAGGATCGCCACCCGATCGGCCAGCTCCAGCGCTTCCTCCTGATCGTGGGTGACGAACAGCGTGGTCAGGCCGGTGCGATCGTGCAGTTCACGCAGCCAGCGGCGCAGATCGCGGCGTACCTGGGCGTCAAGCGCGCCGAAAGGCTCGTCCAGCAGCAGCACGCGTGGTTCGATCGCCAGCGCGCGCGCCAGCGCCACCCGCTGCCGCTGGCCACCGGACAGTTGCGCGGGATAGCGCCCGCCCAGCCCTTCCAACTGCACCAGCGCCAGCAGTTCCTCGACGCGCGCACGGATGCGCGTCTCGGGCCAGCGCTGCGCACCGCGCCGGACCCGCAGGCCGAAGGCGATGTTGTCGGCCACGTCGAGATGGCGAAACAGCGCATAGTGCTGGAAGACGAAACCGGCCCGGCGTGCCTGCACGCTCAGCCCGGCCGCATCCTCGCCGTCCAGCAGCACGCGGCCGCGATCGGCGTGTTCCAGTCCGGCGATGATCCGCAGCAGCGTGGTCTTGCCGGATCCGGAGGGCCCCAGCAGCGCCAGCAGTTCGCCCTGCCGCACCTCCAGCCGGATGTCCTGCAGCGCCGCGTAATCGCCGAATTGCTTGCCCACGTGTTCGATGGTGATGCCCATGCTTCTGCCTCAGTGCCGATGATTGGCGGCCAGCGCCTCGCCGTGGCGCCATTCCAGGTACGACTTCAGCGCCAGCGTCACCAGCGCGGACAGCGCCAGCAGTGACGCGGCGGCGAACGCGGCGCCGTAGGCGTATTCGTTGTAGAGGATTTCCACGTGCAGCGGCAGCGTGTTGGTCCGCCCGCGGATATGCCCGGATACCACCGACACCGCGCCGAACTCGCCCATCGCGCGCGCACTGCACAGCAGCACGCCATACAGCAACGCCCAACGGATGTTGGGCAGGGTCACCCGCCAGAATGCCTGCCAGCCGCTGGCGCCGAGGCTGAGCGCGGCCAGCTCCTCGTCGATGCCCTGCTGCTCCATCAGCGGCATCAGTTCGCGGGCGATGAAGGGAAAGGTCACGAAGATCGTCGCCAGCACGATGCCCGGCAGCGCGAAGATGATCTTCGGCAACTGCAGCGTCACCTCGCCCACCAGCGGCAGCGAGAAACGCCAGCCCTCGTCGATCAGCGGCCAGGCCCAGCCCTGCGCACCGAAGATCAGCACGAAGATCAGGCCCGCCACCACCGGCGAGACCGCGAACGGCAGATCGATCAATGTCACCAGCCAGCGCTTGCCGGGAAACTCGTGCTTGCTGACCGCCCAAGCCGCGGCGACGCCGAACACCAGGTTCAGCGGTACCACGATGGCGGTGACCAGCAGGGTCAACCGGATCGCCGCCAGCGCATCGGGTTCGCGGATCGCGGTGAGAAACGCCGTCCATCCGCCACGCAGCGCTTCCACGAACACCAGCAGCAGCGGCAGCAGCAGGAACGCCAGCAGGAAACCCAGCGCGCCGGCGATCAGCAGCAGCTGCACCCAGCGCGGTTCGGTGGTTGCCGATCGCCTGCGGTGCGCCCTGGCTTCGGAAGAAACCTCGGCAAGGGAATCATGCGGCAGCGGGATCACGACGGATATGGCCTCGCTCATCCCTGGCTCCGCGCGGTGCGCGCCAGCCGCGATTGCAGGCTGTTGATCGCCAGCAGCAGGACGAACGACAGCAACAGCATCGCCGCGGCGATCGCGGTCGCGCCGGCGTAATCGAATTCCTCCAGCTTGATGGTGATCAACAGTGGCGCGATCTCGGATACACCGGGCAGGTTGCCGGCGATGAAGATCACCGAACCGTACTCGCCGACCCCGCGCGCGAACGCCAGCGCGAATCCGGCCAGTACCGCCGGCCACAGGCCCGGCAACACGACGCGGCGGATGGTCTGCCAGCGGTTCGCGCCCAGGGTCGCGGCGGCCTCCTCCAGTTCGCGCTCGGTTTCGACCAGCACCGGCTGCACCACCCGCACCACGAACGGCAGGCCGATGAACACCAGCGCCACGGTGATGCCCAGCGGGGTATAGGCCACTTTCAATCCCGCCGCTTCCAGCCAGCGCCCCAGCCAACCGGTCGGTCCGTACAGCGCGGTGAGCGCGATGCCGGCCACCGCGGTCGGCAGCGCGAACGGCAGATCGATCATCGCGTCGAACAGGCGCTTGCCGGGGAACCGGTAGCGCACGAATACCCATGCCACCCAGGTACCCATCACCGCGTTGAATGCCGCCGCCGCCAGTGCGGTTCCAAAGCTCACCCACAGCGCCGACAGCACGCGCGGCTCGGTCCAGATCCGCCAAAGGCCCTCCAGGCCCAGGCCGCTCGCCTTGACGAACAGCCCCACAAACGGAATCAGCACGATCAGGCCCAGCCAAGCCAGCGTGTAGCCAAGGCTGAGGCCGAAGCCGGGGATGATCCGGCGACGGCGTACCGGATTCGCCCGCGCATCAATCACGGCGGCCATTCACGGCCTCCGACAGGAATACGCCAAGGCCGCATGCTCACTTCGCCTGGATCTGATCGAACACCCCGCCATCGGCGAAGTGCGTGGCCTGGGCCTTGGCCCACGAACCGAACACCTTGTCGATGGTCACCAGTTCCAGCTTCGGAAACCGTGCCACGTCGGCGGGCGCCGCGTACTGCGGATAGCGCGGCCGGTAGTAGTGCTTGGCCGCCAATCGCTGTCCGGTCGGCGAGTACAGGAACTGCAGATAGGCCTGCGCGGCCTCGCGGGTACCGTGCTTGTCGACGTTCCTGTCGACCAGCGCCACCGGCGGCTCGGCCAGGATCGACAGCGACGGCACCACGATGTCGAACTTGTCAGGCCCCAGCTCCTCGATCGACAGGAACGCCTCGTTCTCCCACGCCAGCAGCACGTCGCCGATGCCGCGCTGGACAAAGGTGGTGGTGGCGCCGCGTGCGCCGGTGTCCAGCACCGGCACGTTGCGGAACAGCGCGCGCACGAAGTTGCGGGTCTTGGCTTCGTCGCCCTTGAAGATCTTCAGGCCATAGGCCCAGGCGGCGAGGTAGTTCCAGCGCGCGCCGCCGGACGTCTTCGGGTTCGGCGTGATCACCGAGGTACCCGGCTTCACCAGATCCACCCAGTCCTTGATTTTCTTCGGATTGCCCTTGCGCACCAGGAACACGATGGTGGACGTGTACGGCGCGCTGTTCTCCGGCAGGCGCGATTGCCAGTTGGCCGGAAACAGGCGCGCACGCTGGGCGATGGAATCCACGTCGTAGGCCAGCGCCAGCGTCACCACGTCGGCTTCCAGCCCGTCGATGACCGCACGCGCCTGCTTGCCGGAGCCACCGTGCGAGGTCTCGACTTCGACCTTCTGGCCTTTCTTTTGCTGCCACTCCCTGGCAAAGGCGGCATTGAACTCGCGATAGAACTCGCGGGTGGGATCGTAGGAAACGTTCAGCAACTTCACGTCGCGCGCGCCGGCCGCTGCGGCCACGGTCAGGCCGAAGGCGATCAGCAGGGTGCGCAGGTGGCGTCGCAGGGAATGGTGGCTCATGGGGATCTCCGGAATCAGAAAGCGACCTGCAGGCGCGAGAAGATCGCCTTCTCGTCCTCGCGATCGGTGGCGTCGGCGGCACCGCCCTTGAAGGTCGTGTCCAGGTAGTTGAAGACAAGCTTGAGATTGCTGGTGAGATACCAGTTGAGGCCGAGCGTCCAGTTGCGGGCCTGGCGTGCGGATGTGGCAGCATCGGCGAACAGCGGGAACGCATCGTCATCGATGTCCAGCGCACCGTAGCGGGCAACCAGTTCGAACGCGCCCCAACCCTCCTCGCCCGGACGGAACGGGCGCGACGGCTTCACCACGCCCCGGTAGCCGGCATCCTCGCCGGTCAACACCCACTGCGCGGTGGCCTGCCAGGCGGTGTTTTCCAGCTTGTCGCGGCGTCCGGCATTCACCCCGCTGGCTATCACGACTTCCTGGCGCGACTGGATGTATTCACCCAGAAGACCGAACCGGCCCAGGTAGTAGTACGCCTGCGGCGACCACCGGAAATGCTCGCCGTCCGCGTTCACCGCCGAGCGATAGGTGAAGAACTGCGCCTGCCCCGCCGTGCGATAACGCGGCAGGAAGTTGTTGCCGGTGCCGCGCTTGTCGCCGATGCTCGCGCCCAGTCCGAACCCCAGCCCGGACAGCGCATTGGCATCGTTGCGGAACGGCTCGAAGAACACCCGGCCCGCGTACTCGAACTCGTTGTCTGGATTGCTGGTGACCGCGTCGCGGCCATCGACTGTCCCGTTGAACACGCCCAGCGCATAGCTGAAGCGGCCATCGGCGACTTCGCCCTGGAGCTGTACGCCAATGTCGCGGTTGGGCGCCAGTTCGCTGGGGAGCGAACGTTCCACCGCCGACAGCGCAGAAGACGATTGCAGCCGTTCCAGGCCCACCGGCGAGGTGAACTTGCCGATCCGCAGGGTGTAGGCGGGATCGAAGCGCAGATCCACGTAGGCATCGACGATGCTCGCGTTGTCGCCCGCGAATTCCGGGGTCAGGCGGAAGCCGACCAGCTTGCCCAGCGAGCCTTCGATCGTCGGTCGCGCGGTGCGCAGGAGGAAGGTGTCGTTCTGCGCCGGCGCATGATCGTCGAGGAAGAACCGGCCATCGCCCTGGATCAGCCCGCGCAGGCGGATCTCGTAATCGCCGCCGGCCGACTTGAACGAGGCGCCCTTGTCGTTGACCGCGATGACCGGCGCCTCCTTCGCCTTGGCCACCTGTTCTTCCTGTTGCAGTTCCAGGCGCCGTTCCAGCACCCGCAGGCGCTGGTCCAGATCCGCCAGGCCGACCTCGCCCCCCTCGCCAGCCTCCGTGGCGACGGTGCCACCGAGGCGGCGCTCCAGCGCCTCCAGCCGCTGCTGCAGTTCCTCGACCGTGGGCTTGTGCTGCTGCGCGGCCACCGGCAACGCCAGCGAACACAGCAGCACGGCGGCCAGCCGCGTGATCCGCTGTTTCGCCCGCACCGCCTGCCCGTGTCCACGCATCGCAAGGTTTCCCGTCTGTGGCCTTTCGACCGGAACCGTTGATGCTGCGGATGCACATCGTCGCCGGGAAATGACTTGAGGGGCGTTCCTTATGCCGCATCGGCATGACACCGGCAGGGACACGGCGGAGGCCGTTAAAATGGCGACTTTCCTCCGTCCCCGAGCCGTCCATGTCCGAATCGCTGACCGCCCGTTACGCCGCCGAGCTGGAGAACCTGCAGGCGCAGGGCCTGTTCAAGTCCGAGCGCATCATCACCAGCCCGCAATCGGCCGAGATCACCCTGGCCGACGGACGCACGGTGCTGAATTTCTGCGCCAACAACTACCTCGGGCTGGCCGACCACCCCGATGTCATCGCCGCCGCCAAGCAGGCCCTGGACAGCCACGGCTTCGGCATGGCCTCGGTGCGCTTCATCTGCGGCACCCAGGACCTGCACAAGCAACTGGAAAAGACCATCGCGGACTTCTTCGGCACCGAGGACACCATCCTGTACGCGGCCTGCTTCGATGCCAACGGCGGCCTGTTCGAACCGCTGCTGGACGAGAACGACGCGATCATCTCCGACGCGCTCAACCATGCCTCGATCATCGACGGCGTGCGCCTGTGCAAGGCCAAGCGCTTCCGCTACGCCAACTGCGACATGGCCGATCTGGAGGCGCAGTTGCAGGCAGCCGACGCCGCCGGCTGCCGGACCAAGCTGATCACCACCGACGGCGTGTTCTCGATGGACGGCTTCATCGCCCCACTCGACGAGATCACCGCCCTGGCGAAGAAGTACAACGCACTGGTGCACATCGACGAATGCCACGCCACCGGTTTCCTCGGCGCCACTGGCCGCGGGTCGGCCGAGGTGAAGGGCGTCCTGGACCGCATCGACATCTTCACCGGCACCCTCGGCAAGGCGATGGGCGGTGCGCTGGGCGGATTCACCACCGCGAAGAAGGAAGTGATCGAGCTGCTGCGCCAGCGCTCGCGCCCCTACCTGTTCTCCAATTCGCTGCCGCCGCACGTGGTCGCGGCCGGCATCAAGGCCTTCGAGATGCTGTCCTCGGCCGGTGACCTGCGAGAGCAGTTGCAGGAAAACACCCGCTACTTCCGCGAGCGCATGGATACCGCCGGTTTCGACATCAAGCCCGGCGTGCATCCGATCTGCCCGGTGATGTTGTACGACGCGCCGCTGGCGCAGCGCTTTGCCGCGCGCCTGCTGGAAGAAGGCATCTACGCCATCGGCTTCTTCTTCCCGGTGGTCGGCAAGGGCCAGGCCCGCATCCGCACCCAGATGAGCGCCGCGCATACCCGCGAGCACCTGGATCGCGCGATCGACGCGTTCACCCGAATCGGGCGGGAGCTTGGGGTGTTGAAGGGCTGAGGCGGCTACCGCCAAAAGCAGCGGAGCAAGCTCCGCTCCACGCGTTCCCGTAGAGCCGAGCTTGCTCGGCTCGGGCCTTCCCTCAAAAAACAATGGAGCAAGCTCCGCTCCATGCGTTCCCGTAGAGCCGAGCTTGCTCGGCTGGGGCCTTCCCTGGAAAAGCGGCGGAGCGAGCTCCGCTCTACGGGAGGGCACCGACTTCGTCCATGGTCAGGGGACGCCAGGTCCCCTTCGCCAGTGCGCCAAGCGCCAAGGGGCCGATCGCTACCCGGATCAGCCGCAGTACCTGGATGTCGAAGGCTTCCAGCAGGCGTCGTATCTGCCGGTTGCGGCCTTCATCCAGTTGGATTTCCAACCACGCGTTCTTTTCCCCGGCACGCAGCAGCACCGCCGACTTCGCCCGCAGGATTTCATCGCCCGCGACGACGCCGTTGCGCAGGTTCTCCAGCAGTGCGTCGTCAGGAATGCGATTGATCTGGACGTGGTAGGTCTTGTCGGGTCCGCGCGCGGGATCGGTGATGGCGGCGGCCCACTGGGGATCGTTGGAGAACAACAGCAGGCCTTCGCTGGCCTTGTCCAGCCGCCCGACGGGAGCGATCCACGGTAGCCCGGCGCCATCGAAGCAACGGTAGACGGTATCGCGTCCCTGCTCGTCGCGGGCGGTGGTCAGCAGCCCCCGCGGCTTGTTGAGCATCAGGTAGAAACGCTCGCCGGCGCCGACGGACACGCCATCGACGCTGAGGCGGTGTCTGTCCTGGAGGATCGGGAATTCGGGATCCCGGACAACCCGACCGTCAACGGCGACGCGACCGGCCAGGACCCAGCGGGCGGCTTCAGTACGGGAACAGACCCCGAGCTTGGAAAGGACGCGCGCCAACCCATGGCGCGGCGGCACGGCGCGATCGCCGACAACTGGCCCGTTCGATGCGTTGCGTGGACGCGCGCGGGCGCCATGGTCATGCCGGGCCATGGCCGCCGCTGCGCAGGTCGGGATTACTTCTTGGCTTCGGGCGCGGGTGCGGCCGGTGCCGCCGGCGCGGGGGCTGCGGTGCCGGCGCCCTTGGCCACGCGCACGCCGCGTGCCTTCATCCAGGCGTCGAATTCCTCGGCGGTCATCCGCTTGCCGTTCTGGTTCATGTCGAAGCGCCACGGCGTGTTGTCGTACTGGGTCTTCGGCTTGTAGCCCGAAGGATCGTTCGCATTGGCCGCCGCGGGCAGTGCGGGCATCGCCTTGGCCACGTTCTGGCAACCTTCGATGCGCAGACGCATCAGGACCCGATCCACCGACAGCGCCTCGTCCAACGCCTGCGTCAGCACGCCGCTGGGCGCACCCAGCTGGGATACCGTGGGCGTGAACTCGGACGCCACCGGTTCCAGCACCGTGGCACGAACCGGCAACGGGGGCTGGACCAGGCTGCCACTGCAGTTCTGGGCGGCGTTCGCGGCGGGGATGGCGACAAGGCCGGTCAGCCCGGCAAGGAGAAGATGGCGCATGCGGATACCCCGGCAATCGAACGAATCCGCAGTGTAAGAAGCGTCGTTCGCGATATCAAGAAAAGCCTCACCTGTTTCCGCCAAGTGGTTGACGCTTCTGTGCCTGTGCGCACGGACGAGGCGGCGGAAGAGCGCACTGGCGTGCCCTGTCGGCGATGCAAAAACAAAGCCCGGCACGAGGCCGGGCTTTGCGTGTTGCGGGAAGCGACGTCCGATTAGTTCTGGACGTTCAGTTCCGTACGACGGTTGCGCGCACGGCCTTCCTTGGTGTCGTTGGTGTCGATCGGACGGCTCTCGCCGTAACCGTTCGGGCCAATCAGACGCGAAGCGTCAACACCATTGCTGGTCAGGTACTCGTACACGGCCTTGGCGCGACGCTCCGACAGACCCTGGTTGTAGGCGTCGGTACCGACGGCGTCGGTATGGCCGGCGACTTCGACCTTCAGGTCGGGGTAGCGCTTCAGGATTTCGACGGCTTCGCCCAGGATGGCGACCGCGTCAGGACGCAGCACCGACTTGTCGAAGTCGAAGTTCACGCCCTTCAGGTCGATCGAAACCGGGACCGGGCAGCCGTCCGGACCGATGGTCTGGCCAGCCTGCGAACCGGGGCACTTGTCGTCGCAGTTGTTGACGCCGTCGCCGTCGTCATCCAAATCCGCACAGCTCGGAGCCGGTGCCGGAGCCGGCGGGGCCGGCGGAGCGGCTTCCGGACCCAGCGGGATGATGATGCCGACCGAAGCCAGCAGATCGGCGAAGTCGTCGCCGTCATCGATCGAACCGTCGTACGACGGGCCGATGGCCTGGTCGTCGAAGTCGATGCGGTAGGCGAGTTCGGTGCGGACGCCGACGCGGCCCAGCTTGGCCTGGATACCACCACCCAGCTTGGCGGCGAAGTTGTTGTCCTTGCGCTCACCCGGCGAGTTCGCGTTCGGGAACGCGTCGAACTCTTCTTCCGAACGCTGCAGGCCAAGGCCGGCCAGCAGGTACGGATGCCAGTTGCGGTCCGACAGCCAGAAGTGGCGGCGCAGGTCCAGCGAGATGCCGTACTGGCTCCAGTTCAGGTTGACGTTCTTTTCGAACTGGGTGTTCTGGTAGTTGATTTCACCATCCAGCGACCAGTTCGGGCTGATGAACTTGCCCAGACCGATGGCACCGAACGGGGCGTCGTCGGTGTTGCGGTCGTTGTCCTGGACGTTGATGCCGGCGGAACCGGTCAGGTACCAACGGTCGTCGAACTCCTGGGCGGAAGCAGCCTGCGCCAGGCTCAGACCGCTCAGCAGCGCGGCACAAAGCAGTTTCTTGTTCATTTGCAGCTCCTTGTCTAAATCAGCAGTTGTAGAAAAACCGACGTACTTAAAACTCGCGTTTTTTCCAGCTTTCTTATGGTTGTGCGGACGGCCGTCACGCTCGCCATCCTGAACAGATTATGCGGGAGGAAGTGAAGACAGCGTTAACGGTACCATAACAAGTCCACCCGGCCAAGGAAATTGTCTCGTCCGTGCCGGCAATTCATGCGGCCCGGCACAGCGCCATCAGGTCGTCCATGGCCAGCGCATCCAGGCGCTCCGGGGTCCTCGCCAACGCCATCAGGTGGTCGACCTGGTCCTCCGGCAGGCACCTCCTCAGTGCCGCCTCGCATTTGGCCATCAGCAGCGGCATGCCCTCCTGCCGCCGACGCCGGTGGCCGACAGGGTAATCGATCGCGATCCGCTCCGTCCGGCTTCCGTCGCTGAAAAACACCTGCACCGCGTTGCCGATGAAACGCTTGCCGGGATCCAGATAGTCTCGGGTGAAATCCGGATTCTCATTGACAATCATCAGCTTGCGCAGCCAGTCGATGCGCGGATCGGCGGCACGGACGTCGCCGTAGTCCCCTGCTTCCAGTTGCCCGAAGATCAATGGCACCGCCACCATGTATTGCAGGCAGTGGTCCCGATCGGCGTAGTTGGCCAGGGGGCCGGTCTTGTCGATGATGCGCTGGCCCGCCTGCTGGGTCTCGATGACCACGCGCTCCACCTGGTCCAGGCGGGGCGCCACCTGCGGATGCAGGCGCAGGGCGCATTCGACCGCGGTCTGCGCATGGAACTCGGCGGGATGGCTGATCTTGAAGAGGATGTTTTCCATCACGTAACTGCCGAAGGGTCGCTCGAAGCGAAACGGCTGGCCGCCGAAGGCCACGTCGTAGAAGCCCCAGACCGGGGCGCTGAGGGCGCTGGGGTAGCCGGTTTCGCCCTTCATTGCGTTCAAGGCGTGGATCACCGCACGGCGGCAGGCGTCGCCCGCCGCCCAGCTCTTGCGAGGGCCGGTGTTGGGCGCGTGTCGATAGGTGCGCAAGGCGCCGTTGTCGATCCAGCTGTTGGAAATCGCATTGATGATCTGCCCGCGGGTGCCGCCGAGCATGTGGGTCGCCACCGCGGTGGAGGCCAGCCTGACCAGGATGACGTGATCCAGGCCAACCCGGTTGAAGGCATTGAGCAGCGCATAGCCGCCCTGGATCTCGTGAGCCTTGATGGCATGGCCCAACAGGTCGCGTACCGTCATCGGCGCGCGGCCTTCGCGGCGCGCCTGCCGGCTCAGATAGTCCCCCAGCGCCAAGAGGGTGCCCAGGTTGTCGGACGGATGCCCCCATTCGGCGGCCAGCCAGGTGTCGTTGAAGTCCAGCCAGCGGATCTGGGTGCCGATGGCGAACGCCGCCTGGACGGGATCCAGTTCGTGGACCGTTCCCGGTATCCGGACGCCGCCGGCCATCTCCGCTCCGGGTACTACTGGTCCCAGGTGGCGGGCGCACTCGGGAAACTCCGTCGCCAGCATCGCGCAGGCCAGCGAATCCAGCAGCACCCAGCGGGCGGTGTCGTAGGCCTCGGCCGAGTCGATGCGATGGTCGACGACATAGTCGGCCACCTGGACCATCGGCGGATCGGGATCCGGGCGGCGCGCCGAACGCAGATCATCCTGGCTCATGGGGCCTCCTTGGATTGAGGGCATCGCCATCTTGCCAGAACCCGATCCCGCGCCGGCTTCGCAGGGCGTTCCGGCGCCGCAACACATCGGTGTGCCGCCGTCTATTGGCGTAGGCCCGGAGCAGGCCCATGCTGCACGGCATGGACACTCCCGCCGCGCTTCCCGCCGTCTTCCTTTCCCACGGTTCGCCGATGCTGGCGGTCGAGGACTCGCCCACCGGCCGGTTCCTGGATCGGCTCGGCGAACTGCTGCCGCGTCCCCGCGCCATCGTGGTGGCGTCGGCGCACTTCATGGCGGCGGTTCCGACCGTCACCGCCACCGGCGCGCCCCGCACCATCCACGACTTCGGTGGCTTTCCCGCGCCGCTGTACGAAATCCGCTATCCGGCGCAGGGCTCGCCGTCGCTGGCCGGCACGGTCTTCGAACTGCTGCGCGAGGCCGGCATCGACGCGCGCCAGGACGATCAGCACGGCATCGATCACGGCGTCTGGGTGCCGCTGCGGCGCATGTATCCGCAGGCGGACATACCGGTCGTGGCGCTGTCGGTGAATCCGGACGGCGACGCCGAGGAGCACTATCGGGTTGGCCATGCGCTCGCGCCGCTGCGCGCCGATGGCGTGCTGGTGGTCGGCTCCGGCGGTTTCTCACACAACCTGCGCGCGCTGGACTGGCGCAACCCCGGAGCCGCCGAGTTCCCGTGGGTCGCCGCGTTCACCGACGCGCTGCGCGCGAAACTGGAGGCGGGTGACACCGCCGGCGCGCTGGACTGGCGCGCGCTGCCCGAAGCATTGCGCAACCATCCGACCCAGGAACACCTGTATCCGCTTTACGTCGCCCTTGGCGCGGGTGGCGACGGCGCGCACGGCCGGCTGCTGCATCGCGACGTGGAGATGGCGGGCCTGGCGCTGGACGCCTTCGCCTTCGACACCTGGACCTGAGGCGCCGACCGGCGCGCCCGAACCGGACGTTCAGCCGACCAGCGAGGGAAGTCCCTGCTCCCAGGGCGGGTTCTCGCCGAATCGTGCGGCCAGCAGGTCGATGAACGCGCGCACCCGCGGCGGCACGAGCCGCCGCTGCGGCATCACCGCACTGATCGCGGTGGTGGCCGGCGGGTACATCGGCAACACGACTTCCAGCCGGCCGGCGCGCAGGTCGTCGGCGACATGCCACAGGGAATGCACGGCAATGCCCTCGCCCGCGACCGCCGCGTCGCGCAGCAGTTCGCCGAAGTTGCTTTCGTAGCGTCCGTTCACCCGCACCGCGACCTCCTTGCCCTGCGGATCCTGCAACCGCCACACATCCTGCCGACCCTGGCTGCCGACCAGCAGCAGACATTCGTGCTGCGCCAGTTGTTCCGGATGCAACGGACGCCCGCGCCGCCGCAGATAGTCCGGCGAGGCGCACAGCAGCCGTCGGTTGGGCGCGATGCGGCGTGCGACCAGCCCCGAGTCCTCGAGCGCGCCGATGCGAATCGCCAGATCGAAGCCCTCGCTGACCAGATCGACCACCTGATCGCTCAGGTGCACGGCCATCCGCAGTTTCGGATGCTCGGCCAGGAACGCGGGCAGCAGCGGCGAGACGTACTGCCGTCCGAAGGTCGCCGACAGGGTCACCCGCAGGGTGCCGGCCACCTCGGTGGCGGCTTCGCGCAGGCCGGCGCCCAGCGACTCCAGATCCTCCACCAGCGCCCGGCCCTGCTGGGCCAGCGCCGCGCCTTCCGGGGTGGGGTGCAGGCGACGGGTGGTCCGGTGCAGCAGGCGCACGCCCAGTTCGCGCTCCAGCCGCTTCAGCCGCTGGCTGGCAACCGCCACCGACAGGTCCAGGCTGTGCGCCGCCGCGGTGATGGACCCCAGGTCCAGCACGCGCAGGAACAGGGTCAGGTCGCCGACACGGTCCATGATTATCAAATATTCATTGATAGTGATTCGACATATTCGCGCTTTTTCGCAATCTGTGGAAGGTCCAGAGTGCGCACCTTCTCCACCCGGACCCTTCCCCGTGACCGCTGCCGCCCCCCGCTCCCGTATGCCGATCGCGCTGTACGCCCTGACCGCCGGGGCATTCGGCATCGGCACCACCGAATTCGTCATCATGGGCCTGCTGATGCAGGTCGCCACCGATCTGCATGTCTCCATCGCCGCCGCCGGGCTGCTGATCTCCGGCTACGCGCTGGGCGTGTTCGCCGGGGCGCCGCTGCTGACCGCAGCCACCAGCCGGATGCCGCGCAAGGCGGTGCTGGTGGCGCTGATGATCATCTTCACGCTCGGCAACCTGGCCTGCGCGATCGCGCCGGACTACACCACGCTGATGATCGCGCGGGTGATCACTTCGTTGGCGCATGGCACCTTCTTCGGTGTCGGCGCGGTGGTCGCCACCGGGTTGGTGGCCGAGGACCGCAAGGCGTCGGCGATCTCGATCATGTTCACCGGCCTGACCGTGGCGACCCTGCTCGGCGTGCCCGCCGGCGCCTGGCTGGGTCTGCAGTTCGGCTGGCGCGCGACATTCTGGGCGGTGACCGCGATCGGCGTGATCGCCACCATCGTGATCGCCACGCTGGTGCCCTCCGATCGCGGCGACACCGCGCCGATCGCCTTCCGCGAGGAATTGAAGTCGATCGCGCAGCCGCAGGTGCTGCTGGGCCTGCTGATGACGGTGCTGGGCTTCGGCGGCATGTTCACCGTGTACACCTATATCCAGCCGCTGCTCACCCAGATCACCGGCTTCGCCGACGCGGCGGTGTCGCCCATCCTGCTTGTTTTCGGCGTCGGCATGATTGTCGGCAACCTGCTGGGCGGCCGCTTCGCCGACCGCCGCCTGCAACCGGCGCTGCTCGGCACGCTGATCGCGCTGGCGCTGGTGATGGGGCTGATGAGTTTCGCGCTGCACAGCCGCTGGGCGATGGTGCTGTTCACCGGCCTGCTCGGCGCCGCCGCGTTCGCCACGGTCTCGCCGCTGCAGCTGTGGGTGCTGCAGAAGGCTGGCGCCGCGCAGAGCCTGGCCTCCAGCCTCAACATCGGTGCCTTCAATCTGGGCAATGCGATGGGCGCCTGGCTGGGCGGCCTGGTCATCGCCCACGGCGCCGGCCTGTCCGCGCTGACCTGGATTGGCGCGCTGGTGCCGCTGTCGGCCTTCGTGGTGGCGCTGTGGAGCATCGCGCTGGAGCGCCGCCAGCTTCGCGACGCCGCCACTCCGGCCACACTGCGCGCCGGCGAGTGCGCCTGACGCACCTCCTACCTTTCCCCTCCCCTTCTCCCTTCTAGGACATTCCATGGAAACCCGTTTTCTCGGCCGTTCTGGCCTCAAAGTCTCCGCGCTCGGCTTCGGTGCCGGCACCTTCGGCGGCAAGGGTCCGCTGTTCAGCGCCTGGGGCAACACCGATGTCGCCGAAGCACGCCGCATGATCGATCTGTCCATCGAAGCCGGCATCAATTTCTTCGACACCGCCGATGTCTATTCCGACGGCGCGTCCGAATCCATCCTCGGCGAAGCGCTGCGCGGCCGCCGCGACCAGGTGATCCTGTCCAGCAAGACCGGGCTGCGGCTGGGCGACGGCGCCAACGACGCCGGCACCTCGCGGCTGCGCCTGCTCAAGGCGGTGGACGCTTCGCTGAAGCGGCTGGATACCGACTACCTGGACCTGCTGCAACTGCATGCCTTCGATGCGATGACGCCGATCGAGGAGACCCTCTCCACCCTCGATGACCTGGTCCGTGCGGGCAAGGTGCGTTATCTCGGCGTCTCCAACTTCTCCGGCTGGCAGCTGATGAAATCGCTGGGCATCGCCGAGCGCCACGGCTGGAGCCGCTACGTCGCCAACCAGGCCTACTACTCGCTGATCGGCCGCGATTACGAATGGGAACTGATGCCTCTGGGCCTCGACCAGGGTGTCGGCGCGGTGGTCTGGAGTCCGCTGGGCTGGGGCCGGCTGACCGGCAAGATCCGCCGCGGCCAGCCGCTGCCGGAAACCAGCCGCCTGCACGACACCGCCGCGATCGGTCCGGCGGTGGATTCCGAACGCCTGTACCGCATCGTCGACGTCCTCGATGAAATCGCCGCCGAGACCGGCAAGGCGGTCCCGCAGATCGCCATCAATTGGCTGCTGCAGCGTCCCACCGTGTCGACCGTACTGATCGGCGCGCGCAACGAAGAGCAGCTGAAGCAGAACCTTGGCGCGGTCGGCTGGCAGCTCACGCCGGATCAGATCGCCCGCCTTGACGCCGTGAGCGCGACCGAAACGCCGTATCCGTACTATCCCTACTGGCGCGGGCAGTTCGCCGAGCGCAGCCCGCTTCCCGTCTGAATCACTCGCCCGAATCCTCGTCGCAACCGGAGTCCCCCATGAAAGCCGTCGGCCTTACCCGCTACCTGCCCATCGACGATCCGCAATCCCTGCAGGACATCGAACTGCCCAAGCCAGAACCCACCGGCCACGACATCCTGGTGCGGGTGGAAGCGATCTCGGTCAACCCGGTCGATACCAAGGTGCGCGCGCCCAAGCCGCAGCAGGAAGATCCGCCGCGCGTGCTCGGCTACGACGCCGCCGGTGTGGTCGAGGCGGTCGGCGACCAGGTGACCCTGTTCGCGCCCGGCGACGAGGTCTACTACGCCGGCGACATCACCCGTGCCGGCAGCAACGCGCAGTTCCAACTGGTCGACGAGCGCATCGTCGGCCGCAAGCCGGCGACGCTGGACTTCGCCGAGGCCGCGGCGCTGCCGCTGACCACCATCACCGCCTGGGAGCTGCTGTTCCACCGCATGCCCTATTCGATCGACAACGAATGCAACCGCCGCAGCCTGCTGGTCATCGCCGGCGCCGGTGGCGTAGGGTCGATGGCGATCCAACTGGCGCGCCGCGCCGGCTTCACCGTCATCGCCACCGCCTCGCGTCCGGAAACGATCGAATGGTGCCGTTCGCTGGGCGCGCAGCACGTCATCGATCATCGACGGGATCTGGCGCCGCAACTGGCGGCGATCGGGTTTTCACAGGTCGACGCGGTGCTGAACCTGGCCGACACCGACCGCTACTGGACCGCGATTGGCGAAATCATTGCTCCGCTCGGCCATGTCGGCTTGATCGTCGAACCCAGGGGCGAGCCGCGCATCGGCGATCCCTACAAGGCCAAGTCGGTCGGCATCCACTGGGAAATGATGTTCGCGCGCCCGCGCTTCCAGACACCCGATCTGATCGAACAGCACCGGCTGCTCAGCCGCGCCGCCAGCCTGATCGATGCGGGTGAACTGCGCAGCAACCATCGCGAGACATTGGGGCCGATCAACGCCGCCAACCTGCGCGAGGCGCATCGCCGGCTGGAGTCCGGCACCACCATCGGCAAGCTGGTGCTGGCGGGCTGGGAGTGACGGCATGAGCGCAGGCGCCTGGTGGCTGTTCTGCACGCTGTCACTGATCACCGCATTCACGCCGGGACCGGCGGTGCTGCTGGCGGTTTCCAATGCCGCCACGCTGGGCGCGCGGCGGGCGCTGATCAGTTCGCTCGGCAACGCGACCGGCGTGTTCGTCGTCGCGGTCACCGCGTTGCTGGGGCTGGGAGCGTTGTTGCAGGCGTCCTCGACCGCGTTCACCGTGCTCAAGATCGCCGGTGCGATGTATCTGGTCTATCTGGGCATCCGCCAATGGCGCAGCCCGCCGCCGTTCGCGGCAGACGCTTCGCTGTCGCCGGCGAATGGCGATGCATGGCGGTTGTTCGGCCAGGGCGTGCTGGTGGCGGCGACCAATCCGAAGAGCATCCTGTTCTTCACCGCGCTGCTGCCGCAGTTCATGCAGCCGCAGGCTTCGCCCTGGCGGCAGGGCCTGCTGCTGACCGTCACCTTCGCCGCCTGCACGGTGCTGTCGCACCTGTGCTACGTCGCCGCCGCGCGCCACCTGCGCCGCTGGCTGGGTGGCGCCCGTGGGCGCTGGTGGCAGCGCCTCAGCGGCACGTTGTTCATCGGGCTGGGACTGGGCCTGCTGCGACTGCGCAGGCAGGCCACCTGACGCCGCGCGGACTCAGGCCGCGGCCGCGTCCTGCCCGCGATCGCGCTTGAGCACCGCCACCGGTTCGGCCCAACTGCTGCCGGCGCGCCGCTTGCTGGTCGCCAGCACCAGGTCCGAGGGTTCGAACACGTTGACGTTGTGGGTGATCGGCGTGGTCAGGATGTACTGGGCGTCGGTCGAGCGCAGGAAGCGGCCGACCTTTTCGATGTTGGCCACGTCCAGGTGCGCGAACGGTTCGTCGATGAAGACGAATCCGCCCGGTTGTTCCTCGTCGCGCAGCAGCGCCACCAGCAACAGCAGCGACTTCATCACCTGCTGGCCGCCGGACGCTTCGCCGTCGTCCAGGCCGATCCAGCCCTTGCGATCGAAATCGAAGCGCACGGTCAGGGCCGCCTGCGCCAGCGCGGTGTCCTCGTTGACCAGTTCCGGCATCTCCACGTCGACGCCGATGCCGGACAGCTCGCCCAGCGCGACCAGGTTCTTGCGGTAGCGGCGGACGGTGGCACGCAGCACGTTGATGTAGGCGCCCCGCGCTTCCTCGGTCAACTTGCGCGCGCGGTGCAGGTGCGCCTCGCGCTTGCCGATGGCGGCTTCCAGCCCGGCGTGGTCGGCGGCGAACTTGTCTCGCAGCGCGACGCAGCCGTCGTCCTCCACGTAGGCGCCGCGCGCCAGCCGCTCGTCGATGCGCTCGACTTCGCGACGCACCGCGTTGGCGCTTTCGTATTCGTCGCGTGCGGCCCGCAACGCGGCCACGCCGCGCCACTCCACCGGCATCTGCGCGCGGCGGCGGCGGAAGTCGACGATCCGCTGCACCAGCGCCATCCGCTCCTGCGCGATCTGGTGTTCGCGCTCGCGCAGTTCATTCTGCAGCGCCTTCAGTTCACCCGCCCGGCTGGCGGCGGCGATGCTCTCCGCCTTGTCCTCGGCGGCCAGGCGATCGAGCTCGGTGCGCACTTCCATCAAAGCGGTGGCCGCCTGCTGCGCGGCCTCGGCCAGTTCCGGCAGGCGTTCGGCCGCATCGGCGAACTCGGCCGCGCGCGTCACCAGTTCGTTGCCCGCGCCCAGTCCGAGCAGGCGCGCCTGGCTGGCGTCGACCTGCTGGCCCAACCCGCTCAGTTCTTCCTCGCGCGCATGCGCACGCTGCTGGAGGGCCGTCAGTTCCGCGCGCAGTTCGGCCAGTTGCGCCTGGCGGGCACCCGCGCCGAAGTGATGCGCGTTGCCGCCGATATGACGACCGCCACGCTGTTCGCGCAGATAGCCCTTGGCGGTAATCCAGTCCTGGCCCTTGGGCAGGCGATGGCCAGCCTGCACGTCCTCCACCCGCTGGATCCGATCCAGTTGGCGCGGCAGCCACGCCGGCGGGTCGTCGAGGAAGCGCACCACTTCCAGCAGCGAACCGCGGGTCGGCTTGTCGGCCGGCGCGCGATCGGCGACCAGGAAGTGGCGGTACTGCATCTGCTCGCCCAATTGCCACGCCGCGGCGGCGTCCTTGGGCGAATCCAGCACCAGCAGATGGCGGTAGGGCGCGAGCACCGCTTCCACCGCCGTCGCCCATTCCGGCTCTGCAATCTCGACCAGTTCGGTCAGCACCTTGTGGCCGATGCCCTTGGCGTCGAGCGCGGCACGGAAGTCGCGTTCGAACGGCTCGGTGACCCGACCGCCGCCGCTGAGCGCGGCGACCTGGGCGGTTATCTCGGCGGCGCGCTGGCGATCGCGCTGGCCTTCCAGTTTCAGCTCGGCCTGGCGCCGGCGGCCCTCCTCGACTTCCCGGCTCAGCGCCTTGACATCGGCGCCCTTGCGTCCACCCTGCAGGCGATCCAGATCGTCGCGTCGCTTGACCAGCATCTCCGCATCGCGCGCATGGTCGCGAGCATGGGTGAACACCGCTTCGGCCTCGGCCTGGCGCGCGCGCACCTCGGCCAGCGCCTGCTGCAACGTGGTGCGCTGCGCCTGCGCGCCGGCTTCCTGCGCCAGCAACGCGGCGTGCGCATGCCCGCGTTCGCGCAGCGCGCGGCGCAGGCCGGTGAGGCGCGGCCGCGCGCCTTCGATGGTGGCACGCAGATCCGCCAGTTCCACCTTCGGCACGATCTCGGTATGCAGGCGGTTGCGCTGCGACCGCAGCGACAGGCCGTCTTCGAACGAGCGCACATCGGCGCGCGAGGACTCCAGCCGCAGATGGAGCTCGGCCAGGCCCTGTTGGAGCTGGCCGATTTCCTTCTCCACGTCGAATTGCTCGCTGCGCGCGCGCTGGTAGTCGTCCAGCACCGCCTTGTCCTCGAACACGTCGAACACCAGTTGCAGCAATTCGCGCGGCGAAAGCTGGCAGAGTTTGTCGGTGGCGCCCTGCTCCAGCGTCAGCACGCGGCAGATCGCGCGGCTCAGGCCCGCGCCGGCCAGGCGCACCCGGTAGTCGCGTACGCCCAGCCATTCGCCACCCTGCTCCAGCGTCTCGATCGGCACGTCGCCGGGCACGATCTGGTAGTCGCGGGACCAGTCGCCGCCGCGCTTGCGCACCCGGCAGGCAATCGTGACCTGCTCGTCCATGTATGGGAAGAACGCGCGCTTGCCGCGCCGGTCGGCGGGATTGCTGACCACCGCGCGCAACCAGGCATAGGGCTTGCCGTTGTGGCGCAGGTAGGTCTTGTAGTCGCGCGCCATGTCGCGATCATCGATCGCCAGCAGCGTGCGCAGCGCATCCAGCAGGGTGGTCTTGCCGGAGCCGTTGGGGCCGACCACGGTGATGATCGAAGCATCCAGCGGCAGCGTGTAGCGCTGCCAGTAATCCCAGTGGACGACTTCCAGCTGACGGAACTCAAACATCGGCCTGCACCTCTTCGTCCAACGCGCTCTCGTCGAGTGCGTCCTCGTCGGGCATGTCGTCGCCCGGCATATTCCCGGACGCATCCACGCCCGCTTCCTCGCCGCGTTCGCGGGCGGCGGCCTGCGACTGCCGCGCTTCCTCGATGACCTGCGACAGCGCGCCGTCCATCACCCGGCTGGCGATGCGCTCGTAGTCGAACGCCAGGTCCAGCAGCGGGCCCTCGTGGATGCGCTCGCGGCGGCGGACGATGAAACCCTGGCGCTGCAGCGCGCCCAGGTTCATCTGCAATCGCCCCTTGCCGCCCAGCTTGTCGCTGAAGTCGGCCAGCAGGGTGCGTTCGTTGATCGGCTCGATCACTTCCGCGCCCACCGGCACCGGCTTGAGTTCGGCGAACATCTGCTCCTGTTCCTGCGCGCGCTCGCCTTCCTGGCGCGCGATCTGGCGCTGGCGCTTGGGCAGCACCAGCAGCGCCCACAGGACCACCAGCAACGCCAGCGCGTCGCGGCCCAGCGACAGGTTGCTGGCCGCCCACGCCTCGGCGTTGCCGAATACCTCGTTCTCCTGCGCGCGTGCCACGCCCACCGCCACATGCGCGGCATAGGGATGTTCGAGCAGGCGCAGGCCGGCGGCGGCGAGGCGGCGATCGAGATCGTCGCGCAGCTCGGCGTCGACCAGGACCTGGCGCATGGCGCGGTCCTCGCGCGGCAGCCAGCGCTCGGCCAGCAGCCGCGCGATCAGGGATGCGATGGGGTCACTCATGCGGTCTGGGTCTTCCGTTTCTTCGGTTTGTCTTGCTTGTCTTGTTTGTCTGGCTTGCGCGTGGCGACGGGCATGGCAGGTGTCGGCGCGGATTGCGGCAGCAACTGGCCGCGGCTCATATAGGCGACGCCGGCGCGCTGGACCTTTTCGAACACCGGTTCGACCCGCCACTGCATCGGCAACTGCGCCAGCGACGCGCCCACACCCTGCCGGTTCTCGGCACCGGCATCGCCGATCAACCCGAGCAGCGACAGCCGGTACGCGCTGAGCGCAAAGCTTTCCTGCGGCACCCAGTCGGCCAGCGGGGCCTCCTGGTCGAGGCCGGCGAGCTGATCCAGCCATTGTTCGGCATGGGCGTAGTCGTTCTGCGCGACCGGGGCCTGGGTATCGCTGGGCGCCTGCTGCGCCGGCGGCAGCGCGGTGCTTTCCTGGCCTTCGCGTTCGCGCTCGACCAGTTCGTACTCGGCCACGTCCAGGGCGATCGGCCCGAGCACGAAGGCCGGCATCGGCGTGCGCACCAGCACGTCGTCGGCCAGGGCGGCCAGCGCGTCGATGTCGCGGGCGCGCAGGAAACGGTTGACGTCGGAAGAGGACAGTCCGCTCGCGCCCAGGTGCACGCGGTGGCGATCCAGCTGGTTCAGCGCGCGCTGGAACACCGACGCCTGGCGCAGCAACGCGCTCTGCGCGCGGCCGATCTGCTGGGCCACCCGATGGGTCGCGGTATCCAGATCGCCGTCGGCGGCGATGTCGCGAATCAGTTCGGTGCCCTTCTCCACCCATTGCCAGACCGACTGCAACGTATCGGCGGCGCGCTGGATGCGGTGTTCCGAACCGCTCAGCACGGCCTGGTCGAAGTCCTCGCGCAGTTCGTTGAGCCGCGACAGCAGGTGCTGCAGATCGTCGGCGCCGACCCGGCCCACCGCCTGGCCCGCGGCCAGCTGCGCGGTGACGTAGGCCAGTTCGTCGCCTTCGCGGTTGAACTGCAGCAGCATGCCGATCGCCGCCAGCGCCTGGCGCCCGACCGGACTGATGCGGTAGCGCTGGCTGTGCGCTTCCCATAGCAGCAGGCCGTTCTCGCGCAGGCGTCCCAGCACGGTGTCGAACTTGACCGGATCCAGATACGCGAACTGGTCGCGCAGTTCCTGCGGACTCCAGTCCGGCGCCTGCCCGCGCTCGCCGATCGTGCGCAAGACCAGCAGGCGCACCATGACGTTCTCCTCGCCCCCGTGGAACAGGGTCGAGAAGGCCCGCAACTGATCGCGGGCGGCAAGCAGGGGGTGGAGGTCCGGCAGATCCGCGGCGGCGATGCCGTCGCGCAGGTAGTCGTGCAGGGGAGGTGATGCGGCGTCCATGACGTCCCGAAAGCCTTGGTCCCCTATGGTCCCCGAGCCGGCCGGACGGGACAACTCTTGCCAAGCGGGCGCGTTCTGTGCCGTGCTTGCGCTTGTCCCGGAGGTGGCGCCAGCACTTGCGCCGGCGCGCTGCCCGGGGCATCGTGTCGCATCCATACGCCAGCGTATCCATCGCCCGCATGACGTCCAGCGCCGCCGCCCTCCCCGCCGAGCACTATCCGCACCTGTTCGCCCCGCTGGATCTGGGTTTCACCCGCGTCCGCAACCGCATCCTGATGGGTTCGATGCACACCGGCCTGGAGGACCGCGCCCGCGACTTCCCGCGGCTGGCCGCCTATTTCGCCGAACGCGCCGCCGGCGGCGTGGGCCTGATGGTGACCGGCGGCTTCTCGCCCAACCTGGTCGGCTGGCTGAAGCCGTTCGGCGGCAAATTGTCCTGGCCGTGGGAAGTGCGTCCGCACAAGTTCGTCACCCGCGCCGCGCACGAGCACGGCGCGCTGATCTGCCTGCAGCTGCTGCATGCCGGCCGCTACGCCTACCACCCGCTCTCGGTGGCGCCGTCGAAGCTGAAGGCGCCGATCAATCCGTTCACCCCGCGCGCGATGTCCGCGCGCGCCGTGCAGTCGCAAATCAACGCCTATGCCGGCGCTGCCCGGCGCGCCCGCGATGCCGGTTACGACGGTGTCGAGGTGATGGGCTCGGAAGGCTATCTGATCAACGAGTTCACCGCGCCGCGCACCAATCGCCGCAACGATGCCTGGGGCGGCACCCCGGAAAAGCGCATGCGCTTCGCGGTCGAGATCGTCCGCCGCATCCGCGAGGCCTGCGGGCCGGACTTCATCATCATCTACCGGCTGTCGCTGCTGGATCTGGTGGAGGACGGCAACCAGTGGGAGGAGATCCTCGCCCAGGCCCGCGCGGTGGAGGCGGCCGGCGCGACAATCATCAATTCCGGCATCGGCTGGCACGAGGCGCGGGTGCCGACCATCGTCACCTCGGTGCCGCGCGCGGCGTTCGTCGACGTCACCGCCAAGCTCAAGCCGCATGTGTCGGTGCCGGTGGTCGCGACCAACCGCATCAACATGCCGGACGTGGCCGAGGGCATCCTGGCCGCCGGCAAGGCCGACATGGTGTCGCTGGCGCGGCCCCTGCTGGCCGATCCGCAGTGGCCGGAGAAGGCACGCACCGGCCGCGCGCACGCCATCAATACCTGCATCGCCTGCAACCAGGCCTGCCTGGATCATGTGTTCGAGAACAAGACCGCCAGCTGCCTGGTCAATCCGCGCGCCTGCGCGGAAACCGAGCTGAACTATCCGAAGACCTTCGCCGCCAAACGCGTCGCCGTGGTCGGCGCCGGGCCGGCCGGGCTGGCCTGCGCGACCGTGGCCGCCGAACGCGGACACCGGGTCACCCTGTTCGATGCCGAGCCGGAAATCGGCGGGCAGTTCAATTTCGCCAAGCGCATCCCCGGCAAGGAGGAATTCCACGAGACCCTGCGCTATTTCCGCCATCGGCTGGAAGAGACCGGCGTCGAAGTGAAGCTCTCCACGCACGCCGATGCGGCGCTGCTGGCCGGCTTCGACGAAGTGGTGCTGGCGACCGGCATCACCCCGCGCCGCGTGGATTTTCCCGGCGCCGATCACCCCAGGGTGATCAGCTATACCGACGTACTGTCGGGCCGGGTCACGGTCGGCGCCCGCGCGGCGTTGATTGGCGCCGGCGGCATCGGATTCGACGTGGCCGAGTTCCTGGTCCAGGAAGGCCCCTCGTCCAGCCTGGATCCCGCGCGCTGGATGGCCGAATGGGGCGTGGACGCGACCTTCGAGGGCCGCGGCAGCCTGGCCCGCCCGCACCCCGAACCGCCGGCCCGCCAGGTCTGGCTGCTCCAGCGCAGCGCCGGCAAGCCGGGCGCGCGGCTGGGCAAGACCAGCGGCTGGGTCCACCGGGCGACGCTCAAGGCGAAGCAGGTGAAGATGCTGGGCGGGGTCGAGTATCTGGGCGTGGACGACGCCGGCCTGCACATCCGCGTGGACGATACCGAACAGGTGCTGCCAGTCGATCACGTGGTGGTCTGCGCCGGCCAGGAGCCACGCCGGGAACTGCAGGCGGCGTTGCTGGCCGCTGGCCGCACCCCGCACCTGATCGGCGGTGCCGACGTGGCCGCCGAACTCGACGCCAAGCGCGCCATCGCGCAGGGCAGCCGGCTGGCCGCGGCGCTCTGAACCGACGGGCGGCGAGGCGGTCCCTCGCCGCGCTTGATGACGGCCATCACGGAATCATGCGCGCGCATCGCCGCGCATGCATGCGACCACGGCGCTTTTCCCGGGCTTTTCAGGCGCTTCCCGCCAGCGCGCGACGGTTCTCGGATGCACCGCCAAGCCGCCTCGACCTTGACACGGTTTTCACCAACAAGCATTTCCAATCAAATACTTAGTAGAGCTGTCAACCCGGCGTGTTCAGGGGGGGTTCCGGTTTTCGCCCGTACCTTGCGCCAACTTTTTCGGCCCGCCCCCCAGTTCCGGCAGGCCGCCCCGGCGCCCTCATCATTCAGCCGGGACCCCGGGCAGCCCGTGTGAAGGCTGCCTCCCCATGACGCCCTGCCGCGTCCCTCCCCCGCCGCTTCCAATGGATCGGAACGGTCGGGACCGGCAAAGACGGAGCAAGGAGTTCCCATGAAACTGGCCTGGATTCTCTGGCTGTCGCAGATGTTGCCGCAGCCGGCCGCTGATTCGTTGTGCCTCAGTACCACCGTATACCTGGAAGCCCGCGACCAGACCCTGCGCGGCCAGCAAGCCGTCGCCGAGGTCGCCCTGCGCCGCCGCGACAGCGGCCTGTGGGGTGATTCGGTCTGCGAGGTGGTGACCGCCCGCAAGCAGTTCGCCCCCACCATCGTCGCCCCCGGCACCCGCCTGCAGAACGCGGACGCCTGGGCCAAGTCGGTCAGCGTGGCCCTGAACGCCGAGCGCAACTGGGCCCTCCCGCCCGGCCAGCGCAAGGAAATCGTGCCCGGCGCCAGCCACTTCATGGCCCACCAGATCGCCAGCCCGAGCTGGCGCAACGCCTACCGCGTGGCCACCATCGGCGATCACACCTTCCTGCGCGTGCAGTCGCTCAAGCCGCAGCCACCGCGCTCGTAAACCCGAGCGCCCGGTCGCCGACGCGGCGATTTTCCCCTTCCGGCAAGCGGGCCGTCCGTGACGGTCCGTTACGGCGGTGGCCTTGTGGGCCCTGGACAGGTCTGGGAGAGTTCCCGGATCGCTTTCTAGTACCTGGAGTCCACCCATGAAGCTGTACAGCAAGCCCGGCGCCTGTTCCACCGCCGACCATATCGCCCTGCAATGGACCGGCCAGCCCTTCGAGTTGAAGGTGATGACCGCCGCGGAGATGAAGGCGCCGGAGTACCTGGCGATCAACCCGACCGGCGCGGTCCCGGCGATTGTCGACGGCGACTTCGTCCTGACCCAGAACGCCGCGATCATGGGCTATATCGCCGACCGCTACCCGCAGGCCGGGCTGGGCGGCGACGGTTCCGCGCAGCAGCGCGCCGAGGCGGCGCGCTGGCTGTCCTTCGTCAACTCCGACGTGCATCCGGCTTTCACCCCGCTGTTCGCGCCGGGCAAGTTCATCGCCGACGAATCCGAGTTCGATGCCATCAAGGCCACCGCCCGCAAGCGCCTGCGCGGCCTGTTCGAAAGCGCCAACCAGCGGCTTGAAGGCCGGCAGTGGCTGGCGGGCTTCCGCAGCTTCGCCGATCCCTATCTCTACATCACCCTGCGCTGGGCGGGTAACGTCGGCGTGGATCTGGGCGGCCTGGACAACCTGGCGGCATTCCGCCAGCGCATGGAAGCCGACCCGGGCGTGCAGGCGGCGCTCAAGGCCGAAGGCCTGCACTGAAACAAACGGAAGGGCGGGCCAAGGCCCGCCCTTCTCGTTTCAACAATCGATGCCACCAGCCGACATCCCCATATGCGCGCGGAGACGTCGGCTCCGCGCCGATTCAGAACGCATCGCCGGGAACGCGCACCCAGCCTTCCATCAGGATGCGGGCGCTGCGGCTCATGATGGCCTTGGCGACTTTCCATTCGCCATTTTCCTGCGTGGCTTCCGCGCCCACCCGCAACGTGCCGGACGGATGACCGAAGCGCACCGCGCTGCGTTCACCACCGCCCGCGGCCAGATTGACCAGCGTGCCCGGCACCGCCGCGGCGGTGCCGATGGCGACGGCGGCGGTGCCCATCATCGCGTGATGCAGCTTGCCCATCGACATCGCGCGCACCAGCAGGTCGATATCATCCGCGCCCACCTGCTTGCCGCTGGAAGTGACGTAGTCCTTCGCCGGCGCCACGAACGCCACCTTCGGCGTGTGCTGGCGGCGCGCGGCCTCCGACACATCGGCGATCAATCCCATCCTTACCGCGCCGTGCGCACGGATCGCCTCGAACATCGCCAGCGCCTTCGGGTCACCGTTGATGGCGTCCTGCAATTCCGCGCCGGTGTAGCCGATGTCGGTGGCGTTGACGAAGATGGTCGGGATGCCGGCATTGATCAGCGTCGCCGGAAACTTGCCGACGCCTGGCACGTCCAGCTCATCGACCAGGTTGCCGGTCGGAAACATCGCGCCGCCGCCCTCGCCTTCGCCCTCGTCGGCCGGATCCAGGAACTCCAGCTGCACCTCGGCTGCCGGGAATGTCACGCCGTCCAGTTCGAAGTCCCCGGTTTCCTGCACCTGCCCGCCGGTGATCGGCATGTGTGCGACGATGGTCTTGCCGATGTTCGACTGCCAGATACGCACCGTGCAGACACCGTCCTGAGGGATGCGCGCGGCATCGACCAGTCCACCCGCGATGGCGAACGATCCCACCGCCGCCGACAGGTTGCCGCAGTTGCCGCTCCAGTCGACGAAGGCGCTGTCGATGGACACTTGGCCGAACAGGTAATCGACATCGTGGTCCGGCCGCTCGCTCTTCGCCAGGATCACCGTCTTGCTGGTGCTGGAAGTCGCGCCGCCCATGCCGTCGATCTGCTTGCCGTAGGGATCGGGGCTGCCGATTACCCGCAGCATCAGCGCATCGCGCGCCGCGCCCGGCGCGCGCGCGGGTTCGGGTAGATCCTGCAGCCGGAAGAACACGCCCTTGCTGGTGCCTCCGCGCATGTAGGTGGCGGGGATTCGGATCTGGGGCACGTGCGGCATGGAGGTCTCGGTGTTCGGTCAGGGGTTGTCGGGAATCTGGGGTTCGACCACGTTGGCCAGCAGGGTCAACGACTCCTGCCAGCCGAGGTAACAGAACTCCACCGGAATCATCGCCGGAATGCCTTCCTGCACGATGCTGATCTCGGTGCCGCAGGCCACCGCCTTGAGCGAGACGCTGACCTGCATGGTGCCCGGCAACGCCGGGTTCTCGAACTGATCGTCGTAGCGGATGCGCTCACCCGGCACCAGTTCGCGATAGGTGCCGCCGAAGGCATGGCTGGAGCCGGTGCCGAAATTGGTGAACGACATCCGGTAGGTCCCGCCGACCACCGGATCGATGTGGTGGACCTTGCCGGTGAAGCCGTGTGGCGGCAGCCACTTCACCATGGCCTCCGGATCCAGGAAGGCGCGGTAGACGCGCTCGGGCGGCGCGCGCAGGACGCGGTGCAGGCGGACGGTTCCGGTCTCGTTCGACATGGTCATGGCCTCTCGGGGATGGTCCGTCCCACTCTAGCGCGGCGGGCGCAAGACGGCGTCACGCCGCCTGCGCCGACTCCAGGAAGTCCTGGGCGAAGCGCTGGAGCACGCCGCCGGCTTCGTAGATCGAGACTTCCTCGTCGCTGTCCAGGCGGCACGTCACCGGTACCTCGATGCGCTCGCCGTCGCGGCGATGGATCACCAGGGTCAGCGTCGCGCGTGGCCTGCGTTCACCGACGACGTCGAAGGTCTCGGTGCCGTCGATGCCCAGGGTCAGGCGGGTGGTGCCGGGCTGGAACTCCAGCGGCAGCACGCCCATGCCGATCAGGTTGGTGCGGTGGATGCGTTCGAAGCCCTCGGCGACGATCGCCTCGACGCCCGCCAGGCGCACGCCCTTGGCCGCCCAATCGCGCGACGAACCCTGTCCGTAGTCGGCACCGGCGATGATGATCAGCGGCTGCTTGCGCTCCATGTAGATCTCGATCGCTTCCCACATGCGCATCACCCGGCCTTCCGGCTCGACCCGCGCCAGCGAGCCCTGCTTCACGCCGCCGTCGGGGTTGCGCACCATCTCGTTGAACAGCTTCGGATTGGCGAAGGTCGCGCGCTGCGCGGTCAGGTGGTCACCGCGGTGGGTGGCATAGGAATTGAAGTCCTCTTCCGGCAGGCCCATCTTCGCCAGATACTCGCCGGCCGCGCTGTCCAGCAGGATCGCGTTGGACGGTGACAGGTGATCGGTGGTGATGTTGTCCGGCAGCACCGCCAGCGGGCGCATGCCGCGCAGCGAGCGTTCGCCGGCCAGCGCGCCCTCCCAGTACGGTGGGCGGCGGATGTAAGTGCTCATCGGGCGCCAGTCGTACAGCGGGCTGGCGCGTTCGCCGTGTTCGACCCGCACGTTGAACATCGGACCGTACACGCGGCGGAACTGTTCCGGCTTCACCGAGGCGCGCACCACCGCGTCGATTTCCTCGTCGCTCGGCCACAGGTCCTTCAGCCGGATCTCGCGCCCCTCGAACGTGCCCAGCACGTCCTTCTCGATATCGAAACGCACGGTGCCGGCGATCGCGTAGGCCACCACCAGCGGCGGCGAGGCCAGGAAGGCCTGCTTGGCGTAGGGATGGATGCGGCCGTCGAAGTTGCGGTTGCCGGACAGCACGGCGGTCGCATACAGGTCGCGATCGACGATTTCCTGCTGGATCTTCGGATCCAGCGCGCCGGACATGCCGTTGCAGGTGGTGCAGGCGAAGGCGACCACGCCGAAGCCGAGCTTTTCCAGTTCCGGGGTCAGTCCGGCCTCGTCCAGGTACAGCGCGACCGCCTTGGAACCGGGTGCCAGCGACGACTTCACCCATGGCTTGCGGGTCAGGCCGACCCGGTTGGCGTTGCGTGCCAGCAGCGCGGCGGCGATCACGTTGCGCGGATTGCTGGTGTTGGTGCAGCTGGTGATGGCGGCGATAATGACCGCGCCATCCGGCATCAGGCCCTCGGCCTCCTGCGCGCGTGCCTGCGCCAGATCGCCGGCGATGCCCTTCTCCGCCAGATCGGCGGTGGCGACTCGGGCATGCGGATTGGACGGACCGGCCATGTTGCGGACGACACTGGAAAGATCGAACGCCAGCGTCCGTTCGTATTCGGCGTTGCCCAGGCTGTCGGCCCACAGGCCGGCGGTCTTCGCGTAGGTTTCGACCAGGCGGACCTGCTCTTCCTCGCGACCGGTCAGGCGCAGGTAGTCCAGGGTCTGGCCGTCGATGAAGAACATCGCCGCGGTGGCGCCGTACTCCGGCGCCATGTTGGAGATGGTCGCGCGGTCGCCCAGGGTGAGCGCGGCGGCGCCTTCACCGCGGAACTCCAGATAGGCGCCGACCACCTTCTGCTTGCGCAGGAACTCGGTCAGCGCCAGCACGATGTCGGTGGCGGTGATGCCGGGCTGCGGGCGGCCGGTCAGCTCGACGCCGACGATGTCGGGCAGGCGCATCCAGGAGGCGCGCCCCAGCATCACGTTCTCCGCTTCCAGGCCGCCGACACCGATCGCGATCACGCCCAGCGCATCGACATGCGGGGTGTGGCTGTCGGTGCCCACGCAGGTATCCGGGAAGGCCACGCCGCCACGCACCTGGATCACCGGCGACATCTTCTCCAGGTTGATCTGGTGCATGATGCCGTTCCCCGGCGGGATGACGTCGACGTTCTCGAACGCATGCCGCGTCCATTCGATGAAGTGGAAGCGATCCTCGTTGCGGCGATCCTCGATGGCGCGGTTCTTGGAAAACGCGTCCGGATCGTAGCCGCCGCATTCCACCGCCAGCGAGTGATCCACGATCAGCTGTACCGGCACCACCGGATTGACCTTGGCCGGATCCCCGCCCTTGTCGGCGATGGCGTCGCGCAGGCCGGCCAGGTCGACCAGCGCGGTCTGGCCGAGGATGTCGTGGCAGACCACGCGCGCCGGGAACCACGGAAAGTCGAGATCGCGGCGACGTTCGATCAGCTGCTTCAGCGAATCGGTCAGCGCTGCCGGTTCGCAGCGGCGTACCAGGTTTTCCGCCAGCACACGCGAGGTGTACGGCAGCCGGTCGTAGGCGCCGGGCGCGATCGCGTCGACCGCGGCGCGCGCGTCGAAGTAGTCCAGTGAGGTGCCCGGCAGGGCCTTGCGGTATTCGGTGTTCATGGCTTCGCGGTCGGCGTGGCTTTGCGGCGGTCGGGATTCCAGGCCATCGATGGCGGCTCCGCGCGTTCCCGGACGGAAACGCGCGGGCACGGCCGAATCAACGCTGGTCGATCGGGACGAACTTCAGGTTTTCGGGGCCGGTGTAGTTGGCGCTGGGGCGGATGATCTTGCCGTCGATGCGCTGCTCGATGACGTGCGCGCTCCAGCCGCTGGTGCGGGCGATGACGAACAGCGGGGTGAACATCGCGGTCGGCACGCCCATCATGTGGTAGCTCACCGCGCTGAACCAGTCCAGGTTGGGGAACATCTTCTTGATGTCCCACATCACCGCTTCCAGGCGCTCGGCGATGGCGTACATCTTGGTGCTCTGCTGTTCCTCGGACAGATCCTTCGCCACCTGCTTGATCACGTCGTTGCGCGGATCGCCGACGGTGTAGACCGGATGGCCGAAACCGATGACCACTTCCTTGCGTTCGACCCGCGCCTTGATGTCGGCCTCGGCCTCGTCCGGCGTCTCGTAACGCTTCTGCACCTCGAACGCCACTTCGTTGGCGCCGCCGTGCTTGGGTCCGCGCAGCGCGCCGATGGCGCCAGTGATGCATGAGTGCATGTCGCTGCCGGTGCCGGCGATCACGCGCGCGGTGAAGGTCGAGGCGTTGAACTCATGCTCGGCGTACAGGATCAGCGAGGTGTGCATCGCGCGCACCCACGAGTCGCGCGGCTTCTCGCCATGCAGCAGGTGCAGGAAGTGGCCGCCGATCGAGTCGTCGTCGGTCTCCACGTCGATGCGCTTTCCGTTGTGGCTGTAGTGGTACCAATACAGCAGCATCGAACCCAGCGAGGCCATCAGCTTGTCGGCGATGTCGCGCGCGCCCGGGTGGTTGTGGTCGTCCTTCTCCGGCGACACGCAGCCCAGCACCGACACGCCGGTGCGCATCACGTCCATCGGGTGCGCCGACGGCGGCAGCTGTTCCAGCGCGGTCTTGACCGAGGCCGGGATGCCGCGCAGCGACTTCAGCTTGGCCTTGTAGCCGGCCAGTTCGGCGCAGTTGGGCAGCTTGCCGTGGACCAGCAGGTAGGCGACTTCCTCGAACTCGCTGGTAGTGGCGATGTCGAGGATGTCATAGCCGCGGTAGTGCAGATCGTTGCCGCTGCGGCCGACCGTGCACAGCGCGGTGTTGCCGGCGGCGGTGCCGCTCAGGGCGACGGACTTCTTCGGCTTGAAGCCGGTGGCTGGGGTGGGTTCACTCATTGCTGCCTCCCGATGGTGTGGCGGTGCGGCGGAAGCTGCTCCACCGCGCTGGAATGACCGGGGACGGACCGAACCGCCCCCCGGGCTGATGTCAGGCGTCGCCCTTCTTCGCGAACAGGGCGTCGAGCTTGTCTTCGTAGGCGTGGTAGCCCAGGTAGTCGTACAGGTCCGCGCGCGACTGCAGGGTATCGATGATGTTCTTCTGGGTGCCTTCGCGGCGCACGGTCTCGTAGAAGTTCAACGCCGCCTTGTTCATGGCGCGATAGGCGCCGCAGCAGTACAGCGCGATGTCCACGCCGGCCGTGCGCAGTTCGTCGACGGTGAAGAACGGGGTGGAGCCGAACTCGGTCAGGTTGGCCAGGATCGGCACCTTCACCGCGTCCTTGAAACGGCGGTAGTCCTCCAGCGTCTTCATCGCCTCGGGGAAGATCATGTCCGCGCCCGCCTCGACATAGGCCACCGCGCGTTCGATCGCCGAGTCGATGCCCTCGACGGCGGCGGCGTCGGTGCGCGCCATGATCACGAAGCCTTCATCGCCACGCGCGTCCACCGCGGCCTTGACCCGATCGACCATCTCGTCCTTCGACACCACTTCCTTGCCGGGCCGATGGCCGCAGCGTTTCTGGCCGACCTGGTCCTCCATGTGCACGGCGGCAACGCCGACGCGCTCGAACGAACGGATGGTGCGCGCGATGTTGAACGCGCCGCCCCAGCCGGTGTCGATGTCGACCAGCAGCGGCAAACCGGTGGCGTCGACGATGCGGCGCGCGTCGGTCAACACGTCTTCCATTGTGCTGATGCCCAGATCGGGCATGCCCAGCGAGTTGGCGGCGACGCCGCCGCCGGACAGGTACAGCGCCTTGTAGCCGACGCGGCGGGCCATCAGGCCGGCATAGGCGGTGATGGCGCCCATCACCTGCAGCGGGGATTCCTCGGCGATCGCGGCGCGGAAGCGCGCGCCGGCGGATGCGTTGCTCATGCATGTCTCCTGCGGAAGCGGATGGCGCCCGTTCCTCGGCGGAGCGGGCCGGGGGTGCGCGCAAGGGTACGCGCACCGGCGGCGCACAATCTGGCACCATCGCTCGGGTTGATCAATCTTGATCAAATCAATCAATCTATCGGCCATGGACACCGACCTGCTCTCCGCCCAGGACACCTGCCGACTGCTCGGCATCAGCCAGGCCACCCTGTATGCGTATGTCAGCCGTGGCCTGATCGAGTCGCGCCCCGGCCCGGACCACCGCAGCCGGCTGTACCTGCGTCGCGACGTCGACCGGCTGGCCCAGCGCAAGCGCGCCGGGCGCGGCGCCGCCCGCGGGGCCGCGCA
Organism: Pseudoxanthomonas beigongshangi; assembly: GCF_016820515.1. GTDB lineage: Bacteria > Pseudomonadota > Gammaproteobacteria > Xanthomonadales > Xanthomonadaceae > Pseudoxanthomonas_A > Pseudoxanthomonas_A beigongshangi. Next base: position 32,212 of record NZ_JADHDV010000005.1, on the reverse strand, counting down.
GAGCCTGGATCGCGGCCTGCCGGTGCTGGAGACGCGGATTTCGCTGATCCGCCCGGAGGGCCCCTACTACCGCGGGCGTTCGGCGGTCGCCGCGGTGCGCGAAGGCGCCACCCTGGAAGACGCCGCCCGGCTGCTGTGGGACTGCGGCGACCAGGATCCCTTCACGGCGACGCTGGAGACGCAATGGCCGGCGCACGTCGCCCCCATTGCCGGCGACGCGGACCTGCCGCCGCTGGCGCGCGCGATGTCGGCGATTCCGCTGCTGGCGCTGGACGTGCGCCAATCCGTGGGCGCCTCCGCCCTGGTCCGCCACGAAATCGCGGCCACCCTGCTGCGCCACAATGCCGCGTTGCTGGTGGCGCGCCCACCTTCCGCGGGGCCGGTCCATCGGCTGCTGGCGGATGCGTGGAAACCGGGCGACGAAGGTTTCGCAGATACGGTGCGCGCGGCGCTGGTGCTGTGCGCCGAGCACGAACTCAACGTCTCCGCGTTCGCCGCGCGCGTGGTCGCCTCGACCGGCGCGCACCTGCACGCGACCGTATGCAGCGGCCTGGCGGCGTTGTCCGGCCCGCGCCACGGCGGCGCCACCGCACGCGCCTATTCGCTGATAGAAGCCGCCTGCGCGGCCGACTCGCCCCGTGATTTCATCGCCGCACGCTGGCAGCAAGGCGAGGATCTGCCCGGCTTTGGTCATGCGCTCTATCCGCATGGCGATCCCCGCGCGACGGAATTGCTGGCGCGGCTGCGCCGGCTACACGCGGATACGCCGGTGATGCAGCGGATGGAGGCGGTGATCAGCGCCACCGAGGACATCAACGGACTGCGCCCCAACGTCGATTTCACCCTGGCGGCGATCTGCCACGCCAACGCCCTGCCCGCCGCGCCGGCATTGGTGATGTTCGCGGCGGCGCGGCTGGCAGGCTGGCTCGCGCATGCGTTGGAACAGCAGGCCCAGGGCCGGCTGATCCGCCCCCGCGCCAGCTACGCCGGCGTGCCGCCCGCCACGGCGGAATGACTCGGCATCAGTTGCCGGCCTCCGGCCCGCGTTGCAGCGCCTTCCTCACTTCCTCCAGCGCGTTCGGATCATCCAGGGTGGAAAGGTCGCCGGGATCCGCGCCCTGCGCCAGCGCCTGCAACGAACGCCGCAGCAGCTTGCCGGAACGGGTCTTGGGCAACGCATTGACGATGTACACGCGCGCCGGCCGCGCCACCGCGCCCAGGCTCTGTTCCACGGTACGGCGCATGCCTTCGGCCGCACGCACGCGTTCGTGCGGTTCCTCGGTCGCCTGCCGCAGCGTCGCGAATACCACCGGTACCTGCCCTTTCAGTTCGTCGTTGACACCAATCACCGCGGCCTCGGCCACGGCGGGAAAGCCGGACACCGATTCCTCGATCTCGCGCGTGCCCAGACGATGGCCGGCGACATTGATTACGTCGTCGGTGCGTCCGAGGATGAAGGTGTAGCCCTGCTCGTCGCGGATGGCCCAGTCCAGCGAGCTGTACAGCAGTTCCTTGAAGTGGCTGAAATAGCTGGACAGGAAGCGGGCGTCGTCATTCCAGATGGTGGTCATGCAACCCGGCGGCAGCGGCGGCTGGATGACCAGCACGCCCTTCTCGCCCGGCCCGACTTCCGCGCCGGTGCCTTCGTCGATGACCTTCATCCGGTACCCTAGATTGGGAAAACCGGGCGAGCCGAACTTCACCGGCTTCATGTCCAGGCCCGGCAGCAGCGTCAGCGCCGGCCAGCCGGTCTCGGTCTGCCAGTAGTTGTCGATGACCGGCTTGCCCAGCACGTCGTTGATCCAGTGCGCGGTCGGTTCGTCCAGCGGCTCGCCGGCCAGGAACAGGTATTGCAGCTTCGACAGATCATGCCGGCGGATGAAATCGACATCGTGCTTCTTCAGTACCCGGATCGCGGTCGGCGAAGAGAACATGGTGCGCACGCCGTACTTCTCGCACAGCGACCACCAGATGCCGGCATCCGGGTGGAATGGCAGGCCTTCGTACAACACCGAAGTGGCGCCGACGATCAGCGGCCCATAGACGTTGTACGAGTGTCCGACCGCCCAGCCGACGTCGGAGGTGGAGAACATCACCTGCCCCGGCGCGACGTCGAATACCGTGCGCATCGACAGCGCCAGCGCGACCGCGTAGCCGCCGACATCGCGCTGCACGCCCTTGGGCTTGCCGGTGGTGCCGGAGGTGTACAGCAGGTAGCTGGGCTCGTTGGATTCCAGCCATGCCACGTCCACCTGCTCGTCGCCGACCGCCTGGCGCAGCGTGGCGTAGTCCTCGTCGCGCCCCGCCATCCTCGGTTCGGCCGGATCCAGTCCGCGCGAGACAATCAGCACCTTGGGCGGCGGCGTGGCCGCCTTCGCGCAGGCTTCGTCGACCAGCGGCTTGTAGGGGATGACCTTGCCGCCTCGCATGCCGGCATCGGCGGCGATCAACAGCCTGGGTTGGGCATCGTCGATGCGCAGCGCGAGGTTGTGCGCGGCGAAACCGCCGAAGACCACCGAATGGATGGCTCCGATGCGCGCGCAGGCGAGCATCGCGAACACCGCCTCGGCCATGTTCGGCATGTAGATGACCACCCGATCGCCACGCCCCACGTCCAGGCGCTGGAGAATCGCGGCGAATGCGTTCACCTCGCGATGCAGTTCGCGGTAGCTGATCTCGCGCGTGGTGCCGGTTTCGGTGGATACCGCCACCAGCGCCAGCTGATCGGCGCGTTCCGCCAGATGCCGGTCCACCGCGTTGTAGCAGAGATTGGTCTGGCCACCCACGAACCAGCGCCGGAACGGCGGCTTCGAATAGTCCAGCACCTGCCGCGGCGGCACATGCCAGTGGATGGCGCGTGCCTCTTCGCCCCAGAAGGCTTCCGGTTGCTCGATGGATCTGCCATAAACGTCTTCGTACCGCATGGCCTCTCCCGGGCCGCCGAGACGCCCTAGAGCATAGAGCTGCACCGCAGTCCATGCCCTGCGACCTTGGTCGCATGAGCGGTGCCACCCGCGACGTGCCGGCGCATACCAGGTGTCGCGGCATCGTTCTCGCCTTTCCGTCGTCAGGTTCGCCCTGGAGCATCCCTATCTGGCAGGTGTCTCCAGCAGGTCGTTGCTGGTTCCTTCGACGAGCCGCCCGGAACGTTCAGGATTCAATATCCCTGCCATCTCGCGATCCGGCTGCACAGTCATGCGTAGGACCATCATGCAAAGCAGCGGCGCAAGCAGGAAGAGACCCAGGAAATACCTGCCTTGGATCTCGAAGACCAGGTGAACGCACCAGAAAGAAATCGGCCAGAGCATGGGCAGCAATGACAGGAGCCGGTCTCTTCTCCATAGCCAGAGGGTCGTCAAAAAACAGGCAAAGAAGACAGCAATTTTCAGCCAACCGTAGGCGAACCTTTCCAGGGCAAGCGCCTGGTAATAGCGTTTCTGGAATTCGGCCGCATTCGGTGCCGCATTGATATCGGCCCGGACATTGGGCGATTCAATCAGCCAATAGAGCGCGAAAGGCGGGGGATTCAGAATTTCGGGTGCCTTGCAGCGCATGACAGACAGCCAGTGCTGAAAGGGTCGGGCCTGCAGCCGCTGAATGACCGCTACGGGCAACGTGCGCGACAGATCTTCCTTGGCAGCCTCGGCCGCACGGGTTGACCAATATCCGCATCCCTGGTCGGGCTCGTTGCTGGACACAAGTAAACCACCATATAGGGTCACGGCAGAACTGGTCCTGATCTGTTCTGTCCTTCCGCTCAGTTGTCGGAAGCCCATATCCATCAGGAATCCCAGAATCGAGCCAACCAGCAGAATCAGCAGAACCCGCCTGCCACGACTTTTCTCCTTCCGGAAAAACGGCAACAAGCCGAACATTGCCCCAAGGCCTACAAGCGTCCAAAGAATCAGTGCGAATTGCGGCTTTGTCGATACACCCATGGCAACCGTCAGCAGTACAAGCAGCGACCGCCATCGCGCCGCAAGGACGAGCCGCTCATCGGCAAGCAGCCAGAATGCCGTCGCCAATCCTGTTGCCGCTATGAGGTCCAATTGCACAAGCGACATGAAAGGTACGATCAGAAAAAGTGCTGCGACGACGATCTGGGCGAGCCAGCGCCATCGAGAACCGTCCAACCTATAGGCCAACCAGGACAACCATCCCAAAGCGGATACATTGAGAAGCAATGCGGCTGCCAGTGGTGAAGCCCCCATTGCCTTTGGAATTGCCAGCAGCCAAATACCAATTCCTCCCCGCTCGTAAGCGCTTGGAACACCCGCCGCATTCCAGTAATAGAGCCAGTCACTATGAGGCTCTGGATGCCACCATATCCCCAGAATGATCGCTGCCATTGCCAGCAATAGGAATTGCACGATTGCGAGGTAGTGCCAAATCTTCGGCCGTGACCCCACCATCTCCATCATCTGCGCCCAGATTCTGATCATCATCCGGTATGCATACTATCAGGCCTAGCGTGGCTCCACAGGCGGGTACCCATGCGCAAAAATCCGTCAAGAAGAACTAAAAAAGGAACGCCGGGCTCTCGCCCAGCGTTCTGATTACAGTGCCAGAGCTGGAAAGGCTCAGCCCAGCAGGTGCGCCACGCCGGCGCGCTCTTCTTCCAGCTCGGCCAGGGTCTTGTCCATCGCGGCGCGGCTGAACGCATCGACTTCCAGGCCTTCCACGCGGGTGTATTCGCCGTTGGCGGTGATCACCGGCACGCCGTAGATCACGCCTTCCGGAATGCCGTAGCTGCCGTCGGACGGCACGCCCATGGTCACCCACTTGCCGTTGCTGCCCAGCACCCAGTCACGGATGTGGTCGATCGCGGCATTGGCGGCGGAAGCGGCCGAGGACAGGCCGCGCGCCTCGATGATCGCGGCGCCGCGCTTGCCGACCTGCGGGATGAACGCGTTGGCGTTCCAGTCGGCGTCGTTGATCTTGTCCTTCAGCGACACGCCGTTGGCGGTGGCGAAGCGGTAGTCCGGGTACATGGTGGGGCTGTGGTTGCCCCACACCACCAGCTTCTCGATGTCGCCGACGGCCACGCCGGCCTTGTTGGCGAGCTGGCTCAGCGCGCGGTTGTGGTCCAGGCGCAGCATCGCGGTGAAGTTCCTGGCCGGCAGGTCCGGCGCCGACTTCATGGCGATGTAGGCGTTGGTGTTGGCCGGGTTGCCGACCACCAGCACCTTGACGTCGCGGCTGGCGACCTTGTTCAGCGCGGCGCCCTGGGCGGTGAAGATCTTGGCGTTCTCCAGCAGCAGGTCCTTGCGCTCCATGCCCGGGCCGCGCGGACGCGCGCCGACCAGCAGGGCCACGTCGGCGTCCTTGAACGCCACTTCCGGGTCGTCGGTGCCGACCATGCCGGCCAGCAGCGGGAACGCGCAGTCTTCCAGCTCCATCATCACGCCCTTCAGCGCGGCCTGGGCCTTGTCGATCGGCAGCTCCAGCAACTGCAGGATGACCGGCTGGTCCTTGCCGAGCATTTCACCGGAGGCGATGCGGAACAGCAGGGCATAACCGATCTGGCCGGCGGCGCCGGTGACTGCAACACGGACGGGGGTCTTCATGGGGTTGTCTCCGAGAGAAAGGAAAGCCGGACTCACGCGAGTTCAGCGAAGAAGGCCTGGATGCGCGACAGGCCTTCATCCAGCTGGGCGTCGGCACAGGTGTAGGAAATGCGCAGCGCGCGCGGTTCGCCGAAGGCCGAACCCGGCACGCAGGCCACGCCCTTGGCTTCCAGCAGGGCGTTGCAGAAGTCCACGTCGTTGTGGATGACCACGCCATCATGGGTCTTGCCGAACGCGACCGAGATGTCCGGGAACGCATAGAACGCGCCTTCCGGACGCGGGCACACCACGCCCGGAATCCCGGCCAGCGCCGCCAGCACGCGATCCCGCTTGGCGGCGAATTCGGCGCACTTGCGCTGCGGAATGTCCTGCGGGCCGGTCAACGCGGCGACCGCCGCGGCGGTGACCACTTCCGGCAAGTTGGTGATGTGGTTGGAGTTGAGCGCCACCAGCGCCTGGGCGACGTTCTCCGGCGCGGCGATCAGGCCCACCCGCCAGCCCGGCATGCCGTAGGTCTTCGACAGCGAGTCGATGACGACGGTGCGTTCGCGCAGTTCCGGGCGGAAATGCAGGAAGTTGTGGTAGCCGACGCCATCGAACACCAGGCGGTTGTAGATGTCGTCCAGCAGGATCCAGGTGTCCGGATGGCGCGCCACCACCTCGGCCAGCGCGGCGACCTCGTCCTTCGAATAGACCATGCCGGTCGGGTTGGACGGGTTGTTGAACAGGAACACCTTGGGCCTTTGAGCCAGCGCGGCGTCCAGTTGTTCCGGGGTGAGCTTGTAGTTCTGCTCGGGCGGGCACGGCAGCTTCAGCGACACCGCGCCGACGATGTCGGCGATGTCCTGGTAAGTGGTCCAGTACGGGGTCGGATAGGCGATGGTGTCACCCTCGTCCAGCAGCGCCTCGGCCAGGTTGTACAGCACGTGCTTGGCGCCGACGCCGGCGACGATGTTGCGGCGGGTGTAGCCGGTCAGCCCGCTGCCTTCAAGATGATGCAGGAAGGCATCCAGCAGCGCGTCGGTACCGCGGTTGGAACCGTACTGACCGGAATCCTTGTCCAGCGATTTGCGCGCGGCCTCGTAGACATGCTCGCCGGGCAGGAAATTCGGTACGCCGATCGAGAAGCTGATGGTGTCGCGGCCTTCGGCCTTGAGCTTCTTCGCCTTTTCCGCGACCGCCATGATCGCGCTGGGCTTGGCGCGACCGGTGCGCCGGGCAAGCTGGGGCATTGCATTACCTCGCAGGGGATGTTTCGCGGGAGGAGCGTGCGTGCGCCGTTTTTTGCGGCGCGGAATTTTACCACGCCGCCCCGGTCCGGCCGGGGTGGATCGGAGGGTCCGGCCTCCTCCCTTGGTCGTAGCCGAGGCTCCCCCGACCGGGGGAGCGCACGGCCGGCGCGGGTCAGGCGCTCAGGTAACGGTTCCACTCGGCCACGCGGTCGGCCTTGGCGGCCAGCACGGCGTCGGCGTCACCCTCGATGGTGAGGCGGTTGATCAGGTCGCCCTGCTGGACCGCGTCGACCACGTCCAGGCCCTCCAGGACCTTGCCGAACACGGTGTGCTTGCCATCCAGCCAGGGGGTCGCCACGTGGGTGATGAAGAACTGGCTGCCATTGGTGTTGGGGCCGGCATTGGCCATCGACAGCACGCCGCGCTCGTGGCGCACCCCGTTGTTGGTTTCGTCCTCGAACCGGTAGCCCGGGCCGCCGCGGCCGGACCCCTCGGGGCAGCCGCCCTGGATCATGAAATCGGCAATCACCCGGTGGAAGTTCAGGCCGTCATAGAAGCCGCGCTTGGCCAGGTTGACGAAGTTGGCGACCGTCAGCGGGGCCTTGTCGGGGTACAGCTCGACCTTGATGGGGCCGCGGGAGGTGTCGAAAGTGGCGATGAGGGACATCGGGAGCTCCAGATACGGGACAGGGGTTCAGGGGGCCGGGGGTCCGGAAACCGGGCCTGGCCCGAATCTGGGGGCCGTTGGCACCGTTTCCAGCCCCGGCCCGTTCAGCCAGGACGCCCGGACGCTAATTGCGGGGACGTAACCCGTTATAATACGCCCCATTCCTCCACAGCCCCTGCGCGCACACTGGCGCGCTTTTCCGCATGTCCATCCAGAATCTCCGCAACATCGCCATCGTCGCCCACGTCGACCACGGCAAGACCACTCTCGTCGACTGCCTGCTGAAGCAGTCCGGCACCCTGTCCGAGCGCACGGTGCTTGCCGAGCGGGTGATGGACAGCAACGACCAGGAAAAGGAACGCGGCATCACCATCCTGGCCAAGAACACCGCCATCACCTGGCAGGGCAACCGCATCAACATCGTCGATACCCCCGGGCACGCCGACTTCGGCGGCGAAGTGGAGCGCGTGCTGTCGATGGTCGACTCGGTGCTGATCCTGGTCGACGCGATGGACGGCCCGATGCCGCAGACCCGCTTCGTCACCCAGAAGGCGTTCGCGATGGGCTTCAAGCCGATCGTCGTGGTCAACAAGATCGACCGCCCCGGCGCGCGTCCGGACTGGGTCATCGACCAGGTGTTCGATCTGTTCGACAAGCTGGGCGCCACCAACGAACAGTTGGACTTCCCGATCGTCTACGCCTCGGCGCTGCACGGCTACGCCAGCCTCGACGACACCACCCGCGACGGCGACATGACCCCGCTGTACGAAGCGATCATGAAGCACGTCCCGGCGCCGTCGGTGGATCCGGAAGGCGCGTTCCAGATGCGCATCAGCCAGCTGGACTACAACAATTTCGTCGGCCTGATCGGCATCGGCCGGATCCAGCGCGGCAAGGTCAAGAAGAACCAGCCGGTCAGCGTGGTCGATCGCGAAGGCAAGAAGCGCCAGGGCAAGATCGTGCAGGTGCTGGGCTTCATGGGCCTGGAGCGCATCGAGGTCGAGGAAGCCGAGGCCGGCGACATCGTCGCCATCGCCGGCATCCAGGACCTGAGCATCTCCGATACCGTGTGCGCGCTGGACACCCCGGAAGCGCTGCCGGCGCTGACCGTGGACGAGCCGACCATCAGCATGACCTTCCAGGTCAACAACTCGCCGTTCGCCGGCCACAAGGATTTCTCCGGCGGCAAGTTCATCACCAGCCGCCAGCTGCGTGAACGCCTCGAGCGCGAAACCCTGCACAACGTCGCGCTGAAGGTCGAAGAGACCGCCGACGCCGACAAGTTCCTGGTCTCCGGCCGCGGCGAACTGCACCTGTCGGTGCTGATCGAAACCATGCGCCGCGAAGGCTTCGAGCTGGCGGTGTCGCGCCCGGAAGTCATCATCAAGGAAATCGACGGCCAGTTGATGGAGCCGGTCGAGCAATTGGTGGTCGACATCGAGGAAGTGCACCAGGGCGGCGTGATGGAAAAGCTGGGCACCCGCAAGGCGCAGCTGAAGAACATGGAGTCGGATGGCAAGGGCCGCGTGCGCCTGGACTACACGATTCCGGCGCGCGGCCTGATCGGGTTCCAGAACGAGTTCAGGACCCTCACCCAGGGTTCGGGCCTGCTGTTCCACGTGTTCGACCACTACGGTCCGAAGGAAACCGGCCCGATCGCCAAGCGCCAGAACGGCGTGATGATCGCCAACGCCCCCGGCGTCACCCCGGCCTACTCGCTGGGACCGCTGGAAGAGCGCGGCCGCCTGTTCGCCGCCGAAGGCGACAACGTCTATGAAGGCCAGCTGGTCGGCATCCATTCCAAGGACAACGACCTGACCGTCAACGTGATCAAGCCCAAGCCGCTCACCAACATGCGCGCCTCGGGCAAGGACGACGCGATCAAGCTGACCCCCGCGCTGAAGTACTCGCTGGAACAGGCCCTGGATTTCATCGAGGACGACGAGCTGGTGGAAGTCACCCCGAAGGAAATCCGCCTGCGCAAGAAGATGCTGACCGAAAGCGATCGCAAGCGCGCCTCGCGCGCCGCCTGATCGCCCACGGATGGTCGAGGCCCCCTACAACCCGGATCCCAAGGCGCATCCGGGCCTGCATGTCATCGCCCTGTTCGAGGGGTTGAAGGGGGTACTGGCGCTGGCCGCCGCGACCGGGCTGGCGCTGCTGGGACCGCAGCCGCTGCGGCGCTGGGTGGAGGCGATGATCGCCCGCTTCCACCTCGATACCGAGCACGGCACCCTGCCGTCGCTGCTCAACGCCATCAATCCCGAAGCGGTCCACCTGGCCGTCCTGGTGGTCGTGTTGTACGCGATCATGCGACTGGCTGAAGCCTGGGGCCTGTGGCGCGCCCGGGCGTGGGCTTCCTGGCTGGGCTGCATCGGCTCGGCGCTGTACCTGCCTCTGGATCTGTACGCGCTGTACCACCATCCCGGCTGGCACACCTGGGCGGTGCTGCTGATCAATCTGGCCGTGGTCTACATACTCGGCCGCGACCTGCACAGGCGCCGCAGGGTTTGAAAGGACCTCCCGGCCTGCTAGCCTCACGCTAGCTCACCGGGGGAATCCGCCACATGCGTTCGCGAACGCTGCTGTTTTCAGCCGCCCTGATGCTGGCCGCCTGCCAGCGCCAGCCCGCCGCCGTCACCAACGCGCCCGCCGACGCGCCGACGGACTTCGCCTACGCCGAACTGGACATCGACGACCTGCAGGGACGCATGCAGCGCGGCGAACTCGACAGCCGCACCCTCACCCGCGCCTACCTGGACCGCATCGCCGCGATCGACAAGGCCGGGCCGCAACTGAACTCGGTCATCGAAATCAACGCCGACGCCATGAAGGAAGCGGCCCTGCGAGATCTCGAGCGCAAGAACAACGCGGTGCGCGGCCCACTGCACGGCATCCCGATCCTGCTCAAGGACAACATCGACGCCACCCCGATGGTCAACTCGGCCGGTTCGCTGGCGCTGAAGGATTTCCGGCCCGCCAGCGACGCCTTCCTGGTCAAGCGCCTGCGCGAGGCCGGCGCGGTCATCCTGGGCAAGACCAACCTGAGCGAATGGGCGAACTTCCGTTCCACCCATTCCACTTCCGGATGGAGCGCCCGCGGCGGCCAGACCCGCAATCCCTACGTGCTGGATCGCAATCCCTGCGGCTCCAGTTCCGGCAGCGCGGTCGCCGTTTCGGCCAACCTCGCCGCCGCCAGCATCGGCACCGAAACCGACGGCAGCATCATCTGCCCGGCCGCGGTCAGCGGCGTGGTCGGGCTGAAGCCGACGGTCGGCCTGATCAGCCGCGACGGCATCATCCCGATCTCGTTCAGCCAGGACACCGCCGGACCGATGACCCGCAGCGTGGCGGACGCGGCGCTGCTGCTGACGGCACTGGCCGGTCGCGACGCCGCCGATCCCGCCACCACCAACGCGGCCTGGAACATCACCCTCGACTATCACGCGCGGCTGAAACCGGACGGACTGAAGGGCGCGCGCATCGGCGTGCTGCGCAGCAAGCTCGCGATCCACCCGGACGCCGCCGCCGCGATGGAAGGCGCGATCAAGGTGATGCGCGAGGCCGGCGCGACGATCGTCGATGCCGAAATCCCGACCGATGGCCAATGGGACGAGGCCGAACTGGAATTGATGCTGTACGAGTTCAAGGCCGGGCTGGAGCGCTACCTCGCCGGCCACGGCGCGCCGGTGAAAACCCTGTCGCAGCTGATCGGCTACAACCAGCAGTACCGCGTCTCGGAGATGCCGTATTTCGGGCAGGAGCTGTTCGAGATGGCCAACGCCAAGGGTGGCCTCGGCGAAAGCGACTACATCAGCGCGCGCAGTCGCGCGCGCCGGCTGGCCGGTCCGGAGGGCATCGATGCGGCGCTCAAGGCGCAGCGGCTCGATGCGCTGATCGCGCCAGCCACCGGTCCGGCATGGCTGACCGACCACAAGGCCGGCGATCACTTCCCGGGTGCGGGCTACGGCGCCGCCGCGGTCGCGGGTTATCCCAGCCTGACGGTGCCGATGGGCCACAGCGATGGCCTGCCGCTGGGCATCGTCTTCATGGGAACCGCCTGGAGCGAGGGCCGCCTGATCGAACTCGGCTACGCCTACGAGCAACTGACCCGTGCCCGCAATCCCCCCGAGTACTGGCCAACCCTGGATACCCGCGGGTCGCAGGCGGTCCGCCGCTGAACGCTCCACTCCCTTCCCGGTTCTGGCGACCATCCGGGAGCCGGCGTAGCATGGCCCCAACTGTCCGCGCGGCCACCCGACCAGAACGCTGATGGAGCTCGATCCGCAACGCGCCTCGGAACTGCGTGCCCTGGGCAGCTCCCGCTTCGCCGCCGCAGAGCGCCGGCGGCGCCTGGACCGGCTGGCATGGGGCGTGCTGGTGCTGTCCTTCCTGCTGTCGCTGTGGTTCGGGGTGATGGCCTGGCAGCAGGCGCGGGCCGGCGCCGGCGCGCGCTTCCATGCGCGGGCCGAAGCCATGGCCACCGCGCTGGCCACCCACATGAATGCCTACGAGGACACGGTGCGCGCCGCCGCGGCCGTGCTGGAGGCGCAGCCGGGTCTGGATCGCGCCGGCTTCCAGACCTTCGCCCGCCGGTTGCGGATTCCCAACCAGCCCACCGGCGTGCATGGCCTGGGCTTCGCGCGCCGGGTGGCGGCGGCCGAGCTACCCGCCTATCTGGCCCGCCAGCGCGAAATCCACGGGCCGGCATTCCGTCTGCATCCCGACGGCGCGCGCGACGAATACGTGGTGCTCGACCTGGTCTACCCCGAACGGGACGGCATGCTGCCGCTGCTGGGCAAGGACGTGTTCGCCGAACCTGACCGGCGCGTGGCCATGCAGCGGGCCCGTGACAGCGGACAACTGAGCATCGCCCCACGGATCGCCCTGGCCGACAGTTCGCGCGGCGATTCCGGACGTCCCGGCTTCCTGCTTTATTCGCCGGTCTACGACGCCGCGATGCCGCTGGAGGCCGATGCGGCATTGCGCCGCGCGCACCTGCGCGGCTTTGCGACGGCGGGATTCGGCTGGGCCCAGGTGATGCAGGAAGTCGCGGGCGAAACCGGCGGCGGAGATCCGCTCGATCTGCGCCTGCTCGTCCGCGCGCCCGGCGCCCCTCCGATGCTGGTGTTCGAACGCGCCAATCTGCGTGCGCGCTACGGCACCGACATGGAGCCGGCTTTCCACTACACCCGCAACCTGGATTTCCTCGGCGGCGCCTGGGAGTTGACCCTGTTTTCGGCCCCCGCGCGCGTCGCCATTCCCGGCCTGCTGCCCATTGCGGCACTGACGCTCTGCGGCCTGGCCTTCGGCGTGCTGATGTTCCTCCTCCTGCGCAGCCTGGCACGCGCGGAGCACCGCAGCCGCGCCTTGCTCGATGCGGTCGCCGATCACCTGCCGGCGCTGATCGCCTACGTGGGCCGGGATCGCCGCTACGGCTTCACCAACCGGGCCACCCGCGACTGGTTCGGCGACCAGGCGCCCTGGACGGATCGCACCATCGAGGAAGTCCATGCCGGCAATCCCGCGTTCCTGGCCGATCTGCGCCGGGCGCTGGAGGAAAGCACTCCGGATCACGGCGCGGTGTGGGAGACCCGCATCGGCGACCCGGAACGCCCGGTCCAGGCCTATCTGGTGCCGGACGTGGACCCCGACCGGACCATCGCCGGCTGGTACCTGATGGCCACCGACACCAGCGAGCAGAAGCGCGCGCAGCGCGAAATTTCGCTCGCCCGCGATCATCTGCAGCGCATCACCGACAAGCTGCCGGCGATGATCGCCCAGTACGATCGCCAGGAACGCACGGTGTTCTTCAACCGCGCCTGCCAGGAGCTGCCGATCTGGCAACGCCCGTACTCGCCGGGCGTGCCGATTCGCGAGATGCTGGGTGAAGAGCACTACGCGCGCCGCAAGCCCTACATCGACGCCGTGCTCTCCGGCCGCGATGTCGACTTCGAGACATCCTTCACCCTGCCCTCCGGCCCGCGCCGGATGCACGTCTACTACACACCCGACATCGGCGACGACGGCGCGGTGAACGGTTTCCTGGTGATGGTGATCGACATCACCGACAAGGCACAGCTGGAAAGCGCGCTGCACGACGCCACCGAGCGCGCCGAGGTCACCCTGTCCTCGATCAGCGAGGCGGTGGTCACGGTCGATACCGAAGGCCGCGTCACCTACATGAACCCGGCGGCGGAAGCGATCGGTGGCTGGACGCTGCAGGAGGCCGTCGGCCTCGCGCTGGAGAAAGTGCTGCCATTGCGGTCCGTCGCCGAATCCGCGGAAGAAGGCGAAACCGGTGCGCCGGTTTCAGTGCCGGGTGATCTGGAACTGGCTCGGCGGGACGGCCGACGGATGCTGGTGAAGCGCTCCGTCTCGCCCCTGCATGGGCACGACGACAGCCTGATGGGATCGGTCATGGTCCTGCGCGACATCACCGAGGAGCGCACGCTCAGCGCGCGCATGGCCTATCTGGCGCACCACGACTCGCTGACCACGCTGCCCAACCGCCTCCAGCTCAACGAGGCGCTGGCGCAGTCGATCGCCAACGCCACCCATCGCGGCACCAGCGTCGCGGTGCTGTTCATCGATCTGGACCTGTTCAAGCACGTCAACGACGCGCTGGGCCACCACATCGGCGATCAACTGCTGCAACAGGTGGCCAAGCGGATCCAGCGCAACATCGGCAACCTGGGCACGGTCTACCGGACCGGCGGCGACGAGTTCGTCGTGCTGCTGGACAACGTGGTCAACCGCGACGGCGTCGCGCTGATCGCAGAGCGATTGCTGGCGACCGGCGGCACGCCCTACACGGTGGCCTCGCACGAGTTGCACCAGGCCTTCAGCATCGGCGTCAGCCTGTTCCCGGAGGATGGCTACGATGCGCCCACCCTGATGATGCGTTCCGACGCGGCGATGTACCTGGCCAAACGCAACGGCCGCAATGCGTTCCGTTTCTACACCCGCGAACTGGCGTCGAGCGTGGATGCGCGCATCGAGCTGGAAAGCAGCCTGCGCCGCAGTCTGCGCAACGGCGACCTGACCCTCTACTACCAGCCGCAGATCGACCGCCGCACCGGCCGCATCGTCGGCGTCGAAGGACTGGTGCGCTGGAAGCGCGGCGAGCGGCTGATGCTGCCCGGCGAATTCCTGCCGATCGCCGAGGAAACCAACCTCATCGTCGATCTCGACCAATGGGCCATCCGCGCCGCCTGCCGACAGAGCCGGCAGTGGCAGCAGATGGGCCTACCGCCGATCCGGGTTTCGGTGAATGTCGCCGCCGCCAACTTCGACACCGATACGCTGGTGGACACCGTCGTCTCCGCGCTCGGGGAAAGCGGCCTGCCCGCCGAGTACCTGGAACTGGAAGTCACCGAAACCACGCTGATGCGCGACGTGCAGCGCACCGACCGCGTCCTGCGCGCGCTCAAGGCACTGGGCGTGCGCATCGCCATCGATGATTTCGGCACCGGCTTCTCCAGCCTGAGTTACCTGGGCAACTACGGCTTCAACGTGCTCAAGATCGACCAGTCGTTCGTGCGCGACGTCACCGAGGCCAACCAGGGCGCGATCACCCGCGCCATCATCGGCCTCGCTGGCCAGCTCCAGTGCCGCACGGTCGCCGAGGGCGTCGAGACCCAGGCACAGCTGGCGTGGCTGGTGGCCAACGGATGCGACGAATTGCAGGGCAACCTGTTCAGCCCTCCGGTTCCGGCGGCCGATTTCGCCCGCCTGTTCGCAGGCGAGCCTTCATGGTTCATTCCGCAACCGGCGCGCGGGATGCACGCGCACTGGTCCTGAGTCGGGCTCAGCGCCCGGCCGGCGACGCCAGCTGGTTCTGCTTGCGCACGATCGACATCGCGATTTCCAGCGATTGCTCGTAGTTCAGACGTGGGTCCACGGTCGAGCGATATGCGCGCTCCAGATCGGCGTCGGTCAGTTCGCGCGCGCCACCGGTGCATTCGGTGACGTCCTCGCCGGTCAGTTCCAGGTGCACGCCTCCCAGCCGGGTTCCGGCCGCGGCGTGCAGATCGAATGACTGCTCGACCTCGCCCCGGATGTTGTCGAACCGACGGGTCTTGTAGCCGTTCGAAGTGCTCTCGGTATTGCCGTGCATCGGATCGCAGACCCACAGCACGCGCCGGCTGTCGCGGCGGACCGCTTCCAGCAACGGCGGCAGCTTCTCGGCGATCTGGGTCGCGCCCATGCGGTGGATGAAGGTCAAGCGGCCCGGCTCGTCTTCCGGATTCAGCACATCGATCAGGCGCAGCAGTTGATCGGGCGAGACCGACGGCCCAACCTTGATGGCGATCGGATTGCGTACGCCGCGCAGGTACTCCACGTGCGCGCCGTCGACCGCCGCGGTGCGCATGCCAATCCACGGGAAGTGCGTGCTCAGGTTGAACCAGCCCCACTGGCGCGGCACTTCACGGGTCAACGCTTCCTCGTACGGCAGCAGCAGCGCTTCGTGCGAGGTATAGAAATCGATGCGGTTGAGATTGTGGACTTCGGATCCGGACAGGGTCTCCATGAAGCGCACGGCGTCACCGATCGAACGCACCATGTCCTGGTACTCGGCCGCCAGCGGCGAGTAGCCCACCCAGCTCAGGTTCCAGTATTCCGGGTGGTGCAGATCGGCGAAACCGCCGTCGATCAGCGCGCGCACGAAATTCATCGTCATCGCCGAACGCGCATGCGCCTTGATCATCCGGCGCGGATCCGGGATCCGCGCCTCCGCGGTGAACTCCGGCCGGTTGACCAGATCGCCGCGGTAGCTGGGCAGCGTGGTCCCGTCGCGGGTCTCGTTGTCGGCCGAACGTGGCTTGGCGTACTGGCCGGCGAACCGTCCCACCCGCACCACCGGCAGGCGCAGGCCATGCACCAGCACCAGGCTCATCTGCAGCAGGACCTTCAACCGGTTGGAGATGAGTCCCGATTCGCAATCGCTGAAACTCTCGGCGCAGTCACCACCCTGCAACAGGAAGCGTTTGCCTTCCTGTGCCTCGGCCAGCTGCTTCTTCAGCGCGAAGATTTCCCACGACGTCACCAGCGGCGGCAACTGCCGAAGTTCGGCCAGCGCCGACGCGAGCTCCGCGGCGTCGGGATAGGTCGGCATCTGCACCGCCGGCCGTTCGCGCCAACTGTCGGGCGCCCAGTTCGCGGGCAGGCTGACGGCGCGGAGATTGCGATCGGGGGAACTCATGGGGGATTCCTCATGCGGTCCACCATGGTGACAGAATGGTGCGCCGCGTCAAACCTCAGTAGTAGCGCGACTTGCGCCGCTTGAACGCAGCAAACAGCGCCCACAGGGCCAGCAGCACGAACCAGACCAACGCCCAGCCCGGCATCGACAGGCCCAGGAAGGCCCAGTCGACCTTGGCGCATTCGCCGGAGCCGGTCAGCACCTGCCTCAGCACGTCGCCCATCGGGAAGGCTTCCATCATGTAGGCCAGATCCGGGCCACAGGCCGGCACCTGATCCGGCGGCAGGCCCTGCAGCCAGACGTGACGTCCGGCGATACCGATGCCCAGCCCGGCCGCCGCCAGTCCGAGGATGCCGTAGAAGCCGCGCCCGCCCGCCGCCTTCGGCGAGTGCAGGCCACCCAGCAGGAACACCAGCGCCAGCAGCGCGAACGCACCGCGCTGGAAGGTGCACAGCGGACAGGGAATCAGCCCCTGGACATGCTCCAGATACAGCGCATAGCCCAACAGGCCGGCGCAGATGACGAAGCCAAGGAGAAACTGCGCGCGGAACGACCAGCGGAACGGGTTCATGAAAGCTCGCTGCGGACGGGTAAGGCGCATTATCGCCGTGTGAAGGCCAAAAACAAATTCCACCTGGTTACCAGCGATTCCCTTCGCGGCCTCCTCCCCAAGGACGGCACGCCGGCCGGGAATCCGCATTCCGTTCCCATCGCCGGGGCCGGATCCTCCGGGCACAAAAAACCCCGGCATCGCCGGGGTCTTTCGGGGTCCTGCGGGACGGCGGATTACTCGGCCGCTTCCGGACGGTCCACGAGTTCCACGTAGGCCATCGGCGCATTGTCGCCAGCGCGGAAACCGCACTTGAGGATACGCAGGTAACCGCCCGGACGGGACTGGTAGCGCGGGCCGAGGGTGGTGAACAGGGTACCGACGGCTTCCTTGTCGCGCAGGCGCGAGAAGGCGAGGCGGCGGTTGGCGACCCCGTCGACCTTGGCCAAAGTGATCAGCGGCTCGGCGACGCGGCGCAGTTCCTTGGCCTTGGGCAGGGTGGTACGGATGAGGCCGTGCTTGATCAGCGAGGCAGCCATGTTGCTGAACATCGCTTCGCGATGGGCGCTGGTGCGGCTGAACTTGCGGCCGGCTTTCTGGTGGCGCATGGTTTTGATTCCTGATGATGAATGTTGAAGCTGTTGGACGTCGTTGTCGCCTTCCTGGCGTTGGAACTTGGACTGCGGATGGCCCGAACCGGCCTGTGCTCCCTGGCCGGAAACCGTCGCGAACCTTCAGGCCCGTCGACGTTGTTGCTCTGGTGAAACCACCCGCGCCCGAAGGCGCGGGGTATTGCGATGACTGCGTGCGGCTTAACCGAGCATGCCGTGCTGGGCGACGCCGGCCGGCGGCCAGTTCTCCAGCTTCATGCCCAGGGACAGGCCGCGCTGCGCCAGGACTTCCTTGATCTCGGTCAGCGACTTCTTGCCGAGGTTCGGGGTCTTGAGCAGTTCCACTTCGGTCTTCTGGATCAGGTCGCCGATGTAGTAGATGCTCTCGGCCTTCAGGCAGTTGGCCGAACGCACGGTCAGCTCCAGATCGTCGATCGGACGCAGCAGCACCGGATCCACGCCGCTGCTGGCCGGCTTGGCCGCGCCGCGGTCGCGGTGGGTGAAGTCGCCGAACACCGACAGCTGGTCGCTGAGGATGTCGGCGGCGGTGCGCACGGCTTCCTCGGCGTCGATCGTGCCGTTGGTCTCAATGTCCAGGACCAGCTTGTCCAGGTCGGTACGCTGCTCCACGCGCGCGGCTTCCACGGCGTAGGCGACGCGGCGGACCGGCGAGAACGAAGCGTCCAGCAGCAGGCGGCCGATGCTGCGAGTCTCTTCATCCGGACGACGGCGGGCAGCCGCCGGCTGGTAGCCGAAACCGCGCTCGATCTTCAGGCGCATGTTGATCGCGGTGTCCTTGGTCAGGTTGCAGATGACCAGGTCCGGATTGAGGATTTCGACGTTGTGATCGGTCTTGATGTCGGCGGCGGTCACCACGCCCGGGCCCTGCTTGCTCAGGGTCAGGGTCGAGGAATCACCGGTGTGGATGCGGATGGCCACATCCTTGAGGTTCAGCAGGACTTCCAGCACGTCTTCCTGCAGGCCTTCGATGGTGCTGTATTCGTGCAGCACGCCGTCGATCTCGACTTCGGTGATCGCGAAGCCGGGAATCGAGGAGAGCAGCACGCGGCGCAGCGCATTGCCGAGCGTATGGCCGTAACCACGCTCCAGCGGTTCGATGACCACTTTGGCGCGGTTGTCGGTCAGACGCTCGATCTGCGGGCCGCGGGGGCGCAGCACTTGCTGAGTGATACCCGTCATGTTGCTTTGTCTCCTGCAAACCCCCGACGGGGGCATCGGGGGTGCGTGAATGAATTACTTCGAGTACAACTCGACGATCAGCGCTTCGTTGATGTCCGCAGGCAGGTCGGAACGTTCCGGCACGGCCTTGAACACGCCGCTGAACTTCTTCGCGTCGACTTCGATCCAGGACGGGCTCAGGTCGAGCTGTTCGGACAGGGTCAGCGACTCCTGCACGCGCAGCTGCTTCTGGGCACGCTCGGACAGGGCGATCGCGTCACCGGCCTTGACCTGGTAGGACGGCAGGTTGACCGGCTTGCCGTTGACCAGCACGCCGCGGTGCGAGACCAGCTGGCGGGCGGCCGGACGGGTCACGGCGAAGCCCATGCGGTAGATCACGTTGTCCAGGCGGGTTTCCAGCAACTGCAGCAGGTTCTCGCCGGTGTTGCCCTTCTTGGTCGAGGCCTTCTTGTAGTAGTTGCGGAACTGGCGCTCCAGCAGACCGTAGATACGCTTGACCTTCTGCTTTTCGCGCAGCTGGGTGGCGTAGTCGGACAGCTTGCCCTTGCGGGCGGCACCGTGCTGGCCGGGCTTCTGCTCCAGCTTGCACTTGGAGTCCAGCGCGCGGGCCGGGCTCTTCAGGGACAGGTCGGCGCCTTCGCGGCGCGCGAGCTTACAGGTAGGACCGATATAACGAGCCATTTCTTATCGCCCCCTTAGACGCGACGCTTCTTCGGCGGACGGCACCCGTTGTGCGGGATTGGCGTCACGTCGATGATGTTGGTGATCTTGTAGCCGACGTTGTTCAACGAACGAACGGCCGACTCACGGCCCGGACCCGGGCCTTTGATGCGGACTTCCAGCGACTTCACGCCGTAATCCAGTGCGGCTCGGCCGGCCTTCTCGGCGGCGACCTGTGCAGCGAACGGGGTCGACTTGCGCGAACCGCGGAAACCGGCACCACCGGAGGTCGCCCAGGAAAGCGCATTGCCCTGGCGATCGGTGATGGTGACGATGGTGTTGTTGAAAGAAGCGTGGACGTGGGCGACGCCGTCGGTGATGACGCGCTTGATCTTCTTCTTGACTTTGGCAGCAGCTGGCTTGGCCATGATGGTCGCCCCTTACTTCTTGATGGCTTTGCGCGGACCCTTGCGGGTACGGGCGTTGGTGCGGGTGCGCTGGCCGCGCAGCGGCAGGCCGCGGCGATGGCGCAGACCGCGATAGCAGCCCAGATCCATCAGGCGCTTGATCGCGATGCCGACTTCACGGCGCAGGTCGCCCTCGACCACGTACTTGCCGACTTCGGCGCGCAGTCGCTCGACTTCCGGCTCCGACAGGTCGCGGATCTTGGTGGTCGATGCGACGCCAGCGGCTTCGCAGACCTTCTTGGAACGGGTACGGCCAATGCCGTAGATGCTTTGCAAACCGACCCAGACATGCTTCTGGGCAGGCAGGTTGACACCTGCAATACGCGCCATGACGCGGTCTCCAACTGTGTTTGATGGCCCGGCAGGCCGCCTTCCGGCAAGGAAAACGGGCAGACGGACGGAGTGAACTGGAAATTTTAGCAAGATCTCGGGTTACTGGGAAGCCCGCGCCGACCAGGGGTCGGCACGAAGCCCGGCATGGGGAGTGTGCCCATGCTCCGGCGCCGGAAGCTGCCTGGTGCCGGGCTTCCGGGGTTTCCCCCGGGGCCCGGCCCCGCCCGCGCTACTCTGGCGCGGGACCGGCGGCTTCACACCCGTGCGCGAGATCGCCGCCCGGGCCGCCCTTTTGGTTGGTCCGGTCCTCTCGGGCCGGCCGCGCGGAAGGCTTCCGCGCCAGGGGAGCGATTATCCGCGCGAAAGTCCGCCGCGGGAACCACCCTTCAAATTTGCCTTCTTCAACAGGCTTTCGTACTGGTGCGACATCAGGTGCGCCTGGACCTGCGCAATGAAGTCCATCACCACCACCACCACGATCAGCAGCGAGGTGCCGCCGAAGTAGAACGACGTGCCCAGTTGGGTCCGCATCACTTCCGGCAGCAGGCACACCGCCACCAGGTACAGCGAGCCGGCCGCGGTCAGGCGGGTCAGCACGCCGTCGACGTAATCCGCCGTCGCCTTGCCCGGACGGATGCCGGGAATCAGCGCGCCCGACTTCTTCAGGTTTTCGGCGGTTTCCTGCGAGTTGAACACCAGCGCCGTGTAGAAGAACGCGAAGCCGATGATCATCGCCGCGAACACGATCATGTGCAGCGGTTCGCCCGGCGCCAGCGCCTGCGAGATGCGCTGCAACCAGGTGGTCGCGCCGTTCTGGCCGGACCACATCGCCAGCGTGGCCGGGAAGGCCAGGATGCTGGAGGCGAAGATCGGCGGGATGACGCCGGACATGTTGAGCTTCAGCGGCAGGAACGAGGTCTGGTTCATGTACGCGCTGCGGCCACCCTGGCGGCGTGCGTAATTCACCGTGATGCGGCGCTGGCCGCGTTCCACGAACACCACGAAGAAGGTGAAGCCGAAGACCACCAGCACGATGATGATCAGCGAGATGGCGCTGAGCGTACCGGCCTGGAAGGCTTCCAGGGTGGTCAGCACGGCGCCCGGCAGGCCCGCGACGATGCCGGCGAAGATGATCAACGACACGCCGTTGCCGACGCCGCGCTCGGTCACCTGCTCGCCCAGCCACATCAGGAAGATGGTGCCGGCGGTCAGTGCCACCACGGCGGTCAGGACGAAGCCGAGGCCCGGTGCATAAACCACCGGCACGCCGCCCGGAGCGACCTGGTTCTGCAGCGCGACGGCGATGCTGCCGCCCTGCACGACCGCCAGCAGCACCGCGCCGATGCGCGAGTACTGGGTGATCTTGCGGCGGCCGGACTCGCCTTCCTTCTGCATCGCCTTCAGGCTGGGGAAGATGTGCACGCCCAGCTGCATCACGATCGACGCCGAGATGT
This sequence comes from Pseudoxanthomonas beigongshangi, assembly GCF_016820515.1. Taxonomy (GTDB): domain Bacteria; phylum Pseudomonadota; class Gammaproteobacteria; order Xanthomonadales; family Xanthomonadaceae; genus Pseudoxanthomonas_A; species Pseudoxanthomonas_A beigongshangi. The sequence goes on along the minus strand of NZ_JADHDV010000005.1, from coordinate 10,266 downwards.
ACGGCATCACGTTCAGCGCGAAGATGCTGAAGCGATGCAGGGCGCCACCCGAGAACATGTTGAACATGTCCACGATGCCGCCCTGGTTCTGCATCATCGCGAGCATGGCGTCGGGATTGACGCCCGGCACCGGCACGTAGCAGCCGATGCGATAGACGATCAAGGCACCCAGCACGAACAGCAGGCGCTGGCGGAGTTCGGTGAACTTGCCTGCGCCTGCCAGCGCGCTGGCGGCATTACCCTGCGCCATGCGTCACTTACTCCTGCACGCTGCCGCCGGCGGCTTCGATAGCCGCCTTGGCACCTGCGGTGGCCAGCACGCCCTTCAGCACGAACTTCTTGGTCAGTTCGCCCTTCTTGACGATCTTGGCGCGCTTGGCGGTGCTGGGGACCAGCTTGGCGGCACGCAATGCTGCGAAGTCGATCTCGCCGGCTTCCAGCTTGTCCAGCTGGTAGGACAGCACTTCCGCGGTGTCCTGCTTGAGCTTGGAGCGGAAACCGACCTTCGGCAGACGCTTGATCAGCGGCATCTGGCCGCCTTCGAACTTCGCCTTGATCTTGCCCTTGCCCGCACGGGCGAAGGAACCCTTGTGACCGCGACCGGCGGTCTTGCCCAGGCCGGAACCGATACCGCGGCCAACGCGGGTGCGTTCGGCGCGGGCGCCCTCGGCGGGCTTCAACGTATTCAGACGCATGATGATTACTCCTCGACCTTGACGAGGTAGTGGACCTTGGCGATCAGGCCGCGAACCTGCGGGCTGTCCTTGAGTTCACGCACATCGTTCAGCTTGTTCAGGCCCAGCGCCTTCACCGACAGGCGGTGGCGGGACTGGGAACCACGCAGGCCGCGCACCAGGCGGACCTTGACGGTCTTGTTGGACTCGTTAGCCATTGAGGAGTTCCTCCACCTTCTTGCCGCGCTTGGCCGCGATGCGGGTGGGCGACTGCATGTCGTTCAGGCCCTTCAGGGTGGCGCGCACCAGGTTGATCGGGTTGCGCGAACCGACAGCCTTGGCCAGCACGTTCTTCACGCCGACCGCTTCCAGCACGGCGCGCATCGCGCCGCCGGCGATCACGCCGGTACCTTCCGACGCCGGCTGCATGAACACGCGCGCCGCGCCGTGACCGGCCTTGACCGGGTGCCACAGGGTGCCGTTGTTCAGGTCGACGTTGGACATGTTCTTGCGGGCATACTCCATCGACTTTTGGATGGCGACCGGCACTTCGCGCGCCTTGCCGTAGCCGAAGCCAATCTTGCCGGCGCCGTCGCCCACCACCGTCAGCGCGGTGAAGGTGAACTGGCGGCCGCCCTTGACGGTCTTGCTGACGCGGTTGACCGCGACCAGCTTCTCGATCATGCCGTCGTCGACTTTCTCTTCGCGGTTGCGGTCGCGATCACGACCCCGCGGTTCACGTTGTTCTGCCATTTCGAAATCCTTGGTTGATGTGGATTTGTGGCTTGGCCACTTATGGTTGTGGAGTACTTCGTTGCCACGCTTCCGGTCACACAAGGACCGGGGCGCCCGGCGCAGCCCGCGCCGGCAGGTCAAGGCATGGGGTCGCCCCCATGCCTTTCAAGATTAGAACTGCAGGCCGCCTTCGCGGGCCGCGTCGGCCAGGGCCTTGATGCGGCCATGGAAGCGGTAACCGGAACGGTCGAAGGCCACCTTCTCGATGCCCGCGGCCTTGGCGCGCTCGGCGATCAGCTTGCCGACCTTGGCGGCGGCGTCGCTGTTCTTGCCATTCTTCAGGCCATCCTTCACGTCGGACTGCAGGGTGTTCGCAGAAGCGATGACCTTGGCGCCGTCGGCGGTGAACAGCTGGGCGTAGATGTGCTGGCCGGTACGCAGGACGGACAGGCGCGGCACACCCAGTTCGCGGATGTGCGCACGGGTCGACTTGGCGCGGCGCAGGCGGGCGGTGTTCTTGATGCTCATGATCTGGTTCCTCGAAGCCGAAGGCGTGCTTACGCCTTCTTCGCTTCCTTACGGATGATGGTCTCGTCGGAGTACTTCACACCCTTGCCCTTGTAGGGCTCCGGCGGACGGAAACCGCGGATCTTGGCGGCGACTTCGCCCACGCGCTGCTTGTCCGCGCCCTGGACCAGGATTTCGGTCTGGGTCGGGGTGGCGATGGTGATGCCTTCCGGCGCCTTGAACACGACCGGGTGCGAGAAGCCGAGCGACAGGCTCAGATCCTTGCCCTGCATCGCGGCACGGTAACCCACGCCGACCAGTTCCAGCTTGCGCTCGAAACCTTCGGACACGCCCTTCACCATGTTGGCGAGGATGGCGCGGATGGTACCGGTGATGGCGTCGTGCTCGATGGCTTCCGGCGCCAGGTTGGCAACGCCGTTCTCGATCTTCACTTCGACGCCGGCGGGCTTGGTGATCGCCAGGGTGCCCTTCGGGCCCTTGACGGTCAGCGTTTCCGCCTGGAGGTTGATTTCAACGCCCTTGGGTAGGGCAATCGGCTTTTTGGCTACACGGGACATTGGCTTACTCCGTTAGGCCACGAAGCACAGGACTTCACCGCCGACGCCCTGCTGGCGCGCCTGCGCATCGGTCATGATGCCCTTGGAGGTGGAAATGATGGCGACGCCCAGGCCGCCGAGGACCTTCGGCAGCTCGGCCTTGCCACGGTACTGGCGCAGGCCCGAACGGGACACGCGCGACAGTTTCTCGATGACCGGCTTGCCTTCGAAGTACTTCAGGACGATTTCCAGCTCGGCCTTGTTGTTTTCCGTCTTCGTCACGCGCGCGTCGGCGATGTAGCCTTCCGACTTCAGGACGTTGGCGATCGAGGCCTTGATCTTGGAGGACGGCATCTTCACCGTCTGCTTGCCGACCGCGGCCGCATTCTTGATGCGGACCAGCATGTCGGCGATGGGATCAGTCATGCTCATAAGTAAATGCCTTTTGAGTAGCACCGATATCCGCTTTCGCGAAAATCTTGGGTTGTGCCTGGAAGCCCCAGGTGGCGGCCCCGACGGGGCCCAGGTCCGCGGCGGGCCGCGGGAACCGGCAATTATACAGCAACAAGTCCGGCATGTGCCGGACTTGGATTCTGGCCATCCCGGAGCGTGCCCGGGAGGCCGGATGGCTTACCAGCTGGCCTTGCGCAGGCCCGGCACGTCGCCACGCATGGTGGCTTCGCGCAGCTTGTTGCGGCCGAGGCCGAACTTGCGGTAGACGCCGCGCGAACGGCCGGACAGCTCGCAGCGGTTGCGCTCGCGGCACGGCGACGAGTCGCGCGGCAGCTTCTGCAGCTTGGTCACGGCTTCCATCTTTTCTTCATAGGAAGCGGTGGTGCCCGAGATGATCTTCTTCAGCGCTTCGCGCTTGGTGGCGTACTTCTTCGCCAGCTTGGCCCGCTTGATATCGCGGTTCACCATTGAGGTCTTGGCCATGTGTGGTATTCCTCGCGATATCAGTTGCGGAACGGGAACTTGAACGCTTCCAGCAGCGCCTTGGCTTCGGCGTCGCTCTTGGCGGTCGTGGTGATGGCGATATCCATGCCGCGGAGCGCGTCGACCTGGTCGAAGTCGATTTCCGGGAAGATGATCTGTTCCTTCACGCCCATGTTGTAGTTGCCGCGGCCGTCGAACGAACGACCCGACACGCCGCGGAAGTCACGCACGCGCGGCAGCGAGATGTTGATCAGGCGGTCCAGGAACTCGTACATCTTGGCGCGACGCAGGGTCACCTTGCAGCCGATCGGCCAGCCGTCGCGGATCTTGAACGAAGCCACCGAAATGCGGGACTTGGTCGTGATCGGCTTCTGGCCGCTGATCTTGGCCAGGTCGGCCACGGCGTTTTCCAGGATCTTCTTGTTGGTCGCCGCTTCACCCACACCCATGTTGATGGTGATCTTGGTGATCTTCGGGACTTCCATCGGATTGGTGTAACCGAACTTCTTCATCAGAGCCGGCGCCACTTCTTCCTTGTAAATTTTTTCGAGACGGGTGGTCATGACCTCATTCCTCAGGCGTCGAGCGCCTCACCACTGGAGCGGAACACACGCAGTTTGCGTCCATCCTCCAGGACCTTGAAACCGATACGCTCGCCCTTGCCGGTGGCCGGGTTGAACAGCGCGACGTTCGAAATGTGGATCGAGGATTCACGCTCGACCACGCCGCCGGCGATGCCCGCCTGCGGATTCGGCTTGGTGTGGCGCTTGACGACGTTGACGTTGGAGACGACCACGCGGTCACCGTCCACGCGCACCACGTCGCCCTTCTTGCCCTTGTCCTTGCCGGCGATGACGACCACCTGGTCGCCCTTCTTGATACGGTTTGCCATTTCTATGTCCTCCGCTCAGAGCACTTCAGGCGCGAGCGAAACGATCTTCATGAACTTCTCGGAACGCAGCTCGCGGGTCACGGGCCCGAAGATGCGGGTACCGATCGGCTCCTGCTTGTTGTTGAGCAGCACGGCGGCGTTGCCGTCGAAGCGGATCAGCGAACCGTCCGGGCGACGAACGCCCTTGCGGGTGCGCACGACCACGGCATCGTAGACTTCGCCCTTCTTGACCTTGCCACGCGGGATGGCGTCCTTGACGGTCACCTTGATGATGTCGCCGATGCCGGCGTAACGGCGCTTGGAGCCGCCCAGCACCTTGATGCACATCAGTTCCTTGGCGCCGGAGTTGTCGGCCGCGTCAAGGTAGCTCTGCATCTGGATCATGATTCAGATCTCCTCTTATTCAGCCGCGCGGGTGATGATTTCCACCACGCGCCAGTTCTTGGTCTTGGACATCGGGGCGATTTCGGTCACCCGCACCACGTCGCCTTCCTTGCAGCTGTTGTCCGCGTCGTGCGCGTGCAGCTTGGTGGAACGACGAATGTACTTGCCGTACAGGGCATGCTTGACCTGACGCTCCACCAGCACGGTGACGGTCTTGTCCATCTTGTTGCTGACGACGCGGCCTTCGATGGTGCGTTGCGCTTTGTCTTTGTTATCGCTCATCTCGGGCGCTCCTTACTTCTTGCCGCCAAGCAGGGTCTTGACGCGAGCGATCTCGCGGCGAACCCGGCGGGTTTCATGGGTCTTCGGCAGCTGGCCGGTGACCTTCTGCATGCGCAGGGAGAATTGCTCCTTGCGCAGATCGGTCAGGTGGGCCTTCAGTTCGTCAGCCGACTTCTCGCGGAGTTGCTTGAGTTCCATTAGCGCACCGTCCGGGTCACGAATTGGGTGGTGACGGACAGCTTGGCCGCGGCCAGGCGGAACGCCTCGCGCGCGATTTCCTCGCTGACGCCTTCGATTTCATAAATCATGCGGCCGGGCTGGATCTGGGCGACCCAGTACTCCACGTTGCCCTTACCGGAGCCCATTCGGACTTCGATCGGCTTCTTGGTGATCGGCTTGTCGGGGAACACGCGGATCCACATCTTGCCGCCACGCTTGACGTAACGGCTGATGGAGCGGCGGGCCGCCTCGATCTGGCGCGCGGTCAGCTGACCGTGCGCCGTGGCCTTCAGGCCGTACTCGCCGAAGCTGACGAGGTTGCCGTTCCAGCTCAGGCCGTCGTTACGGCCCTTGTGCATCTTGCGGAATTTGGTTCGCTTGGGTTGCAACATGATTATTCCCTCGCCTCGCGATCACGGCGCGGTCCACGCGGACGGTCGCTGCGCTCATTGCGTTCGGCGCGCGGCGTGTCGTCCTGCTTTTCCTGGCCCACCTGGCTGAAATCGAAGATTTCGCCCTTGTAGACCCACACCTTGATGCCGATGATGCCGTAGGTGGTCTTGGCTTCAGCAAAGCCGTAGTCGATGTCCGCACGCAGGGTGTGCAGCGGCACGCGACCTTCGCGGTACCACTCCGAACGGGCGATTTCGGCGCCGTTCAAGCGGCCAGCGACATTGACCTTGATGCCCAGGGCGCCCAGGCGCATCGCGTTGCCGACCGCACGCTTCATGGCGCGGCGGAACATGATGCGGCGCTCCAGCTGCTGGGCGATCGACTCGGCCACCAGCTGCGCGTCCAGTTCCGGCTTGCGGACTTCGGTGACGTTGATGTGCGCCGGAACGCCCATCAGGTCGCTGACTTCCTTGCGCAGCTTCTCGATATCCTCACCACGCTTGCCGATCACCACGCCCGGACGGGCGGTGTGGATGGTCACGCGGGCGGTCTTGGCCGGACGCTCGATCAGGATCTTGGAGATGCCCGCCTGCGCCAGCTTCTTGCGCAGCATTTCGCGCACCTTGAGGTCGGCGGCCAGGTAGTCGGCGTAGTCGCGCTTGTTGGCGAACCACTTGGAATTCCAGTCCTTGGCGATGCCCAGGCGGATTCCGGTCGGATGAACTTTGTGACCCATACTTATTTGCCCTCGCCCACGACCACGGTGATGTGGCTGGTGCGCTTAAGAATGCGGGTACCACGGCCCTTGGCACGGGCCATGAAACGCTTCAGCACCGGACCTTCGTCGACCATGATGGTCTTGACCTTCAGCTCGTCGACGTCGGCACCCTGGTTGTTCTCGGCGTTGGCGATAGCGGACTCGACCACCTTCTTGATCAGGTGGGCGGCCTTCTTGTCCGAGAACTTCAGCAGGTTGACGGCGCGTTCGGCCGACAGGCCACGCACCTGGTCAGCAACCAGGCGGGCCTTCTGCGGGGAGATGCGCGCGGTGCGCAGGATGGCTTTCGCTTCCATGGTCATCTCTCCTTACTTCTTCCCGCCGGCTTTCTTGTCGCCACCGTGGCCCTTAAAGGTACGGGTGACGGCAAATTCGCCGAGCTTGTGGCCAACCATGTTCTCGTTGACGAGCACCGGAACGTGGTTCTTGCCGTTGTGGATGGCGATCGTGAAGCCCACCATTTCCGGCAGGATCATCGAGCGGCGCGACCAGGTCTTGATCGGCTTCTTGCTGCCGCCCGCGGCCTCCACCTTCTTGATGAGGTGGTGATCGACGAACGGGCCCTTCTTGAGTGAACGTGCCATGGTCGATTAGCCCCTACGATCGCGGACGATGAATTGCTGAGTGCGCTTGTTCTTGCGCGTCTTGTAACCCTTGGTCGGCACACCCCAGGGGGTGACCGGATGCGGGTTGCCCTGGCCGGCCTTGGCCTCACCACCACCGTGCGGGTGGTCAACCGGGTTCATGGCCGCACCGCGGACGGTCGGCTTGACGCCGCGCCAGCGCTTGGCACCGGCCTTGCCCAGCTTTTCCAGGCTGTGCTCGTCGTTGCCGACTTCGCCAACGGTGGCGCGGCACTCGACCTGCACCTTGCGCATTTCGCCCGAGCGCAGGCGCAGCGTGGCGAAGCCCTGCTCGCGGGCAACCAGCTGCACGGCAGCACCGGCGGCGCGGGCGATCTGGGCGCCCTTGCCCGGCTTCAGCTCGATGCCGTGCACGGTGGTACCGACCGGGATGTTGCGCAGCGGCAGCGTGTTGCCGACCTTGATCGGCGCGTCGCTGCCGGCGATGACCTGGTCACCGGCCTTCAGGCCCTTCGGGGCGATGATGTAGCGGCGCTCGCCATCGACGTAGCACAGCAGCGCGATGTGCGCGGTGCGGTTCGGATCGTATTCGATCCGCTCAACGCGCGCCGGGATGCCTTCCTTGTCGCGCTTGAAGTCGATGATGCGGTAATGCTGCTTGTGGCCACCGCCGATGTGGCGGGTGGTGATGCGGCCGTGGTGGTTGCGACCGCCGGTCTTGCTCTGCTTTTCAAGCAGCGCAGCATGCGGGGCACCCTTGTGCAGGTCCGGCGTCACCACGCGGACCGCGGAACGGCGGCCGGCGGAGGTTGGCTTGAATTTCATCAATGGCATGTGGGTCTACCTCAGGCCTTGGCCGTTACGTCGATAGCCTGGCCCTCGGCCAGACGCACGTACGCCTTGCGCCAGTCGCCGCGACGGCCGTTGCGGAAACGGAAGGACTTGTTCTTGCCCTTCACGTTGACCACATTGACTGCCTCGACCTTGACGTCGAACAACTTTTCCACGGCGGCCTTCACATCGGCCTTGGTGGCGTCGTTCGAAACTTCAAAGACGTATTGGTTGGAAACTTCCTGCAGGCGCGCCGTCTTCTCGGAGACACGCGGAGCACGCAGCACGCTGAAGATTTTCTCGTTGCTCATGCCAGCCACTCCTCGATCTTCTTGACGGCATCGGCGGTGACGACGACGCTGTCGGCGCCCACCAGGGCGACCGGATCCAGGCCCTGCACGTCGCGCACTTCCACATACGGCAGGTTGCGGGCGGACAGGTACAGATGCTCGGAGGCGTCTTCGGTGACGATCAGCGGACGCTGACCGACTTCCAGACCCTTCAGCTTTTCGATCAGCGTCTTGGTCTTGGTGGTGTCGAGGTCGAACGCATCCACCACCATCAGGCGGTTCTGGCGGTTCAGCTCCGACAGGATCGCGCAGATGGCCGCGCGGTACATCTTGCGGTTGACCTTCTGGTCGAAGCTGCGGGGCTTCGCTGCGAAGGTCACGCCGCCGCCGACGAAGATCGGCGCAGTCAGCGCACCGTGACGGGCACCACCGCCCTTCTGCTTCTTCGACTTCTTGGTGGTGCCGTTGACTTCGGCGCGGGTCTTCTGCGCCTTGGTACCGGCACGACCGGCATTGCGATAGGCAACGACGACCTGGTGGACCAGATCTTCGCTGAATTCACGACCGAACACGGCGTCGGAAACCGACAGCTTGTTGGCGCTACCTGTAATGGCTAGTTCCATTGTCGTTCTCCTTAAGCCTTGCTAGCCGGACGCACGATCACGTCGCCACCGGCAGCACCCGGAACGGCGCCGCGGACGGCGATCAGGCCGCGCTCGGCATCGACGCGAACCACTTCAAGGTTCTGGGTGCTCTGCTGCACCGCGCCCATGTGACCGGACATCTTCTTGCCCGGGAAAACGCGGCCCGGGGTCTGGCGCTGGCCCAGCGAACCCGGCGCGCGATGCGACAGCGAGTTACCGTGGGTGGCGTCGCCCATGGTGAAGTTCCAGCGCTTGATGGTGCCCTGGAAGCCCTTGCCCTTGGTCACGCCCTGGACGTCGACCTTCTGGCCCACTTCGAAAATGTCGGCCTTGATTTCGCCGCCGACGGTGAAGTCGCCCAGCTTGTCGGCTTCGACGCGCAGTTCCCACAGGCCACGACCGGCTTCGACCTTGGCCTTGGCCAGGTGGCCGGCGACCGGCTTGGTGACCAGCGACGCACGGCGGGTGCCGACGGCAACCTGCACGGCGCTGTAGCCGTCGGTTTCCTGGGTCTTGATCTGGGTGATGCGGTTCGGGGTGGCTTCAATCAGCGTCACCGGAATGGACTTGCCGTCCTCGGTGAACACGCGGGTCATGCCGGCCTTGCGGCCGACGATTCCCAACGAATACTTCTTCGCGGTCATGGTCGTTGGCCTCAGGTCAGCTTGATCTGGACGTCGACGCCGGCCGCGAGTTCGAGCTTCATCAGCGCGTCCACGGTCTTGTCGTTGGGGTCGACGATATCGAGCACACGCTTGTGCGTGCGGGTTTCGTACTGGTCGCGGGCGTCCTTGTCGACGTGCGGGGAAACCAGGACGGTGTAGCGTTCGATCTTGGTCGGCAGCGGGATCGGGCCGCGCACTTGCGCGCCGGTCCGCTTGGCCGTCTCAACGATCTCGCTGGCCGAGCGGTCGATCAAGCGATGATCGTACGCCTTGAGCCGGATTCGGATCTTTTGGTCCGCCATGACGGAATTTCCTTCGTTAAAGAGCGACGGGCGCGGCTTCTGGGATGCCTTGCCCCGGTAGGGTCCAGACGTTCAGCCCCGTCCCGGAACCGCCGGAAAGCGCGGTAACGGTGAGCCTGAGCGGCCTGGGGTTTCATCCTGAAAAACTGGGCAGGCCGGTAAACCGGCCCGCCCAGACAGAAAAGTATAGGACGCATGACTGGCCCCGTCAATAGCGGGGCGTCCACCCCTGAAACCGGGCGGCAGGCACGCGACTCTCCTTGTCTGGCGAACACGAAGCACTCCCTGCGCTTCTTTTCGCGGTAGCGCCGGCATACCTCCCAGGGGGGACCGGCGCGGGTATTGCGATATCCCGGGATGGCTGGGCCATCTGGGGGCGCGCATTATAGCGATGTTTTTGCTGGTTTGCAGCAAATCCGGCGAATTTTTATTACCGGAGACCGGTGGAGGCTGGAATCCCTGCCCCGCCGGGGTACTTCTCGCCTTGCCGGTTCAATGGCCCCGGCTTTCGCCAGGAAAAGAACCGACAAAACGGGGCGGGCCTTTCGGCCCGCCCCGTCGATTCATTACTTGATGATCTTGGCCACGACGCC
>NZ_JADHDV010000049.1 GCF_016820515.1 Pseudoxanthomonas beigongshangi | reverse complement strand
GGGAGCGACGTGAGTCGCGAGCTTTTTTCCAATCGTCATCGCGGGCTGTCGCGACTTACGTCGCTCCTGCAGGGGGAATGGTGTTTGCGCTCAGAACGCCAGGACGGACCATAGCGGCGCCGGGTCGTTCCAGCGCTCGCGTGCGCCGAGGAATGCCAGTTCCACCAGTACCGCGGCGCCGACCACTTCGGCGCCCTGTTGGCGCGCCAGCGCCACCGCCGTGCGCAGGGTGCCGCCGGTGGCGAGGACGTCGTCGATCACCAGCACGCGCGCGCCGGCGGGCAGGGCGTCGGCGTGGATTTCCAGCCGGTCGCTGCCGTATTCCAGTGCGTAGTCCAGGGTCAGGGTGCGCGCGGGCAGCTTGCCGGGTTTGCGCACGGGCACGAAGCCGATGTCGAGTTCGCGCGCCAGCGCCGCGCCCAGGATGAAGCCGCGCGATTCCACGCCGATCACCGCGTCCAGCGCGGTGCCGCGCCAGGGTTCGGCCAGTTCGGCCATCGCCTCGGCGAAGCCGTCGGCGTCGGCCAGCACCGGGGTGATGTCCTTGAACACGATGCCCGGCTTGGGGAAATCGGGTACGTCGCGGATCAGATCGGACCAGTGGGACATCGGGAGGCTCGCCAGGGAACAAGGGGGAGGGCGATGCTACCGCGTCCCCGCACACGAACGAAAACCGCCGGACGGGCCGGCGGTTTTCCAGGCGCGACTTGCTGGGGGATCAGAAGTCGTAGCGGACCTGCAACTGCGCCAGATCCAGCTCCGCGTCCTCGATCTCGAAGCGGCTGTATTCGCCGCGCAACGCCACCTTGTCGGTGAAGCGGTACTGCAGGCCCAGGCCGTAGGTGGCATCGGTGCCGCTGTCGTCGCGGGTGCGGGTGACTTCCGGCAACGCGCGATCCAGATCCCAGCGCTGGACGCCGGCCTTGGCATAGCCGGAGAACTTGTCGGTGAACGGCACGGTGGCGACCGCGGTCAGCGAAATACTGCTGGCTTCCAGCGGACGGCCGAGGTTGCCGCGCGGTTCCAGCTTGCCGAGATCCGAATAGCCGGCTTCCAGGCCGAACCAGTGGTTGAACTGGTAGCCGCCGAACACCGAGAACGCAGTGTCCTTGTCGTCGTAGCGCTGTTCGTCCACGCTGGACTGGCCGGCGCCGACGCCGGCATAGAAGCCCTTGGGCTCGGCGGCCTGCGCGCCGAAGGCGATGCCGCCCAGCAGCACGGCGGAAAGAAGGGCACGGGACAGCTTGTTGTTGTTCTTCATGTCTGAAACTCCTGCATGCATCGCGCGGGGGAGGGAGTTGCGATGCGTGTGGCGACGGGTCCTGGCGGAGTGCCTGGGCAGCCGTCGTGCGAAGCAAAGATAGGGATGCGGACGCCGGAACAAACGGCTGCATCGGCGATGCAGTTTCCCGTCGATGGAACGAAGGAATGACGCATCGGCACTGGACTTCCGCGATGGATTGCGCGCAACGCGCGCCCGTTCCTTGACGCGGGAGATGCGGACGCAGCACGCGATTCGGGATGGACTCTCCCGCCGGGAAGGACTAATCACCGCCATCGGACTTGTCTAAGCTGCGCGCTTCCCTGTCCCGAGCCGCCGCCATGAGCGAATCGCTGTCGATGTATCAGGCCTCCGTTCCCGTGCTGATCCGCGCCCTGCGCAACTTCAAGCACATCCTCGCCAAGGGCCAGGCGCATGCGCTGGCGCAGGGCTACGACCCGGCGGTGCTGCTGCAATCGCGCCTGTATCCGGACATGTTGCCGCTGCTGCGGCAGGTGCAGATCGCCACCGATACCGCCAAGTTCGCGCCGGCGCGGCTGGCCGGCGTGGACTCGCCGCGCTTCGAGGACAATGAAACCAGTTTCGATGAGTTGCAGGCGCGGCTGGATCGCGCGCTGGAGTTCCTCGGCAGCTTCACGCCGGCGCAGGTCGACGGCAGCGAGGGCAGGGACGTGGTGCTGCCGCGTCGCAGTGGCGATCAGCATTTCAGCGGACGCGACTATCTGCTGGGCTTCGTGCTGCCCAACCTGTTGTTCCACGTCGGCATCGCCTATGCCATCCTGCGCCACAACGGCGTGCCGCTGGGCAAGATGGATTACCTGGGCGAAGCCTGACGCTTCTTCACGCGCGCGGGCGGATTCGCCGGCGTCGTCGTGGCGCCGGCGATCTCCCGCTGCCGCGCGCGACTCAGCGTGGCCAGCGCCGCCCGGTACGACCAGCGGATCAGCGATTGCAGTTCCTCATCGGGCATCGCGCGCACGTCCACCACGGTGATCCAGCGATAGCGGCCCAGCCAGCGTGCCGGTTTGATGCCCGGTTGATCGGTCAGCTCCAGGAAGCGCTCCGGCGCGACCTTGAAACTGAAGCGCCAGCGCTCCGGCGCGCTGGTCTTGAAGTGGGCGAAGCGCTTGCCGCCAACGAAGTAGGCCAACAGGTTGGCCGGCTCGCCCCATTCGGTGACGGTGGCGCCGGGAAGGCCGGCGCAGAAGCGTTGGGTCTGTTGGAGGTCCATGGCTGCGGGCGGGGGGACAAGCTGGCATGATGCCACCGGGGCCCCTCGAGTCGTCGTCATGCTGCGTCGCCATCCCGTGGTGCTGTTCCTGCTGCTGACCGTTCTTTTCAGCCTGCCGTTCTATCTGTTGCTCAACCTGTCCTTCGCCAACGCCGAAGGGCGGCGCCTGTACGTCACCGGGCTGATGTGGAGCCCGGGCCTGGCCGCCGTGGCCGCCTGCCTGCTGGCACGGATACCGCTGGCGAACCTGGGCTGGCGCTGGCCCGGCGGACGCCTGGCCCGGTTGAGCTATCTGATTCCGATTGGTTACGGCCTGTTCGCCTACGGGATCATCTGGGCGACCGGCCTGGGGCGGCTCTCCACCGAGATCTACCTGCCGTACGCGCGTCGCGTGATCGGCCTGCCCGATGCCTCCGACGGCGAAGTCATCGCGATGATGCTGGCCCTGCAACTGGGCATGGGCTTCATCCTCAACGTGGCGATGGCGCTGGGCGAGGAAATCGGTTGGCGCGGGCTGCTGGGGCCGCGGCTGGCGCGGCGATTCGGGTTCGGGGCGGGCGCCCTGTCCACCGGCCTGATCTGGGCGGCCTGGCACTACCCGGTGCTGTTCTGGCTGAACTTTCCCGGCGATCCGCCCAAACCCTTCGCGATGGCGTGCTTCACCGTCATGGTGACCGGCCTGAGCTTCGTCTATGCCTGGCTGCGTGAAAGCACCGGCAGCGTCTGGACGGCCGCGATCCTGCACGGCAGCCACAACGCGGTGATCACGCCGGTATTCACCCTGCTGACGGTCGAGACGGGCCTGATCACCGTGTACGCGGTGGACGAGTTCGGTTTCATGCTGGCGATCACCAGCGTGCTGATGGCGTTGTGGTGCTGGCGCCATCGTGCCCGCCAGGCCGGCGCGCGGGCGTTGGCGGAGGCCGCGGCATCCTGACCGACGTGCGACATTTCGTCGCACGCCCGCCGGATCAGGCACTTGCGCGGCTGGCCTGGCGCGCACGGGGCGTCGCCGATGACTAGAATCCCGGTCGTGATCCGGAACCCCGCCTTTTCCCGCCCGATGGCCCGGCTGGCGCTCTGCGCCATGCTGCTGCTGGCGTTCGCGCCCGCGCTGAGCCGGGTGCTGGCCGCGAGTGCTTCCGGCGCGATGGCCGGCTGGGTCGAACTGTGCACCGCCAGCGGTCTGAAGTGGGTGGACACGGCCGCGCCGGCCGGAGACGCCACGCCCGAGCATCCGGCCATGCCGGCCGGCGCGGATTGCGCCTATTGCCCGCTGGCGTCGTCGTTGCCGCCGATGCCGCTGTCGCTGATTGCGCAGGTGCCGTTGCCGCCGTCGCCGCGACTGGCGATGCCCGGACGTCATCCCGTGCCGCACGTGCCGATCCGCCTGCGCGGGCTCGGTGGGCAGGGGCCGCCGTCGATTTTCTGAACCACGAGTACCGAGCTGTTACCGCGGTCGTGTGGCCGCGCCCGTGCTTTGGAGAATGCCGATGTTCGTTCACCCGCCGACGCGCCGGAGCGCGTCGCCGTTTGCCGTCCGCGGGAGCCGTCGTGCTCCCGCCGTTGCCGTTTCCACCTTGCTGCGCGTGGGCGCGCTGGGCCTGCTCGGCCTGCTGGCCGCCTGCGGTGAGCGCGAACGCATGGAGCCGGAAACGGAGCGCGCGGCATCCACGCCGGCGCAACCCGCGCCCGCCCGGGTGCGCGAGTGGAGCCTGCCCGCGCCCGTCGGCGCCGCGCAGCCGGATCTGGTAATCGCGCCGGATGGCCGACGCCTGCTGAGCTGGGTGGAACCGGCGACCGGCGATGCGCATCGCCTGCGCCTGGCGTGGGCCGACCAGGAGAACTGGCAGGCGCCGATCACGATCGCCGAAGGCAACGACTGGTTCCTCAACTGGGCCGACACCCCGCATGTGCAGGCGCTGCCCGATGGCTCGCTGTGGGCGCACTGGCTGCGCAGCACCGGGCCTTCGCGGATGGACTACGGCATCGATCTGGTGCGTTCCGGCGATGGTGGACGCAGCTGGAGCGCGCCGCAGCTGGTGCATCCGGCGGGTACCCGTGGCGATCACGGCTTCGTGACCTTCTGGGCACAGGCGCAGGACCAGCTCGGCATCGCCTGGCTGGACAGCCGCCAGAAGGCGGCCGCCGGCGTCGATCGTTCCGCCGATGCCGCGCACGATGGTGGCCATCACGGCGGTGGCGGCGCGATGATGCTGCGCGCGGCGCTGTACGGCGCGCAGGCGCGGCAACTGGCCGAATGGCCGCTCGATGCGTCCACCTGCGATTGCTGCACCACCGCGTCGGCGATCACCGAACGCGGCGTGGTGGTGGTGTATCGCGGACGCACCGCGGGCGAGATCCGCGACACCCGCATCGTCCGCTTCGATGGCCAGGCGTGGACCGCGCCGCGCGATGTGCATACCGATGGCTGGCACATGCCCGCATGCCCGGTGAATGGTCCGGTGGTGGCCGCGCGCGGCAACGATGTCTGGGTGGCGTGGTACACCGAGGCCGACGGTACGCCGGAACTGCGCGCGGCCCACTCCGGCGACGCGGGCGATCATTTCGACGCACCGGTCACGCTCGCGCGCGGCGGACAGGTGCTGGGCCGGCTGGCCCTGACGCTGGGTGATGGCCGCCTGCTGGCCAGCTGGCTGGAGGAAACCGGCGCGGGCGGCCAGCGCATCGTGCTGGGCAGCTACGATCCGCGCTGGCAATCCGCCACCCGCGTGGAGGTCGCCACCCTGGCCGCGCGCGGACGCGCCAGCGGGATGCCGCGCCTGCGCTGGGCCGATGGCGCCGCCTGGCTGGTGTGGACCGATGTGGATGACGGAAAACCGCGGTTGAAAGGCGCGTCGGTGCGCTGAGGGAGCACGCGGATGCGTCCCGGAATTCCGTTCGCGCGGTCGGCGACGCGGCTGGCGTTGCTGGCCGCGCTGCTGCTCGTGTTCGCGCCGTCGATCAGTCGCGTGCTCGCCAGCCGCGGCGGCGACGTGCTGGCCGGATGGGTCGAACTGTGCACGCCCGTCGGATTGAAGTGGGTGGATACCCGCGCGAACGCGGCACGGGAAAAAGCGCCGGCCGCGCCGACGTCTAGTTGGCCGGACGAGGGCGACGCCTGTCCGCAATGCCCGCTGGCCGCCGCGCTGCCACCGCCACCGGAGGCGTTCGACTGGGCGGCGTCGCCGTGCCCGCCCGCGCCTGGGCGTGGATTTGAAACATCATTGACGCGAAAAGCATTCCGGCCGGCGGGAGCGGGTTGCCGGGGACCACCAGCGGCGTAGCGCAACGCCATCACCGCCCCTGTTCCCCACGGCGCCGCAT
Source organism: Pseudoxanthomonas beigongshangi (assembly GCF_016820515.1). GTDB lineage: Bacteria > Pseudomonadota > Gammaproteobacteria > Xanthomonadales > Xanthomonadaceae > Pseudoxanthomonas_A > Pseudoxanthomonas_A beigongshangi. Next base: position 2,763 of record NZ_JADHDV010000049.1, on the reverse strand, counting down.
GCGCCGCTTCCGGAGTCTTACGTTCATGTCGATGCATCATCGCGGCGCGCTTCGCGCGTCCCGCCTTTCCCTGGCCGTGCTCGCGGCCCTGTCTTCCGTTCTCACGTCCACGATGGCGCGCGCCGCCGATGCGGATTCGCAACCCGCCGATGCGCAGGCCACCACCCTCGACGCCGTCCGCGTCGAAGGCCGGCGCGCCGCGCTGGATGCGCCGGCCGGAACCGGCACCCGGCTCGGGTTGAGCGTGCGCGAGACGCCAGCCTCGATCACCATCCTCGATCGCGACACGCTCGATGCGCGCGGCGTGCGCACCACCCAGGAGGCGCTGTCCGGCATTCCCGGCCTGACCGTGGCTTCGCCGCCGGGCAACGGCAACGCGGTGACCCTGCGCGGTTTTTCCGGCAGCCAGATCACCCAGCTGTTCAATGGCATCGACGTGCAGTACGCCTCGATCGCCGCGCGCCCGGTCGACGCCTGGCAGTACGAACGGGTGGAAGCGATCGGCGGCCCGTCGAGTTTCCTGTACGGCGCCGGCGCGGTCGGCGGCACCATCAACTACGTCACCCGGCTGGCGAACCTCGAACGCGACGACGCGCAATGGCAGGCCGGCATCGGCTCCTTCCGTGATCGCAGCGTGGCGATGGGCGCCAACCTGCGCCTGGGCGGCGACGCCGCGCGCCAGGCGCTGCGGCTGGATGTCAGCACGCGCGATGCCGAGAGCGCCATCGATGGCCAGCGGCGCCAGGCGACGACCGTCGCCGCGTCGTGGCTGGCGCAATGGGTGCCCACGCTGCGCCACACGCTGGCGCTGGAGCATCAGCAGGAAGACAACGACCGCCCCTACTGGGGCACGCCGGTGCGCCAGCCGGCCGGCGGGCGCCTGGCGGTGCTGCCGGAAACGGTGGGTCGCAACTACAACGTGTCCGATGGCTACTACGGGCAGGACGTGCTGTGGGCGCGCTCGATCCTGGAGTGGTCGCCGGGCGCGGCGGACACCGTGCGCAACACGATCTACCACTACGACGCCCTGCGCGACTACCGCAATGTCGAAAGCTATCGCCTGAGCGCCGACAACCGTAGCGTGATCCGCTCGGGCGCGCTGCTGCAGCGCCACGATCAGCAGGTCTACGGCAACCGGCTGGAGTGGTCGCACGACGGAGCCCTGGGTCGGTTGCCTTCGCGCTGGAACGCGGGACTGGACATCAGCTACAACCGCCAGACCCGCTTCCCGCAATCGCTGCCGGCGGTGATCGACACCGTGCCGCTGGATGCGGTCACCCCGGGCGATTTCCTCGACGTGCCCGGCGCGCAGCTCGCCTACCGGCCGGATCGCACCAATCGACTGCATACCCAGGCCCTGTTCGTCGAGAACCTGACCGAACTGACGCCATCGCTGTCACTGCTGACCGGCCTGCGCCGGGATCGCATCCGCCTGGACGTGGTCAATCATCGCGCCGCCAGCGCGAGCAATCCGGCACGGTTCGAACGCGAGTACACGCCCACCACCGGCCGCGCCGCGCTGAACTGGGCGATCACGCCGCAGGCCAGCGTGTACGTGCAGTACAGCACCGCCGCCGATCCGCCTGCCGGCATCCTCAGCACGGCCAGCTTCGCCAACGTGCGCGATTTCGATCTGACCACCGGGCGCCAGGGCGAACTGGGCGCGAAATTCCAGTCGCGCGATGGCCGCCACTTCGCGACATTGGCGGCGTACCGGATCGTGCGTCACAACCTGGCCATCAGCGATCCGGCCAATCCCGGGCAGACCCTGCCGATCGGCAGGCAATCGGCGCGCGGCGTCGAAGCCACCTTCGGCTGGCAACCGCTGGAGGGACTGGATGTGCAGGGCAACCTGGCCTGGGTGGACGCGAGCCTTGATGATTTCTTCGAGAACGTTGGCGGCGTGCCGGTGTCGCGCGCGGGCAACCGGCCGGCCAACACGCCCGCGCGGGTCGGCAACCTGTGGGTGGACTACGCCTTCGACGATCGCTGGTCGGCCGGCGTGGACCTGCGTGGCGTGTCCTCGCGTCATGCGAACGCGGCCAACACGCTGTCCACCGCCGGCTACGCGCTGTGGGGCGCGCACGTGAGCTGGCAATGGAGTCCGCACACGCGGCTCACCCTGCGCGGTCGCAACCTCGGCGACCGCACCCACGTCGTGTACGCGCTGAACGACAGCATGGTCTACCTGGGTGATCCGCGCAGCTGGGAATTGGTGCTGCGGCAGTCGTTCTGATCGCGATGCGCCTGCGCGCGGGTCAGGCGGGTTTGTCCAGTACGTCGCGCAGGGCGTCTTCCAATTGCGGAAAGCGGAAGCGGAAGCCTTCCACCAGCGCGTGCATGGGCATGACGCGCTGGCCGGTCAGCATCAACTGCGCGCCCTCGCCAAAGGCCAGCCGCAACATCGGCGAGGGCGTCGGCAGCAATGCCGGACGATGCAGTACCCGCCCGAGGGTGCGCGCGAACTCGCGGTTGCGCACGGGTTCGGGGGCGGTGCCGTTGTAGGCGCCGCCCGCGGATTCGAATTCGAGCAGCCACTGGATCAGGCCGATCAGATCCTCGCGGTGAATCCAGCTCATCCATTGGCGGCCGTGGCCGATCGGGCCGCCCAGGCCCCAGCGGAACGGCGGCAGCATCTTCCCCAGCGCGCCGCCGTCGGCGCCGAGCACGATGCCGGTGCGCAGGCGGCACACCCGCAGGCCCAGATCCTCGGCCTGCATGGCGGCGTGTTCCCAGTCGCGGCACAGGACGGCGGCGAAATCG
>NZ_JADHDV010000048.1 GCF_016820515.1 Pseudoxanthomonas beigongshangi | reverse complement strand
ATCTGCCGGCGGCGGCGATGGTCGGCGACGCCGACGCGGTGCGCCGCTTGCTGGATCTGGGATTCGCGGTGGATTCGCCGGACGCGCAGGGCTGCACCGCGCTGCTGCGCGCGGCCGGCGGCGGTCATCGCGCTGCTGTGGAACTGCTGCTGGCGCGCGGCGCGGATCCGCAGAACGCGGCGAACACCGGCGCCACCCCGTTGTCGGCGGCGGTGAGCATGCGCCAGGCCGAGATCGTGGCGCTGCTGCTGCAGGCCGGCGCCGCACTGGAACACCGCCTGCCGGGCGGCGTCACCGTGCTGATGCTGGCGGCCGCGCTGGGACTGCCGGACATCGTCGCGCGCCTGCTGACCGCGGGCGCGAACGTGCATGCCGGCGATGCGCAGGGCCTGACGCCGCTGCATTGCGCCGCCCTGTACGGTTTCACCTCGCGCGACAAGCCACGGCTGGTCGCGCTGTTCGACACCCTGCTGCTGTCCGGCGCCGAACCCGATCAGGTCGCCGCCGGTTCGGTCACACCGCTGCTGCTGTTGCTGGGGGCGCGCGCCGAACCGGGCACCGCCTGCGACGAGGAGGTCGTGCTGGCCGGGGTCGAGCGCCTGCTCGATGAGGAGGTTTCCCTGGAAACCCAGGATCCGCGCGGTTTCGGTCCGCTGCACCTGGCCGCGCTGCATGGCCTGTTGCGGGTGGTGCAGCGCTTGCTGCGCGCGGGTGCGGATCCGGATTTGCGCGATGCCCTGAACCGCACCCCGCGCGAGATCGCGGTGATGCGCGGTTTCGTCGACGTGGCCGGCGAGTTCGTGCCGGTGGCGCCCGGTGCCTCGATGGCGCGTTTCCTGCGCGAACCCGGCGGCTGAAGCCCGTCGCCCCGCCGCTCCCGCGTGTCCCTCAGGTCGCGCGCGGCGCGGCATCCGTGGCGCCGGTATCCTCGTCGCTGGCATCGGCCTCGAACAGTTTCTCCAGATCGCCGACGGCGTCGCGCGCGGTCTGCACGACCGCCGCGTCATCGTCGTAGACCAGGTACTGCGCGCGCAGCAGCTTCTCGTCGTGCTCGCGGAAACGCCGGGCCTGCTGGGCCGCCGCCTCGGGCGAACGCCCCAGCGCCACCAGCGTCTGCTCGGCCATTTCCAGGCTCGTGCCCAGCGTCTCGCGGAATGGTTCGGTGCTCAGATCCATCAGCCGCCACGCGTGCTGGCGGTTGCGCGCGCGCGCCAGCACCTTGGCGTTCGGATACATGCGGCGGATCAGCCGAACCGCCTTGATGTTGGTGTCCGGATCGTCCATCGCGATCACGAACACCTTGACGTGCTGCGCGCCGGCCGAACGCAACAGATCGGGGCGGGTGGGATCGCCGTAGTAGATGCGCGCGCCGCCGAACCGGCGCAGCGTGTCCACCGTCTCCGGGCTGTGTTCGAGGGCGACGAACGGGATCCGCTGCGAAGTGAGCACGCGCGCCACGATCTGGCCGAACCGGCCCATGCCGGCAATCAGAACCTGCGGGGTCTGATCCGGGATGTCGTCGAAGGCGCGCGTGTCCTGCACGGGCCGGGCGATGCCCGAAACCCAGCGCGAGATGCCCATCATCAGCAGCGGGGTCAGCGCCATCGATACACCCACGATGGCGACCAGGCGATCCCGCACGTCGGCGTCCAGCAGCTTCACGCGCGCGGCTTCGTTGAACACCACGAACGCGAACTCGCCGCCCAGCCACAGCGCGCCGCCCAGCATCAGCGCGCCGCGCACGCCCAGCCGGCCAGGCCACAGGCCGAGCAGGAAGAGGATGCCGAACTTCACCAGCAACAGCACCAGCACGCCGGCGCTGATGATCTGCGGTTCGGCGACCACCCGATCCAGATCGATGTCCATGCCCACGGCGATGAAGAACAGGCCCAGCAGCAGGCCCTTGAAGGGTTCGATCTGCGATTCCAGCTCGTGCCGGAATTCCGAATCCGACAGCAGCACGCCGGCCAGGAATGCGCCCAGGCCCGCGCTCAGCCCGGCCAGCTGCATGAACCAGGCCGTGCCCAGCACCACCAGCAGCGCGCTGGCGGTGAACACTTCCGGCATCCGCGTGCGCGCCACCACCCGGAACATGTGCCGCAGGAGCAGTCGCCCGCCGAAAATGACGATCGCCATCGCACCGATGGCCTGGAACACCATGGTCCAGGTCAGGGTCTCGTTCTTGGCTCCGCCCAGCAGCGGAATCGCCGCCAGCAACGGAATCGCCACCAGATCCTGAAACAACAGGATGGCGAAGCCGAGCCGGCCGTGCTCGCTGGTCAGTTCCTTGCGCTCGGACAGCAACTGCAGGCTGACCGCGGTCGAGGACAGCGCCAGTCCCAGGCCGATCACCAGCGAGGTTTTCCAATGGTGCTCGGCCAGCAGGGCGATGCCGCCCAGTGCCAGCGCGGTGAGCAGGACCTGCAGGCCACCGGCGCCGAACACAGGTTTGCGCATCACCCGCAGGCGCGACGGCGACAATTCCAGGCCGATGACGAACAGCATCATCACCACGCCGATTTCCGCCGCGTCCAGGACCCGGTCCGCATCGCGCACCAGCGCCATGCCGTCCGGCCCCAGCACCACGCCGGCGACCAGGTAGGCCAGCACCGCGCCGATGCCCAGCCGCTTGAACACCGGTACCGCGATGACCGCGGCCAGCAGAAACACCAATGTCAGTTCCAGGCCGCTACCGTGCATGCATTCACCTCGGGGTCGAAGGACATTATGCAGGCAGCCCCCGCGACCCGGGCCGGCCGCGGCGATTGAAGCCGGTCACCACCCGCGCTAGGCTCGGCAGCGGTTCATCCAGGGAGCGGGAGATGAAGGGGATTTGGGGACTCGCACTGTGGCTGCTGGCCGCCCTGGCCCAGGCACAGACACAGACCGCGGAGCTGCGGATGCCGGTGAACGGGGAAATCGGCATCGACCCGGCGGGCGCCGTATTCGACTATCGCATCGACTCCGAACTGACGCCCGAGGTCAAGGTGTTGGTGGAGCGTTCGGTCCGGCAATGGAAGTTCGAGCCGGTATTGCGTGGCGGTGTCGCCACCCACGCCAAGGCGCGCATGCACCTGACCCTGATCGCGCACCAGGTGGACGGCGGATTCCAGCTGAAGGTGGAGGAGGCCCGCTTCTCGGGCTATCGCAAGACGGCGCTGATGAATCCGCCACGCTATCCGCCGGAAGCCGCCCGGGCCGGCATCAGCGGCGACGTGCTGGTGGCGGTGCGGGTCGACGCCCAGGGCAAGGTTGTTGAGGCCGCCGCGGTGCAGAGCGCGTGGCCGTACGAGAAGATCAGCGAAAGCGCGATGCGTTATTGGGGCAAGGTACTGGAAAAGGCATCCGTTGATGCCGCCCGCAAGTGGCGGTTCGAACCGAACGATCCCGCGCAATCCGAACCGGCCGATACCACGCTGGTGGTGCCGATCAGTTTTCGGGTGAACGCGCCCCTGGCCACGGCGGGATGGCGCCAGGAATCGGCCGGACCCGCCAGGCCCATTCCCTGGCTGGAGCCGGCACAGCAGACCTTTGACGCGTCTGGATTGAAGCAGGGCGAAGCCTTGGCGCTGGACTACTCGGTGAAACTGAAAACGCCCGTGGTGGGGACCGCGCTCTAGGCGGGATCCGCATTTCGTGGTCGTCGAACCGGAGAATGGTTGATGAAAAGGATTCTGGGTTTGGCCCTGTGGGCCATGGCAACGACCGTCCTGGCCCAGGATGCGGGGCTGCGGCTGCCGGTAAACGGGGAAATCGGTATCGACCCGACCGGTGCCGTGTTCGATTACCGGATCGACACCGAGCTGACGCCGGAGGTCAAGTCGCTGGTCGAGCGCTCGGTGCGGCAATGGAAGTTCGAGCCTGTGCTGCGTGACGGCAAGGCGACCCATGCGAAGGCCCGCGTTCACCTGACACTGATCGCCCGAGAGGTGACCGAGGGCTTCCAATTGCAAGTGGAGGACGTCCGCTTCTCGGGGTATCGGGACGCGGTCTCGATGAAGCCGCCGCGCTATCCCAAGCAGGCGGCGATCAATGGCGTGGGCGGCGACGTACTGGTGGCGGTCAGGGTCGATGCTTCGGGCAAGGTGATTGACGCCGTGGCCGTGCAGACCTCCTGGCCGTACAAGAAAGTTGCCGCCAAGGCGGCCGAAAAGTGGGGAGCGCTGCTGGAAACCGCGTCGGTGGAAGCCGCGCGCGAATGGACGTTCGAACCCGTCGATACGGCCTTGCACGAGCAAGGGGACACCACCCTGATCGTGCCGATCAGCTACCGCATGAATGTGGACCGCCCTCCACGGGAGGGTTGGCACTACGAATCGGCAGGGCCAGCCCGACCGATCCCCTGGCTCGCGCCTTCCCGCCAGGCGTTTGATGCGTCCGGCTTGAAGGACGGCGAAGTCCTGGCGCTGGACTACTCGGTGAAACTGAAAACGCCCGTGGTGGGAACCGCGCTTTGAGCGGTTCCCTGGACCGGCAGGGAGATCGATGGATGGATGGGATCCCGCAGCGGGCGGTGAAGAAACGGCGTTCGCGTCCACAACGCAATCGGGTGCTGGCAACGATGCTGTTGATGGCCGGCACCCACGCCGCGTTGGCGGCGGGTCCCGCGGAAGAGGAGTTGGTTGTATTCCAGACCCGGGCCGCGGTGAGCATCGACGCGATGGGGCGTCCCACGGATATCCAGCTTCCGGAGCAGCTACCGGAGGTGGTGGCGTCCTTTGTCCGCAACCAGATCACGCAGTGGCGATTCGTCCCGCCCGATATCGATGGACAGCCGCGCGCAGGCAAGACCTACCTGACCCTGGGCGCATGCGCCGCACCGGTGTCTGAAGGCTATCAACTGGCGATCGACTACAAGGGCGCCGGGCCGGGCGCGTGGCGACCGGATGGGAGGTCGCCGCCGCCGCAATACCCGGTCGAAGCGATAAAGCAACAGGCCGGCGGCAGTGGGCTGGTGCAGTTCGTGGTGGAACCGGACGGTAGTGCTACGCTGGAAACGGTCGAGTTCAAGCCGGCACGCAGCCAGCGCCTGTTCCAGCAGGCCATCGAGGATTGGGTGGAGCAGCTGCGTTTCATGCCGGAAGAAGTGGACGGAAAGCCGGTCCGGACCCGAATGAGGATGCCCTTGCACTTCGAACGCCGCTTGCGCGGGACAGTGGCGGCGAACGCGAAGGCCGACAAGCCCGAATGCATGGCCCTGATGAAACAGGGCGATGATCAGCGTCCGGTGGCATTGGATTCGCCTTTCAGGCGACTGGAAGGAGGAGGCTGAGTCGTCATGGGGAATATGCAGGCGTTCCGGTGTCGGACGAATAGCGGAGGAGCAACGACATGATCATGGAAATGCGCGGAATGGGCCGATGGCTGGCGATCGCATTGCTGCTCGGTATCGCCTGCACGGCGGTTGCCGGCATCAAGGAAGTCCGCGCGCAGGTCGAGGCCAGCATGCTGGTGACCGGCGCGGTCATCATCGAGCCGGACGGCACGGTGGCGAAACTGGATCTCGATCAGCGCGAGAAACTGCCACCGGCCGTAGCCGGCCTGATCGACAAGGCCGCTGCGAGCTGGAAGTTCGAACCGATCCTGGTCGATGGCGTCGCGCGCCGCGGCAAGGCGCGGATGAGCTTGCGGGTGGTGGCCAACAAGCTGCCGAATGGCGACTTCCAGGTGGCGCTGCGCGGCGGCCATTTCGGCGACGAGGCGATCAGTCCGGAAGAGCGCCAGAAGCGCAATGACTCCGTGCGGAGCGTCAAGCTCTTGCCGCCCGCCTATCCGGGAGGCGCGGCGCGCGCGGGCGCACAGGGCACCGTGTATCTGGTGGTCAAGGTGGCGCGCGATGGCACGGTTGCGGATGTGATCGCCGAACAGGTCAATCTGGGCTTTGTCGGCAACGAGCGATTGATGCAGCAGGCCCGTGACGCGTTCTCCGAGTCGGCCCTGGCGGTGGCGAAGAAATGGATCTTCCGGCCGCCAACGGAAGGAGCGGAGGCGGCGGCGCCGTTCTGGCTGGTGCGGGTGCCCGTGGATTACAAGATGCCCGAGAAGAAAGCGCCGGGCTACGGCCGGTGGGAGGTTTATGTTCCGGGCCCCCGCCAGAGTGCGCCGTGGATGCAATCGGAGCATGGCGAGGACGACGCTCCGGATGCCATGGTGGCCGGCGGCGTCTACGAGATCGGCAAGGGCCGGCGCCTGCTTACGCCGCTGTCGGGCTGAGTATTGCCTGGCCTTGGACGCGGAGATGCTCCGTTAGCCGAGGCGTTCGCGCAATTTCCCGTGACCTGCGGGAATGTCAATGTTAATTGAAGGCGGTTTCCTCGCCCGCTAGGCTCGATGGCGGATCATTCGAGGAACTTGCGATGAAAGGAACATTGGCAATCGCACGCGCTTGCCTGTGCGTCGCGGCGCTGCTGATCAGCGGCGCCGCCAGTGCGGAGTTGAGCATCAAGGAGATCAGGAAGCAGACCGAGGCCAGCATGCTGGTGACCGGCTGGGTGATCATTGAAGCCGATGGCGCGGTTGGCCGGCTCGATATCGATCAGCGGGAGAAGTTGCCGGCAGCGGTCGCGGAGTTGATCGACAAAGCCTCGGGCGGATGGAAGTTCGAACCGGTCGTGATTGATGGCCATCCGCGGCGTGGCAAGGCCAGGATGAGCCTGCGGGTGGTGGCCAACCGACTCGAAGATGGCAACTACCGGGTGACGCTGACCGGTGGCCACTTCGGTGACGAAGCGGATCCGGAAAAGCTCCGGCAGCGCGCCGACTCGGTTCGCAGCATCCAGATGACGCCGCCACGTTTTCCGGAGAATGCCGTGCGCATGGGCGCGCGCGGCAGCGTGTACCTGGTGATCAAGGTGGAGCGGGACGGTTCGGTCGGCGAAGTGCTTGCCGAGCAGGTCAACCTGGGCACCGTCGGCAACGAGCGCCAGATGCGGCAGATGCGCAAATGGCTTTCGGAAGCGGCGCTGACGGCGGCCAGGCGCTGGCGATTCCAGCCGCCCACAGAAGGCGACACCGCCAATGCCCCGTTCTGGCAGGTGCGCGTACCGGTGGACTTCCTCTTCTGGGGCGAAAAGCTACCCGGCTACGGCGAATGGCGTGCCTACATTCCCGGGCCTCGCCAGAGCGCGCCCTGGATGGAGCAGGACGATGCGTGCGCCCCGGATGCGCTGGTGGCCGGCGAGGTCTATGAAGTCGGCAAGGGTCGCCGCCTGCTGACGCCGCTGTGCGGTTGAGTGCCAAGGCTTCTTCCGGTTTCCGTAGGCGTGATGACATCCGGAGGAACGGTTCCGGACGCGACCGTCACTTGAGCGGTAGTGCGATCGGTCGCAACGGCGCCGCGTCGCCACCCCGGATCTTCAGCGGGCCGCCGATGAAGGCGAACTCGTAGACCTTGTCACGCGAGAGTTCGTCCAGGGCGATCAGCTCGATGATCGGCACGCCCTGTTCGGCCAGCAGGTAGGTGTGCAGCGGAACGTAGGCGTCGGGTTCCTGCGAGGGAAAGGTCTCGAAGCTCAGATTGTCGGCGCCGACCACCATTGCCCCGCCGTCCTCGACCAGGTAGCGCGCCGCGTCCAGGCTCATGCCTGGAGGATTGGCCATGTAGGCATCCGGCTGGTCGAACAGGCGCATCCGGCCGGTGCGGATCAGCACGACGTCGCCGCGCTGCAGTTTCACCTTCTGCTTCGCCAGCGCCGCCTGCAGGTCGGCGCGGGTGATGCGGTACTGATCCGCCAGCATTTCCACGCCCTTGGCCGCGGCGACGTCGATCAGCACGCCGCGGGCGATCAGGTTCGGGAACTTCTCGATGCCGGCCTTGCGCCAGCCGCGATCGCCCAGGTGTTCGTCGGCGCTGAAGCCGTTCCAGATCCGGCCGTGCAGGCCGAAATGGTTGAGCGCGTCGATGTGGGTGCCGGTGTGGCTGTACATCGAGAACGCGGTGCCGGTGTAGCTGGTGCTGGCGTTGAGCGAGTCGCCCACGCCCATCGGATCGTCGACGGCGGTGCCGCGCGGCGTATGGGTCATCCAGAACTGGTAGTGCGGATCGCCCGCGCCCTGCCAGCTGGGCATGCCGATGTAGTAATCGGTGGCCAGGTCATAGGCGCGACGGCCATCGACGCGCGACAGGATCGCGGCGCGGGACTCGGGCGTGATCAGGTTGAGCCGGCCGATTTCGTCACCGGGACCCCAGGCGCTGGTGCCGACCTTGCCGGCATGGCCGGTCGCGGCGGCGGACAGGGAAGCGGCCAGCAGCGCGGACAGGGCCAGGCGACGCAGGGGACGGGGAAGGGAAGCACTCATGTTGCGGGAATCCTTGTGGAGCGGGCGCCTGGAACAGGCGGCCCGGGGATTCCCAGCTTGAGCGCGTGGCCGGCGGCGAAAAATGCCTCGCGGGTGCGGACAGTTTTCGCTGCCGGTTACGAATCGGTTTCCAGCAGGGGCGGCAGCGCCTGGGCGAGGAAATCGACGAAGACCTGCACCTTGGGCGGCAGGTGCCGCGTGGTGGGATAGATCGCATACACCTGCCGGGGCGGATAACCGCAGGCCGGCAGGACGCGCCGCAGACGGCCGGCGGCGATGGCCGGCGCGGCCAGGAACGAAGGCAGCGCGCCGATGCCGAGGCCGGCGCACAGCAGATCGCGCAGCATCAGGCTGTTGTTGACGACGGTGCGCGCCGGCGGCAGCGCCACCCGCGTCATTCCTTCGGGGCCCTGCAATTGCCAGCTATCGGGCGTGTCGGCCAAGGCGTAGGCGAGCACATCGTGCTGGAGCAGCTCGGACGGCGTGCCCGGCACGCCGTGCCGCTTTAGATAGGCCGGCGAAGCGCACAGCATCTGCTGGATCGTGCCGAGCCGGCGCGCGATCAGCGAGGAATCCTCCAGCGTGCTGCGCACGCGCAAGGACACGTCGAAGCCGGTGCCGATCACGTCGAGCACGCGATCGTCCAGCGCCAGATCCAGCTTCAGCCGCGGATGCCGGGCCAGGAAATCCCCGAGCAGCGGTGACAGCACGGCCAGGCCGAACGAGGTCGGTGCGTTGACCCGCAAGCGGCCCTCGACCTGGCCGGCCTGCGCGCGCAGCGCGTGCTCGACCCGATCCATTTCGTCCAGCAGCCGGCGGCATTCGGCGAAGTAGGCCTGCCCGGCGTCGGTCAGGCTCATCCGGCGGGTGGTCCGTTGCAGCAACACCGCGCCCAGGTGTTCCTCCAGTTGCCGGATCTGCTTGCTCAGGCCGGCTGCGGACGCGCCCAGATTCTCGGCGGCGCGGGCGAAGCCGCCCAGTTCGACAACCCGCCGGAAGGCGCGCATCGCGTTGAGTTGATCCATGGCGGTATCGGAGGAAAGCGAAGCCGGAAATGGAAACGCCGGCGTGGGCCGGCGTTTCCGTCTTGCGGTTGGTTCAGCGCTTCATCGAAGCGAAGAACTCGTCGTTGGACTTGGTGTTCTTCATCTTGTCCAGCAGGAACTCCATCGCGGCGATTTCGTCCATCGGATGGAGCAGCTTGCGCAGGATCCAGATCTTCTGCAGCAGTTCCGGCTCGATCAGCAGGTCCTCGCGGCGGGTGCCGGAGCGGTTGATGTCGATGGCCGGGTAGACGCGCTTCTCGGTGATGCGGCGGTTCAGGTGCACTTCGCTGTTGCCGGTACCCTTGAACTCTTCGTAGATCACCTCGTCCATCTTGCTGCCGGTCTCGACCAGCGCGGTGGCGATGATGGTCAGCGAGCCGCCTTCCTCGACGTTGCGCGCGGCGCCGAAGAAGCGCTTCGGACGATGCAGGGCGTTGGCGTCCACGCCACCGGTCAGCACCTTGCCGGAGCTGGGCACGACGTTGTTGTAGGCGCGGGCCAGGCGGGTGATCGAGTCGAGCATGATCACCACGTCCTTCTTGTGCTCGACCAGGCGCTTGGCGCGCTCGATCACCATCTCGGCGACCTGCACGTGGCGGGCGGCGGGCTCGTCGAAGGTCGACGACACCACTTCACCGCGCACGGTGCGCTGCATCTCGGTGACTTCTTCCGGACGCTCGTCCACCAGCAGCACGATCAGGTGCACGTCCGGGTGGTTGGTGGTGATGGCGGTGGCGATCTGCTGCATCATGATCGTCTTGCCGGCCTTGGGCGGCGACACGATCAGCGCGCGCTGGCCCTTGCCCTGCGGCGCCATCAGGTCGAGGATGCGGCCGGCGATGTCTTCCGACGAACCGTTGCCACGCTCCAGGGTGAAGCGGCGACGCGGGAACAGCGGGGTCAGGTTCTCGAACAGCACCTTGTTCTTCGACGCTTCCAGCGGCTCGCCGTTGATGGTGTCGATGGTCGACAGCGCGAAGTAGCGCTCGCCGTCCTTCGGGAAGCGGATGCGGCCGGACAGGTGGTCGCCGGTGCGCAGGTTGAAGCGGCGGATCTGGCTGGGGCTGATGTAGACGTCGTCCGGGCCGGCCAGGTAGCTGGCCTCGGCCGCGCGCAGGAAGCCGAAGCCGTCCGGCAGGATTTCCAGCACGCCGTCGGCGGCCACGCCTTCGCCGTGGCGGGTCAGCACCTTCAGCAGGGCGAAGATGACGTCCTGCTTGCGGGCGCGGGCCACGCCTTCCTGGATGTTCAGCTGCTCGGCGATTTCCAGCAGCTTGGGCGCCGGCATGCGCTTGAGGTCGCCCAGCGAGTACTGCGGGAAGCCCTCCGGGACGCTCGGCATCTGGCGCGGGACGTAATTCTCGTTGCCGCCGTTGCCGTCGCCGGGCATGCCGTCGTTGTAGCGGTCGCGGCCGCGCTCGCGGTCACGGCGGTTGCGGAAGCGGTCGCGGCGGTTGTTGTTGTTGAAGCGGTTGCCGTCGCGCTGGTCGCGCGGCTCGCCATCCCCCTGGCCCTGCTGCTGGCCGCCGCCGGTGTCGGCGGCGCCTTCCGGCTGGGCGGGCGCGGCGGCG
>NZ_JADHDV010000047.1 GCF_016820515.1 Pseudoxanthomonas beigongshangi | reverse complement strand
CGGCGTCCGCACCCGCGCCCCAACCCGTGCCGGCTCGCCCGGCCACGCCCGCCCCGGCCTCACCGGCCCGTCCGGCGCGCGCCAGCGAGGCCGAGCAGACCATCCGGGTGGACACCAAGCGGCTGGACGCGATCGTCAATCTGGTCGGCGAACTGGTGCTGTCGCGCAATCGCCTGAAGACCCTGCGCGCACGCCTGCGCGACGAGGAACTGGATCGCGCGGTCAGCGGCCTGGACATCGCCACCGCGCGCTTGCAGAACGCGGTCATGCGCACCCGCATGCAGCCGGTGGGCAAGGTGTTCTCGCGCTTCCCCAAGGTCGCCCGCGACGTCGCCCGCTCGCTCAAGAAGGAAGTCGATCTGGAGCTGATCGGCGCCGATACCGAGCTGGATCGCAACCTCGTCGAGGCCTTGTCCGATCCGCTCGTGCACCTGGTCCGCAACGCCATCGACCACGGCATCGAGCTGCCCGACCTGCGCGAGGCCACGGGCAAGCCGCGCAGCGGCCAGGTACGGCTGGCGGCGCAGCAGGAAGGCGACTACGTCACCATCGAGATCCGCGACGACGGCGCCGGCATCGATCCGGAGCGGCTGCGCGACAAGGCGCTGGAAAAGGGCCTGATCGAACCGGAAGCCGCCGCCCGCCTGTCGCACGACGAATGCCTGCAGCTGATCTTCCTGCCGGGCTTCTCGACCAAGACCGAGATCACCGACATCTCCGGCCGCGGCGTCGGCATGGACGTGGTGCAGTCGCGCATCCGCGAACTCAGTGGACAGATCCAGATCCATTCGCAGCTCGGCCGTGGCAGCCGCTTCCTGATCCGGGTGCCGCTGACCCTGGCGATCCTGCCGACCCTGCTGGTGCAGGCCGGTGATCCGGTCTACGCGCTGCCGCTGGCGCGGGTGATGGAAGTGCTGCACGCGCCGGCCTCCAGCCTGCGCTGGTTCGACGGCCAGGCCGTGCTGGATCGGCAGTCCACCACCCTGCCGCTGGTGGATCTGCGGCGCTGGCTGGGCGTGGAGGCGGTCAAGGCGCCGCTGCTGACCATCGTGGTGCTGCAGATGGGCGACCAGCGCTTCGGCCTGGTCGTGGACCAGGTGCGCGGGCGCGAGGAAGTGGTGATCAAGCCGCTCCCGCGCGCGGTGCGCGGCCTGCGCGGCTATGCCGGCGCGACCCTGATCGGCGATGGCCGCATGGCGCTGATCCTGGACGTCGACGGCCTGCGCGAAGCGGCCGCGTGAATCCGCGCCACCCGCTCCCTTCCCCCGCTNGAATCCGCGCCACCCGCTCCCTTCCCCCGCTCGCGGGGGAAGGTGCCCGAAGGGCGGATGGGGGCAACACGCCCCCCGTAAAGCGGAACACGCTTCGCTGCTTTTTACACACACGAATGCCGCCCCGAAGGAACAGACCGGTCACGGACTCGCGGATTCGTTGCGATGGCAGGAGCTCGCGGCCGGAGGCCGCTCCTACCTGGTCCGGCATTGCGGCAAACCTGAAACAAACCGGTAGGAGGCCTCCGGCCGCGAGCCCTTCCGCCCTCAACCGAAAGCCGAACAGACCCCGCTAGCGCACCCGTCCCCAACCCGCCAACTCAAGTCCGGACCGCCAGCGCCGATACCACTGCATATGGACATCTTCAGCCTCATCGGTCTCATCCTCGCCCTGGTCGCCCTGGTCGGCGGCAGCATCCTCAAGGGTGCCGGCGTGTCGTCGCTGTGGTCCTCGGCGGCCTTCGTCATCGTCATCCTCGGCACCGTCGCGGCCATCCTGGTGCATACGCCGCCGGCGGTGTTCAAGCGCGCGGTGTCGATTGCGCGCTGGGTGATCCGCCCACCGGGCGCCGATCACGACGGGCTGGTCGCGCAGATCGTCGAGTGGAGCAACATCGCCCGCAAGCAGGGCCTGCTGGGGCTGGAGCCGCTGGTCAACGAACAGAGCGATCCGTTCCTGAAGAAGGGCCTGCAGATGCTGGTCGACGGGCTGGAACCGGAGGCCATCCGGCACATGCTGGAAATCGACCTCAACAGCCAGGAGCACCAGGATCTGGCCGCGGCCAAGGTGTTCGAAGCGATGGGCGTGTACGCGCCGACGCTGGGCATCATCGGCGCCGTGTTCGGCCTGATCGCGGTGATGAAGAACCTGGCCGACCCGAGCAAGCTGGGCCACGGCATCGCCGCCGCGTTCACCGCCACCATCTACGGCATCGCCTCGGCCAACCTGTTCTTCCTGCCGGTCGCCAGCAAACTCAAGAGCGTGATCGGCGGACAGAGCCGCGAGCGCGAAATGATCATCGAAGGCCTGATCGCGATTGCCCAGGGCGAGAACCCGCGCAACATCGAATCCAAGCTGGCCGGCTTCCTGCACTGATCGGGCACCCGCATGGCACGCCGGAAATCCCACGAGGAACACGTCAACCACGAGGCCTGGGCCATTCCCTACGCCGATCTGATGACGTTGCTGCTGGCCTTCTTCGTGGTCATGTACGCCATCTCCACCCTCAACGAGGGCAAGTACCGGGTGATGGCCGACGCGCTCACCGCCGCGTTCGGCGGCGCGCCGCGCACGATCAATCCGGTCCAGGTCGGCAACCACCAACTGCAGGGCGCCGATTTCGATCGCCCCTCGCCGATCAAGTCCGGCGCCAAGCAGGGCCCCTCCGCCCCTTCGCCGGCACCCAACGTGACCCTGCTGGCGGCAATGGCCTCGCAGATGAACATGAGCGTGGACGCCAAGGGCATGCAGAACGCCCACCAGCAACTCGACGCCATCGCCGACAACATCGAGAAGGCGCTGGCGCCGCTGGTCGACCAGAAGCTGGTGGTGGTGCGCCGCGCCGAACTCTGGCTGGAAGTGCAGATCAACAGCGACATCCTGTTCGCCACCGGCTCGGCAGCCCTGGAACCGGCCGCGCAGAGCACCGTGTCCAGCCTGGCCGACGTGCTGGCCGGCGTGCCCAACGGCGTGCGCGTGGAAGGCTACACCGACGACCGTCCGATCCGGACCTACCAGTTCCCGTCCAACTGGGAACTGTCGGCGGCGCGCGCGGCCAGCGTGGTGCACCTGTTCGTGCGCGACGGCATTCCGCCGGAACGACTGGCGATGATCGGCTACGGCGAGTTCCGTCCGATCGGCGACAACGCCACCGTGGAAGGCCGCAACAGCAACCGCCGGGTGTTGCTGGTGATCCTGGCCAGCGAGGGCGAACACGCGCCGGGCGGATCGCTGCCGGCGATCGCCGCCGCACCCGCGCTGCCGGCGATCGCGCCGGCGCAGGCCGAAACATTGACGCCCGCGACGGCCGCCGACGCCGACGCGATGGCGCCCACCCTTGAAGGAGGATCCAACTGATGCGCGTGTGGGCAATCGCCAACCAGAAGGGCGGCGTGGGCAAGACCACCACCACCCTGGCGCTGGGCCGTGGCCTGGCGATGCGCGGCCAGCGCGTCCTGCTGATGGATCTGGATCCGCACTCCTCGCTGACCCGCGCCTTCGGCCTGCCCGCCGAGCCGGCACCGGCCGGCGTGCTGGATCTGTTCGACCAGCCGACCGCGGAGCTGGGCCCGCTGGTGCGCGAAACCGGCATCGACAATCTGTCCTTCGTCGCCGCGCAGACCGCGCTGGCCACGCTGGAACGCCGCAGCGCCACCCAGCCCGGACTGGGCATGGCGCTGGCCAACGCGCTGGCGCGCGGCGGCCAGGACTACGACTATGTGCTGTTCGACTGCCCGCCCACGCTCGGCCTGCTGATGGTCAACGCGCTGGCTGCGGCCGATCGCGTGATCATCCCGACCCAGACCGAACCGCTGGCGCTGCATGGCCTCAATGGCATGTGCCGGACCGTGGACATGATCGAACGTTCGCGCCGCCGCCCGCTGCCGGCCTCGGTCCTGCCCACCCTGCACGACAAGCGCACCCGCACCGGCAACGACACCCTGCGGCAGATGCAGGAGACCCATGGCGATCGCGTGTGGGACGACGCCATTCCCAACGACACCCGCATCTGCAGCGTCGATGAACTGGTCAAGCCGCTGTCGGCCGGCCAGTACCCGGGCCGCGGCCTGTCCGCGTACCGCCGCGCGCTCGAGTGGCTGCTGGGCTGCGATCGCGTGCAGATGGAGCAGGCCGCGTGAACGCGCAACCGGCGCTGGACGACTATCTGAGGGATCTGCTGGGCGGTGACGTCGCGCCCGCGATTGCCCCGGCCGTCGCCGCGCCGGCTCCGCCGCAGCCGTTCCTGGCGGTGGTGAATGCACCGGTGCCCGCGCAGGCGGACATCGCGTCGCCGGACATGCCTGCTGGCGTGCCCGCCGTGGTGGCGGAGCTTGCGACGGCCGGCGAGCCACACGATGACGCCGGGGCATTCGATCCGACGCACGAGGAAGTCCTGGAACGCCTGCTGGCGACCACCCGCGGCATCGCCGTGGCCGACGATCCCGACGCCATCCTCGCCCTCCAGCAGGTCGAAGCCGCGCCGGCGATGATTGCACCGGCGACTGCCACCGAGCGCGCGCCCATGACCGTCGAAACCGTGGCTGTCGAAACCGTGCCTGTCGAGATCGTGCCTGTCGAGACCGAGGCCATCGAACCTGTCTCCATCGAATCCGAACCGCTCGAAATCCCGTCCGTGGACAGCACACCGGCGGCAGCACCACCCGCGATGGCGCCGATGGCCACGGCGGATCTGATCACCGACGACGAATTCGAGGCGCTGCTGGACCAGTTGCACGGCGGCGCGGCGCCCGGCGCAGAGGCGCCCACCGGTGCCGCGACGGCGCAGGCCGAGCCGACTCCGCCCGCGCCAATGTCCGTCGCCGCGGCACCCACGCCGGCCACGGTTCCGTCCCGACCGGCGCCACCGCCTCCCGCGCGTTCCGCATCTTCGTCGCCCGCCATCCCCGCCTACGCCAAGCCGGTGTTCGACATGCTGCAGAGACAACGCGACGACGAGGACAACGCCCCGGCCAGTTCGCCGCACGGCGAGCGCCGGCGCGCCAGCGACCGCACCACCCGCTGGCTGCGGATGCGCTGCGACGACCAGCACTACGCACTGGAACTGCTGAAGGTGCAGGAAGTCGTCCTGCCGGCCACCCTGCTGCCACTGCGCGGCGCGGCCGCGCACATGCTGGGCGTGATGAACCTGCGCGGCCAGGTCGTGCCGGTGATCGACCTGGGCCTGTACCTGGGACGCGCCGAAATCGTCCCCGACAGCCAGGTACGCATCGTCGTGCTGGAGGAAAACGGCGAAATCCTCGGCCTGCGCGTCTCGGCGGTGGAGGACGTCACCCGCCTCACCGAGCAGCAGATCGAACCACCGGACAACACCCGCATGTGCCGCATCACCCATCCGTTGTTTCGCGGCGTCGCCCGGCTCTCCGGGCGGACGGTGATTTTGCTGGATGCTTCGGAGTTGTTGGGCTGAGGGGCCGGGATTCGGGATGACCGGCCATGCGGCCGTTGAAAGCCGGGATTCGGGATTCGGGATTCGGGATTCGGGATTGGGGATTGGGAAAGCCAAGCTTTTCCTCCCCCTTTGAAAAAGGGGGACCGAGGGGGATTTGCTCTTGGCGCCAAGCAAATCCCCCGTCGACCGCTACGCGCTCGCCCGCCCCCTTTTCCAAAGGGGGCTATCCATATTCGTTCCCACGGCACATCCCAAGTCGCGACGCACTTCCCACTTTTCCACGCGCCGGCTCAAGACCTGCCCGGTCCGGCCGATACCACGCAGGAACCGACCCATCGGAGCGATGATGAGCGCAGTACCCCTGGGCGCGGACCTCGGCATCGAGGCCGCCAGCGATCTGAAGCAGCAACTGGTGCCGCACCTGGCCCAGCCGCAGCCCTTGCTGCTGGATGCCGGGACCGTGCAACGCGTGCACACCGCCAGCCTGCAGGTGCTGTGCACCTTCTTCCGCGAACGCGAACAGGCCGGCCGCGCCACCGCCTTCGCCGGCAGCAGTCCCGCCTTCCGCGACGCCGCCCGCCTGCTGGGCCTGGCCGATCGGCTGGGTCTTTCCCCTTCCGACAACAACGATTCGAAAACTGTGGAGAACGCCGCATGAGCGCACGTATTTTGGTGGTGGACGATTCGGCCTCGATGCGCCAGATGGTCGCATTCGCCCTGACTTCCGCCGGATACGCCGTGGACGAGGCCGAGGACGGCCAGGTCGCCCTGGGCCGCGCGCAGGGACAGCGTTTCAATGCGGTGGTCACCGACGTCAACATGCCGAACATGGATGGCATCGCACTGATCCGCGCCCTGCGCGGGCTGCCCGACTACAAGTTCACCCCGCTGTTGATGCTCACCACCGAATCGGCCGCCGACAAGAAGGCCGAGGGCAAGGCCGCCGGCGCGACCGGCTGGCTGGTCAAGCCGTTCAATCCGGAACAACTGGTCGCCACCATCCAGAAAGTCCTGGGCTGATCCGCGCCCGCTTCCGACGACTTCCGCCCTTTCCTGACGCCGCCCGGGTTCCGCACCGATGAACATGGACATGCAACGCTTCCACGCCACCTTCTTCGAGGAAAGCCGCGAAGGGCTGGAAGCGATGGAAGCGGGCCTGCTGCAACTGGAACAGGGCAACCGCGACGGCGAGCTGATCAACTCGATCTTCCGCGCCGCGCATTCCATCAAGGGCGGCGCGGCCACCTTCGGCTTCGACGCGGTCGCCGGCCTGACCCACGTGCTGGAAACGCTGCTGGACGAACTGCGCGCCGGCAAGCGCGACGTCGCCACCCCGGCGATCGACGCGATGCTGGCGTCGGTGGACGTGCTGCGCAGCCTGCTGGCCGAAGCCGAGCACGGCCATCCCGCGGATCCGGCGGCGGTCAAGGACGTGCACGCGTGCCTGACCGCGGTGCTGTCCGGCGACGCCGCGCCCGCCGCCAGCGCCGCGCCGGCGGCGAAGGACGCCGCGCCGGAAGGCTGGCGCATCGGTTTCACCCCGGCGCCCTCGCTGTTCATGACCGGCAACGATCCGCTGCGGATCCTGCGCGAACTGGAGCATCTGGCGCCGCTGGAAGTCGCCTGCCGGATCGATCGCCTGCCCGGCTTCGAGCAGATGGATCCGCTGGAAGCCTATCTGGCCTGGGATCTCGGCCTGCTCGGGCCGGTGCCGCGCACCGCCGTCGAGGAAGCCTTCGCCTGGGTCGTCGATGACTGCGAACTGGATATCCAGCCGATCCCCGCCGCGATCGCCGCGCCGTCCGCTCCGGTCGAGGCCATCACCCTCGCCGCTGCCGGCAACGCCGGCGCCGCCGCGCCCGCGCCGGCCGGCAACGACACCGCCGAGAGTTCAATCCGCGTCAGCGTCGACAAGATCGACGGCCTGATCAACCTGGTCGGCGAACTGGTGATCACCCAGGCGATGCTCAAGCAGGTGTCCGGCCTGCTGGATCCCGGCCAGTGCGAACGCCTGTTCGCCGGCCTGGACCTGCTGGAACGCAACACCCGCGATCTGCAGGAAGCGGTGATCGGCGTGCGCATGCTGCCGGTGGACGCGGTGTTCCGCCGCTTCCCGCGGCTGGTCCGCGACCTGTCCTCGCGCCTGGGCAAGCAGGTCCGCCTGCGCACGATTGGCGAGGGCACCGAACTGGACAAGGGCCTGATCGAACGCATCGCCGATCCGCTGGTGCACCTGGTGCGCAACGCGATCGATCACGGCCTGGAAATGCCCGACACCCGCCGCGACGCGGGCAAGGACGAAACCGGCACCATCACCCTGGCCGCTTCGCACCAGGGCGGCCACATCGTCATCGAGGTCAGCGACGATGGCCGCGGCCTCAACCGCGAGCGGATCCTGGCCAAGGCCGCCGAGCGTGGCCTGCACGTGCCGGAGAATCCTTCCGACGCGCAGGTCTGGGATCTGATCTTCCAACCCGGCTTCTCCACCGCCGACGCGGTCACCGATCTGTCCGGCCGCGGTGTCGGCATGGACGTGGTGCGCCGGAACATCCAGGCGTTGGGCGGCGAAGTGCAGCTGGAAAGCAGCGCCGGCCACGGCACCCGCGTGGTGATCCGGCTGCCACTGACCCTCGCCATCCTCGACGGCATGACCGTCGCGGTGGGCGAGGAAACCCTGATCCTGCCGCTGGGCTACGTGCTGGAAGCGCTGCAACCGCAGGCCGAGGACGTGCGCACGCTGGCCGGCGAAGGCCGCGTGCTGCGCGTGCGCGGCGAATACCTGCCACTGTTGTCGCTCAACGAGTTCTACCGCTACGGCCATGCGCGCGTCGCCCAGCCGTTGGTGGTGGTGGTCGAGGGCGACGGCCAGAAGCTGGCACTGGAAGTGGACGAGTTGCTCGGCCAGCAACAGGTCGTGGTCAAGAACCTGGAAAACAATTACCGGCGCGTGGACGGGATTTCCGGCGCCACCATCCTGGGCGACGGCCGCGTCGCCCTCATCGTCGACGTGGGTGGACTGGTGCGCTCGCTGCGCATGCCGCAAGCCGCCTGATCGCCCCGCCACCTCTCCTCTTCACCGCCGCCTGCACGCGTGGCCGCCTCCGGGTGGCCGCGCAGGGCGTGCGCTTGCCAGATCCTTCCATCATGAAATCCGCTGTCGTTTCCCGCCATTCCCTCGCCCTGATTCCGCTGCTGGCCCTCTCCGCCCCGCACGCCTCCGCCGCCGAAGGCGACGCCACCGGTACGCAGATCAAGCCGTGGCCGCCGCGCATCGTGTTCGCCAACGGCACCGAGCTGGCCGCCACCGGCAACTACGCCTACGATCTGGTCCGCTTCGACGGCGAGGGTTACGGCACCGCCGCCACCGCGCTGGAGGACGACGAGGACTTCCGCCGCAAGGAATTCGGCTTCACCCTCAAGCGCAAGGGCGTCTACGACGTCACCGCCAGCTACGACTTCCATGCCGACACCTGGATGGACGTGGCGTTGCGGGTGGAAACCAGGGCGCTGTTCGGCCACGACGCCGGCAAGCTGCGCATCGGCCAGTTCAAGTTGCCGGTGGGTTTCGAGGGCTATACCTCCACCCGCGCCGGCAGCTTCCTGGAGAACTCGCTGCCGACCCAGGCGTTCTACGAAAGCCGGCGTGTCGGCGTGGAATGGGCATTCGAGCGCCCCACCCATCTGTGGAACCTGGGCTACTTCTTCGGCAACGATCTGCAGGGCAACAACCGCGGCACGACCCTCGCCGCGCGCGCCGCGTGGACCCCGCGCAAGCAGGCCGGGCACGTGCTGCACCTGGGGCTGTCGGCGTCCGAGGAACATCCGCACAGCGAAGTGAATGGACGCGGCCAGACCGTGCTGCCCGGCGTGCGCTGGCGTGCGCGCCCGGAAACCGCGCTCACCGACACGCGGCTGGTCGATTCCGGCACCCTGACCCGGGTCGACCGCATCCGCCGCGAAGGCGTGGAAGCGCTGTGGATCGAAGGGCCATGGTCGCTGCAGGGCGAATACCTGCGCCAGCAGACCACCCGCGACGCCGGCCTGCGCGGTTACTCGGCCGACGGCTGGTATGTCGCCGGCAGCTGGCTGCTCACCGGCGAATCGCGCGTCTACAACGCCGGCAACGTCGCCAACCCGGTGCCCGCGCATGCCTACGGCGCGTGGGAACTGCTGCTGCGCCACAGCCGCATCGACCTGGACAACGGCGGCATCCGTGGTGGCCGCGAGAACAACTGGACGCTGGGCGTGAACGCCTATCTCAACCGCTACTTCCGCCTGCAGGCCAACCTGACCCGGGTGGATGCCCAGCGGGCGGGACGGCGGGCGGATCCACGCATCCTGCAACTGCGCGCGCAGTTCTATTTCTGATTCAACCTGCCCGGCCAAGCCCCGCGTCCGCGCCACGCGTGGACGCGGCGCCGGATTACGTTTCGACGTCGGGCGCGCCCTTACGACCAACGCACCGTCAAGTTCCAGGCGGTGCCGCCGCTAGTAGCGGCATGACATTCCGTCACCGACGCACGCGGCCACACGGGGAGGCTCCGCGCGCCGTTCCTCCTGGAGAGAGAAGCAAGCAATGAACTGGTTCCGCAACCTGCCGATCGCCCGCAAGCTGGCGGTGGCCTTCACCGTCACCGTCATCCTCACCGTCCTGCTGGGCGCCCTGTCGCTGTGGCGGCTGTCTGTGGCCAATGCGCAGATGCTCGCCGTCAACGAGAACTGGATGCCCGCTGTCCAGCACCTGGGCGAAATGCGCGCCCAGCTCGGCGAGTACCGCACCTACGAGCAGTCGCAGCTGACCAAGCAGGGCCAGCCGGAGGAAATCGCCGACTACGAGAAGAAGCTGGTCGATACCCGCAAGCTGATTGACGCCGAGGAAGCGGCGTACAACGCCATCCCCATCGAATCAAGCGCGAAGGAAAAGGCGATTTACGAAAAGGTGAAGAAGGCGCGCGCCGCCTACTTCGAGGCGCACGACCGCATCTCGGCGGCGGTGGCGGCCGATGATTTCGAGGCCGCGAAAGCCATCTCCACCAACGAATCGCGCTTCCTGCGCCGCGAACTGTTCAACCAGCTCAAGGCACTGTCGCAGTACAACGTGGACAATCTGGCGGCGGAGGTCGCCGCTTCCGAGCGTGCCTACTCGCGCACCGTGCTGGCGATGTGCGTCGGCCTGGGCGTGGCGGTGCTGCTGGCGGTGTTCCTGGCCATCGCCATCACGCGCTCGATCACCGGCCCGCTGGCCCAGGTCGTGCGCGCGGTGAACGCGGTGTCGCGTGGCGATCTGTCAATCAAGGTCGAACGCGGCCACCGCGACGAGTTGGGCCAGATGCTCGCCTCCACCGACGAGATGATGAAGATGCTGCGCCGGTTTTCCGACGAGACCCAGCACATGGTCCACATGCACGCCGGCGAGAACATCTCCCAGCGCGTGTCGGAGGATTTCCCCGGCGTGTACGGCGACCTGGCGCGCGGCATCAACACGATGATGTTCGAACATCTGGACGCCATCGTCGACGCCATCGCCATCCTCAACCGCTACGCGATGGGCGATCTCTCGCAGGACGCGCGCCGCCTGCCCGGCCAGCGGGCGATGCTGCACGAGTCGATGGATCGCGCCAAGGCCAGCCTGGCGGCCATCAATGGCGAGATCAAGCGCCTGGCGGCCGCCGCGTCCGTGGGCGATTTCAGCCAGCGCGGCGACGCGCAGCGCTTCGAACATGATTTCCGGGTGATGATCGACGGCCTGAACGCGATGATGGCGGTCAGCGACACCAACCTGGGCCAGTTGTCGCAACTGCTCCAGGCCATCGCCCGCGGCGACCTGACCACCCGCATGGACGGCGACTTCCAC
>NZ_JADHDV010000046.1:2428-11996 GCF_016820515.1 Pseudoxanthomonas beigongshangi | reverse complement strand
GCCGGCTTCGGCGGGCGGACCGCCGGATCTCGCCCGGCTGGTGTTCGCGCCGCGCAGACCGGAGCGCACGGCCAGCTGGCCGCGCCTGCTGGCCGCCACCTTCACCGGCGTGCTGGCGCTGGCGGGCGCGGGACTGGGCGCGCACCACTATTTCTACGGGGTCATCGAGCAGGCCTCCTACGCCACCGCGCTGGGCGACTTGAACCGGGTACCGTTGAGTGATGGCTCCGGCGCCACGCTCAGCAGCGACAGCCGCATCGCGGTCAGCCTGTCGCGGCGCGAACGGCATATCGACCTGCAGCGCGGCGAGGCGTTCTTCGAGGCCGCCAAGGATCCGCACCGACCGTTCGTGGTCAGCGCCGGGCCGCGCCAGGTGATGGCGGTGGGCACGCGCTTCGCGGTGCGGCGGGACGGTCCCGATCTGCGTGTGGTGGTCACCGAGGGCACGGTGCGGCTGGAAGCCTCGCCCGATGCCGAAGGCCACCTGCAGCCGACCACCCTGTTGCCGGCCGGCAGCCTGGCCATCGCCAGCCGCAACGGCGTGGTGGTGCGCACCGGCTCGGTCGCCGACGCCGAACGCCTGGTCGACTGGCGCAGCGGCTTCGTGACCTTCCGCGATACCTCGCTGGCCGAGGCCGCGTCCGAGTTCAACCGCTACAACGCGCGCAAGATCGTGATGGGTGATCCCGCCGTCGGCGCGCTGCGGGTCGGCGGCAATTTCCGCTGGTCGAACGTGGACGCGTTCGTGCGGCTGCTGGAGCAGGGCTTCCCGGTCCGCGCCGAGACCGGTACGGACCGCATCGTCCTGCACAGCCTCTGACCCGTCCGGGGGGCGGGGGATTTCCCCGGCTCGTTCGTCCTGATAGCCAAGGGCGCCTTCCCGTGCGCCCATGGGGAGAGCCATCCAATGCGGTCGTCGTTGCGTGTCCTGTTGTTGAGCCTGGCCTGTTCAGCCGCACTGAGTGCGCAGGCGCAGAATTCCAAACCCGCGCAGGTCAACATCCCCGCCGGGGATCTGGTGGCGGCGCTGGATACGCTGGCGCGTCAATCCGGCACCCAGTTCGTGTACCGCGCCGACCAGCTCAAGGGCCTGCGCACCCGGGGCGTGCAAGGCAATCTCCCGGCCGACCAGGCGCTGGATCGCGTGCTCAGCGGCAGCGGCCACGTCGCCCGCCGCGACGCCGCCTCCGGCGCGGTGGTGATCGTCCGCCAGGATGCCCCGCCGCGCCCGGCGCCCGCCGCCCGCCCTACTCCGGCTCCCACCGGCCAGTCCGCTGAGGCCGCCGAGGAGCCCGTCACCCAACTCGAGAACGTGCAGGTCACCGGTTCGCGCATCCCGCGCGCGCAGATCGAGGGTCCGGCCCCGATCACCGTGGTCACCGCCGAGCAGATCCAGTCCGCCGGCTTCACCTCCGTGCCGGACGTGCTGCGCTCGCTCAGCCAGAACAGCGGCAGCGTGCAGGGCCAGCAGAACACCACCAGCGCCCAGTCCACTCCCGGCGCGCAGGCGGTCGACCTGCGCGGCCTCGGCCCGAACCATACCCTGGTGCTGATCAACGGCCGCCGCATCGCCGACTTTCCGCTGCCTCTCAACGGCCGCAGTAACTTCACCGACATCGGCAACATCCCGCTCGGCATGATCGATCGCATCGAAGTGCTGACCGGCAGCGCCTCGGCGGTGTACGGCTCCGACGCGATGGCCGGCGTGATCAACTTCATCCTCAAGAAGTCCACTGACGGCACCACCATCGACTACCGCTACGGCGACACCAGCCGCGGCGGCGGCGAGTCGCACAAGCTGACCCTGACCACCGGTTTCGAGCGCGGCGAGTTCAGTGGCATCGTCGGCGTGGAGTTCCTCAACAAGCGCCCGCTCTGGGGCTACGAGCGCAGCGTCCAGGATTCGACCCTGGATGCGCCGACCTCGCGCCGCCGGTTGCCGCGCCTGACCGCGCAGCTCTATGACTGGGACGACGACGTCAACATCGCCCCGGCGGACGGTTGCGCGGCGATGGCCGGCCTCAACCAGGGCACCACCGTGCTGGCCGAGGACCGTTTCGGCCAGCCGTACTGCGGCAGCGAGCGCGCCATCGCGTATCGCACCATCCAGAACGAGCGCAAGGGCTACAACGCTTACGGTTCGTTCGAGTACCGCTTCTCCGACACGCTGTCCTGGTTTGCCGATGTCCAGTTGGGCCGCCAGGAGGTCAAGCTGCTGACCGGCACCAATGGCAACGACGTGGTGAGCGATGTCATGGGTTGGGAGTTCCACGACCCGGCTTCGACCGACAACAACGACAAAGTGTTCTACAACGCCGTCACCGGCCACTACGAGACCTGGTCGCGCCAGTTCACCCCGGAGGAAATCGGCGGCCTGCGCAACCGCATGAACACCACCACCCAGAAGACCCTCGCGGTGACCACCGGCCTGCAAGGCGCTTTCGGCGAGGCCTGGAACTGGGAAGCGGCGTACAACCATTCGCAGTACAAGGCCGACGTGGGCATGCCACGCATCTGGGCCGAAGCGGCCAACCGCCTGTTCCTGGGCGAACGCCAGGGTTACGACGCCGACGGCTACGCAATCTACAGCCCGGATCCGGCGCGCCTGTTCACCCCGCTCACCCAGGCCGAGTTCGCCAGCATCGCGGCGATGTCCACCTTCCGTCCGAAGGCCGAGAACGACAACCTGAGCTTCACCCTGGACACGCCGTCGCTGTTCACCCTGCCGGCCGGCGACGTCGGTTTCGCCGCCGCGATCGAGTACGGCCGGCAGTCGTACGAGATCAATCCCGATCCGTACGCGCTGACCGCCGACGCCTACTATGGCCCGCGCTACGGCGACGGCGAGGGCGACCGCGATCGCTGGAGCGTGGCGGGCGAATTCCGCCTGCCGCTGCTGTCCTCGCTGCAGGCCAGCCTGGCCGGCCGCTATGACCGCTACGAATACGGCAACAAGAATCCGGGCAAGTTCACCTACAGCGCCGGCCTGGAATGGCGCCCGTTCGACACGCTGCTGGTGCGCGGCTCCTACGGCACGGGCTTCCGGGCGCCGGACATGCACTACCTGTTCGCCGGCGATGACTACTACCGCACCCTGTCGACCGACTACTTCCAGTGCCGGACCGACGAGCCTGGCTTCAGCGACGGCGACTGCTACGACGACGGCACCTGGGACATCAACACCTTCGACGTCTACACCGGCAACATGGACCTGGACGTGGAAACCAGCAAGTCGTTCACCGCCGGCTTCGTGTGGTCGCCGGTGTCCTACTTCGACCTGGCCGTGGACTACTACAAGATCGAGGTGTCCAACCAGGTGCAGACGCAGAGCCGCGAACTGCTGCGCTCGACCGAGGCCGACTGCCGTCTGGGCGTGACCGACTCCGGCGCGTCGGTCGACATCAATTCGCCCACCTGCGTGGACGCGCTCTCGCGCGTCATCCGCGACCAGGACGGCTTCATCACCAGCGTGCACTTCAGCCCGATCAACATCGCCAAGGAGGAAACCTCGGGCGTCGACGTGACCGCCAACTACCGCCTGTTGACCGCCAGCGCCGGCGACTTCGTGTTCCGCGCCAACTACAACTGGACCCATCGCCACACCCGCCAGCTGTATCCGGGCGATCCGACCGAGGACATGCTGGACGTGAGCTTCGCGGACACCACGCTGCCGCGCAACAAGGGCAACGTCGGCGTGAGCTGGGACAAGGGCGCGTTCGGGGCCAGCCTGTTCGGCAACTACGTGGGCCGCGTGGCCAACTACAACAACGATGCCTGGACAGAATCGACCTGGCGCTTCAATGCCGGCGCGCGCTACGACGTGACCGATCACCTGCGCATCTCGCTGTCGATCAACAACCTGTTCGACAAGATGCCACCGCGCGACGCCACCTGGGCGAACTATCCGTACTACGACACCTCGTGGTTCGATTCGTTCGGCCGCAGCTACTACCTGCAGTTCACCTGGAAGCTGGGCGGATCGGCGCTGTAAGCCAGCCACCGGTTCCGGATCGCAACATGGAAAACCCGCCTCACGGCGGGTTTTCTTTCGGGTTCATTCCGGCGGACGCGTCATCCGCGGGCCATCACACCGTCCCGCGGTTCTTGCCCTGCCAGGGCCGGTACCAGGCGCGGATCGCGGCCATGTCGACCTCGGCATCGCCGGTGGGGTAATAGACATCGCCAATGCCGATGGTTTTTTCGGGGTAATGGAAATAGGCCATCAGGATCGGCACCTGCGCCTGATGGGCGA
Organism: Pseudoxanthomonas beigongshangi; assembly: GCF_016820515.1. Taxonomy (GTDB): domain Bacteria; phylum Pseudomonadota; class Gammaproteobacteria; order Xanthomonadales; family Xanthomonadaceae; genus Pseudoxanthomonas_A; species Pseudoxanthomonas_A beigongshangi. Next base: position 7,744 of record NZ_JADHDV010000046.1, on the reverse strand, counting down.
TCTTCAGGAAACCACCCTTCCACTTCTCCACCCGCTTGCGGGTGCCCTCGGGAGTCAGCGCGAACCACATCCGCTCCGACTCGCGGATCATCCGCACCGCCTGCTCCACCGTGCCCTGCGGCGAACTTCGATCCACCGGTACCACGCCGAGCTTGCGCAACAGCGGCGACAGCGGCCACCAGAACAGCTGCGCCTTGCCCAGCACGCGCACCTTGAAGCCCATCGCGATCTTCGCCGCCATGCCCCAGATGCCGTCCCAGTTGGACGAATGCGGCGCCACGATCAGAACCAGCTTGGGGATATCCGGCAACGTACCCACCACCTTCCAGCCGAAGGTGCGCAGGAAGGTGCGCCCCATCCAGCGGGTGAACCGGTTGGGCGGCACCTGCGGCATGTTCGGCGGAATGGCGGGGATGACGTCCTGGGCGTCGCTCAATCGATTACTCCCAATGGCTCTTCTGCGAACGGCCGCGCTTGACTTCGCTGCGCTCGCGCTTGGCGTCCAGGCGCCGGGCCTTGGCCGCACGCGATGGCTTGGTGGCGATGCGGGGCCGGGGCACGTGCATCGCCGCGGCGATGAACGCGGCCAGGCGCTCGCGGGCGTCCTGCCGGTTGCGATCCTGGGTGCGGAAACGCTGGGCGTCGATGACCAGCACGCCCTCGTCGGTCAGGCGCCGGTCGCGGCGGGCCAGCAGGCGTTCGCGCAGGGGTTCGGGCAACGACGGCGACCGCGCCACGTCGAACCGCAGTTCGACCGCGGTGGCCACCTTGTTGACGTTCTGCCCGCCCGCGCCGCTGGCGCGCACGAACCGTTCCACCAGTTCGTCGTCCGGAATCGCCAGCGTGGGCGTGATGTCGAGTCGTCCGCTCCCCATGCGCGGATTGTAGTGGAGGTCGCGTACCGCCCGCATGACAGCGGGCCGGCCGGCGCACGTGATTTAACGCCTCGTTTACTTCCACCTCGGCACCATGCAGACCCTCTGTTTTCCGTATGGACGCCCGATGAAGAAGATGCCGCTGTTTTCGCGCCTGGTCATGATCGCGGGGCTGGCGCTGGGGGCCGGCACCGCCTGGGCGGCGGAACCTTCGGATGCGGACATCGAGAAACTGCTGCAGGCCTCGCGTGCCGAGAGCATGCTCAACGCGATCATCCCGCAGATGGAAACCATGCAGCGCCAGCAGTTCGACCAGCTGATGGCCGGCAAGGAGCTGACCGCGGAGCAGCGCGCCGAAGCCGACCGGATCATGGCCAAGACCAACGAGATCATGCGCAAGGCACTGTCCTGGCAGGAAATGCGGCCGCTGTACGTGGATGTCTACAAGAAGACCTTCACCCGCGAGGACGTGCGCGCGATCACCAAGTTCTACGAGAGCCCGGCCGGCCGCAGCCTGCTCGACAAGACGCCCGCGCTGATGCAGAACCTGATGGGCGCCATCCAGCAGAAGATGGTCCCGATGATGGAAGAGCTGCAGGCCGAGATCCAGAACGTCACCCCGGCTCCGGTACCCGCCCCGCCGGTCACCCCGTCGCAGCCGCGACGCAAGAAAAAGCGNCAGGCCGAGATCCAGAACGTCACCCCGGCTCCGGTACCCGCCCCGCCGGTCACCCCGTCGCAGCCGCGACGCAAGAAAAAGCGCTGACGTAGAGCGGAGCTTGCTCCGCTGGCGGGATATCTGGATGTTCGCGTTGCCCGGGTCGTCGCGCAGCGGAGCAAGCTCCGCTCTACGCCAGCAGGGGATCCGGGGGGAGCTGCGCGAGCGGGGGCAGGCGCCAGTCGATCGGGGCCTGGCCGCGCTCCTGCAGATAACGGTTGGCCGCGGAGAAGTGGCCGCAGCCAAGGAAGCCCCGGTGCGCCGACAGCGGCGAGGGATGCGGCGCGCGCAGCACGCGGTGCCGGCGCGCGTCGATGACCTTGCCCTTGGCCTGCGCGTAGCTGCCCCACAGCAGGAACACCAGGCCTTCGCGCTCGCGCGCCAGGGTCTCGATGACGTGATCGGTGAAGCCTTCCCAGCCCTTGCCCTGATGGGCGCCCGCGCGTGACTCCTCCACCGTCAGCACCGCGTTGAGCAACAGCACGCCCTGCCGCGCCCACGGCAGCAGGCAGCCGTGATCCGGTGGCGCGATGCCCAGATCGCTTTGGATTTCCTTGTAGATGTTGACCAGCGACGGTGGCACCGGCACGCCCGGACGCACCGAGAAGCACAACCCATGCGCCTGCCCCGGCCCGTGATACGGATCCTGGCCCAGGATCACCACCTTGGCGGCGTCGAACGGCGTCGCCTCGAACGCGGAGAAAATCTGCGGACCCGGCGGATAGATGCGCGCCCCGGCCGCCTTGCGCTGGCGCAGGAACTCCGACAGCGCCTGCATCTCCGGCCGCAGCAACCAGTCGCCGACATGCTGTTTCCAGGAGGGTTCGAGCTTGATGCGTTCGGGGTCGGACATTTAGCGAAGGGATTCGGGAGTGGGGATTCGGGATTGGCATGGTACCCAACACGCCCCTCGCCGTTGCCAATCCCCAATCACGAATCCCCAATCCCGGCCCTCAACGCCCTTCCATCCGCGCCAGCCGCAGCTGGAACAACACCTTGGTGACCAGCAGGCGTTCCTCGATCGGTTTGAGCACCAGATCATTCGCGCCGGCCTGCAGCAGCACGGCCTGGTTGTCGCGGTTGCTGTCGCCGGTCATCACCAGGATGGGCAGGCGGCGCTTGCCGTAGGCGAAGTCGATGCGGATCCGCTGCACCACGTCGCGGCCGCTGAGTTCGCCCTTCAGGGTCACGTCGGTCAGCACCAGGTCGAAGCGGTGGGTCGAAAGGCCGAGCGATTCGGCGGTGAGCAGGGCGAAGGCATCCTCGGCGCGCAGCACGTGCACCACGTTGAGCGATTGCCGTTCCAGCATGCGCTTGGTGGTCTCCGCGACCACCCGGCTGTCTTCCACGTACAGGATGGTCGCACCGGGAATCGGCTCGGGCTGCACGTAGCCGCGGATGAAGGCGGCCAGCGCCTCGTGTCCCAGCGACTTGTCGAAATAGTCGGTGACGTATTCGTTGAAGCGGCGTTCTTCCAGGTGCTGCTGCGCGTCGCCGGACACCACGATCACCGGCACGTAGGCCTGGCCGGACGCTTCGCGCACGCTGCGCGCGATTTCCATGCCGTCACCGTCACGCAGCGCAAGCGCGGTGGTGACCAGGTGGATCTCGCCCTCGGCCAGCGCCCTGCGTGCCTCGGCGAGGCTGGCGCAGCCGATCACGTTGACGCCGGGCAGGTCCCGTTCGAGCACGTCGGCGATGAGCTTGCGCACCAGCTTGGAACCGTCGACCACCATCACCCGGGGGGCGTCGCTGATGAGGTGCCGGAGCGCGTCGGACATGCGGGCGGGTCAGGTGGTGGTCGGGCGAGTCTGCCGCAAGAAGTGTCCGGTCACCAGCCATGCGCCCAGCCAGCCGATCACTGTTGCCCCGGCCAGCACGGCGACGGCGCGCAACGGATCCAGTCCGGCCAGGGCGAAGCGGCTACCGTAGCTCTGCGCCAGCGCGGTCAGCGAAGGCTGCAGGGCGGCGCCGGCGGCCACCAGCAGGCCCAGCGCCAGGACGCCGGCGACCAGCCCGTACCAGGCGCCCAGATAGATGAAGGGACGGCGGATGAAGCCGTCGCTGGCGCCCAGCAGCTGCAGCACGCCGATTTCCTCGCGCCGCGACTGGATGTCCAGCCGGACCGTATTGCCAACCACCAGCAGCGCGCCGATACCGAACAGCGCGGCCAGCACCCAGACCAGGCGTTCGCCGAAACCGAGCCAGCCGCGCAGGCGGTCGCGCCATTGCGCGTCGTGCTGGATCAGATCGGCTTCGGGCAGGCGTTCGAGCATCGCCACCAGCCCGGTCTCGTCGCCGCGCGGGGTCACCTGCAGCAGGGTCGGCAGCGGATTGCCCTCCAGCGCGTCCAGGCTGGCGCCCAGGCCGCTGCGCTCGCGAAACTCGGCCAGCCCCTGCTCGGGCGTGCGCAATTCCACCTTGGCCACGTCGGCGCGGCCGCCCAGCTGGACCGCCAGCACCCGCGCGCGCGGCTCGGGCACGTCGAGCTTGAGGAAAACGTCGATGCCGCGCGATTCGCTGACATCGCCGGCGAACTGCTCGACATTGGTCAGCGCCAGCCACAGGCCCAGCGGCAGCACGAACGCCACCGCCATCACCCCGATGGTGAGCAGGGTGGCCCACGGCCGCCGCACCAGCCGGCCCAGGCTGGAGACGAAGCTGTAGAGATGCTGGTCCAGCCAGATGCCGAAGCCCGAGCGCGGACGCGAGAAGCGGTTGCTGTCGTTCATTCGGCCAGATCCGCGGGCGAGATGTCGTCGACCAGCTGGCCGTGGTCCAGCACCAGCACGCGCTTGCGCATGCGCTTGAGCAAGGCCAGATCGTGGCTCACCACCAACACGCTGGTGCCGCGTTCGGGCATGGAGGCGAACAGTTCCATGATTTCCGCGGCCAGGGTCGGATCGAGATTGCCGGTCGGTTCGTCGGCTACCAGCAGCTTGGGCTCGGCGACGATCGCCCGGGCGATGCCCACGCGCTGTTGTTCACCGGCCGACAGCTGGGTCGGCAGCGCCTTCTCGCGATGGCCCAGGCCGAGCCGGGCGAGCACTTCGCGAACCCGCTTCTGCACGTCGGCGCGCCGCTCGCCGCGCAGGATCAGCGGCAGCGAGACGTTCTCCATGATCGTGCGATCGGTCAGCAGGCGATGGTCCTGGTGGACCGCGCCGACCTCGCGGCGATGCAGCGGTATGCGTCCGCCGCGCACCTTCAGCAGGTTGCGGCCGGCGAACACCACCGCGCCGCGGCTCGGCCGTTCGCTCAGGTGGATCAGCTTGAGCAGCGTGCTCTTGCCGGCGCCGGAATGGCCGGTGACGAACAGCATCTCGCCCTCGGCCACTTCGAAGCTGACCTCCGACAGGGCGGTGTGCCCGCCGGGATACTGCTTGCTGACGTTTTCGAATCGAAGCACGCTCATGCGGCGATTATGCCGGAGCGCCCAACGCGGAAGCGATGCCCGCGTGGCGCCGGCATCGACGCGGAGGCGATGCCGGGCACCGGGTCGGCGTCAGCCGCCGACCAGCGACTTCAACTTGCGGCCCAGGCGGCTGAAGAACGACGGCTTGTCGTGCTTGCCGGCGACGGGCGCGTTCGCGGCGGGCTTGCCAGCGGCAGGCGCGGACGTGGACGCGGCGATGCCGGCGTCGGCGTTCTCCACCGGACGGCCATGACGGCGGCGGCGGCGCTTGCGGGGACCGCGTTCGCCCTCGGCGCGCTCCGGATGCG
>NZ_JADHDV010000046.1:0-2358 GCF_016820515.1 Pseudoxanthomonas beigongshangi | reverse complement strand
GGTGCCGGCGTGGCGGCCGGGTTGTCCGCACGCGGCGGACGCGGGCTGCGCGGCTTGCGTTCGCCCTGCCCGCCTTCGCGGCGTTCACCCCGGCCACGCCCACCGCCACTGCCACTGCCGCCACCGCTGCGGCGGCCACCACCGCCACGGCGCTGTTCCTCGGCGCTGCGCTGTTCGCGCGCCTCGCGGAAGATCTGGCCGATGCTCTCGCCTTCCTCGCCCTCGCCGCCTTCCACCGGCGCGCGTTCGGGACGCGGCAGCGCGGTCAGCAGTTCGGCGGAGACCGCTTCGACCGGAATCTTCTGCTCGATGTACGCCTCGATATCGGGCAGAGACATCGCGTAGCGCTCGCAGGCGAAGCTGATCGCGTCGCCTTCCGCGCCCAGGCGGGCGGTGCGGCCGATGCGGTGGACGTAGTCCTCGGCATCGAACGGCAGGTCGTAGTTGTAGACGTGCGAGACGCCGTCGATGTGCAGGCCACGCGCGGCCACGTCGGTGGCGACCAGGATTTCCAGCTGGCCCTTCTGGAAGCGGTTGAGCAAGGTCTCGCGCTTCTTCTGCGGGACGTCGCCGGACAGCACGCCGACCCGGTAGCCGGCGCGCTCCAGCGCGCGCGCGACCCGCTCGACGAACGCCTTGGTGTTGACGAACACCATGGTGCGCGCGCCCTCGCTGCGCGACAGCAGGCCCAGCAGCAGCGGGATCTTCTCCTCGTCGGCCGGGAAGTACATGCGCTGGCGCACCCGCGCCGCGGTGACCGTCTCGGCCTCCACCACCAGCTTCTCGGGCTCGTTCATGTGCTCGTAGGCCAGCTCCAGCACGCGATGGCTGAGGGTGGCGCTGAACAGCAGGGTCTGGCGCTCGGTGCGGATCGGCATCCGCCGCAGCAGGAACCGGATGTCCTTGATGAAGCCCAGGTCGAACATGCGGTCGGCCTCGTCCAGCACGCAGACCTCGCAGGCGTGCAGGGAGACGACCTTGTGCTGCTTGACGTAGTCGATCAGGCGGCCGGGGGTGGCGATGATCACGTCCACGCCCTGCTGCAGCAGTTCACGCTGCTTGTCGTAGTCCACGCCGCCGTACACCAGCGCGAAGCGCAGGCCCAGGTCGGCGCCGAACTTCACCGCGTCCTTGTGGATCTGGATGGCCAGCTCGCGGGTCGGCGCCAGGATCAGCGCGCGCGGGTCTTCCGGCTTGCGCTCGGCCAGGGCCGGCCGCGACAGCAGGCGATTCATCACCGCCACCAGGAACGCCAGGGTCTTGCCGGTGCCGGTCTGGGCCTGGCCGGCGACATCGCGTCCGGCCAGCGCCACCGGCAGGGTCAGCGCCTGAATGGGGGTGCAGCGTGAAAAACCGGCGTTCTCCAACCCGGCCAGGAGGGCCGGATGCAGGTCGAACGAGGTAAAAGTAATGTCGGTTAAAGGTTTGTCGCTCATGCTTTCTTCTTTGCGCCGCAGTGTTCCGTTGGCGCGACTGATATAGGGACTGCTCGTGCTTGCATCGCCGTCGGCGGCGTCGCAAACTGCGCCCCCAAAGCCGAATCGCGCGGCCGCCAGGAATGACTTGATCTGGCCGCGGAACGCCCCAGTTTACCCCAAAGAGGTGGCCGTCCCCGGCCTCCCATCCGTCCGCGGCCCGCCGCGGCTCCGCAGGAGAACCCAGTGAGCGAAAAAGTAACCCATGTCGGCGACGCCGATTTCGAGGCCGCCGTTCTGCAATCCGGTGAACCGGTCCTGGTCGATTTCTGGGCCGAATGGTGCGGTCCGTGCAAGATGATCGCCCCGGTCCTGGACGAACTGGCCGAGACCTATGACGGCCGCCTGAAGGTGGTCAAGCTCAACGTGGACGAGAACCGCGCCACCGCCATCAAGTACCACGTCCGCAACATCCCGCTGCTGCTGCTGTTCAAGGACGGCCAGGTCCAGGCGACCCAGGTCGGCGCGGTCGGCAAGGGTCAGCTGACCCAGATGATCGACAAGACGCTCGGCGCCCAGACCGCCTGAGCCGGTCCGGCCGGGCGCCCCGGCTGAACCCGTGCGAACCCGCTGCGGCCCGGCGCTTGCCGTCGCCGCAGCGCGGTGCTAGTGTCCGCACATCCGGCGCCTTTTCTGCGCCGCACCCTTCTGAGTCACCCACACTCCTTCACCCGCCGCCGCGCGTTCGAGCCGGCGCTCGCCATAGCGAGGAATCGCACTTTGTCCGACAGCAGCAACGAAACCGGCGCCCCCGCCGAGAAGCGCGTGCGTAAGCCGCGCGTCGCCAAATCCGCCCCCGAAGCCGCCAGCGCGGCTCCTCCGGCCGAAGCGCCGGCCCCCGCCGCGCCCCCGCCGCCCGCTCCGGCTCCTGCCGTCGAAGCGC
>NZ_JADHDV010000045.1 GCF_016820515.1 Pseudoxanthomonas beigongshangi | reverse complement strand
GTGGCGGGGGCCGGCGCCGCCGTGGACAGTTCCGCCGGCACCGCCGGCAGGCTCGCGGCCAGGCGCGCGGCGAACGACATCGGATCCAGCGCGAAGGCGGCGGGCGCGGACGGCTCGGCCGGGATTTCACGCGCGAAGGAGGGCACCGGCGCGATGAACGCCGACGGCGGCTCGACCGGGGCGCGCGACTCCTCGGCCAGGCGCGATTCGATGGGCGCTGCGGCGGCGACCCGGTTGAAGTAGGCCGCAGCTGCTTCGGCCGGCGACATCTCCGTCGCCTGGCGGTTGGCGGCGGCGCGTGGTTCGGCGGACACGGATGCGGATGCGGACGGCGCGGCGCGCGCGAACGAAGGCGCCGGTTCGGCCGGACGCATTGCCTCCAGCGTGCGCTGCACCAGCGTCTCGTCGTAGTTGGAGGCCGCCACGATCTCGACGCCGTCGTCGGTCATGCGATTGGACAGGATCACCGCATCCGGCCCCTGTTCCTGCCGGACCAGCGCGAAGGCGGTGCGCATGTCGGGAGCGACGAAACGTTTGATTTTCATTTGAGAGGCCGGGATTGGGGATACGGGATTCGGGATTGGGTAAAGCAAGGCGACGGCAAGCCGTTCGAGGTGATTGGATATCTAGGTCGTGTCGTGTTCGTCTTCATCGCTGCATCCCCGTCATGAACCCGCTTTTGCGAATCCCCAATCCCCAATCCCCAATCCCCAATCCCGTCGCCTCAACTAATCGTCCCCACCAGCTTCAACCGCTTGTCCTCCGGGACTTCGCTGTAGGACAGGACCGACAGCGTGGGGACGCTGTGGCGGACCAGCCGGGCCAGCGCGGCGCGGACGCCGCCGGGGACCAGCACCACCGCCGGCTCGCTGCGCGCGTCCTGCTGGGCGACGCAGTCGGCCAGGCTCTGGTGGAGCCGTTCGGCCAGGCCGGGTTCCAGCGCGGCGCCGGTGCCCTGCACGCTGTCCTGCAAGACACGTTCCAGTTGTGGCGCCAGGGTGTAGACGGGAAGCTCCGGCGCCATGCCGGAGATTTCCTGGACGATGAAACGACCCAGCGAGGTACGCACGGCGGCGGTGAGCGCGGCCGGATCCGGGTTCTGCGGGCCGAACTCGACCAGCGCCTCGACGATCCGGCGCAACTGGCGGATCGGCACGCGCTCGATCAGCAGGTTCTGCAGCACCCGCACGACCGTGGACAGGGTGAGCGTCTTGGGCGTCAGATCCTCGACCAGCTTGGGCGCGGTCTTGCCGAGGTTGGCGAGCAGTTGCTGCACCTCCTCGTGCCCCAGCAGTTCCGGCGCGTGCTCGCGCACCAGGTGCGACAGGTGGGTGGCGACCACGGTCGAGGCATCGACCACGGTGTAGCCCAGCGATTCGGCCATCGCGTGCTGGCCCGGGGTGATCCAGGTGGCGTCCAGGCCGAACGCGGGATCCCGCCCTGGAATGCCGTCGAGGGTGCCGAACGCGCCGCCGGGATCCAGCGCCAGTTCGCGATCCGGATGAATCTCGGCGGTGGCCACCGGCACGCCATGCACCAGCAGGCGGTAGCCGTTGGACGGCAGTTCCAGGTTGTCGCGGATATGCACCGGCGGAATCAGGAAGCCCAGATCCTGGGTGAGCTTGCGGCGCACCGCCTTGATCCGCGACATCAGTTCGCCGCCCTGGGCCTTGTCCACCAGCGGAATCAGCCGGTAGCCGACTTCCAGGCCCAGCGGGTCCACCGGACGCACTTCATCCCAGGTCAGTTCGGCCTGCGGGTTGGACGGCGCGGGCAGCGCGGGATCGGCGCCCGCGGCGCTTTCGCCGCCGGCGCCGGGCTGCTGTTTCTTCCACAGCTTCCAGGCGATGTAGCCAAGCACCGCGGCCAGCGTCAAAAACACGACATTGGGCATGCCCGGGACCAGCCCGACCACGCCGATCAGGCTGGCGGCCACCGCCAGCGCCTTGTGCTGGCCGAACACCTGGCCAACCATCGCGTTGCCCATGTCCTGCGCGCGCGAGGCGCGGGTGACCAGCATCGCCACCGCCGAGGACACCAGCAGCGCCGGCAACTGCGCCACCAGGCCGTCGCCGATCGACAGCAGGGTATAGATCTTGGCCGCCTCGCCGACCGGCAGGCCGTGCTGGAGCACGCCAATCGCCAGGCCGCCGACCAGGTTGATGAAGAGGATCAGGATGCCGGCGATGGCGTCGCCGCGGATGAACTTGCTGGCGCCGTCCATCGCGCCGTAGAAGTCGGCTTCCTCGCGCACTTCCTCGCGCCGGGCCTTGGCTTCCTCGCGGGTCAGCAGGCCGGCGTTGAGGTCGGCGTCGATCGCCATCTGCTTGCCGGGCATCGCGTCGAGGATGAAGCGCGCCGACACTTCCGAGATGCGCCCGGCGCCCTTGGTGATGACCACGAAGTTGATGATGGTCAGGATCGCGAACACCACCAGGCCGACCGCGAAATTGCCGCCGACCACGAATTCGCCGAACGCCTCGATGACCTTGCCGGCCGCGCCATGGCCGTCCTGGCCGTGCAACAGCACCACGCGGGTGGAGGCCACGTTGAGCGCCAGCCGCAGCATCGTGGTCATCAGCAGCACGATCGGGAAGATGGTGAAGTCGAGCGGCCGCCGCACGTAGACCACCGCCAGCAGCACCACCAGCGAGATGGCGATGTTGAAACTGAAGAGCGCGTCCAGCACCGGCGGCGCCAGCGGGACGATCACCATCGCCAGCATCGCCAGCACGACCAGCGGCGCGCCCAGGCCGTGGCGCAGCATGTCCATCACCCGGGAGGTGGGGCTGGGCACCGCGCTCATGCCGGCTTGCCCTCATCCACGTCCACCGCCGGCAGGTCCGGATGCTCGGCCACGGTGCCGTCGCGCCAGGCGCGCAACTGGTAGACGTAGGACAGGATCTGGGCGACGGCGGTATACAGTCTCACGGGGATCTCCCGGCCGAGTTGCCCTTCGCGATACAAGGCGCGTGCCAGTGGCGGCGCCGACACGATGGCGACCCGGTGCGCCTCGGCGACCTCGCGGATGCGCAGGGCGATTTCGTCCACGCCCTTGGCGACCACCCGCGGTGCGCCCATCTGGCCGGCCTCGTACTTCAGCGCCACCGCGTAGTGGGTCGGGTTGACCACGATGACGTCGGCGGTCGGCACCTCCTCGATCATCCGGCGCTGCGACAGCTGGTGCTGCATCTGCCGGATCCGGCCCTTCACTTCCGGCCGGCCTTCGCTTTCCTTCAGCTCCTCGCGCAATTCCTGGCGGGTCATCTTCAGCTTCCGCATCCAGTTCCACTTCTGGTACGGCGCGTCGATGGCCGCCAGCAGCGCCAGCGCGCCGGCGCAGGCCAGCAGCAGGCCGCCGGCGAAGCCCATGCCGGTGCGCACGGCCTGCTCCAGCGGCATGGTCAGCAGCTCGCGCAGGGAATTCAGGCCCAGCTTCAGGCTCAGGCCCGCGGCCAGGCCGATGAAGGCCACGCGCAGCAGCGACTTGAGCAGTTCGGCCACGCTCTCGGCGCCGTACAGGCGCTTGAGCCCGGCCATCGGGCTGAGTCGCTTCAGATCCGGTGTCAGCGCCTTGCTGGAGAATTGCAGTCCGCCCATCAGCACCGGGCCGAGGAAGCCGGCCAGCAGGCACAATCCGATCATCGGCAGCATCACCCACAGCAGTTGCAGCAGCAGGCTGCCGACGTGGCCGAACAACTGGTCCGGGTGCTTGAACAGCTGCGGATCCGGGCTGAGCGCGATCTTCATCCAGCCCAGCGAGCCGCGCGCCAGCGGCATGGCCATGGTCAGCAGCGCGACCACGCCGGCGCCGAACACCGCCGCCGTCGCCAGTTCGCGCGAACGCGGGATGTTGCCCTGTTCGCGGGCTTCGCGCAGGCGTTTTTCACTGGGCTGTTCTGTGCGTTCGCCGCTTTCGTCCTGTTCGGCCATGGCGCTGCGTCGGGAAAACCGACCGCCACGCTGCAAGTCCCGTTCCAGTCCGGCGACGGGAAACGGGCGTCGCCCCATTCACGATGTCGTTTTCTCCGAACAACCGGGTAGGAGCGGCCTCCGGCCGCGAGCTTCTCCCGCCATCCACGCGCGCCCCTGAAAAGCTCGCGGCCGGAGGCCGCTCCTACCCGGTCCAAACGAACCGTTCGCGATCGCCGCGGCGGGTCAGAACAGGTCTTCGGCGATCACGTAGCTGTCGCGGCCGTTGGACTTGGCCCGGTACAGGGCGGCGTCGGCGCGCGAGAACCAGTCGTGCCAGTCGCGTTCATGGCCGAGCAGGGCGCCACCGAGCGAGATGGTGATGCGCCCGCCGGGCCCGCGCAGCGAAGCGCGTACCGCCTTGCGCAGGCGCTCGGTGGCCGATTCCAGCTCGTCGCGGCTGGAGACTTTCAGCAGCACCACGAACTCCTCGCCGCCGAACCGGTAGACCTGGTCGTCCTTGCGCATCTCGAAACGCAGGATCGAGGCCAGATCGGCGATGGCGTCGTCGCCCGCGGCGTGGCCGTAGAGGTCGTTGACCTCCTTGAAGTGGTCCAGGTCCAGCACGATCAGGCCGTACCGCCCGCGCCCCAGCGTCTGCTGTTCCACCGCGTGGGTGAGCGCACGCTCCATCATCCGCCGGTTGGGCACGTTGGTCAGCGCGTCCAGCGAGGCCAGTTCCTGCAACTCGACCCGGTCGTCCTGGCTGCGGGTGGCGAAGATGTAGGAGAACAGCGCGGTCAGCGCGGCCGTCACCAGGGTGGACACCGCATGGAACACGTCCGGGAACACGCCCGGCAGCAGGCACAGCACCGCCAGCATCACCAGGCCCGCGCCCAGCGCCAGCCGGCGGTCGGCGAGGAAGAAGTTGGTCAGCAGGACCAGATAGAGCCAGGTCATGGCGATCGGGCCGATCAGCCAGACGGCCAGCAGGCAGGCGCTGGAATTGAGCAGGCACAGCAGGTCGCCGGCGCGCGCGCTGTTGCCGCTGTTGCGGGCATAGACCACCACGCCGAAAATCGCCGCGGCGATCACCCCATCCACCGCCAGCGCCAGGAAATCGCCGTGCAGCCAGCGGTAAGCCGCGAAGGCGGCGATCACCACGGTCGTGGTCACGCCCAGCAGGGTGATCAGCTCCAGGCGGATGTCGCGGTTCTTTGGGGTCATCCCGGTCAGGGTCTGGCGCCCGGTGGCGCCGGCATCGTGATTTCGTCGTCTTTCCCGATGCAAGTCTAGTGCCGGAATTCCGACTGCGGGTGAAACCCGTCAAGGAATCGTTGCCCATCCGCCGGATAGCCCTCGTAGGAGCGACGTCAGTCGCGACCGGACCCCCGACATGTCCGCGCCACCCACCGCAAGATGGACCGTCCCCGTGGGAGCGACGTCAGTCGCGAAGGGGGCCGGCATCCCGAATCGCGACTGACGTCGCTCCCACAGGAAGGACCCGGCGGTTCAGCGGGCGGGAATCAGGCTCAGGTCGGCGCGGTATTCCCAGGTCTCGGTTTCCGCCGACAGCACCGCGGTGGCCAGCGCGGCGGCCGCGTCCGCCGCCTGTGGATCGGAGGATCGGGCGAGCAGGGCGTCCAGGCTGCCGTCGCCGCGGTCATGGTCCTGCCAGCCGCGCAGCGCGACCAGATGCAGATAACCGGGCGCGTCGCCACTGACCGGCTCGTACCAGCTGTGCGCGGGCGCATCGGCCGGCAGCGCCGTCCGGGCGAGGCGGACCGCCCGCTCGAACGCCGCGCGTGCGCCGGGCCGGACCACGTAGCGGGTCACCAGCAGGCGTGGCGAAGGCTGCCAGCGTTCCAGCGGGAAGCCGCTGCTCAGATCCCGGCGCAACCGGTAGCTGGCGCGCAGCGCCGGTTCCACGAACGGGGTGACGTTGCGCGCGGCGTCGGCACCGTCGCCGGCCGGATCGACGCGCCGGTCGAACGCCGCGAACGGCGCGCCGAAACTGCCATCGACGAACATCCCGGCGCGCTTGCCGTCGCTGACATACCAGCCGTACCACACCAGCGGATCTCCCGCCTGCCGGTGCCACGCCAGATGGCGGCGATAACCCTCGTCGAAGGCTTCACGCTGGCCGGGCTTGGTCCAGTAGCCGAACAGATGGGCGGCATCGCCGCTGTCGCGGGTGGACGCCGCCGGATGGGCGGCGGAAGCGGCATGGGCGCCGGGCAGCAATGCGGCCAGCAGCAGGCAGGCGGACAGGAATCGCATGACGGGCATCCGGCGAAGGGGAATGGCGACAGCCTAGGCCGGACGCGCGCCACCGGCCATTTCAAATCCCGGCGTCGCCATTCGATGACATGGAATGCTCGCGCCCGGCTTACCATCGGCGTTCCTTCCGCTTTCCTCCGGCCGATGCTTCCCGATTTCCGCCGCCTGGCCGTATTCCGTACCGTGGTCGCCGAGGGCGGCGTCAACGCCGCCGCGCGCAGCCTGCACAAATCGCCCTCGGCGGTGACCTACGACCTGCAGCAGCTCGAACGCCAACTCGGCACGCCGCTGTTCCGGCGCAGCGGCAGCCGGCTGGTGCTGACCCCGCGCGGGCGGGTGCTGGCCGCCTCGATCGAGCGCGCCTACCTGGATCTGGGCCAGGCCTGGCAGAACGTGCGCGAGGACGTCGCCGCCGAACCGATGCGGATCGCCTGCGTGTCCGGCTTCGGCCGCTATCGGCTGGTGCCGCGGCTGCTGTCGCTGCTGCCGCCCGAGCGCCCGCTGGAAGTGCTGTTCCGCACCGCCAGCCAGGTGCTGGCCTTGCTGGAAACCGGACGGGTGGCGCTGGGCGTGAGCTATCGTCCGCTGGTGACCGCCGGCATCGCCTCGGTGCCGCTGGGCGAAGAGGAACTGGCGCTGGTCGGCCCCAAGGCACGTCGCGCGACGCCCCGCGCCGCGCAGATCGCCTCGCTGCCGTTCGTGACCTACGAGGAGTTCGACTACGTGTTCTTCCGCTGGTTCGAAAGCCAGCAGTTGCCGCTGCCGGCGCGCTGGCACCGCAGCGATCATTTCGACGAACTGGAAGAAGCGCTGGAGAGCGTGGCACAGGGACGCGGATGGTCGATCGTCCCGCTGGATTCGGCGCTGGGCAGCGCCTACCGCTCGCGGGTACGCGTGCACCGGTTGTCCAAGCCGTGCTTGAACGAGGTGCACCTGATCGGACGGGAGCGGGATCTGCGCAGCGAAGACGCCGCGTTGCTGCGCAGGGCGGCGGCGTAGACGGTGGCTTTCGCCATCATGTCGCCCGCTGGACATCGCCGCCGTTCCTCCACGTAGAGCGGGGCTTGCCCCGCTGCTCCTGCTCCGTTTTTTGCCTGGGTGCCCAAGCCCCCGACGCAAACGCACCAGGGCGAATCGCCCCTGGCAATCACGCGTGGCAGCGTCCGATATCAATGACGCCTAAAGGAAGAAGGCAAAGGCCAGGGCAGCGGAGCGAGCTCCGCTCTACGGTGTCAGCTGTCGCGCGGCGTCGAAGGTCTGGTCGAAGATGCGCTGCACCGGCGGCCCGAGTTCACCCGACAACAGCGCCAGCAGGAACAACCCCAGCAACAACGCGGTCGGCAGGCCCAACTGGATCGGATTGAGCGCCGGCGCCGCGCGGCCCAGCACACCGAACGCCAGATTCACCGCCAGCATCGCCACCATCACGGGCAACGCCAGGCTCAGGGCCGCGCGCAGGATCTGCATGAAGAACGCCGGTGCGACCTGCAACACCGCCTGCGGGTCCGGCAACGCGGTCCCGATCGGCAGCGAGTGGTAGCTGTCGACCAGCAGCGCCACCAGCGCCAGATGCCCGTTGAGAGTGAAGAACACCAGCCCGAAGGCCAGGTAGAACCACTGGCCGACCACGCCGGAATTCACGCCGCGCAGCGGATCCGACATCTGCGCGAAGGCCAGGCCGGTGCCCTGCGAGATCAGTTCACCCGCCAGCGCGCCGGCCTCGAACGCCAGTCGCAGCAGGAAGCCGATGCAGGCGCCGACCGCCAGCTCGCGCGCGGCGGTCAGCACGTTGGCCGAATCGAAGGCGATCTGGGTGGGTGGCGACGGCAGCATCGGCGCCAGTGCCAGCGACAGCGCGCCGGCCAGGATCACCCGCACCCGTACCGGCACCGCGCGGGTACCGACCAGCGGCATCGCCATCAGCATGGCGCCGGTGCGCAGCATCACCCACAGCAGCGTGGTGATCAGGCCGAACGCCTGCTGCCCATCGATGACCATCTGGGTGGCGGCATTCATCCGCGCATCCCCGCCGGTTTGTCAACACATTCGACGGGCCGCCACCGTGGAAAAACCAGAACGGCACCCGGACATTCCCCCCTTTGAAAAAGGGGGGGCAGGGGGGGATTCCCCCGCGATGCCTGGCCAACCGTCGCCACCGCCTCACCCAATCAGATGCGGCAAGCGCTGGAACAGCGCCGTGGTGTACTCCACCAGCGTGCCCATCAGATAGCTGCCGGTGGCGAACAGCGCCGCGGTCAGCGCGATGGCCTTGGCGACGAACGCGATGGTCGGCTCGTTCAACTGCGTCGCCGCCTGGATCACGCCAATCACCACGCCGACGACCAGCACCACCAGCAAGAGCGGCCCACCCACCCACAGCGCGATTTCAAGGCCGCCACGGAGTTCGGTCAATGCGGTTTCGGGAGTCATTTGGGTGCCGGGATTGGGGATTGGGATTGGGGATTGGGATTGGGGATTGGGATTGGGGATTGGGGATTGGGGATTGGGGATTGGGGATTGGGGATTGGGGATTGGGGATTGGGGATTGGGGATTGGGGATTGGGGATTGGGGATTGGGGATTGGGGATTGGGGATTGGGGATTGGGGATTGGGGATTGGGGATTGGGGATTGGGGATTGGGGATTGGGGATTGGGGATTGGGGATTGGGGATTGGGGATTGGGGATTGGGGATTGGGGATTGGGGATTGGGGATTGGGGATTGGGGATTGGGGATTGGGGATTGGGGATTGGGGATTGGGGATTGGGGATTGGGGATTGGGGATTGGGGATTGGGGATTGGGGATTGGGGATTGGGGATTGGGGATTGGGGATTGGGGATTGGGGATTGGGGATTGGGGATTGGGGATTGGGGATTGGGGATTGGGGATTGGGGATTGGGGATTGGGGATTGGGGATTGGGGATTGGGGATTGGGGATTGGGGATTGGGGATTGGGGATTGGGGATTGGGGATTGGGGATTGGGGATTGGGGATTGGGGATTGGGGATTGGGGATTGGGGATTGGGGATTGGGGATTGGGGATTGGGGATTGGGGATTGGGGATTGGGGATTGGGGATTGGGGATTGGGGATTGGGGATTGGGGATTGGGGATTGGGGATTGGGGATTGGGGATTGGGGATTGGGGATTGGGGATTGGGGATTGGGGATTGGGGATTGGGGATTGGGGATTGGGGATTGGGGATTGGGGATTGGGAAAGGCGCTTCGGCTCTTGCGAATCCCGAATCCCCAATCCCGAATCCCACTCAGTTGAAGCTCGCCGCCAGCGAGCCGACGATCAAGACCCAGCCGTCGACCAGCACGAACAGCAGGATCTTGAAGGGGGCAGAGACCAGCATCGGCGAGAGCATCATCATGCCCATCGACATCAGCACGCTGGCCACGACCAGGTCGATGATCACGAAGGGGATGAAGATCAGGAAGCCGATTTCGAACGCGGTCTTCAGTTCGCTGGTCATGAAGGAGGCGACCACGATCGGGAACGGCACGTCGGCCGGACTCGCGTAGCTGGCATGGCCAGCCATGCCGGCGAAGGTCATCAGGTCGGTTTCGCGCACCTGCGCCAGCATGAAGTCGCGCAGCGGACCAGTGGTCAGGGTCCAGGCGGTGGCGAAGTCGATCTGGCCGTCGAGATACGGCGCCATGCCCTGCGCCCAGGCTTTCTCGCCGACCGGCATCATCACCAGCATGGTCAGGAACAGTGCCAGCCCCACCAGCACCTGGTTGGACGGGGTCTGGCCGGTGCCCAAGGCCTGCCGCAGCAGGCCCAGCACGATGATGATGCGGGTGAACGCGGTCATCGCCAGCAGAATCGACGGGATCAGGGTGATCGCCGTCATCAGCAGCAGCGTCTGCAACGGCAGGCTGACGTTGCGATCGCCAATCTGGCCGACGTTGACGTCCGGCAGCGTGGGCAGGGTCGGCTTGCCCGGCGGCGTGGGCGCCGCTGGCGCGGTGGCGGCCGTGGCGGCCGTGGCGGGGGCGGGAGTGGCGGCCTGCGCGTTCTGCGCGTTCTGCGCGAACGCCAGCACGGGCGCGGCCAGCAGCCACAGGCACAGCAGGAAGGGCAACAGGCGACGCATCGTCATTTCTCTTTGCGCAGGCGCTTGGCCAGCAGTTCGGCGAAGTTGGGCAGGGGTTGCACCGGCACCGGCGGCAGCGGTTCGGGCAGGCGATGCAGGTGGGCGATGCCGCCCGGGCTCACGCCCAGCAGCAGTTGTTCGCCGCCCACTTCGACCACCAGCAGGCGTTCCTTGGTGCCGACCGACAGGCTGGTGACGATCCGCAGCTGATCGTTCGGGCGCAGGCCCAGGCCGGCACCGGGCAGGCGCTTGAGCAGCCAGGCCAGGCCGAGGATCAGGCCCAATACCAGGATCAGGCCGACCAGCGCGCCGCCGATGCCGGGCGTGGCCGGCGCGGCGTGGCCAATCTTCTGCGCGGGTGCGGCGGCCGTGGCGGCGGCGGCGATCAGGGGAAGCGGAAACGACATGGACCGTGGCTCAGCGCAGGCGGCGGATGCGTTCGCTCGGGCTGACCACGTCGGTCAGGCGCACGCCGAAGCGTTCGTTGACGACCACCACTTCGCCGTGTGCGATCAGGGTGCCGTTGACGAACACGTCCAGCGGCTCGCCCGCGCCGCGCTCCAGTTCCACCACCGAGCCCTGGTTGAGCTGCAGCAGGTTGCGGATCGGGATGCGGGTGCGGCCGACTTCCAGCGACAGCACCACCGGCACGTCCAGGATGACGTCCAGGCTCATGTCGCTGAGGCTGCGTCCGGCGTCGGCCTGCAGGGCCTCGAATTGCGCGGCGGCGGCTTCTTCGGTGAGGGGTTGGTTCATGGCAGGGAATCCTGGGTGGCGATGTCGGTAGCGGTCGGGGCGAGCGAGGGCGCCGCGGGCGGCGGCGTGACCAGCGCGCCGGGCGGACGATGGGCGATGATCTTCACCGCGTTGTTGCCGTTGGAGGTGCCGAACTCGCCGGTGAACACCGGCACCTGCTCGACGCACACCGGCACCGTGCGCGGCAGGTCGATGGGCAGGATGTCGCCCACCTTCAAACGGGTGAGATCGCGCAGGCTGATGCGCTTCTCGGCGAGCACGCTGGACAGGGTGACCTCGGCGCCGCGCAGCAAATCGTTGACGCTGTCGCGGAAGCTGTCGTCGTCGTGCACGCGGTCGGACTGGATGCCGGCGTCGAGCAGTTCGCGGATCGGCTCCAGCATCGAATAAGGCAGGGTGATGTGCAGATCGCCGCCGCCGCCGTCCAGTTCGACATGGAAGCGGCTGACCACCACGTACTCGCGCGGACTGACGATGTTGGCGAAGTGCGGATTGACTTCCGAGTTGATGTACTCGAATTCCACCGGCATCACAGGCGCCCAGGCGTCGACCAGATCGGTGAAGGTCTGCTTGAGCAACAGGTGGATCACCCGCATCTCGGTGGCGGTGAACTCGCGGCCCTCGATCTTGGCCGGATAGCGGCCGTCGCCGCCGAAGAAGTTGTCCACCACCGTGTAGACCAGCTTGGGCTCGAACACCATCAGGCCGACGCCGCGCAGCGGCTTGAGCCGGATCAGGTTGAGGTTGGTCGGCACGTACAGCGAGTGCAGGTACTCGCCGAACTTGATCATCTCGATGCCACGCACCGACAGGTCGGCCGAGCGGCGCAGCAGGTTGAACAGGCCGATGCGCCAGGTGCGGGTGAAGCGCTCGTTGATCATCTCCAGCGTGGGCAGGCGGCCGCGGACGATGCGGTCCTGGCTGGCGAAGTCGTACAGGCGGGCGACGCCGGGGTCCGGCGGCGGCTCGTCGGTCTCGATCGCGCCGGAATCGACGCCGTGGAGCAGGGCGTCGATTTCGTCTTGCGAAAGCAGGTCGCTCATCATCGCGGGCTTCCCCTTACTGCATCACGAAACTGGTGAACAGCAATTGCTCGGCCCCCGGCTTGCCGGTCTCAGCCTTCATCAGCTTGCGCACTTCGGCCAGCGCCTGCGCCTGCAGCTTTTCCTTGCCGGCGCGGGTGATCAGCTCCTCGGCGTTCTGCTGGGCGAACAGCATCAGCAATTTGGCGCGCAGGGCCGGGGCGTGCAGTTCGATGGCCTTGAGCGACTCCGGATCGCGGGTCATCAGCTGCACTTCGACCTGCAGGTAGCGCGCGCCGCCGGCCGAACCGATCAGGTTGACCACGAAGGGCGGCTCCAGGGCGAAGTACTGCGCCGGCGCGGGGACCTTGCTGGCGTCGGGTGCGGGCTTGGCTTCGGCCGCCTTGGCGGACGCGGCGTTGCGCGATGCGAAGAACCAGGCGCCGCCGCCGGCCGCACCGGCGGCAACCAGCGCGACCAGGCCGATGATCAGCCAGGGCTTGCCCGCCTTGGGCGTTGGTTTGAGCAGCTTGGGGTCGGGTTTCTCGGCGGGGGGCACGCGGGCGTTCTCCTGGATGGACGCGGGAGAAGATGCAAGTGGCGTGCCGTGGACCCGGCGGGGCGGTGCCGGAAATCCGGCGGAGGCACACGCCGTCGTGCGGAGCCGCCGACAGCCCGGCCGGGGCGCCGACGTAGAGCGGAGCTTGCTCCGCTGCTCCAGCTTTGCCATTCCGTCCGGCCTTCATCCGGAAGGGTTACCGGGTGCTGGCGCGCGATACCGATGACGAACGAACCATTCAGGCCAAAGCAAATGCCCAAGCAGCGGAGCGAGCTCCGCTCTACGGGCGTTGCGGGTCAGGCGTAGGCGTCCAGCAATCCGCGGGCGATGCGAACCGGCGCGCTGCGGGGTGCGGTGTCCGTGCCCGAGCCGGTGCCGTCGCCGCCACGTGTGGCATTGGCCTGGGCCGGCGAGGACTGCGGCTGCTGGCGGTGGCCGACGTCGGCCTGCGCCAGCTGGAAACCCTGTTGGCCCAGCATTTCGCGCAGGCGCGGCAGGCTGTCCTGCAACGCCTGCCGGACTTCCGGCTGCGCGCTGCTGAAATCGGCGTGCACGCGATCGCCGTCCAGGCGCAGGCTGACTTCGATTGCGCCCAGATCGCCGGGGCTGACCCGGATGTGGGCATGGCCGATTTTCTGTTCGGCCATCCAGGTCATCTGGGTGCCGAGGGTGTCGCCGAAACGGTCACCGCGCAGGTCCGGCGTCATCGACGCCAGCGGATTGACGGTGGCGGTGCGGGCAAGGCCGTAATCGGAGGCGGGCGCGGGCATGCCGGCCAGGGGAGCGGCGATCGGCGCGGGCGCGTCCGTATCGGCGCCGCCGGCATCACCGGCCATGTCCTTGAGCGCGGCCAGTCCGGCGGCGAGCGTGGCGGGCAAGGGCGTGGTTTCGCCGGCGGCGAGGTCGCCGATCGGAATCGTGGACGGGGCGGTGCCGGGGGATGCGGATGCCGGAGGAGCGTCGGCAGGCCGGGCGGGGTTCGCCATCGCGCTGGCGAAGGCGAGCGGATCCGCTGGCGCGGCCTCCGTGCTGGTGGTTGGCGTAGCCAGTCCACCTTCGGCGAGCATGGTGCCTGCCATCGACATCGCGTTCGCGGCCAGGCGCAGTCCGGCCGGGAAACCGGTCGACAACGCGGAGGTGCCGTGCCCCGGGATTCCCGGCGGGACGCTTTCCGGCGTGCCGGCAAGGCTGTCCAGGGGAGGCGGGAACACCGCCAGGATCAGTCCGGCGGGAGGCCAGGCGGCGTCCTCGTCGGCGCTTTCGTGGCGGTCCTTTCGCGTGTCGCGTTCCGCCTGCGCGGTGGCGGCGGACGCGGATGCGGCGTCGTCGGCGGAAGCGTTCGCCTCATCCGCCTGCGCGCGGGCGGGGCCGTCCGTGCGCGCATCCCGCGCGGGCTCGC
>NZ_JADHDV010000044.1 GCF_016820515.1 Pseudoxanthomonas beigongshangi | reverse complement strand
CAACGACGGCATCTCGCTGGCCCAGGTGGCGGAAGGTTCGCTGACCGAAATCGGCAACAACCTGCAGCGCATCCGTGAGCTGTCGGTGCAGTCGGCCAACGCGACCAACTCGTCGTCCGACCGCGCCGCGCTGAACGCCGAAGTCAAGCAGCTGACCGCCGAAATCGACCGCGTCGCCAAGCAGGCCGATTTCAACGGCACCAAGCTGCTGGACGGCTCGTTCACCAGCCAGCTGTTCCAGGTCGGCGCCAATGCCTCGCAGGCCATCGCCATCGACAAGGTGGTCGACGCCAAGGCCAACGCGCTGGGCGGCGCCAAGTTCGACAAGAACGCGCTGGCCGCCGCGGATCCGGGCACCAACGGCGACGTCAAGGTCACCGGCCTAGTCATCAACGGCGTCGCCATCGATACCGTCGACGTCAAGCAGGGCGCCGACGCGGCCACCACCGGCAAGGCCGCGCGTGCGGCGCTGGTGACCGCCATCAACGCCAAGATGGGCGAAAGCGGCGTGTACGCCGAAGTCAACGCCGCCGGCACCGGCATCGATCTGACCTCGGTCAAGGACAGCGTCAACGCCGACGGCAGCTTCAAGGCCATCACCGCCACGGTCGGCACCTGGACCGGCATCGCCGCGCCGACCTTCACCGCCACGGCGGCGGCGGCGGCCCCGGCCAACCAGTACGCCAGCAACCTGGACATCTCCACCTTCAAGGGTGCCCAGCAGGCGCTGGAAATCGTCGACAAGGCGCTGACCGCGGTGAACAGCGCGCGCGCCGACCTGGGTGCGGTGCAGAACCGCTTCACCTCGGTGGTCGCCAACCTGCAGACCAGCTCGGAAAACCTGGCCGCTTCGCGCAGCCGCATCCGCGATACGGACTTCGCCAAGGAAACCGCCGAGCTGACCCGCACCCAGATCCTGCAGCAGGCCGGCACGGCCATGCTGGCCCAGGCCAACCAGGTGCCGCAGAACGTTCTCAGCCTGCTCCGCTAATCACGGAGACAAAGCCGGGGCGGACTCTTTCCCCGTCCGCCCCGGCCAGGCACCACCCCGGTCGCAACACTGAAGGAAATCTTTCATGGCACAAGTCATCAACACCAACACGATTTCGCTGAACGCACAGCGCAATCTCGGCACCAGCGGCGCATCGCTGGCCACCACCATCCAGCGGCTGTCTTCCGGCCTGCGCATCAACAGCGCCAAGGACGACGCCGCCGGCCTGGCCATCTCCGAACGCTTCAGCACCCAGATCCGCGGTCTGGACGTGGCCGTGCGCAATGCCAACGACGGCATCTCGCTGGCCCAGGTCGCCGAAGGCTCGCTGACCGAAATCGGCAACAACCTGCAGCGCATCCGCGAGCTGTCGGTGCAGTCGGCCAACGCCAGCAACTCGTCATCCGACCGCGCCGCGCTGAACGCCGAAGTCAAGCAGCTGACCTCGGAAATCGACCGCGTCGCCAAGCAGGCCGATTTCAACGGCACCAAGCTGCTGGACGGCTCGTTCACCAGCCAGCTGTTCCAGGTCGGTGCCAACGCCTCGCAGGCCATCGCCATCGACAAGGTGGTCGACGCCCGCGCCAACGCGCTGGGCAACGTCAAGTTCGCCGCCAAGCAGACCGCCACCACCGCGGCCGCCGCGGCCACCGCCGACGGCAAGCTGGCGGGCATGCAGGTCAACGGCGTGACCATCGCCGACGTGGAGTGGAAGAACGGCGCGGCCGGCGCGGACATCGCCCAGGCGATCGCCACGGCCGTGAACGCCAAGCTGGGCGAGACCGGCGTGGCCGCCTCGGTCGGCACCGGCGCCGACGCCGGCAAGGTGATCATGACCTCGGTCAAGGCGGGCAAGGACTTCGACATCACCGCCGGCACCATCACCGGTGGCGCCACCGAAATCGGCCTGACCGGCATCGCCGATGCCACCGCCGCGGCCACCACCACCGCCAGCTTCGCCAAGGACCTGGACATCACCACTTTCGAAGGCGCGCAGAAGGCGCTGGAAATCGTCGATGCCGCCCTGACCTCGGTCAACAGCGCGCGCGCCGACCTGGGTGCGGTGCAGAACCGCTTCACCTCGGTGGTCGCCAACCTGCAGACCAGCTCGGAAAACCTGGCCGCTTCGCGCAGCCGCATCCGCGACACGGACTTCGCCAAGGAAACCGCGGAACTGACCCGCACCCAGATCCTGCAGCAGGCCGGCACGGCCATGCTGGCCCAGGCCAACCAGGTGCCGCAGAACGTGCTCAGCCTGCTGCGCTGATCGGTTTCGTCCGCTCCACTGTTTCAGCTTCCTGTCGCATACGGACGGATTCGTCTCCCTCCGTCTTGGCAGTACCCAAACCCCTTCCGGAAACGGGAGGGGTTTCTTTTTTGGGGATTCGGGATTGGGGATTCGGGATTGGCAAAAGCACTGATCCCCAATCCCGAATCCCCAATCCCGGCTTCACTGGCACAAATCCTGCATCACGCCGGTCGTCCCGCATTTCTCGCCGACCGGGGCTCAAGCCACGGCGGCGGGAGACGGAGAAATGCGGGCTAAAGATCGGCCTCCGGAGGCCGTTACCACTACACGGGCGACGCCGCCATCCATCAAGGATGCCAGGTTCGTCCCGACGCCCGTTCCGGAACGGGCACGACAGGAGATCCTCGATGGCAGACTACTCGCTCGGTTACGGTGGTGTCGGCTCCGGCCTGGACATCACCGGCATGGTGGAGAAACTGGTGGCAGCGGACCGCAAGCCCGCCGACGCCCGCCTCAACCGCATCGAGTCGAGCGCCAAGTTCAAGGTCTCCGCGCTGGGCACGGTCAGCTCGGCCTTCAGCACCCTGGAAACCGCGCTGAAGGCACTCAAGGCCGCCGATGCCTTCGACAGTCGCACCAGCAAGGTCGGCACCGACACCGTGCTGGGCGCGACCGCCGGCAAGGGCACGCCCAGCGGCGACTACACCATCCAGGTGCTCGACCTGGCCAGCGCCAACAAGTGGACCGCCGACCTGCCCGTCACCGCCGAGCAGACCTTCGGCGCCGGCAAACTGACGCTGACGGTGGGCGGCGAGACGCTCGACATCACCATCGCCGAAGGCGCCAAGCTGGTCGACGTGCGCAGCGCGATCAACGACGCCGCGCGCAGCAAGGGCGTGCAGGCCAGCGTGATCACGTCCAACGACGGCCTGTTCCTGTCGGTGGCCTCGGACAAAACCGGCGCCGCCAACGGCATCTCGCTGGCCTTCAGCGAGGGCGGCGCGGATCTGCAGAACCTGGTCAACAGCATGGTCGAACGGGTCCCGGCCGCCGACGCCCGGGTGTCGATCGACGGCCTGACCGTGACCGCCAGCAGCAACAAGATCACCGACGCGGTGCCGGGCCTGACCCTGGACCTGAAGGCCAAGGGCACCAGCACCGTGACCGTGTCCGCCGACGTGGCCGCCAGCCGCAAGCTGGTGCAGGACTTCGTCACCGCGTACAACGGCGCGATCACCGCGATCAACAGCTCCACCCAGTATGACGCCGGCACCGACACCCCGTCCGCGCTCACCGGCGACGCGCAGATGCGCGGCATCGCCGGCCAGATGCGCGGCGTGCTGGGCGACCTGCTCGGCGAACTCGCCAAGCAGGGCCTGGACGCCAAGACCCTGGGCCTGCAGACCAAGGGCTATCCGTCCTCGGACGGCACCCTGACCCTGGACACGGCCAAGTTCGATGCGCTGATGACGTCCAATCCGGAAAAGGTGCGCGTCGCCTTCACCGGCGACAGCGGTTTCGCGGCCAAGCTGCAGACGACCGTGGGCACCTACATCGGCAAGGAAGGCTCGCTCACCCGGCGCACCGACGGCCTCAACGCCCAGCTCAAGGACATCGGCAACCAGCGCAAGGCGCTGGATACGCGCATGGAATCGGTCGGCAATCGCTACAAGGCGCAGTTCGTGGCGCTGGACAACATGATGTCGCGGATGAACAGCACCAGTTCGTACCTTTCGCAGCAGCTTGCTGCACTGGCCTCCCAGTAAGGCCACCTCCGCGGGGAGTCCGCGGGAGACAGGAGATAGAAGGAATGTCAGCCCATTCTTACGCCGCGCAGTACCGCAACACGGGCATCAGCAGCGCCGTGATGGAAGCCGATCCGCACCGCCTGGTCGCGTTGTTGCTGGCCGGCGCCTGCGATCGCATCCGGCTGGCGGAGGCCTGCGTGGAGCACGGCGATCTGGCCCGCAAGGGCAAGGCGATCGGCGAGGTCTGCGCGATCATCGGCCATCTCAACGGTTCGCTGGACCACGAGGCCGGCGGCGAGATCGCCGGCAGCCTGTCGGCGCTGTACGACTACCTGCAGGGCCGGTTGATCGAGGCCAACCTGCACAACGACGCGGCCGCGCTGCGCGAATCGCTGGAACTGCTGGGCGAGATCGAGTCGGCCTGGAACGCCATCCCCGCCGAACAGCGACAGCGTCCGGCCGCGGTCCAGGGAGCCTGAGATGACCGCGGTGTCGATGGACGCCCTGTTCGCGCAATTGCAGGCCATGCACGACAGCCTGCAGAACGGCGATCTGGACACCGTGCAGGGCCTGCTGGACCAGCATGATCGCGATGTCCGCGATTTCATGCAGGCCCCGCAGGGCCGCGATACCGGCACCGACACGCTGTCCAACCTGCTGTACGCGCAGTTGCAGTTGCAGGACCGCCTGCGCGACGCCCGCGACGCGGCCGCGCGCAAGCTGCGCGAATCGCAACAGGCCGAGCGCGCCGCGCGCGCCTATCTGTCGACACCGGGAGCCTGAGCCATGCCCACGCGCGTGCCCCTGCTGAACCATCCGGCGGAAACCGAACTGTTCGGCGATGCCCTGACCTGCGAAGCCTGGCTGCCGGCGGGATTCCGCGTCGGCGAGGCGCGCCAGCCGCCGGCCGCGGCAGAATCGCTGCTGCATGCGCTGGCGGTCGCCGAGGACGCGCGCGGCGACGACACCGACGATCGCAAGGGCGAGCCGTCGATCTCGTTCCAGCGCCTGGAAGCCAAGGTCGATCTGCTGATGAACCTGGTCGGCAAGCTGGCGCGCCAGCGCGACGACGCCCCGCCCCTGCGCGGACTGCGCTGGTCGCACCTGGGCCTGCGCCTGGATGCCACGCAGCCGTTCGGCCTCGCCCAGGGCGATGCCGGGGTGGCCTTGATTGAGCCGGCGAACTGGCTCAGCGATCACATCGAACTGCCGGCACGGGTACTGGCGACGTCCGCCACCGCCGATGGCCTGCATCACCTGTGGCTGCGCTTCGCACCGCTCGGCGCCGGCCTGGCCGACGCGCTGGAGCGCCACCTGTTCCGGCTGCACCGCCGCCAGATCGCCGAAGCGCGGCTGATGGCGCGCCAGGCCGACTGAGGTTCATCACCGTCGCTCACGTCCGCGAACGCGGCGCCGACCGAACGGGCACCGGGCACCTCGACGGAAACCCGTCACCGGGGACAAGCTTGTGTGACGAACTTCAAGCTTTGACGGCTTCGACACTTAAGTAACATTGGCGGGATCCCGACGGGCCGCTATCGTGGCGCGACCTCCCCACGAGCCCTGCCCCTTCCAGTGCGTGTCCTGATCGTTGATGACCATACCCTGGTGCGTGCCGGCATCGGCCGCTTGCTCCAGTCGATCGCGGACGTGGATGTGGTGGCGGAGGCTTCGGACGCGCAACAGGCGCTGGACATGGCCGCCATCCACCGGCCCGACGTCATCCTGCTTGACCTGTCGCTGCCCGATCGCAGCGGGCTGGATCTGCTCAAGCCGCTGAAGGAATCGCTGCCGCAGACCAAGGTCGTGATCATGTCGATGCACAACGATCCCGGCCAGGTGCGCAGCGCGCTGGATCGCGGCTGCGCCGGCTTCGTGGTCAAGGAGGCCGCGCCGATGGAACTGGAACTGGCCCTGCGCGCGGCCGCCGCCGGCCAGGTGTTCCTGAGTCCGCAGGTGTCGTCGAAGATGCTGGCGCCGATGCTGGGCCAGGCGCGGCCGACCGGCATCGACGCGCTGTCGCCGCGCCAGCGCCAGATCCTGCGCAAGCTGGGCGGTGGCATGAGCAGCAAGGAAATCGCCGCGCACCTGGGCATCAGCGTCAAGACGGTGGAAACCCATCGCGCGCGGATGATGGAATCACTGGGCTGCCGGCGCGCCAACGACCTGCTGCTGCTGGCCGCGCGCCACCAGAACGATCTGGCCTGAGGTTTCTGGCCCGGGCCTTGCAAGACAAGGGGGCGTCCGCCGTTCCCGCGGCGGCGCACCGTCGCCAGGTCCTCCCCAGGCCCCCCGACGGCGCTCTCCCCGCCATTCCCCCGACACCCCATCGCGTCCAAAGTCCGGCGATGTCAGGAAATCCCTGACAGCGCCCTCGGGCATGCCCCCACCACAACCAGAAACGCCCTGATTCTTTTTCCGCCGCGCGCGGCGCAAAGTTTCCCCACGACGTGAAATCCACGTGAACGTCGAATCGGGGCAACGATGCAAACGCGGCGAATGGGGATTTGGGGATGAAGACGGGACTCACCACGCAGCTCGGCCAGCAACTGCACCTCACGCCGCAGCTGCTGCAATCGATCCGGCTGCTGCAACTGGACGGCCTGCAACTGGAAATGGAAGTCCGCCGCGCGCTGGACGCCAATCCGCTGCTGGAACTGGAAGAGGAGCCCGTCGCCGTCGGCGAGCAGGGCGACGCCGCCAGCGCCCCGCTGGAAACCGCCGCCTTCGACGAACTGCCCGAAACCTCGATGTGGGACGTGCATGGCGGCGGCTGGCAGGAAGGCGACGACGACCGCCTGCAGCGCCTGGAAGACGCCGGCAGCACCGACCCGCAGGTGCGCGCGCTGCAGTCGCTGGCGCTGGAACTGGACGCGCCCGCGCTGGCCGTGGCCGCGTTCTGGCTCGAACACACCGACGAGGCCGGTTACCTGGGTGCCGACGCGG
Organism: Pseudoxanthomonas beigongshangi; assembly: GCF_016820515.1. Taxonomy (GTDB): domain Bacteria; phylum Pseudomonadota; class Gammaproteobacteria; order Xanthomonadales; family Xanthomonadaceae; genus Pseudoxanthomonas_A; species Pseudoxanthomonas_A beigongshangi. The sequence continues at coordinate 8,608 of NZ_JADHDV010000044.1, read as the reverse complement.
ATGCGCTGGCCGCCCAGGCCGCCGAGCGCTTCGCCATCACCGCCGCGGCCGCCGAAACGATCCGCCAGCGCATCCTGCACGGCGAATGCGCCGGCCTGGCCGCGCGCGACCTGCGCGAATGCCTGCGGGCGCAGCTGGCCGCCCTGCCCGGCCGCGTGCCGGCCCGCCACATCGCCGCCCGCATCCTCGACGAAGCGCTGGACCTGCTGGCCGCGCACGACGAAAACGCACTGGCCGCGCGCCTGCACCTGGATCCGGAACAGATCCGCGAAGGCATCCGCCTGATCCTGTCGCTGCAGCCGCGCCCGGCCGAAACCCTGCTGACCGCCCCCACCGGCCACATCGTGCCGGACGTGGTCGCCTGGCATGCCGACTGCGCGTGGCGGGTCGCGCTGAATCCGGCCACCACCCCGCGCCTGTCGGTCTCGCCGCTGCACGAGCGCGCGCTGGACCAGTTGGATTCGAAGGCCGAACAAGGCGACGGCGCCCGCCGCCTGCGCGAGCTGCTGCAGGAAGCGCGCTGGCTGACCCGCGGCCTGTCGATGCGCTATGAAACCCTGCTGCGCACCGCCCGCGCGATCGTCGAGCGCCAGGCCGGCTTCCTCGCCCATGGCGACGAGGCGATGGCGCCGCTGACCCTGAAGGAAATCGCCGATGAAATCGGCATGCACGAGTCCACCGTCTCGCGCATCACCACCGGCAAGTACATGCAGACCCCGCGCGGCACCTTCGAGCTGAAGCATTTCTTCGCCGTCCGCCTGGAGGGCGCCAGCGTGTCCGGCCCGGCGGTGCGCGCGATGGTCCGCCGCCTGATCGAGAACGAACCGGCGCACAAGCCGCTGGCCGACGAGGCGATCGCCGGCCTGCTGGCCCGTCAGGGCATCCACATCGCCCGCCGCACGGTCGCCAAGTATCGGGAACAGTTGGACATCGCCTCCGCACGCGACCGCCGGCGCGGTAACGTGTCGGCCTTGGCCAGGGCCGGATAAGGAAGCACGCGCATGAACAAGATCACCGTACTGCTGGTGGACGACCACGAGGGTTTCATCAACGCGGCCATCCGCCACCTGCGCAAGCTGGACTGGCTGGACATCGTCGGCCGGGCCAGCAACGGCCTGGAGGCGATCGAGCGTTCGGAGTCGCTGCGCCCGGACGTGGTGCTGATGGACCTGGCGATGCCCGAGATGGGCGGCCTGCAGGCCACCCGCCTGATCAAGACCCAGGACCAGCCGCCGTTCGTGGTCATCGCCAGCCACTTCGACGACGCCGAACACCGCGAGCACGCCAGCCGCGCCGGCGCCGACGAATTCGTCAGCAAGCTTTCCTACATCCAGGAAGTCCTCCCCATCCTGGAAAAGTTCCGAGACAACCGCCATGAGTGAATCCCGAATCCTTGTCCTTGACGCCGATGCCGCCCGCGCGGTGCGGGTGACCGACCTGCTGGAGTTCATGGACCTGACCCCGCGCTGGGCCGCCGAGGCCGGCGACGTCGACATCCGCCGGCACCGCCCGCACGACTTCATGGCGGTGATCGTCGGCCGGATCGAGGACGGCCCGTCCACCCGCGCGCTGTTCGCCTGGCTGGGCGATGCGCCGTTGCCGCCGCCGGTGCTGCTGCTGGAGGCCGAACCGGCCGCGTTCGCCACCGCCCACGGCCTGCACGAGGCCGGGGTGTGGCCGCTGGATACCCCGATCCGCCACAGCCAGCTGGAAAGCTGCCTGCGCCGGGCCAGCCTCAAGCGGCTGGACACCGAGCACCAGGCGCAGACCGCGCAGGGCAACGGTCCGACCGGCAACAGTCCGGCGGTGGTGCGCCTGCGCCGGCTGATCGACCAGGTCGCCGCGTTCGACACCACCGTGCTGGTGCTGGGCGAATCCGGCACCGGCAAGGAAGTGGTGGCGCGCGCCATCCACGAGCATTCGCCGCGCCGCGACGGTCCGTTCGTGGCCATCAACTGCGGCGCGATTCCGCCGGACCTGCTGGAAAGCGAACTGTTCGGCCACGAGAAGGGCGCCTTTACCGGCGCGCTGAGCGCGCGCAAGGGCCGCTTCGAGATGGCCGAGGGCGGCACTCTGCTGCTGGACGAAATCGGCGACATGAGCCTGCCGATGCAGGTCAAGCTGCTGCGCGTGCTGCAGGAGCGCAGCTTCGAGCGCGTCGGCGGCAACCAGACCATCCGCTGCAACGTGCGGGTGATCGCCGCGACCCACCGCAACCTGGAGGATCGCATCGCCGAAGGCCACTTCCGCGAGGATCTGTTCTATCGGCTCAACGTGTTCCCGATCGAGATGCCCGCGCTGCGCGAGCGCCTCGACGATCTGCCGGCGCTGGTCACCACCCTGGCGATGCAATTGGCCCGCACCGGCCGCGGTGAAGTGCGCTTCGCCGACGAGACCCTGCAGGCGCTGCGTTTCTATCCCTGGCCGGGCAACGTGCGCGAACTGACCAACCTGGTCGAGCGCATGGCGGTGCTGCACCCCGGCGGGCTGGTGCGGGTGCAGGACCTGCCGCGCCGCTACCTGCCGGAGGACGGCGTGCTGCCGGTGCCGGCGGCCGCGCCGGCGCCCCGCGCGGAAAGCAGCGGTACGGCGCCCATGGAAACCCAGATCACGACCGTCGCCGCGTCCGATCGCCTGCCCGAAGACGGCATCGACCTGCGCGAGCACATCGCCCGCATCGAATTGAACCTGATTCGCGACGCGCTGGATCGCGCCGGCGGCGTGGTCGCACACGCGGCCCAGTTGCTCGGCCTGCGCCGCACCACCCTGGTGGAAAAGCTGCGCAAGTACGGCGTCGAACGCGAGGATGCGCTGGCGACGGAAAACTGACAGGCCCGGCGCGGCGGTTGCGGCACGCATCTTGCAACGATGAGTCCAGACACTCCGCCGAACCGCGCCCATGTCCGATTCCGTCGCCTCCATCCTCTCGCAGATCCGCAGCTACCAGCACCAGCTGGGCACGCGCGCGCTGGAGCCGGTGCAGAACCCGAATGCGGTCCAGTTCGGCCAGCCCGCGGTCAAGGCGCCCAGCTTCGGCGAGACCCTGCAGAACGCGTTGCAGGGCGTCAACGACGCTCAGAAGACCGCTGGCGCGCTGTCGCAGGCGTTCGAACTCGGTGACCCGCGCGCCGATCTGGCGCGGGTGATGGTCGCCGCCCAGCAGTCGCAGGTCGCTTTCCGCGCCACCGTCGAAGTCCGCAACCGTCTCGTCCAGGCCTACCAGGACGTGATGAACATGCCGCTGTAACCCACCGCACCGCCTGAGCCCGAACGCACCGGAACCGCACGCCCATGGCCCTGACCCTGTCCAAGGAATCACTGAAGGAATCGCTGAGCGCCGAGAAGGCCGGCGCCGCGCTGACCAAGATCCAGGACTTCCCGGTGTTCCGCCAGCTCGGCACGCTGCTGATGATCGCCGGTGCGGTCGCGGTCGGCCTGATGGTGTTCTTCTGGTCGCAGAAGCCCGACTTCACCCCGCTCTACACCGGCCTGGACCCCAAGGCCACCGCCGAGGCCGCCGACCTGCTGCGCGCCGCGCAGATTCCGTTCCAGCTGGATCAGGCCAGCGGCGCGATTTCGGTGCCCGCCGAGAACCTGCACGACGCCCGCCTGAAACTGGCCGGTTCGGGCCTGGCCGAGAACGGCCGGCTCGGCTTCGAGTTGATGGAACGCGATCCCGGTTTCGGCGTCAGCCAGTTCGTCGAGAACGCCCGCTACCAGCACGCGCTGGAAACCGAGCTGGTGCGCACCATCACCACCCTGCGCCCGGTCCGTGACGCGCGGGTGCACCTGGCCATTCCCAAGCCCAGCGCGTTCACCCGCCAGCGCGAGGTCGCCAGCGCCTCGGTGGTGCTGGAACTGCGTTCGGGCGCGATGCTGGAACGCAACCAGGTCGATGCCATCGTGCACCTGGTGTCCTCGAGCATTCCGGACCTGGCGCCGGAACGCGTCACCGTGGTCGACCAGAGCGGCCGCATGCTGACCATCAGCGATCCCAACAGCGAGGCCGCGCTCAACGCCGCCCAGTTCGAGCGTGTGCGCAAGCTGGAAACCTCGCTCAACCAGCGCATCAAGGAATTGCTGGAACCGCTGACCGGCCCCGGCCGGATCAACGCCGAGGTCGCGGTGGACATGGACTTCTCGGTGGTCGAGGAAGCGCGCGAGACCTTCGCCAACGATCCGGCCAAGGTGCGCAGCGAGCAGGTCAGCCAGAACACGCTCGCCAAGCCGGGACCGGAGGGCGTGCCCGGCGCGACCAGCAATACCCCGCCCGGTCCCAACGCCGCCGCCGCGCCCAATCCCGAGGCGCCGGTGGAGACCGCCAGCAGCGCGACCCGCAACTTCGAGATGGATCGCACCCTGCAACACACCCGCCAGCCCGCCGGCCGGGTACGCCGGGTCACCGCCGCGGTGCTGGTCGATCACGTGCCGCGCGCCGGCGCCAACGGCAAGACCACGATGGTGCCGCTGGACGCGGCCACCCTCACCCGGGTCGAGGCGCTGGTGAAGGAAGCGGTGGGCTTCGACGCCGCGCGCGGCGACTCGGTGTCGGTGATGAACGCGCCGTTCGTGCGCGAGCCTGTGCCGGTGGAGGACGTGCCGTTCTGGGAAAGCCCGTGGCTGCAGAACCCGATGGTGCGCGACGTCGCCCGCTATGGCCTGGGCGCGATCGTGGTGCTGGCGCTGCTGTTCGGCGTGCTGCGCCCGGCGATGCGCCAGATCATCCAGCCCCGCGCGAAAAAGGCCGCCCCCGACGCGGTGGACGTGAGCCTGGTCGACGAAGGCGACGAGGATGCCCGCATCGTCGCCGCGCTGCGCCAGGACCATGCCGAGATCAGCGTGCCGCGCGCGCTGGCCTCCGATGCCTACGAGGACCGCCTGCGCCACGCCCGCGAGGCGGTCAAGAACGATTCCAAGCAGGTCGCGCAGGTGGTGAAGGACTGGGTGGCCAGCGATGATTAATCCCAACGACACCGAACTGACCGGCGTGCAGCGCGCCGCCGTCCTGCTGCTCTCGCTGGGCGAGCAGGACGCCGCCGAAGTGCTCAAGCACATGAACGCCAAGGAAGTGCAGAAGCTCGGCATCGCCATGGCCACCATCAGCGGCATCAGCCGCGAACAGGTGCTGCAGGTGATGGACAGCTTCAACCACTCGCTGGAGAAGCAGACCTCGCTGGGCATGGGCGCCGACGACTACGTGCGCAAGGTGCTGGTGCAGGCGCTGGGCGAGGACAAGGCCGGCAGCCTGATCGATCGCATCCTGCTGGGGCGCAACACCACCGGCCTGGACACCCTGAAGTGGATGGACCCGCGCGCGATTGCGGATCTGGTGCGCAACGAGCACCCGCAGATCATCGCCATCGTGCTCTCGCACCTGGACAGCGACCAGGCCGCCGAGACCCTGAAGATGCTGCCCGAACGCGCCCGCTCGGACGTGCTGCTGCGCATCGCCACCCTCGACGGCATCCCGCCGAACGCGCTCAACGAACTCAACGAGATCATGGAGCGCCAGTTCTCCGGCAACCAGAACCTGAAGTCCTCCAGCATCGGCGGCATCAAGGTGGCCGCGAACATCCTCAATTTCATGGACAGTGGCCAGGACCAGACCATCCTGGGCGCGATCAACCACATCGACGCCGACCTGGGCGCGCGCATCCAGGACCTGATGTTCGTGTTCGACAACCTGATCGACCTGGACGATCGCGAACTGCAGGCGATGCTGCGCGAAGTGCCCAACGACCGCCTGGGCCTGGCCCTGCGCGGCGCCGACGCCAAGGTGCGCGAGAAGATCACCCGCAACATGTCCCAGCGCGCCGCGCAGATCCTGATGGAGGACATGGAGGCGCGCGGTCCGGTGCGGCTGTCGGACGTGGAAGGCGCGCAGAAGGAAATCCTCGCCATCGTCCGCCGCCTGGCCGACCAGGGCGTCATCTCGCTCAACGCCAGCAGTGAGGAGATGGTATGAACGATCCGGTGCGCTGGATGGCCCCGCCGCTGGATTTCGTGGCCCGCCGCGCGCCGGAGGCCGAGCCGCCGCCGGTGTTGCGTCCGCCGAGCCTGGAGGAAATCCAGGCGATCGAGGAAGCCGCCTATCGCGAGGGGCTGGAGCGCGGCCGTACCGAGGGCCACGCCGAGGGTTTCGCCCAGGGCCAGGCCGAGGTGCGCCGGTTGACCGCGCAGATCGAAGGCATCCTGGACAATTTCTCGCGCCCGCTGGATCGGCTGGAGAACGAAGTGATGGGCGCGCTGTCGGAACTGGCGGTGCGCATCGCCGGCAGCCTGGTCGGACGCGCCTACCAGGCCGACCCGATGCTGCTGTCGGAACTGGCCAGCGCCGCGCTCGACGCGGTAGGGGGCACCAGTCGCGAAGTCGAATTGCGCCTGCATCCGGACGACATCGCCGCGTTGACGCCGGTGCTGTCGATGATGCCGACCACCCGGCTGACCGCCGACACCTCGCTCAGCCGCGGCGACCTGCGCGTGCACGCCGAGAGCGTGCGCATCGACGGCACCCTGGAAGCGCGCCTGCGCGGTGCGCTGGAAAACGTATTGCAGCGCGGAGGCGCCCTCGGATGAGCGCGCAACCGCTGGAATGGCTGAATGCCCGCGACCTGCGGCTGGCCGCGCGGCTGTCGCAGATCCGCCCCACCCTCGGCAGCCACGGCCTGATCCGCGAGGGCATCCTGCGCCGCGCGGTCGGCCTGACCCTGGAGGCGATCGGCTGCGAGGCGCCGCTGGGCGCCACCTGCAAGGTCGAAGTGGTCGATGGCGGCTGGGTCGACGCGGAAGTGGTCGGCTTCTCCGGCGAACGCACCTACCTGATGCCCAGCGCCGAACTGCACGGCCTGCTGCCGAACGCGCGGGTGGTGCCGCTGCGCCGGCGCGGCGGCGTGGAAGTCGGCGAAGGCCTGCTCGGCCGGGTCATCGACTCGGACGGCGTGCCGCTGGACGGGCGCGGCCCGATCCGCGCCGAGTCCACCGTCAGCCTGTCCGGCGTGGCGATCAATCCGCTCTCGCGCGAACCCATCACCCAGCCGCTGGACGTGGGCGTGCGCGCGATCAACGCGCTGCTGCCCATCGGCCGCGGCCAGCGCGTGGGCCTGTTCGCCGGCTCCGGCGTCGGCAAGTCGACCCTGCTGGGCATGATGACCCGCTACACCGCCGCCGACGTGATCGTGGTCGGCCTGATCGGCGAACGCGGGCGCGAAGTGCGCGACTTCGTCGAAAGCACGCTCGGCCCGGCGGGCCTGGCGCGCGCAGTGGTGGTGGCCAGTCCGGCCGATCGTCCGCCGCTGGCGCGCCTGCAGGGCGCCTATCGCGCCACCGCGATCGCCGAGTGGTTCCGCGACCAGGGTTTGAACGTCCTGCTGCTGATGGATTCGCTGACCCGTTTCGCCCAGGCCCAGCGCGAGATCGGCCTGTCGGTGGGCGAACCACCGACCACCCGCGGTTATCCACCGTCGGTGTTCGCGCGCCTGCCCGCGCTCGTCGAGCGCGCCGGCAACGGTTCGGCCGGACGCGGCTCGATCACCGCCTTCTACACCGTGCTGACCGAAGGCGACGATCCGCAGGATCCGATCGCCGACGCCGCCCGCGCCATCCTCGACGGCCACATCCTGCTCTCGCGCCGGGTCGCCGACAGCGGCCTGTATCCGGCCATCGACGTGGAATCCTCGGTCAGCCGCGTGGTCACCGAAATCGCCGACGAGACCTGGCGCGATCGCATCCGCAAACTGAAGCGGCTGCTGTCGGCCTACACCAGCAACCGCGACCTGATCGCCATCGGCGCCTACCAGCGCGGCAGCGATCCGACCGTCGACGAGGCCTTGGAGCGATGGCCGGAGATCGTCGAATTCCTCGGCCAGGACGTGGCCCGCTCGGCGGATCTGCGGGACAGCCGCGATGCGCTGGAGCAACTGGTCGAACGCAATGCGCAAGCCCGCAAGGAACCCTAAGCCATGATGCAATCCCGTCGAATCGACCCGCTGCTGCGCCGCGCCCAGGAGAAGGAAGACGCGGTCGCCCGCGATCTGGCCGAGCGCCAGCGCACGCTGGCGATGCACGAATCGCGGCTGGAGGAACTGCGTCGCTACGCCGACGAATACGCCGGCAGCCAGATGGCCGCGACCAGCCCGGCGCAGCTGGCCAACCGGCGGGCCTTCCTGGATCGCCTGGACAGCGCGGTGCAGCAGCAGGTGCAGACCGTGGATCGCAGCCGCGCCAGCGTGGACATCGAGCGCGACCGGCTGCTGCTGGCCAGCCGCGACAAGCAGGTGCTGGAACAACTGGCCGCCAGCTACCGGGTGCAGGAGCACCAGGTGGTCGAGCGCCGCAACCAGCGCGAGATGGATGATCTGGGCGCGCGCCGCGCGCGCCTGGCGGCGACCGCCGCCGAGGAAACCGAGGAGAGCAAGTGAAGGCGGATGCTTCCAGTTGGCTGGGCGGCGTGGGCGCGAACGCGGGTGCCGGCAGCGCCGGCGCGAACGGTCCGCGCACGGCCGAACCCTCGGCGAAGAAACCCGCCTTCGACCAGTTGCTGCGCCGCGATGCGCCCGGTGCCCGCGCGGAATCCGCCGCACCGGCCGGCAAGCGCCAGCGCGACGCCGCT
>NZ_JADHDV010000043.1 GCF_016820515.1 Pseudoxanthomonas beigongshangi | reverse complement strand
GCCCACGTTCACGTGCGGCTTGGTGCGCTCGAACTTACCCTTTGCCATTTTGAAAACTCCGATATTGGGGATTTGAGACGGGGGATTGGGGAAAAACGGGATTCATGCTCTTGCGAATCTCGAATCCCGAATCCCGTTTCCCTGCATTAATTCTTCTTGACGACCGCGTCGGCGATGTTGGCCGGCGCTTCGGCGTAGTGGTCGAACTCCATCGTGAAGGTGGCGCGACCCTGCGACATCGAGCGCAGCGTGGTGGCGTAGCCGAACATTTCGCCCAGCGGCACCATCGCGTTGATCACCTTGCCGGACGGACTGTCGTCCTGGCCCTGCAGGATGCCGCGACGACGGCTCACGTCGCCCATCACGTCACCCAGGTATTCCTCCGGAGTGACGATTTCGACCTTCATCATCGGCTCGAGCAGGACCGGGCTGGCCTTGCTGAAGGCTTCCTTGAACGCCATCGAGCCGGCGACCTTGAACGCCATTTCGTTGGAGTCCACGTCGTGGAACGAGCCATCGACCGCGACGATCTTGACGTCGACCACCGGGAAGCCGGCGAGCACGCCGTTCTTCATCGCTTCCTCGATGCCCTTGCCCGCGGCGGTGACGTATTCCTTCGGCACCACGCCGCCGACGATCGCGCTCTCGTAGGAGAAGCCGACGCCGCGTTCCTGCGGTTCCATCTCGATGACGATGTGGCCGTACTGGCCGCGACCGCCCGACTGGCGCACGAACTTGCCTTCCTGCTTGACCTTCTTGCGGATGGTTTCGCGGTAGGCCACCTGCGGCTTGCCGACGTTGGCTTCAACGTTGAACTCGCGCTTCATGCGGTCGACGATGATGTCCAGGTGCAGCTCGCCCATGCCGGAGATGATGGTCTGGCCGGACTCTTCGTCGGTGCGCACGCGGAACGAGGGATCTTCCTGGGCCAGGCGACCCAGCGCGATGCCCATCTTTTCCTGGTCCGACTTGGTCTTCGGTTCGACCGCCATCGAGATCACCGGCTCCGGGAACACCATGCGCTCCAGGGTGATGATGTGATCCTGCGCGCACAGGGTGTCGCCGGTGGTGACGTCCTTCAGGCCCACCGCCGCGGCGATGTCGCCCGCGCGCACTTCCTTGATTTCATCACGCTGGTTGGAGTGCATCTGCAGGATGCGGCCCACGCGCTCCTTCTTCGACTTGACCGGGTTGTACACCTGGTCGCCCGAATTCAGCACGCCCGAGTAGACGCGGAAGAAGGTCAGCGAGCCGACGAACGGGTCGGTCATGATCTTGAACGCCAGCGCCGAGAACGGCTCGGTGTCGGACGCCTTGCGGCTGTCTTCCTTCTCGTTCTCGTCGATGCCCTGCACCGGCGGACGATCCGCCGGCGACGGCAGCAGGTTGACCACGCCGTCCAGCATGGCCTGCACGCCCTTGTTCTTGAACGCCGAACCGCAGAACACCGGCACGATTTCCACCTTCAGGGTGCGCTCGCGCAGCCCGGCGATGATGTCGGCTTCCGACAGCTCGCCGTCGTTGAGGTACTTGTCCATCAGCGCTTCCGAGGCTTCGGCCGCGGCTTCGATCATGAACGCGCGCGCCGCCTCGGCCTTTTCCTTCAGCTCGGCCGGGATGTCGCGGTATTCGAACTTGGTGCCCTGCGAGGCGACATCCCAGTGGATGGCCTTCATCTTCAGCAGGTCGACCACGCCCTCGAAGCCGTCCTCGGCACCGATCGGCACCTGCATCGGCACGGCGTACGCGCCCAGGCGCGACTTCAGCTGGCCGACGACCTTGTCGAAGTTGGCACCGGTGCGGTCCATCTTGTTGACGAACGCCATGCGCGGCACGGAGTACTTGTTGGCCTGGCGCCACACCGTCTCGGACTGCGGCTGCACGCCACCGACCGAGCACAGCACGAACACCGCGCCGTCGAGCACGCGCAGCGAACGCTCGACTTCGATGGTGAAGTCGACGTGCCCGGGGGTGTCGATGATGTTGAAGCGGTGTTCCTGGAACGAGCCGTCCATACCCTTCCAGAACGCCGTGGTGGCGGCGGAAGTGATGGTGATACCGCGCTCCTGCTCCTGCTCCATCCAGTCCATCGTGGCGGCACCTTCGTGCACTTCACCGATCTTGTGGCTCTTGCCGGTGTAGAACAGGATGCGCTCGGACGTGGTGGTCTTGCCCGCGTCGATGTGGGCCATGATGCCGAAGTTGCGGTAACGCTCGATGGGAGTGGTGCGAGCCACGACAGTCTCTCTTTTCTGATGGGAGAACCGACGGGAATCCGGTCCTCCGTGGAGGGCGATCTTCTATATGGCCGAATGCCGCCTTGCGGCGGCCTTCGGGTTCTGCGGACAGGCCGCTTGGGGCACCTAGATGGTGCCGATGGCCCCCGGTTGCAAGGGGGCCTGGCTTGTTACCAGCGGTAGTGGGCGAACGCCTTGTTCGCTTCCGCCATGCGGTGGGTCTCTTCACGCTTCTTGATGGCGCCACCGCGGTTTTCCGAGGCGTCCAGCAGTTCGGCGGCCAGCTTGCGCGGCATCGAGTTCTCGCCGCGCTTGCGGGCGGATTCGATCAACCAGCGCATCGCCAGCGCCAGACGGCGGCTGGAACGCACTTCGACCGGCACCTGGTAGGTCGCACCGCCGACGCGGCGGGACTTCACCTCGACGGTCGGGGCGACGTTGTCCAGCGCCTTCTCGACCAGTTCCAGGGCATTCGGGTTCTTTTCGCCGATGACATCCATGGCGCCATAGACGATCTTCTCGGCGACGGACTTCTTGCCGCTGAGCATGACCATGTTGATGAAACGGGCGATCGTCTGGCTGCCGTGTTTGGGATCCGGCAGGACTTCACGCTGGGGAGCTGAGCCTTTACGCGACATAGTTCTTCTTCCTTAACCTTAAGCCTTCGGGCGCTTGGCGCCGTACTTGGAACGGCCCTGGCGACGCTTGGCGACGCCGGAGGCGTCGAGCGAACCGCGGACGGTGTGGTAACGCACGCCCGGCAGGTCCTTCACACGACCGCCACGCACGAGCACCACGGAGTGCTCCTGCAGGTTGTGACCTTCGCCACCGATGTAGCTGATGACTTCTTCCTGGTTGGTCAGGCGCACCTTGGCCACCTTGCGAAGCGCCGAGTTCGGCTTCTTCGGGGTGGTGGTGTAGACGCGCGTGCACACGCCGCGACGCTGCGGGCACTTGTCCAGCGCCGGCGAGGCGCTCTTGTAAGTGGTTGCCTGCCGCGGCTTGCGGACCAGCTGGTTGATGGTTGCCATGTTTGGATTCTTTGGGTGAAGGCCGGAGCCTTGTTGCGTGAAAACGACGGCAGGCCGCGAACCGGCCCACCGAGACGGAAAAGTATAGCTGGCACCCGGCGACACCGTCAATGCGGTGTATGCCGGGGGCCTCTACAGGTTTGCGATCCCGCCCTTCCTGGGCCGAAAACGAGGGGCTCCCTGCCCCTCATTTCGTGGTCTGGGGCGGCCCTGAGGCCGCCATCTTGCCGTTTTTAGCTGGCGCTGGACTCCTCGCCGGCTTCCTCGGCCGCGGGGGCCGGGGTCGAAGCTTCGGCCGGGCTGCCCGCCAGCGCATCCACTTCCGCCTCGGTCAGACCGGAGGCGTTGCGGCGACGCTGGTTGTGGTAGGCCAAGCCGGTACCGGCCGGGATCAGGCGGCCGACGATCACGTTTTCCTTCAGGCCGCGCAGGCTGTCGCGGGTACCGCGAACGGCCGCCTCGGTGAGCACGCGGGTGGTCTCCTGGAACGAAGCCGCCGAGATGAACGATTCGGTCGCCAGCGAGGCCTTGGTGATGCCCAGCAGGACCGGGTCGTACTTGGCCGGTAGTTCGTTGCGGGCGGCCAGCTTGACGTTCTCCTCGATCAGGCGCTGCTTCTCGACCTGCTCGCCGGACAGGAACTTGCTGTTGCCGGTATCGGTGATCTCGACCTTGCGCAGCATCTGGCGGGTGATCACCTCGATGTGCTTGTCGTTGATCTTCACGCCCTGCAGGCGGTACACGTCCTGGATTTCCTTCACCAGATAGGCCGCCAGCGGTTCCACGCCCAGCAGGCGCAGGATGTCCTGCGGGCTCGGCTCGCCGTCCACGATGGTTTCGCCCTTGGTCACGTGCTCGCCTTCGAACACGATGATCTGGCGGAACTTCGGAATCAGCTCCTCGTGCTCCGAACCATCGGTGTCCTTGATGATCAGACGCTGCTTGCCCTTGGTGTCCTTGCCGAAGCTGATCACGCCGGAGCGCTCGGCCAGGATCGCCGGATCCTTCGGCTTGCGCGCTTCGAACAGGTCGGCCACGCGCGGCAGACCACCGGTGATGTCGCGGGTCTTCGAGGCTTCCTGCGGGATCTTGGCGACCACGTCGCCCACGCCCACCGGGGCGCCGTCCTGCAGGTTGACGATCGAACGCGGCGGCAGCAGGTACTGCGCCGGCAGGTCGGTGCCCGGGATGTTCAGGTCCTTGCCGTCCTTGTCGACGATGCGGACGATCGGGCGCAGATCCTTGCCCTGCGAACCGCGACGCTTCGGATCGGTGATCTCGCGCGAGGCCAGGCCGGTCAGCTCGTCGGTCTTCTCGATGACGGTGACGCCATCGACGAAGTCCACGAAGCGGACGAAACCGGCCACTTCCGAGACGATCGGGTGGTTATGCGGATCCCAGTTCGCCACGGCCTGGCCGGCGGTGATCTGGTCGCCGTCCTTGACGTTGATGGTGGCGCCGTAGGGCAGTTTATAGCGCTCGCGCTCGCGACCGTGGCCGTCCAGCACCGACAGTTCGCCCGAGCGCGACACCGCGACCAGGCTGCTGTTGGCGTGCTCGACGTACTTCAGGTTGTTGAACTTGATCGAGCCGGTGGTCTTGACGGTGATGTTGTCCACCGCCGCCGCACGCGAAGCCGCACCACCGATGTGGAACGTACGCATGGTCAGCTGGGTGCCGGGCTCGCCGATCGACTGGGCGGCGATGACGCCGACCGCTTCACCGATGTTGACGATGTGGCCGCGGGCCAGGTCGCGACCGTAGCAGTGCGCGCACACGCCGAACTCGGATTCGCAGGTGATGGTGGAACGCACCTTGATGGACTGCACGCTGGCGTCTTCCAGCTTCTGCACCCAGGCTTCGTCCAGCAGGGTGTTGCGGGTGACGATCGGATCCTCGTCGTTGCCCGGCAGGAACACGTCCTCGGCCACGACACGACCCAGCACGCGATCGCGCAGCGGCTCGACCACGTCGCCGCCTTCCACGATCGGAGTCATGGTCAGGCCTTCGCTGGTGCCGCAGTCCACTTCGGTGATCACCACGTCCTGCGCCACGTCGACCAGGCGGCGGGTCAGGTAACCCGAGTTCGCCGTCTTCAACGCGGTATCGGCCAGACCCTTTCGGGCACCGTGGGTGGAGTTGAAGTACTCCTGCACGTTCAGGCCTTCGCGGAAGTTCGCCTTGATGGGCGTCTCGATGATCGAACCATCGGGGCGCGCCATCAGGCCGCGCATGCCGGCCAGCTGGCGGATCTGAGCCTGGCTACCACGCGCGCCGGAGTCGGCCATGATGTACAGCGAGTTCATCGACTTTTCGTTGATGGTCTCGCCCTTGGCGTTCTGCACCTTGTCGGTACCGATCGTGTCCATCATCGCCTTGGCGATGCGCTCGTTGGTGCGCGACCAGATGTCGACCACCTTGTTGTAGCGCTCGCCGGCGGTGACCAGGCCCGACTGGTACTGCTCCTGGATTTCCAGCACTTCCTGCTCGGCTTCGCCCAGGATGCCCTTCTTCTCGGCCGGGATCAGCATGTCGTCGATGCCGATGGAGACGCCGGCGCGGGTCGCGTAGGCGAAGCCGGTGTACATCAGCTTGTCGGCGAACACGACCGTGTCCTTCAGGCCCAGCATGCGGTAGCTGGAGTTGATCAGGCGGCTGATGGCCTTCTTGTTCAACTCGGTGTTGGCCAGCGCGAACGGCAGGCCTTCCGGCAGGATGTCGGCCAGCAGCGCGCGGCCGATCGTGGTGTCCACGATCGACGACTTGCGCTGCTTGCTGCCGTCCTCGTCGGTCACCACCTCGGTGATGCGGACCTTGACCTTGGCGTGCAGCTCGACCACGCGGTTGTCGTAGGCGCGCTTGACCTCGGAGATGTTGGCGAACGCCATGCCTTCGCCCTTCTTGTTCTCCAGGGCGCGGGTCATGTAGTACAGGCCGAGCACGACGTCCTGCGACGGCACGATGATCGGCTCGCCGTTGGCGGGCGACAGGATGTTGTTGGTCGACATCATCAGCGCGCGGGCTTCCAGCTGCGCTTCCAGCGACAGCGGGACGTGCACGGCCATCTGGTCACCGTCGAAGTCGGCGTTGAACGCGGTGCAGACCAGCGGATGCAGCTGGATCGCCTTGCCTTCGATCAGCACCGGCTCGAACGCCTGGATGCCCAGGCGGTGCAGGGTCGGCGCACGGTTCAGCAGCACCGGGTGTTCGCGGATGACCTCTTCCAGGATGTCCCAGACTTCGGCTTCCTCACGCTCGACCAGCTTCTTGGCGGCCTTGATGGTGGTGGCCAGGCCGCGACGCTGCAGCTTGGCGAACACGAACGGCTTGAACAGCTCCAGCGCCATCTTCTTCGGCAGGCCGCACTGGTGCAGCTTGAGGTACGGACCGACCACGATGACCGAACGACCGGAGTAGTCGACGCGCTTGCCGAGCAGGTTCTGGCGGAAGCGGCCCTGCTTGCCCTTGATCATGTCGGCCAGCGACTTGAGCGGGCGCTTGTTGGTGCCGGTGATGGCGCGGCCGCGGCGGCCGTTGTCCATCAGCGCGTCGACCGATTCCTGCAGCATGCGCTTTTCGTTGCGCACGATGATGTCCGGGGCGTTCAGCTCCAGCAGGCGGCGCAGGCGGTTGTTGCGGTTGATGACGCGGCGGTACAGGTCGTTCAGGTCGGAGGTCGCGAAGCGGCCACCGTCCAGCGGCACCAGCGGGCGCAGATCCGGCGGCAGCACCGGCAGCACGGTCATGACCATCCATTCCGGACGGTTGCCCGACTCCAGGAACGCCTCGATCAGCTTGATGCGCTTGGTCAGGCGCTTGAGCTTGGTCTCGGAGTTGGTGCTGGCGATTTCCTCGCGCAGGTTGACCATCTCGGCCTGCAGGTCGATGGTACGCAGCAGGTCATAGACCGCCTCGGCGCCCATCGCGGCGTCGAAGTCGTCGCCGTGCTCCTGGCGCGCCTGCATGTACTGCTCTTCGGTGAGCAGCTGGCGGCGTTCCAGGGTGGTCAGACCGGGTTCGGTGACCACGTAGGCTTCGAAGTACAGCACACGCTCGATGTCGCGCAGGGTCATGTCCAGCATCAGGCCGATGCGCGAGGGCAGCGACTTGAGGAACCAGATGTGCGCGACCGGCGAGGCCAGGTCGATGTGGCCCATGCGCTCGCGGCGCACCTTGGCCAGGGTGACTTCGGTACCGCACTTCTCGCAGACCACGCCGCGGTGCTTCATGCGCTTGTACTTGCCGCACAGGCACTCGTAGTCCTTGATCGGGCCGAAGATGGCGGCGCAGAACAGGCCATCGCGCTCCGGCTTGAAGGTACGGTAGTTGATCGTTTCCGGCTTCTTCACTTCACCGTAGGACCAGGAACGGATCAGGTCCGGCGAAGCCAGCGCGATCTTGATCGCGTCGAAATCCAGCGTCTGGCGCTGCTGGTTGAAGAGGTTGAGCAAATCTTTCATGGTTTTCTCCGGGATTCGGAATTCGAGATTGGGGATTCGTCAGAGCGGGGATCCGGGAGATTCGGGAGGCAATCGCTTGCCAATCCCGAATCCCGTATCACCAATCCCGAACCTCAGTTGTCTTCCAGTTCCATGTTGATGGCCAGGGAGCGGATTTCCTTCACCAGCACGTTGAAGGATTCCGGCATGCCCGCGACCATCTCGTGTTCGCCGTCGACAATGTTCTTGTACATCTGGTTGCGGCCCTGCACGTCGTCCGACTTGACCGTCAGCATTTCCTGCAGGGTGTGCGCCGCGCCGTAGGCTTCCAGCGCCCAGACTTCCATTTCGCCGAAACGCTGGCCGCCGAACTGCGCCTTGCCGCCCAGCGGCTGCTGGGTGACCAGCGAGTACGGGCCGGTCGAGCGGGCGTGCATCTTGTCGTCCACCAGGTGGTTCAGCTTCAGCATGTGCATGTAGCCGACCGTGGTGTGGCGATCGAACGCTTCGCCGGTGCGGCCATCGAACAGCTGGGTCTGGCCGCTGATCGGCAGATCCGCCAGTTCCAGCATGTGCTTGATTTCCGCTTCCGCCGCGCCGTCGAACACCGGGGTGGCCATCGGCACGCCGTCGGTCAGGTTGCGCGCGAGGTTGATCAGTTCCTCGTCGCTGAACTGCGACAGGTCGACGCGATCTTCGCCCAGCTTCTTTTCGTGGTTGTAGATCTGGTCCAGGAACTTGCGCAGGTCGGCAACCTTGGCCTGGGCTTCCAGCATGGCCTGGATCTTCCGGCCCAGTCCCTTGGCGGCCCAGCCCAGATGGACTTCCAGCACCTGGCCGATGTTCATACGCGACGGCACGCCCAGCGGATTCAGCACGATGTCCACGGTCTCGCCGGTGGCCATGTACGGCATGTCCTCGACCGGCACGATGGTCGACACCACGCCCTTGTTGCCGTGACGGCCGGCCATCTTGTCGCCCGGCTGGATGCGGCGCTTCACGGCCAGGTAGACCTTGACCATCTTCAGCACACCCGGGGCGAGGTCGTCGCCGGCGGTGATCTTGCCGCGCTTGTCGGCGAAGCGGCGCTCGAACTCCTTCTCGTGCGCCTGGATCTGCTTCTGGGCGCGTTCGATGGCGTCGGAGGCGTCGTCGTCCTTCATGCGGATGGCGAACCAGTCGGCCTTCTTCAGGCCGTCCAGGTAGGCGTCATTGACGGTGTCGCCCTTCTTCAGGCCCGGACCACCGTTGGCGACCTTGCCGACCAGCTGCGAACGCAGGCGGGCATAGATGGCGCTTTCCAGGATGCGGAACTGGTCGTCGAAGTCCTTCTTGACGCGCTTGATCTCGCTTTCCTCGATCTGGCGCGCGCGCTTGTCCTTCTCGATGCCGTCGCGGGTGAAGACCTGCACGTCGATGACGGTGCCGTCCATGCCGGGCGGCACGCGCAGCGAGCTGTCCTTAACGTCGGACGCCTTCTCGCCGAAGATCGCGCGCAGCAGCTTCTCTTCCGGAGTCAGCTGGCTCTCGCCCTTCGGGGTGACCTTGCCGACCATGATGTCGCCGGCGCGCACTTCGGCGCCGATGTACACCACGCCGCTCTCGTCCAGGCGGTTCAGCGCCTGCTCGGAGACGTTCGGGATGTCGGCCGAGATTTCCTCCGGACCCAGCTTGGTGTCGCGCGCGACGCAGGTCAGCTCTTCGATGTGGATCGTGGTGTAGCGATCCTCTTCCACCACGCGCTCGGAAAGCAGGATGGAGTCTTCGAAGTTGTAGCCGTTCCACGGCATGAACGCGATCAGCATGTTCTGGCCCAGGGCCAGTTCGCCGATGTCGGTCGAGGGACCGTCGGCCAGCACGTCGCCGCGCGCCACCACGTCGCCCACGTTCACCAGCGGACGCTGGTTGATGCAGGTGTTCTGGTTGGAGCGGGTGTACTTGATCAGCGTGTAGATATCCACGCCGGCATCGTGCTCGCCGGAGATCTCGCTCTCGTTGACCTTGACCACGATGCGGGCCGCGTCGATCTGCTCGACCACGCCACCGCGACGCGCGTTGACGGTCACGCCCGAGTCGCGCGCCACGGCGCGCTCGATGCCGGTACCGACCAGCGGCTTCTGCGCACGCAGCGTCGGCACGGCCTGGCGCTGCATGTTGGCGCCCATCAGCGCGCGGTTGGCGTCGTCGTGCTCCAGGAACGGCACCAGCGCCGCCGCGACCGACACGGTCTGCATCGGCGAGACATCCATGTAGTCCACTTCGCTCGGCGGCTTCAGCAGCGACTCGCCCTGGTAGCGGCACGGCACGAACTGCTCGGTCAGGTGGCCCTTGGCATCATGCAGCGCATTGGCCTGGGCGATGACGTACTCGTTTTCCTCGATCGCCGACAGGTACTCGATCTCGTCGGTGATGGTACCGTCCACGACCTTGCGGTACGGGGTTTCCAGGAAGCCGTAATTGTTGGTGCGGGCGTACACGGCCAGCGAGTTGATCAGGCCGATGTTCGGGCCTTCCGGAGTCTCGATGGTGCAGACGCGGCCGTAGTGGGTCGGGTGCACGTCGCGCACTTCGAAGCCGGCGCGCTCGCGGGTCAGACCGCCCGGGCCCAACGCCGAGACGCGGCGCTTGTGGGTCACTTCCGACAGCGGGTTGTTCTGATCCATGAACTGGGACAGCTGCGAGGAGCCGAAGAACTCCTTGATCGCGGCGGCCACCGGCTTGGCGTTGATCAGCTCCTGCGGGGTCAGGCCCTCGGACTCGGCCATCGACAGGCGCTCCTTGACCGCGCGCTCGACGCGGACCAGGCCCACGCGGAACACGTTCTCGGCCATTTCACCGACCGAACGCACGCGGCGGTTGCCCAGGTGGTCGATGTCGTCGACGGTGCCGCGGCCATTGCGGATCTCGGTCAGGACCTTGATCACGTCCAGGATGTCCGAGGTGTCGCCCAGTTCGGCGACCAGGCGCTTGGCCTCTTCGTCGGTGCGCGAACCGAAGTACTTCTTGTCGTACAGCACGGCCTCGCCGGTGACTTCCTTGCGGCCGACACGGCGGTTGAACTTCATCCGGCCGACATTGGACAGGTCGTAGCGCTCGAAGGTGAAGAACAGGTTGTGGAACAGGTTCTGCGCGGCGTCCTTGGTCGGCGGCTCGCCCGGACGCATCATCCGGTAGATTTCGACCAGCGCTTCCAGCTGGGTGCGGCTCGGATCGATGCGCAGGGTGTTGGACAGGTACGGACCACGATCCAGATCGTTCACCCACAGGGTGCCGACCGCGTCGACGCCGGCCTTGCGGAACTTGACCAGTTGCTCTTCGGTGATCTCGTCGTTGGCGTTGGCCAGCAGTTCGCCGGTGTTGCCGTCGATCACGTCGTGCGACAGGATGCGGCCGACCAGGTACTCGTCGGGCACCGCCAGCGCGGAGATGCCGGACTGCTCCAGCTGCTTCACGTGGCGCGCGGTGATGCGCTTGCCGGCTTCGACGATGACCTTGTCGCCGTCAGCCAGGTCGAAGTTGAGGGTTTCACCACGCAGGCGCTCGGACACCAGTTCCAGCTGCACGCCTTCGGGCAGGATGTGGAAAGTGTTGATGTCGAAGAACTCGTTGAGCATCTCCTCGTTGGAGTAGCCCAGCGCGCGCAGCAGGATGGTCACCGGCAGCTTGCGGCGACGATCGATACGGGTGAACAGCGCGTCCTTGGGATCGAACTCGAAGTCCAGCCAGGAGCCGCGGTAAGGGATGATGCGGGCGCTGTACAGCAGCTTGCCCGAGCTGTGGGTCTTGCCGCGGTCGTGGTCGAAGAACACGCCCGGCGAGCGGTGCAGCTGGGAAACGATGACGCGCTCGGTGCCGTTGACGATGAAGGTGCCGTTCTCGGTCATCAGCGGGATTTCGCCCAGATAGACCTCCTGCTCCTTCACGTACTTGATCGCCTTGGTGGACGATTCGCGGTCATAGATGACCAGGCGCACGGTGACGCGCAGGGGGGCGCCGTAGCTCAAGCCACGGTTGCGGCACTCGCGCTCGTCGAACACCGGTTCGCCCAGCTTGTAGCCAACGTACTCCAGCGCGGCGTTGCCGCTGTAGCTGGAGATCGGGAACACCGATTTGAGGGCGGCGTGCAGGCCGCGATCCTCGCGCTTGGACGGCTCGGTGAATTCCTGCAGGAATTCGCGGTAGGAGTCGACCTGGATGGCAAGCAGGAAGGGGACTTCGAGGATCGAACGCTGTTTGCCGAAGTCCTTGCGGATGCGCTTCTTCTCGGTGAACGAGTATGTCGTCATGGGAGTGCCTTTGGCATCGGGGGCCGCGCGTCCGCGACCCCGGGGGAACATTCTTTCGAACGGGAGAATTTTCAGTTGGAAGCCGCTGGTATTGCCGGCACCAGCACGCCTTCTGCTGCTGCTTCCAACTACAAACTCGATTGGAGGCNTCGATTGGAGGCGGGGATTCGGGATTGGGGATTCGGGATTCGGAACAGCGCTGTTTTGCTCTTCCAATCCCTACTCCCGAATCACCAATCCCGGCCTTTCAAAGAACGACCGAAGGCCAGGGGCTTGCGCCCCCGGCCTCGGTTTGCCGCCGATGTTGCTTGGCGACGGATGTTGCTTACTTCACTTCGACGGTGGCGCCGACGGCCTCGAGGTCCTTCTTCATCTTCTCGGCGTCTTCCTTCGAAGCGGCTTCCTTCAGGACGCCACCGGCCTCGGCGAGGTCCTTGGCTTCCTTCAGGCCCAGGCCGGTGATGGCGCGGACGGCCTTGATGACTTCGACCTTCTTGTCGCCGGCGGTCTTCAGGGTGACGGTGAACTCGGTCTGCTCTTCGGCCGGGGCGGCGGCGGCGGCCGGACCGGCAGCAGCGACGACCGGGGCGGCGGCGGAGACGCCGAACTTCTCTTCGATGGCCTTGACCAGCTCCATCACTTCCATCAGGGTCTTGCCGGCAATGGCGTCGACGATCTGTTCGTTGGAAAGGGACATTGTGTTTACCTTTTGGAAATTTATCTTGGGAAAGGGTTCAGTGAACCGTTAAGACGTCGAACTCAGGCTTCGGCCGCAGCTTCGGCGACGGCTTCGCCGCCACCCTGCTTGTCGCCCACGGCCTTGACGGCACGGGCGAACATCGCGGCCGGTTCGGCCAGGACGCGGGCCAGCATGGCCAGGGCCTGATCACGGGTCGGCAGCGACGCCAGCACGTCAACGTGGCTGGCCGGATACAGCTGACCGCCCACCGAGACCACCTTGGCCTGCAGCTTGTCGTTGCCCTTGGCGAATTCCTTGATCAGACGCCCGGCAGCGCCGGGTTCTTCCGTCGAAAACGCATACAGCAGCGGACCGACGAGCTTTTCCTTGACGCACTCGTATTCGGTACCTTCGACGGCACGGGAAGCCAGGGTGTTCTTGACAACTTTCAGGAACACGCCGGTCTCACGCGCCTTCTTGCGCATCGCGGTCATCTGGGTGACCGTGATGCCTGCGTATTCGGCGGCGACCAGGGAGTGCGCCTTGGCGGCGACGTCTGCCAGTTCGGCGACTACTTCTTGCTTCTGGGACAGATTGAGAGCCATACACTCCTCACTTGTTGATTCCGCTCGCGGCTCCTGCCGCTTGCGGTCCTGGACGGCACCCATCCTGGGTACCGGGGGCGCGAGCCCCGGCGGTGGCCTTTCTGACTGGCATGAATCTGCACCAGGAAATTTCCAGAAGGCGGCACCATCTGCGCAGGCGCGTCCCCTTTCGGGTCCGGATTAAGCGATCCCGCTTCCATCGACGGCGATTCCCTGCCAACACGAGCTTCCGTGCCCGTCGTCGATGCGCGCGGACCGCACCTGCGGTCTTTGACGGCTATCGCTCGGGAACGGATTCCGTTGCGATTGCCCTCAAATGTTCGGCAACGTCCTCGCGGAGGCTGCCTTGTTTCATTTCCTTGCGTGGGCCGGATCCAGGGATCTTCAAGATTCCAATGGATTCCTGCTTTCGCAGGGATGATGAACCAGCAGGCCCGCGCGCCAGGCGCGCGGGCCGGTTCATCACTTCAGGTTGAGCGACGACTGGTCGACGGTGACGCCGGGACCCATGGTCGAGCTGACCGAGATCTTCTGCAGGTACTGACCCTTGGCGGTGGCCGGCTTGGCCTTGACCAGATCGGCCAGCAGGGCCTGCAGGTTGTTCTTCAGCGCTTCGTCCTCGAAGCTGGCCTTGCCGATGGTGCAGTGGATGATGCCGGCCTTGTCGGTGCGGTAGCGCACCTGACCCGACTTGGCGTTCTTCACGGCTTCGGCCGGGTTCGGGGACACGGTGCCGACCTTCGGGTTCGGCATCAGGCCGCGCGGGCCCAGCACGGTGCCCAGCTTGCCGACCACGCGCATCGCGTCCGGCGTGGCGATGACCACGTCGTAGTTGATGTCGCCGGCCAGCATCTTCTCGGCCAGGTCGTCCATGCCGACGGCTTCGGCGCCGGCGGCGGCCGCTTCGTCAGCCTTGGCGCCGGCCGGGGCGAACACCGCCACGCGCACCGACTTGCCGGTACCGGCCGGCAGCACGGTCGAACCGCGAACCTGCTGGTCGGACTTCTTGGCGTCCACGCCCAGGCGCACGGCGACGTCGACGGACTCGACGAACTTGGCCTTGGTGGCGGACTTGATGATCTTCAGCGCCTCGTCGATGGCATATGCCTTGCCCGGGGTCACTGCGGCCAGGATGGCCTTCTGTCGCTTGGTCTGTGCCATCTCTTAACCCTCCACCGTCAGGCCCATGGAGCGGGCCGAACCCGCGATCGTGCGAACTGCTGCGTCCAGGTCGGCCGCGGTCAGGTCGGGTTCCTTCGCCTTGGCGATCTCTTCCAGCTGCTTGCGGGTCACCTTGCCCACCTTCTCGGTGTTCGGGCGCTTGGAGCCGGACTGGATGCCCACGGCCTTCTTCAGCAGGATGGTCGCCGGCGGCGTCTTGGTGATGAAGGTGAACGTACGATCGGAATAGGCGGTGATGACCACCGGAATCGGCAGACCCGGTTCCAGCTTCTGCGTGGCGGCGTTGAACGCCTTGCAGAATTCCATGATGTTCAGGCCGCGCTGGCCCAGGGCCGGACCGACCGGCGGCGAGGGGTTGGCCTGGCCGGCCTTCACCTGCAGCTTGATGTAACCAACAACTTTCTTAGCCATTTGAGTTCTCTCCGGGTGCTAGCGCCTGTTTTGCAGGCTCCCCATCGGACCGGGAAAATCACGCGTCCCGGCTTCGCGTTGTAGACGCACGGAAGCCGCCTTGCGGCGGCGGGTGCCCTGCCCGGCTCCTTTGGACAGGGAGCCGCGCAGTATATCAGGGTTTTCCTGGCCGTGCCGGGGGCACGCCGGGAGGGGGTCAGGCCTTCTCGACCTGGCCGAATTCCAGCTCCACGGGGGTGGAGCGGCCGAAAATGAGCACCGCCACGCGCAGGCGGCTCTTTTCGTAGTTGACTTCCTCGACCACGCCGTTGAAGTCGTTGAACGGGCCGTCGATGACCCGGACCATCTCGCCCGGCTCGAACAGCACCTTGGGACGGGGCTTTTCCACACCTTCCTGAACGCGGTCCAGGATGGCGGCGGCCTCCTCGTCACGGATCGGCAGCGGGCGATCGGCGGTGCCGCCGATGAAGCCCAGCACCTTGCTGGTTTCCTTGACCAGATGCCAGCTCTCGTTGTCCATGCGCGGGATGCCCGCCTCGTCATGGGTCTCGATCTGGACCAGGACATAGCCCGGGAAGAACTTGCGCTCGGAACGGCGCTTCTGGCCGGAGCGCATCTCGACCACTTCCTCGGTCGGAACCAGGACGTCGCCGAACTTTTCCTGCATGTCGTTGCGGACGATGCGATCCCGCAGCGCCTGTGCAACCGACTTCTCGAAGCCCGAATAGGCGTGAACCACGTACCAACGCTTCACTGCGACATCCTCCTCAGCGGCCGTAGTCCAGGAACAACTCGATCGCCCATTTGATGGCGAAATCGAAGCCTGCCAGCAGCAGGCTCAGGATGATGACGACGATCGCCACCACCCAGGTCATGCGGGTCGCTTCCTGGCGGGTCGGCCAGACCACCTTGCGCAACTCGAACCGCGATTCGGACAGGAATTCCCGGGTGTCCCGGCCCTTGCCGGTGGTCAGGAACACGACCGTGCCCAGGACCAGGCCGGCCGCGACCGCCAGCGAACGCAGCGGCGTGGCCCACTGGCCATTGAACCACCACCACGCCACCAGGCCCGCGACCACGAGGGCAGCGGCCAGCACGTACTTGGCGATGTCGCCGGCGGATGCGCCGCCTTTGGATTGTTCGACCTTGCTGTTCAAGTCAGTGTCGCTCTTTGCTCTAAGGGGCCGGCCATGCAAGCCGGCCCTGTGCGGAAGACTCCGCCGGTGTGGCACGCCAGGAGGGACTCGAACCCCCAACCTGCGGTTTTGGAGACCGCTGCTCTGCCAATTGAGCTACTGGCGTATCGATTTGCTAAAGGTTTCCCTTAGACGGCGAAGGCGGACCGAGGTTCCGGCCCGCCGTTCGCGAGGTCCGGCGAAGCGATTCGCCGGAACAGCAGCTTACTTGATGATCTTGGCCACGACGCC